>NZ_FQUY01000044.1 GCF_900129195.1 Desulforamulus putei DSM 12395
TTTAAAGCTTCAATTCCGTCTGAGGCTTCATCAATATCATATCCCTCCAGACTGGTATATTCCCTGATCATTTCCCTGATCCGTTCCTCATCATCTACTAAAAGAATTCTTACCTTTTCCATGCCGGCCACCTTCTTTTGTGAGCGTTTTCAAAATTATTATAAACTCTAATTGTGATAAAAGTTTGAAAAACGTTGATCCTTTATTCAATAAATGCTCAAACTTGGTATCCAACGTTTTGTCTTACCTGTCACTAATTTAGCCTGAAATGCTGCTTATGCCGGGTGTAAGGCGAATTTTTTAAAAAATGATTCAAAAGGGTATTTCGTTCCCGTTTATCGCAGTTTCAGACAGGGTAAGCAGCTTTTGGTGAGCCTTTTATTGTCTAGGTTAGGTCAAATCAATATACTAAAAAACATAAATAAAAAATATAGTTTTATTAACATTTTGTAAAGGAGAGATGAGTCAATGCGTTACAGTAACTTTGTTGAGTTGGACTACGTTCCTCAGGAGAGCGATTTTGAAAACAGGAGGCAGAACAATGGCATTTCTTTATAATCAGTCAAGCCGATATATTAATCTGGACCTCAAGGAAAAGGAACTCATTGACGGAGGAAAGCATGTTCTGTGCGCCTACATCATGAAACCCAAGCAGGGTTTCGGGCACATGGAGGTGGCCGCCCATTTTGCAGCCGAGTCGTCCACAGGAACCAACGTGGAGGTCTGCACCACGGACGATTTCACCAAGAGTGTGGACGCCATAGTTTATGAACTCAGCGAGACCGACAGCGGCGACTATCTTATGAAAATTGCCTACCCCCTGGATCTTTTCGACCGGAACATCATCGACGGCCGTGCCATGATGGTCTCATTCCTGACCCTGGCCATCGGCAACAACCAGGGCATGGGCGACGTCGAGTACGCCAAGCTGCACGATTTCTATTTTCCTCGGGAATACCTGCAGCTCTTCGACGGCCCGGCCCGGAACATCGTGGATTTCTGGCGCATCCTGGGGCGGCCTCTGGAAAACGGAGGCATGATCGTGGGGACTATCATCAAGCCAAAGCTCGGTCTGAGGCCCGCCCTTTTTGCCGAGGCCTGCTACCAATTTTGGCTGGGCGGCGATTTCGTTAAAAACGATGAGCCCCAGGGCAACCAACCCTTTGCTCCCCTCAAGGAAACAATGAAGGCCGTGTCCGATGCCATGAAACGGGCCCAGGATAAAACAGGCGAGGCCAAGATCTTCTCGGCCAACATCACGGCCGACGACCCGGCCGAGATCATCGCCCGCGGTGAGTACATCCTGGAGATTTTCGGCGAGAACGCCAGCCACGTCGCATTTCTGATCGACGGCTATGTCGCCGGGCCAACGGCCATCACCACGGTCCGGAGAAACTTCCCGAACCAGTTCCTGCACTACCACCGGGCCGGCCACGGGGCAGTCACCTCGCCCCAGTCCAAACGCGGCTACACCGCCTTTGTCCTGAGCAAGATGGCCCGGTTGCTGGGCGCTTCTGGCATCCACACCGGGACCATGGGTTTCGGCAAGATGGAGGGGGACCCGGCGGACAAAATCATGGCCTACATGCTGGAACGGGAAGAGGCCCAAGGGCCCTATTTCAAACAGAAATGGTACGGGTTCAAGGCAACCACGCCCATGATCTCTGGAGGCATGAACGCCCTGAGGCTGCCCGGATTTTTTAACAACCTGGGCCATTCGAACATCTGCCAGACCTCGGGCGGCGGCGCCTTTGGCCATATCGACGGCCCGACCGCCGGCGCGATTTCCTTGCGACAGGCCCACGAGGCATGGATAAAGGGAATCGATTTGGTGGAATACGCCAAGGGGCACAAGGAACTCGCCCGAGCCTTCGAGTCCTTTCCTCAAGATGCAGATCGGCTGTACCCGGGTTGGCGGGATAAACTCAAAACATCGTAACCTGCGGTTTTACGGTACAGCACCCTAAGGGAAGCCAATAAGAAACTGGGACTGGTAATTCACGCACACCGGGCAATGACGCAGCCGTTGCGCGCAGCAAACGGCATGGGATCAGCATGCTGACCCTAGCCAAACTGAGGCGCCTGGCAGGAATGAAGCAACTGCACATTGGCACCGTTGTAGGTAAGGAGGTATGTAATGATGAGACGGAAAACTACACTTATCGGAATAGTAGGGGACAGCGGGGCAGGCAAGAGCACTTTTGTAAACAACCTGGCTCAACTTTTAGGCAAAGAGCGGGTAACGGTGATCGGTTTGGACGATTACCACTCCCTTGACCGGGCCGAGCGGAAAGCAGTTGGCATTACCCCGTTAAACCCGCGGGCAAATAACCTGGGGCTGTTTATGGAACATGTCGAGCGGCTGCGCCGGGGAGAAAAAATTCTCAAGCCCGTTTACGACCACGACACCGGCACCTTTGGGGAGCCGGAATGGGTAAAACCCCGGGAATTCGTGATCTGCGAAGGACTGCATTCCTTTTTATTCGAGAAACTGGGAGAAACATATGGCTATAAAATCTACTACGATACCCACCGGGATCTAAAAATACGCTGGAAGATCCAGCGGGATGCCGCTCATCGGGGATACACCGTGGAACAAGTTGTGCAAGAAATCAGGCAGCGGCAGCGAGACATCCGCAACTTTGTAGAACCGCAGATGAGGCATGCTGACCTGGTGGTATCACTTCTCCCGCACACCGTAAATGGGCAGTCTACAGAGGCGATAAAAGTTCGCTTGGCGGAACGGACGGGGGCCAACGACATCGTACACCGGCTGATTACCCTGCACTCCAGGGGTATATTGCCCTGCCGCTGCTTTAAAGAATGGTATTGGGGACGGGAGATGAACGTGGTAGAACTGACAGAAGAAATAACACCGCCGGTGCTGGAAGCAGTGGCAGACGCCCTTGGCTGGGGAGAAAAAGCAGAAGAAAAAGAATTGACACCTTACCAATTCATGCTACTGCTGGTGGCCGGACGCTTTGGAAACAAATACAAGTCCGGGTACTGGGAAGAGAGGGGTTGCTATGCTGTCAACAGCTAGCTCTGCCGGAAGAGAAGCATACCGGGATTTAGAAAAAAGAGCCCGGGTTATTCGCCGGCATATAGTCAACATGATAGCTGAGGCTGGCTCCGGACACCCTGGGGGATCCCTTTCAGCGGTAGAAATACTCACCACCCTCTACTTTGGGGTGATGAAAATAGACCCTAAAGTTCCCGACGATCCGGAGCGAGATCGCTTTATTCTTTCCAAAGGGCATGCGGCACCGGCCCTTTACGCCACCCTGGCCGAGCGGGGGTACTTTGCGGTAGAAACACTTTCAAGTTTACGCCGGCTGGGTTCGCCGCTGCAGGGCCACCCCGACATGCGTAAAGTGCCCGGTGTGGAAATGAGCACCGGTTCTTTGGGTCAGGGTCTGTCGGTGGGAGTGGGCATGGCCTTGGGCGCCCGCCTGGATCACCGTTATTACCGGGTATACGTTTTACTGGGTGACGGTGAATGTCAGGAAGGACAAATATGGGAGGCCGCCATGGCCGCCGGTCATTACCAACTGAACAACCTGGTGGCCATAGTAGACCGCAACGGCCTGCAGATAGACGGATCCACAGAAACAGTGATGACCCTTTCCCCCTTGGCTCAGAAGTGGCGAGCCTTTGGGTGGAACGTTGTGGAAGTAGACGGCCACTCCTTTTCAGAACTTTTCCAGGCCCTGGACAGCGTGGCCTACGCTCACAAACCTACAGCCATCATCGCTCGCACAGTCAAAGGTAAAGGTGTCACCTTTATGGAAGGGGCGGTAGACTGGCACGGCAAAGCGCCGGACCGGAAACAGCGAGAAAAGGCACTGGAAGAACTGGGGGAATAGTGTTATGAGCACCAAACAACCGACCAAAGAAGCTACCCGCGATGGATACGGGCGGGCCCTGGTGGATTTGGGGCACAGGGACCACCGGGTGGTGGTACTGGACGCCGACCTGTCCAAGTCCACCAAAACAGCCCTGTTTGCCGATGCATATCCGGAACGATTTTTCAACCTTGGGATAGCTGAGGCCAATATGATAGGTGTGGCCGCCGGCCTGGCCTGCACCGGCAAGATTGTTTATGCCTCCACCTTTGCTATTTTTGCCACTCAGCGGGTGTTAAACCAGATCTTTCAATCCGTTGCCTACACCGGCCTTAACGTCAAAATCTGCGCTACCCACGCTGGGATTACAGTGGGCGAAGACGGAGCCACCCATCAGGCGTTGGACGATATAGCTCTGATGCGGGCGATGCCGGGGATGAAGGTTGTGGTGCCTGCAGATGCCGAGGAAGCTTATCGGGCTACCCTTGCCGTGGCCCAGTATGACGGGCCGGTCTACCTCCGGTTGGGCCGCCTGGCAACATCGGTAATTACATCAGACGAAGAGCCCTTCACAATTGGCAGAGCAAAGATCATGCGACCGGGTAGAGATATAACCCTGGCGGCCTGCGGATTTATGGTGGAACAATCCCTGCGGGCGGCGGTGAAACTGGCGGAGGAGGGTATCGAAGCAGAAGTTATCAATGTAAGCACCATCAAGCCGCTGGATACAGAGACTCTGGTGCAGAGCGCAGCCCGTACGGGTGTTGTAGTCACCGTAGAAGAGCACAGCGTCATCGGCGGTCTCGGCGGTGCAGTGGCCGAAGCACTAGCATCCCATCACCCGGTACCCGTGCACCGGGTGGGAGTTCCCGACCTGTTCGGACAGTCTGGTGATGCGGCCGACCTGTTGACCCACTACGGCCTCACGCCGGAAAATATTTGCGACACCGTCCGCCAAATATTAACCGATGGAAAGGAGAGAACAAAATAGAGAAAAAAATCACGTTAAGCGTTATTAAAGCGGATGTGGGTGGCTTTGTCGGGCACTCCGGAGTTCACCCCGAACTAGTGAAAAAAGCTTGTGAAGAATTGGATGCCAGCCCGCTTCTGATCGACCACCACGTGACCTACGTGGGAGACGATATCAACCTCATCCTTACCCATGAGCTGGGGTGCAACAATGAAGATATTCGACGGCTGGCGAGGAATATCCTTTCAGCCTGCACAGAAGTCGCCAAAAAATTAAAACTTTGCGGCGCCGGGCAGGACCTACTCTCTGATGCTTTTGCCGGCAACATTAAAGGTCTCGGGCCGGGAGTAGCAGAGATGGAAATAGAAGAGCGTAAGAGTGAGACTGTCATCATCCTAATGGCCGACAAGACAGGGGCGGGTGCATGGAACCTCCCCCTGTACAAGATTTTTGCGGATCCCTTTAACACCACTGGCCTGATTATCGACCCCAATATGCACTGTGGTTTCAACTTCGAAGTATACGATCTGGTCGAAAAAAAGAAGATCAACTTTGCGGCACCCGAAGAAATTTACGACATGCTGGTCTTTATCGGTGCGCCGGGGAGGTTCGTCATTAAGCACGTCTACCACCGGGGCACCGGCGAGATCGCTGCCGTTTCCAGTGCCCAGCCCCTCTACCGCGTAGCCGGTAGATACGTTGGCAAAGACGACCCGGTGTGCATTGTGCGCTGCCAGACCGGATACCCCTCCCTGGGAGAAGTCCTTGAGGCCTTTTCCCACCCGCACCTGGTGGCCGGCTGGCTGCGCGGGTCCCATATCGGTCCACTGTTACCGGTGGAGGTGAAAGATGCCCACCCTGTCAGATTCGACGGCCCGCCGCGGGTGATTGCCCTGGGCTTTCAACTGGCCGGCGGTAAACTGGTGGGGCCGCAGGATATGTTTGCAGACCCGGCCTTTGACAACGCCCGACAGGTGGCCCTTGATATTGCCGATTACATGCGCCGGATGGGCCCCTTTGAACCGCACCGCCTGCACCTGGACGAGATGGAATACACCACTATGCCGCAGGTGATGCGGAAACTAAAAGACCGGTTCATCGACCTGCCGGAAGACAGAGAGACAGGGACATAGCGCCGGTGGTCTGTGACCGAACGCATACATTTGCGACATTGTTCACCAAATGCTAATCGGTGAAAAAGGATAGAGCAAAATGGGCAAAAGGGGGGATTATGTTGGTTAAAATTGCGCCTTCCATTTTATCAGCGGATTTTTCCCGTCTGCGCGAACAGGTGGCGGCCGTTGAAGAGGCAGGGGTGGAATACCTGCACATTGACGTTATGGACGGTCATTTCGTTCCTAACATCACCATCGGCCCTCCGGTGGTGGCATCGCTTAGACCGCACTCCCGCCTTGTCTTCGACGTACACCTGATGATAGAAAAACCGGATTATTATATTGAGGAATTTATTGCTGCCGGGGCAGACCTGGTAACGGTACACGTGGAAGCCTGTACCCACCTTCACCGCACCGTTACCCGTATCAAAGAAAAGGGTGCGCTGGCCGGGATAGCGTTAAACCCGGCCACACCTTTAGCCATGGTGGAACCAATTCTTCCCACAGTGGACCTGGTACTTTTAATGACAGTAAACCCCGGTTTCGGGGGGCAGCGCTTCATCGGCGAAATTGTTTCAAAACTGGAGGCACTGTGTGATTTGCGGGCAAAATATGCCCTTGGATTTGAAATAGAAGTTGACGGAGGTATAAACGTAAACACCGCACCGGCGGTTGTCCGGGCCGGTGCGGGAGTACTGGTGACCGGATCAGCCATTTTTACCGCTCCGGATATTGCGGCCGCCATACATGACCTCCGGTCGGCGGCACACTCCACCTTAGCCTGCATCAAGACTTGAGGATGAAAGTCCAAATAAGTACAGTTCAAATCTCGGGTGGAAGACACGCCCGGCGGGCAGGCAAAATTAACGAAACGCAGCGATAACGGTGCGGTCATAGAAAACTTTACTCAATTCGCTTGCGTAGGGGGGGGGAATAAGGTGAGAATATGTAAGACTCTCATTGTAGATGATGAGTATGCTGCCCGGCAGGAGCTGCGTTACCTGCTCAGCCAATTTACTGACATTGAGGTGGTTGGTGAGGCTACCAACGCCCGGGAAGCTCTGGCATTAATCCGCTCCATTGACTACCATCTTCTTTTTCTGGATATTATGATGCCGGGAATGAGCGGGTTGGAACTTAGTACTGCCATCCGCAGCTTACCGCGCAACCCCCAAATTATTTTTATAAGCGCTTATGAAGACTATGCCGCAGAAGCATTTGGTGTGGATGCCGCAGACTACCTATTAAAACCTGTTGAGGAAGAGAGTTTGCGCCGCGCCCTGCAAAAGGTACGCCAGCGGGTCGGTATAAAAGATGTGACTGCACAGGTACACGTCCAGGCTCCCGCCATTGACCGGATTCCGGCCCAGACCCCGGTCGGAAAAACGGTTTTAGTGCCAATCCGGGATATTGTATTCTTGTATACCGAGCAAAGTCGGATATATATTCAAACGCATAACAAAAAATTTGTCACCCGCTTAACCTTGGATGAACTGGAAAGTCGCCTCAAACCCCTGGGGTTCTTTCGCGCTCACCGGTGTTACATTGTTAATTTAAAAGACATCAAAGAGATTGTACCTTTTGCTAAAGGGACATATAACCTTGTATTAAATGATGTACAGCGCAGTGCGGTTCCACTTTCCCGTCACAGAGCGAAGGTGTTGAGGGAAAGCTTGGGCTTGCGCCGGTTTCGGTAGGCGGAAGAAGCCGGGTCCTGGAACTGCCATGCACATGGGAAACCGTTCTCTCCGGAAAAAATAATTTTGAAGGGTATGAGATATATGGACCGCGAACTGGCTATGGAGATTGTACGTGTTACCGAAGTGGCTGCCATAGCTGCCGCCCGCTGGATGGGCCGGGGTAAAAAAGAAGAAGCAGACCAGGCAGCAACCAGCGCCATGCGGGCGATGTTTGATTCAATAGATATGGACGGTACGGTGGTTATCGGTGAAGGTGAAATGGACGAAGCTCCAATGCTGTATATCGGAGAAAAATTGGGACAGGCATCGTCTCCCAAAGTGGACGTGGTTGTAGATCCCCTGGAGGGAACCAACATGGTGGCCAAAGGTTACAGCAATGCCATGGCAGTGGTGGCCATTGCTGACCGGGGAGGCCTATTGCATGCCCCTGATATGTATATGGAGAAAATTGCTGTGGGGCCCAAAGCGGCAGGGAAAATTCATATCGACGACCCCATTGACCATACTTTAAAGATAGTGGCCGAAGCCAACAGTAAAAACATAAGTGACTTAACAGTGATGATACTGGAGCGCCAACGCCATCAACAGATCATAGAAGCGGTGCGCAGAGCAGGCGCCCGGGTGAGGTTGTTTGGTGACGGAGATGTTGGCGCAGCCATTGCCACAGGGTTGGATGAAACCGGCATTGACTTGTTTGTAGGTACCGGCGGTGCGCCAGAGGGTGTTATCGCTGCTGTTGCACTGAAGTGTCTGGGTGGAGAAATGCAAGCCCGCTTAGTGCCGAAGGATGATGAAGAGTACCGCCGCTGTGTGGAAATGGGTTTGAAAGACCCGAGGCAGATATTGTACATGGAAGATCTGGTAAAAAGTGACGATGCTATCTTTGCAGCCACCGGTGTAACGGATGGTGAACTTCTTAAGGGTGTACGTTTTTTAAGTAACGAACGTGTTGAAACCAATACCATCGTAATGAGAGCCAAAACCAAAACAATGAGGTTTATTAGGGCAATTCACCACCTGCCAAACAAACCGCACTTGGTGATGGAGTAAACTTCATCTTTATAAATTATACCCTATGTTATTAAAACTATTCCTAATCTTATAATTTTGAAAGGAGTTGCTTGTTGCCAATGGGGTGAAAGTCGGTATCAACGGTTTTGGGCGTATCGGGCGGAACGTATTGCGTTGTGCAATTGAACGCGGGGAGTTTGAGGTTGCCCTGGTAAACCACAAGTCCCGCCGTTTGGACTTTAAAGCAATCAATGACTTAACCTATGCGCAAACACTGGCGCACCTGTTAAAGTATGATTCTGTACATGGTATTCTCAATGCGGACATTTCCGCCACCGAAGACACCATTATAATCAACGGCAAAGAGATTAAGGTCTATGCCGAAGCGGATCCGGCCAACCTGCCCTGGGGCGAACTGGGCGTAGATATCGTTATTGAATCCACCGGCAGGTTTACCAAGGGTCCCGATGCCGCCAAACACATGCAGGCCGGCGCCAAGAAGGTCATTATCACCGCTCCCGGCAAAGAGGTGGACGGCACCTTTGTCATGGGCGTTAATGAGCACACCTATGATCCTG
>NZ_FQUY01000013.1 GCF_900129195.1 Desulforamulus putei DSM 12395
TGTTTAAGTTGCCGGCATCCGCCTGCTTTTTGGTGGACACCCGGGCGTACAGGACGACGCCTTCCTGCCCGGCGTCCAGTTGGCCGGATTGCAAAAGCCTGTTTAGTTCGTCCATGGAATACCGACGCTGACCGCCAGGTAAACGGACAGGCTTGATCAAACCTTGCTTCTCCCAGTTGCGCAGGCTGTTCGGATGTACACCTAATTTCTTTGCCGCTTTGCTTATGGTTAATAGTTCCATAAGTTTATTGTATTATATTTGTTATGTTTTATCAAGTATTGTCGGAAATAAGGTAGCTGTTACGAACCTCCTCAATTCACTGCGTTGGCATCTGCCAACTGATAACGACGCCCAGGGCCTCGTTGTTTCATTTTCTAAAGGTTGTTATTTTATCAAAATTATAGAATTAACATCAACTGTTTATCTGTTTATAATAGATATCACCTTAATTCAAAAAGGGACTGTTCACTTCTGTTATAAAAATCAATTCCATTATTGGTCAATAAATGACAGTCTACAAAGTTTATTTCTGTTTCCAAACTATTTCTTAAAATAAATCTAATTACGTTTGTGGCATTACCGATTTTAATACCCAAGCCAGTAAAGGAATTATTTACGCTGATCATTGTATTAACTGGGGCCTGTCTATCTAAACTCTGACCGGTACCTTCATACTCATGTTGCTGCCTTTCCGTTGAGCAGTTGAATGCATCCAAATCATAAATTGTATAAATTTCAGTACCGAGTTGTACCTGCTGACCCTTCATACTCATTAACCAATAAAAAAATTCTTTAGACAGATTAATCCCATTGAAAATTGTGGGTCCCCATAATACTGTACGGTTATGTGTTCTTTTTAGTAGTTTTGATCTTATTTTGGGGAAAAAATTATCCGATGAAGCTACTAAAATCTTGACAGAGCCATTAAGTTCAACAAACAACACAGATGCTAAATGAACACCAACTGCTATGTCCCTCGATACATTTGGAGCTTGTTCCTTTTTAACATTCAAGAATTCTACTTTTGCATATGCCGGTAAGCAACGAACTAACTCACCATTAACATTAAACTCAACAATTGAAGATTGAGTAACCGTGGCATTCCCGTCTGAAGGGATCCATGCATGGTTAAAAGTAATACCTATGTCTTCTTTGGTTTCTCTATAGTCCCTATTTAATAGAGGTATCACAGTATCTAATGACGTATGATTTTCAAGTATCCATTGCTGAACCTTTTTCTTTTTACCGTCAAACATTAGTTACCTCCCTCTATAATCTTGCATTTTCTAAAGATATCTCGCTGGATCTTAGATTTTCACATTTTCAAGGACAAGATTTATGGTCAAGTTTTACATTAATGTATTATTATGGATGTGAATGTGTATACCAACAAAACTGCGTCCTTTTTAAGTTATTGCGGCCATTGGAATCCACATACTCTCCGGCGGCGTACCCTCCCATTTCTCACAGGGTCATGGCCCTAAATTTCTTCGTTCTGCCTGCCCATGAGGTGGTTGTCAGTCATGCTCCTATGCTGGGTCTGTGCCCTTAAGGATGTTATTCAATCTGACTAATCCTGGCTCCTACATGATTTCTTTCTTTAAACCATTATAGTCTCTATAAAACTTAATAAGATGTTTACTATCTCTATCATTAACATCATAAATCAACCTGTGTAGAAAAGAAATTGATTTTTTATCAATAGCATATTCTGGCATTATGCTAACATCACAATTACAATTTATATCAGCATCTCTGTTTTCTGCAATTATAAACTCAAAACACCTTGTGAGGGTTCCTTGCCCTTTCCCTAATAACTGCTTAACCATTTCGGATAAGTCAATAATAAAACCACTAGAATATCTTCTAATTAAATGATTTACTTCTGGTATTAAGGTAAAATAATCTTCTGGAACAGTGTTTACAATGATACCGCATGGCTTTCCTTTAAGCATCCTAAGCGCAATCCATGAAAATAAACTACTACTTTTCTTAATCTTTATTTCTACCCTGACAGTCCTTTCAGCTTCACTATTAAGAGTATAATAAAAGTAGTTTGTTCTATCTTCACCTGTTACTTTATTTTCTAGTGATATTGATATAATTAATGGTCGTGTAAAATATTTGAAATATGATACAACAAAATAAAGCGACATCGCCACCAAAGTAACAACTGAAACCCTAGCAACGTTAGCAAAAGCTGCTGTGCTAGGGTCCAATAAGTATGCACTAAAGGCAATCAAAAATTTTAAAATTTCTATAGGCAGTTGGGGAAAACTATTTTTAAGTATTTTCATTTAGGCCCTCTTGAAGATACCTGCTTTGACCAACAATAACCGGCCAAAGTAAATTATCACTTAACAATCGTTGAAAATCTTGTTCGGTTGAGTAAGTCTCCAGCACCCCGGTTGAAGTAATTTTGAATTCTACATTTCTATAAACAAATACTATTGACTTGATCTCTGTTCCATACTCCTGGTTAAGCTCAATAATGTAATCAAGCAATCCGGTATAATTTCTTGTTTCTATAAAATTGTTAATGTCACATATTTCTTCTGATTGATCATTAAGATTTGTAAGATTAACTTTTTTTATAAATATTCCTAGCTTAGGTGCATGTATGATTAGTTCTGCAAACCATCTCTGTAGAATGTGTACCTCTCGTAACCCAACAGATTTAACCAGAGATATACGTTCTTTTTTTTCTATCTTTAAGGTATCAATTCCTACAAGATTACAGCAGTTAAAATTATAAATACCTGGGGAAGCGTTATTAGATATTTTCCGCCAATCTTGTTCGTAAAGGAAAATACTCTTCATAACCGCACCCCCCTTAAGAAAAATTCCATGCAACATGGTACATGTATATATTGACATTTTACTGTTTATATCCTTATTTGTAAATTTCCATTTTATTCTTTGCATCTGATACAAATTACACTACCTCTTGTTTTATTGCGTTTACTGTCCTGCATTGAAAATTTACTTACTTTTAAGATATTGAACTACTCCCGCCTATAGAGGCGGGAGATTCCGCCGCTTGTAGAAGCGGCGGTCTTCTGCTGAAAAGATGATAAAAAGACTAAACCTTACTCCTGCGGTAACCGGCTGCCTGTGCCTCTTCCTCGGTGAAGAACCAGGCCTCGGGTATGGTTTTATCATAATACCGTCCACCGGGGACGTGGTAAATCTTCTCCCCTTTACTATTGATATTACCTTTAATGGTTTCTCCGTTGGGGCCGGGGCCTTTGGACAAAGACATTGGAGCAGACTGGGCGGTCTGCCCCTGGCCCTGGGAGTACTGGCCGCCGCTGCTCCAGAGGCCGCGGCCACCTTCTCTTGCTTCCCGCTGTAGTTTTACGAAAAGATCGGCATACTTGACGTTGGGCGGAATGGTCATAACCTGGGCGTAACCGTCCAGCAACAGCTTGGCGTTGTACATCTTAGCCCGCACCTCCGACTCACTATCGGAAGCCGGCTGCTCCAACCAGATATAAGCCAGCAATCGCCCGTATTTATCCCTTTCCTGAACATCCTTTTGCAACCAGATTTGTTTACCATCCAGTTGCGAGCGGGTAAATTTTTCTGCCTCGGGTCCATAATATTCCACTGGTTTACTGGGGTGGTGGGTTTCCGGGGTATTAACCCCAATCATGCGCACCGTTTCATCCCGGCCGTTGATACTGACGTGTACGGTATCACCGTCTATCACCCGGGTGACAGTGGCTTTAAGTAGTGGTAGGGTTTTATTTTCTCCCTGCACAGTGGTGGTAGTTTTAGTTTGGGTTTGAGCCGCCAGGGATACCTGCTGTGCTCCGGCAGCTAAACTCATCTGTTTTACCTCACTGGTAGAAGTACTTCCACAACCACTGAAGACTACAGTAAAAAGCATTAAAACAATGAAGGTTAGACTTATGCACCAGGTACCTTTTACCTTGTTATAGATAAAATTGAATCGTCTTAATTCCATAAAATTATCTCCTCTTTTTACGAAGTTTTCCGCTTATATTTCCACATTGTGCAGTTTCTCATAAACTTTAGGGAGTAAAAATTCCATTAAGGCATTGGCAAATTGTTCATCATCAAGTATTTTCATAAAGAATTTTTCATTCTGACTCATCCTATCAACTACCTTACCCATAAATGCCTTTTGAAAAGCATAGCGGAAATCTTCTATAGTATTATTTTTTGCTTTAGTAACCATTTCCGCATCACGGGTAAAATCTTCTTTAATCTGTTCCACCGATAACTGTTCTGCTGGAGTAAAATCAGTACCGAAACGTTTATTAAGCTGTTCAATAATGGTGGAAAGCTGTTCCTTTTGTTCTTCTGTTTTTCCATTACCAACAAACCTGACTGGCGTCAAAGGTATGGTATTATCCTTAGGACAAAGCGAAAGGCTTCCCTCGAAAGTTTTTTTGTTCGTATAGTATTCTAAAGCCACTTTATCCGTTAAATCTATGCGGGAAGTTTTGCTTTTGGGGAGTTTCTTCAAAAGATAAGTCAGGTACAGGTACAGCTTAAAAAGCTCCACATCTTCAAAGGGTGTGATTTGGAGCAGGAAGGAATACAATCTGGTGAATTTCACAGCTTGACTGTTAAAATCATTCCCCGTGTCTTCGGAAAGCTCTTTAAAACGTTTCACGCCAGCATCAATAATTGAATTCATTTTTGCCCTGTCACGGGAAGTTTTCTCCCCGTCAGGTTTATAGTAAAGCTTTGCAAATTTCGTTACTTCTTCTTTCAGATATACACTGTATGCATCCAGTTTTGTTTGCAGGTCATAGACTAGGTTGGGATCAGTGGTTTCTTCCACAATTGTTTTTTCATAGTAAGGCTTAAAGGCTTCCTGAATATCCTCTGCCTTGTTGACAAAATCTAATATAAACGTATCATTTTTGCCAGGGCATGTGCGGTTGAGCCTGGAGAGGGTCTGCACCGCCTTTACTCCTGAAAGTTTCTTGTCCACATACATGGTGTGGAGCAATGGCTGATCAAAACCTGTCTGGTATTTTTCTGCCACTAAAAGAACTTGGTATTCGTCTGTTTCAAATTTGGCAGGAAGCTCAGTTTCCCTGATATTGTTCATTTGGGATTCTGTATAATCAATTCCTCCGTCCTGCACTGTTCCCGAAAAAGCCACTAAGGTTTTCAAATCCTTATAACCTTTTTTTCTGATGTAATCATCAAAAGCCAATTTATACCTTACAGCATGCAGCCTTGAACTGGTTACTACCATTGCCTTAGCCCTGCCGCCGATCTTGTGCATGGTGATATTGCGGAAATGCTCCACCATGATTTCCGTTTTCTGGGCAATATTGTGGGGATGAAGGCTGACAAAACGAGTCAGGGCTTTGGTGGCTTTCGCTTTATCGAAAGCTGGATCGTCCTCTATTTTTTTGGCGATCTTGTAGTAAGTCTCATAGGTTACATAGTTCTGCAGGACATCGAGGATAAAGCCTTCTTCAATAGCCTGACGCATAGAATAAAGATGGAAGGGATGAGGCAGACCGTCAGGATCTTTGGTGCCGAACAACTCCAGGGTCTTTGCCTTGGGGGTAGCAGTAAAGGCAAAGAAACTGATATTGCTCTGAGGTCCCCGTTTTTTCAGTGTATTTAAGATTTTTTCATCAGCATCTTCGTATTTGTTTTCTGCTTCTTCGTCCAAACGTTGAGCTTCTTCCAAAGAGTTTGCCGACAGAACTTCCTTCAAAGCACCCATATTCTCTCCAGCGGAACTGGAATGTGCTTCGTCAATTATAACGGCATACCTGCGTTTTTCAAACTCTGCCACTTTATCGAGGATAAAAGGAAATTTCTGCAGGGTGGAAACAATGATCCTTGCCCCGCCCTTCAGTGCTTCGGCAAGCTGGCTGGAATCCTTATCAATTTTCTGAACAACCCCGTATTTGTGTTCCAATTGGTAGATGCTTTCCTGAAGCTGTTTGTCCAACACCCGCCTGTCGGTAATGACCACAACGGTATCAAATACCGAATTGTCTTGATTATCATGCAGGTTTGCCAGACGGTGGGCAAGCCAGGAAATGGTATTGGTTTTTCCTGACCCTGCACTGTGCTGGATGAGGTAATTCTGCCCTGCGCATTTTTCCTTTGCATCCTGCTCCAGTTTCCTTACGGCATCCAACTGGTGATAGCGTGGAAAAATCAATGTTTCCTTGATGTGTTTTTTGCCTTTATCGTCTTTGAGTTCTTCTTTTTTGAGGAAAACAAATTTCTGGACAATGTCCAGTAGGATGTCCTTCTGCAGCACTTCATTCCAGAGGTAGTCGGTTTTAAGACCATCAGGGTTTTCGGGGTTGCCCTTGCCACCGTTACAACCTTTGTTAAAAGGCAGGAAGACTGTCTTTTCGCCCGCAATTTTTGTGGTCATGTATGCTTCGTCGGTATCTACGGCAAAGCAGACCACCGCCCGCTTTTTAAATTGAAAAAGAATCTCGTTGGGGCTTCTGTCTTTTCTGTACTGGCGGATGGCGTCTTCATAAGACTGCCCCGTGAAAGCGTTTTTAAGCTCCAGCACTACAACAGGCAAGCCGTTGATAAAGATGACCATATCCACACTGTTTTCGTTTTTAGTGCTGTAGTGAACCTGTCTTGTTACCGAAATCCTGTTCTTGTTATATAGCTCAATCATTTCGGCGTTCAAACCGCTGGCAGGCTTAAAGTATGCCAGATCGAGGTTGGCGGTGTAATCCCTGATACCGTGCCGTAAGACATCCACCATACCCCGATTAGCAAGTTCCTGATTTAAGCGGTAGAGAATTTTCGCTTTATATTGGTCTTTATATGCTTCCTTAAACTTCTGGATCTTTTTTGGCTGGGTGTCCTCCAGGAAGTTAAACAGCATTTTGGTGTCAATGGCGTATTCCCTGTCGAAATCGGCGGGATCGCCTTTGATATATCCGCCTTTTAACAGGCACTCTTCTACATATTCTTCAAAACCTTTTTCGGAAAGCTCTACGGGTGTTTTAGGCATTTTATGCCACTCCTTCCGTATTTGGAGTAAAGTCCCTCACATCAATTTTACCTGTAACGGCTTCGGAAATAAGGGACTGGCGGTATTCTTTGAATTTGGCGATTTGGGTTTGGATGTTTTTTATTAATCCGTCAAAAAGTATATAGATTTTATTAATATTTTCTAATATTAACATTTGTTCTTGAACATTAGGCAAGGGTATAGCAATATTTTTCAAAGTATCCGAATAAATAACTTCAATTGTTGTAGCATTGCTTTGATAAAATAGCTGGTTACTCACGATATTTGTATTATTGAAAATAAGTTGAAGGTATTCAGAAATAATCTTTGAATTATCAACTTGTAGTCTTATTAAACAGGGATGTAGTATTCCTATTTCACAATCTTGAGGCAATATTCCTACCTTTCCGATAGTTCCCCTTGTAGTAACAAGAATATCGCCAGGATATACAGTGAAAGCCCGCAACTCTTTATATTTTTCATATGATGTATAGTTATCTCCATTTATAAAATCATTGTCTAAAACATTTCTCTGGTTATATACCTTAATTTCTCCTTCTTTCATTTCTTCAGATTTTAATTGGCTACCAAAAGGCCCTGGTTTAATTGCATCTTTTTTGCTAACAAGCAAATGTTTAATCCTTTTCACTTCCCAATGTTCTGGTATTTCCCCAATCCACTCTACGCCCGAATCCTTCATGGGCACATTCTTGTTAAGCCCTTGAGTAACAGCTTCACTGATAATCGCCTGCCGCTTTTTCTGCAGAAGCTGGATCAGTTTTTCCTTATCGGCAATAAGGCTGTCAATTTGCGCTGTTTTTTGGTCGAGGAAATCGGCAATGGCTCTTTGTTCGTTTTTATGAGGAAATGCCAATTTAAAATGTTCAAAATCATGCCTTGATAGATACTGCTGTATTGCACCTTCACCAAGATGCTGCAGTCTTTTTGAACTTGCATTAATGGCATAGTATAAAAAAATAGAATCTAAATCTTTAATAGGCACTATTCCTATAAAAGTTTGATTCGATATGAGTGGTCTTTTAACAATAACCGTTGTCCCCATATTACAACTACACGTACATAAAACAGTCCCAATAGGATATACCTTAAGATTCATTTTCTTAACTAATTCTTTTGAAACTCTTTGCTCTGATTTTGAATCCTCAATATATTTACCATCAACATCTTCTATTCTAATCCAAGGTATATCACCATTAAATTCTGTAGGCTTATCTCTCATTGGAACAATCATTCTTGCTCTATATCCTAATTTTGTAATATTCCAGTGTTCTGGTATCTCCCCAATCCACTCCACGCCCGAATCTTTATATTTCTCATACCTCTTATAAGCCATTGCCTATCACCTTCTCCAGCTTCTCCCTTATTCTCTCTTCCAGCTCCACAATTTCCTTCAATATTTCCTCCGACGGGCGCAGGGGCTGGTATTTGTAAAAATGCCTTGTAAACGGAATTTCGTAACCGATTTTGGTCTTACTTTCATCTATCCAGGCATCGGGCACATGGGGCTTGACTTCACGTTCAAAGTAGGCATAAATGTCCTCTTTTAGGGGCACATTTTCGGTATCCCGCAGGTCGGGATCAGGTTCAGGCTTGCCCTTGCTGTCAGTGCAGATGTCGGCGGTCTCATCTTTTTCCAAAAGCCCTGAAAGCAGGACTTTTAAAAGGCTATTGTCAAGAGGAAGTCCCCCTTCTTTAAATGCTTTCTTTAATGCTTTGATAAATTCGTCCCTGTTCCTATACAGCCTGGTCTGATCCATTGAGTGTAGTATCTCAATTATCCTCTTTTGCAGCGCATTACCTTCTTCTATTTCCTGCAGGGCAGCAGAACCCTTCTTTTTTGACTCAGCAAGTTTGATAAATTTTGGTTCATTTTTCAGGTTTTCAATCCGTTCATTGCTCACCATGAAGTTTAGGCGCAGGGGCCTTTCCACTGTAATTTTCCGATAGCCGAAGTCTTCATTATCAAATATCTTGCAGTATTCATTCTCTTTAAATTCCCCGTAAATGCGGGTGATTTCCCTAATCTGTTCTTCCGTTATTTTATTGCGTTTGTTGCCGAGGCTCTTGCGCATTTTCTGATAAAAACTTGTGGCGTCAACAAGCTGGATTTTGCCTTGCCGCACGGGGCCTTTTTTCGGGTCGGCGTTTTTGCGGTTGGTAAGAATCCAGATGTAGGTGGAGATGCCCGTGTTGTAAAAAAGCTGGTCGGGTAAGGCAATAACGCCTTCCAGCATATCGTTCTCAATAATCCAACGGCGGATTTCCGATTCTCCAGAGCCTGCATCCCCTGTAAAGAGGGGGGAGCCGTTGAAGATGATGGCAATGCGGCTGCCCTTTTCGTCATCCCGCATTTTGGAAATGAGGTGCTGCAGGAAAAGCAAAGAACCGTCCGATACCCTGGGAGTGCCTGCGCCAAACCTGCCGTTAAAGCCCTGGGTTTCGCATTCTTTTTTAATAAACTTCTCCTGTTTTTTCCAGTCCACACCGAAAGGCGGATTAGTCAGCATGTAGCGGAATTTCTTGTCCTTGTGTCCGTCATGGGTAAAGCTATCGCCTAAAATGATATTTTCAGCATTTTGTCCTTTGATGAGCATATCTGCTTTGCAGATGGCGTAGGACTGGGGGTTGATTTCCTGCCCGAAAAGTTCCACCTGGATATCAGGGTTCAGTTCCCGCATGTAATTTTCAGCTACCGAAAGCATTCCGCCTGTACCTGCACAGCAGTCGTAGACAGTCACAATCAGTCCTTTTTGAGTAAGTTCCTCGTTGTCTTCGTTTAGAAGAATATTGACCATCAGCTTAATAACTTCCCTTGGCGTATAGTGGTCGCCAGCTTCGCCGTGTTCGGAAAAACGGCGGATGAGTTCTTCAAAGATATAGCCCATTTCGGTATTGCTTACTGTTTCAGGGTGAAAATCTACTTTGGCAAATTCTGATACCACCAGGTAAAGGAGGTTGTTATCATTCAATTTGGTGATTTGCTTGTCAAAATCGAAGTATTCGATGATTTCTCTGGCTCCTTTGGAAAAGCCGTTGATGTAGTTGCGTAAATTAGCAGCGATATTGTCGGGATCGGCCAGGAGCTTTTCAAAATAATACTTACTTATATTGTGAAAGTTTTGCCCCGATATTTTATTGAGGATGGGGTCCATGTTGTGCAGCCCCATTTTTTTAAGCTCCTCGTATTTCTTGAGGACTTCATCTTTTGTAGGAGACAGCACGCAGTCAAAACGGCGCAACACTGCCATAGGAAGGATTATATCTCCGTACTGTTCCTTTTTATAAGGTCCTCTTAAGAGTTCCGCAATTGTCCAAATAAAATTTACTTTGTCTTGAAAGTTATCCACTATATATCACCATTCCTTTCTATCGCGTAGATACCCCTGCCCTTTAGGCATGGGGAGGAAACGCGGCGTGGGCGTCAGCCCGCCACTGCCGGGCTTAATTTTGGTCAATAAATTTATGGTAAACTTGTTCATATGTTTTTTGTATATCTACACTTTGGGTATCCAGTACAACCTAAGAAAAAACCATAGGGACCATTTCTTACTTTAAGTGTTTTGCCACATTGCGGACAAATCATTGGCTCATTATTTTTTCTCAATTCCTCTGTTTTTATTTTTACTTGGTCTTGAACAGCTTTTTTACCAGAAATAATATTAAATAACAGGTTTATTTCATCTGTAGTTCCACCGTGAAAAGGCTTATAATTTTTCTCCGCTTTAATTTTTACCCATGCGTGACCAACATCAAGAACTTCAAAGCCTTGTTCTTTTAAAAACTCTGCTATTTTGTACATATCACACGTACAGAAAATGCAGTCTGGGTTATTTATATGTTTTGCATAATGATGCCAATGTTTCAATTTGGTTGCTGTTAGATTAAAGGCTTTTTCTTTTTTTATGTAAGTCATATTCAATTCACCTACTTTTGGGTAATGTATAATTTATTTAAGTGTCTCTGTATAGACATACCCCAACCCATACACCTTCGCCCAGGAGCCCTCTGCCTTTTCCCGGACTTTTAACATCTTTTCAACGTTGGCGTCAATCATATCACAATGGTGAATGATGTACGCTTCCGGAATTTTAGGAACAACCGGCGAACCGTATTCCAGTTGACCGTGATGGCTGGCCACAATATGCAATAACTTAACTGTTAACTTCCATTCCACCCCTGCCTCTTTAGCCAGATCCCGCAGCAGGAACCCACCAATCATAATATGGTCGAGAAACTGGCCTTCATCGGACATGGCCAGAACGCCTTCAGACCAATCATAAGCAATCATCTTGCCAATATCGTGAAGCACCCCCCCTACAATTAACAAATCCCTGTTTAGCCCGGGCTGCCACATAGAATTAGCCATTTCCGCAACACTTACGCTATGCTGCAGGCATCCCCCTATGCAGGCATGATGGTGTGTGACAGCACCAGGTGCTTCCGCAAACCTTTCTCCGTGCTTCTCCTTAACCAAGGTGAGCAAATTAATTAACTGGCTGTTTTTAACCTGGGAAGCAAGAATATCCCAACGTTTCCATAATTCTTCTAAAGGAACAGGACAGACCGGCAGAAATTGTTTTGGGTCGTATTCTTCTGGTGTTGCCGGCCGGAACGAGGTTATGATAAGCTGGAACTCTCCTCTATACTCCCCTACCGTTGCCTTAATGTAGAGTACCTTTGCAGTAGGGGTCTCGCCTTCATAGTCCCAGTGTTTGGCTGCTATTTCATTGCACCCATCGGTCAGCTGCAGATTAAGGTACATTTTGTCCCCGGTTCTGGTCTTTAGTACCTGGGCGGATTTAACTGCCAAAAGGCCCTCTATATTGTTGTTTAGCTTCAGATTGGAAAGTAGGCTCAAATTTTTTCTCCTTTCTCTGCTATTTTAAACTTACCCTCATTTATACTTCTGCCTGTTCCAGGGCGGCCGCCATAGTCTTTTCATCAGGCAGAGTATAAACTTTTGTAGTAGACAGGTTTGAGTGCCCCAATATAGTAGCAACTGTCACCAGATCAATATTAGAACGAACCAAATTAGTGGCGCAAGTGTGCCTGAATATATGCGGGTGTAATTCCAGCCTGGCAAAGTGGCCCAGGTTATCTATGATATTTGAGACCTGGCTTTTAGAAATATGTCCACCAAGCCGGCCGGGGAAAAGATAGTTGCTGTTAATCCCCTTCTTCTCCCGTTCAGCCAGCCAATCAAATACTGCTTTCCTGGCTTCGGGCGGGACCGGAACCTTTCTTACCTTTCCCCCTTTACCAATAATGGTCATGAACCCGTGCCGTTCACCTAAGTCCAGCTGCGACAATTCAAGCGATATAAGTTCACTTAACCGTAAACCGCACGAAAGCAACAGCCGGATTATGGCGATATTACGAATATTGCCCGAACGTTCTACTTCCCTAATCACCCTGTTCTGTTCATTTCGCGTTAGCGCTTTGGGTTGAGTTTGCTGTATTTTAATATTTTTCGGAAAACTGGGCATACGGCCTATTAATTCTTTTTCCAACAACCATTCCAGGTACAGCCGGATTGTTTTCATATAAAGATTAATTGTGTTTGCCTTTAGTCCTTTGATGTTTTGTAAAAAATTCTGATATTCCCGAAGGTCTACTGATGTTATGTCATTGGGTTCCGGGTAACGTCCGTTCGTTTCAGAATACCATTTAAAGAATGAGTTAAGACACCGGCGGTAGGTTGCGATACTCTTTTCCGAGTTACCTTTTTGGTAACGGGTATGCTGTAAAAAATCGGTCAATAAGTTTATTCCACTCATTTCTTGCTCTTAGCACCCCCTTTTTACTAACAAATTAATTATACACCCACCCTGTGAGTGGAATAAATGCCAGTTTATTCTATATGTTTATTCTACTCACGACACATCACCAACCCTTTCTGCCGCGTGGATGCCCCTGGCTTCAGCCCTGGGATGGTTAAGTTCGTTTCAAACCCTTATAGGTACATCAAAAACTTTTTGCTGCCAACATTTGTTTAACCTGAAATTCAAAGTTTCAAACCCTTATAGGTACATCAAAAACGAGGGGGAATAAGCAAACACTAAAGGTAATCACAGACAGGTTTCAAACCCTTATAGGTACATCAAAAACCTTGTCTGAGATGATCATATTTGTTGCACCTTCCTCATAAACATACCATAAATTAATTATACAAATTCGTATCCCCCAGCAATTTCTTTAAAAGGGTGTTTCTTTCAATAGGTTTATTATTTTTAATGGCAATACCCAAAGCCTTATAATTACCAACTAAAATAACTTTTTTCTTGGCCCGGGTAATGGCAGTATAAATAAGATTTCGGGCTAACATAATCCAATGGGTTGTGTGTACCGGTATAATCACTGTAGGAAACTCGCTGCCCTGACTTTTGTGGATACTAATTGCATATGCCAGTTCTAAGTTTGCCAGGTCCCCATTTGAGTAAGAAGCCTTTTTATCGTAAAACTCAACTGTTACCTCGCCATCCTCTATGCTGGTGATAATGCCCATATCGCCGTTCATTACTTCCCGTTCGTAATCATTTTGGGTCTGGATCACCCTGTCCCCTACTTTATATTTTGTAGAACCATATACCAGTTCTTTGCCCGTTGGATTTAACCTTTCTTGCGCCAATCTATTAAGCTCATGTGTGCCGATAATCCCTTTTTTCATAGGGGTCAACACCTGGGCATCAGGGTACTTTTCAAGAAAGGTTAGAATGGCTTTCTGGACATCCTCCGGATTTTCCCGGTCTACCAGTACGAAGTCATCCCTGTAATGGTTGATACTAACCATTTGTCCTTTATTGACCCTATGGGCATTTGTAATAATCATTGATTCAGCCGCCTGGCGAAAAACTTTTTTTAACATAACTTTGGGAACATCGCTCTTTAAAATATCTGCCAGGAATCTACCGGGGCCTACACTTGGGAGTTGGTCTGCATCCCCTACAAAAAGAAGTCTGGTTCCTGTTCTTACGTTTTTCAGTAACCAATGAGCCATTAAAATATCAATCATGGATGATTCATCGACGATTATTAATCCATAGGGAAGGGGTTCTTCTAATGTAGGTTTCCCCTCCTTGCCGATACCTAAGAGTCTGTGAAGGGTTTGAGCCTCCATTCCCGTTACTTCTGCCATTCTCCTTGCGGCCCTACCGGTGGGAGCTGCCAGGGCAATAGCTTCCTTGGGGTAAATCTGACGATAAATTGAAACAATAGCCTTAACAGTTTGGGTTTTACCGGTACCGGGGCCACCTGTAAGCACCGAAAGACCGTTTCTCATCACCATTGCAACAGCTTCTCTCTGCTCATCAGATAAAGTAAATGTGGGGTTGTGGGTTTTTTGACGTTCTGCGGACTCATATAAAAGTGTTCGGCCCAATACAGGTATCTTTGGGAATTGAATTAGTAGTCTTTCAATTTCTTTAAAGATTTGGATTTCTTTTTGTCTGACCCAATCCAGGCTAACCCGATCCTCCTCAATGTGAAGCTGTTCTAATTCTTTTAAGGGAGCCTCAAGGTCGCCGGCTTCTACATAAATAAGGTCTTTTTTATTTAACAACTCCAGGCACCGGTCAATTAATTGTTCTTTAGTCAAGTAACAATGGCCGTTATTCCAAAGTGCTTCTTCCAGGACAAATAAAATACAGCCCTTAATACGGTCAGGTGAGTTCTTAGCAATACCCAAATTCTCAGCTATTGCATCAGCCCGGTCAAAACCTATTCCTTGAACTTGCGTCAAACAATAAGGATTTCGCTTAACGTACTCAACCACCATGCGCCCAAAGGTTTTATATGCCCTGATTGCTATTTTATTAGTTAATCCATAATCACGCAGGTATTTGACAATCTTTTGCAGTTCATAATTTTCCAATACCGAACGGGCAATGGCTTCTGCTTTTTTACCAAGTCCTTTAACTTCCATTAGGCAGTTAGGGTTTTCCAAAATGATGTTAACAGCGTTAGGCCCTAACTGGTCAACAATTTTTGTAGCGATTCGCTTCCCTACGCCTTTAATAAGCCCGGATGAAAGGTATTCAATAGCAGTAGCCCGGTCAGAGGGAATCATTTTTTCCCAGGATGTTATTTTTAATTGTTTACCATATTTCGCATGATTGACCCATTCGCCAGAGATTACCAGTTTATCGTTTTCCTTAACTGCTAAGTTCCCTAAAGCAACAAAAGAATTGTTTTTTTTATCTGCCTTGGGGAGAAATTTGAAAATAGTAAACTCATCAGAACTAAAAATAACCCTCTCAACCAGTCCGTGGTAAGTAATCTTATCAGGACTCTCATCAGGACACAACTTTTAACTCTCCCCTTTCTTCTTTTAAATCTCTCTTAATTGCAATCGCAGGAGTACCGCAATCTCTCCGCCTTCTGCAAGTATTTCTTTTGTTAGTCTTACGGCCTTTTCAGCTTTGGTTCTAAGCATATCTTTCTCAGCTTCTGCCGATATAGATCGTTTATATTCTTCCTGCATCTGGCGGGTACTCCAGCCTTCATCGGCTGCCCTACTAATCCATCCGATCGGATCGGTGGTCTTGGAAGCAAGTCTATGATGATAGAAGGTTAAAGTGGGTACGCGCGTACCTGGGTCAGAAAAGGCTATAAATGTCCGCACATATTCTCTAACATTTGCCGGAGACATTCCGGTTTCGACCGATATTTGCTTTGGCGTCATCTCCATATATCTCATTATGGTTAACGCCGCAGCCTGGTTCCATTTGCCTGCGGTACATTAGCCGTTCTCGGTTTCTTTCTACCTGGCCTTGCAGGAGTTGGCATTCCCCGGCCAGCAGTTCTTTCTTTTCAGTGATAGCTGAAAAACCTATGCTTTGGTAGCCGGCGTCTATACCTAGGGTTATTGGCTGCGTGTATTTTGTTGTTTCGTAGGTCAGCTGAATGGTGAATGGTTTGGCTTTAACCACCTTTGCCCTACCATCCCTCAGCATCCGGCGCGCCTTGCCATACCGTTCTGTGGGCATGAGAGGTTTGCCTTCTTTGGAGAGAACGTATACCATAGTATCCCTCTTTCAGAGATAAGTCAGCCTTGCGGCTGTTGGTCCACTTCGCCCTTGTTCAAAGGGGTTTTTGCCGGCAGCACTTCGCCTACCCATCAGCGATGTTTAACCACCGGCCGCAGTGTCCGGAACGTGTGGAGTATCCCGGAGTGCCTATGTCATTCCCTTTGAACGGCTCCTTGCTTTGCAAGGGGGCTAATCAACCAGGCTCCTACAAGCCCCCGCCTCTATAGGCGGTGGGTAGTTGACTGTCTCCTTTCGACCTAGCAATTCGTCAAGCGAAACATTAAAATAATCGCCTATCTTTAGCAAAACTTTTTGCGATGGCAGGCAAGAACCTTTTTCGTATTTGCAAATTGTGCTTTCGTCTAATTTTAAAATTTCAGCCAATTTTTTCTGTGTAAGTCCTTTTTCTGCCCTTAAGTTTTTTAAATTTTTTGGAAACATTTTTAAATCCCCCAAGAAGTTTTTCTAAGCCAGGCCTTATTTTACTAAGGTTAACCTGTTTCTTGCTTTTCGTTGATTAAAGGGAACAACGTCTGTAAAATTAAACTTATCGAGATTTTTAAAAATTTCTTTTAAAAAAGCATTTATTTTATCAGCATTGGAAAAAAGTAAAACTGAGCCATCTAAAAAAGTGTTTCCTAAAACAGAATTAACAAGATCACAAATAACTGGTGATAGGGTATTGAGTTCGTGTTCATAATACTCCAGCATAGTTTCAATATATTCTATTTCCGCATCTGCTCCAACAACAACGATTGGCAAAAATGCAAAACCTATTATCATATCTTCACGAGTTTTGGTTTCAAGATTCTTTGCGGTTGCTCTTAAATTCTTCGGAACTTGATAAATATCTTTGAGTCTATCATTTTGGAATAAATCTTCAATATTTTCTTCGATTTGCTGCAAACTATCAGGAGGTATCAATCTATCGGCAACACTATACTTTACACCACGACAACGTAATTTAGAGATAGTTTCGTAATTAGGCAGGTCAGAAAATTTGTTTTTTAAAACATCAATTATACGATAAAGTGTTTTTTCAGGAAGCCGAGCCCCTATGGTCTTAATATCCTGTTTATCTTGAAAGATTAAAGGGATAAATGCAAATATAATTTGAACAGTGCTGCATTCTTGCAGTGGTGGTAAGGGCAGGATAGGTACTAATTTATTGAGTTTTTCCATAGAATCGGTATCCTCTGCCATTTTTAACGCCCATCTTCTATGAGCATCGACAGTATCTATACCTTTGTTCCACTTACGGTATTCCTCGAAGACAAACGGCACATCAATAATCCTAACTGGTTCCTCTTCAAAATGCTCACGATGAAAATGCCGATTAACAAGGTAATCTTTATAATCTTCAATGTTTCCACCAAAATATTTTTTGTAGTCTTTAAAAGGATAAATAAGCATCACAACCAAGTTATCTTTTTGAATTATTCCTGGAATAATTTTAATACACCTGCCTTTCTGAATTTCTTGTTGACTGAGTAGGAAACTATGTATAATTAATTTATAAACATCCCGGCAAGCCCCGAACCCAACTAATCTCTTATTAGGGGATAGCCGGAGTTTATTTTAATTATAAAATTGATTATTACTCAAGTCAAACCTTTATAAAGAAAATATTTTACTGATTATATTCTTGTCAGTGACCCCACGCCTAAAGGCGGGGGCTTGCGGTGGTAACGCTGTGAACTTTTGTCTTTAGTGCAAAAGGGTGGGACGGCGGTACTCCTATCCCTGAAGGGCGGAAATTCTGCACTGTGTGATTTGTTGAAAGGAGTTTTTTTTATGAAAACATTAGGTGAAAGAATCAAAGAAATTAGGGAGTCATTAGGTTTAACCCAGGAGGACCTTGCTAAGAGGCTTAAAATCAAAACTGGAAGCACCATAGCGCAATACGAAGCAAACAGAAGTAAGCCATCTTTGGAAATGCTCACAAAAATAGCGGATATTTGTGGTACAACTACGGATTATCTTTTAGGGAGAACAGATGAAAATGAATCAAATGAAATTAAATTTATTGCCCGAGCTTACGAAGAACTGCCAGAGGAAAAAAGGCAAAAAGTTTTGAGGTATTTAAAATTCTTCATTGAGGAAGAAAAGAATAGTTAAAAAGAGGTATCCGCAATGCGGCAAACAGCAGTGGTCAATTATTCAGAGGCAATTGCCGGAAGAGCACTCAAAAAAGCTGGGATTTCCCGACCTCCGGTAAATCCAGTAACAGTCGCCATATCACTCGGCGTTATTGTTAAATTTGTTTTCGATGACATCCCCCCGGCACAAATTTTTCAGGTGAAAGATAAATATTATCTTATCATTAAAGTCCATAATGACCATGAAGCAATGAATTTTGTTATAGCCCAACAGTTGGGCCATTTATGCCTAAACCATTTCACAAAATACGAGATGGACACTCCCTCACAAAGCAAACTTTCCAAAGAGGTTACTGAATATCTAATTAAAGAAGCAAACGATTTTGCAAATAAACTATTAATGCCTGAGTCATGGTTAAAAAAATATTTCAAAAAATTATCCATTCAACAAATTATGGAAACTAAATACTTGTTTAATGTGACTTATAAAACATTAATTGACAGGTTAATCGAAACCGGTTTTGCAACTCCGCGGATTTATAGTTTTTTCCCGGAATGTGAACTACCCCCCACTTAGCCTGCCGGCTAGAAGTGGGGGCTTCCTGCTTCAATGACCACAGCCTACTGTCGCAGGTCTTACACAGTCTCCACAGGCGTCAATTCGGGTGGTCCCCACCCTACTGAAAAGGTATTTATGCAATCATAGCCAAACCACGGCGTTCGATTAGTTTTGCTGACACCAAGTCCCTGGGTTCTACTAAACCGCATATAGGGCACCGGTGGATACGAACGGACAAGTCCTTCGGCACACTGGCGCCACAAAGGCATTCCTGAGAAGTACCCTGCGGCGGCACCTTTAGAAATACTTTACCTTTCTGGACAGCTTTGTACTCCAGAAAATTCCCAAACATAGACCAGCCGGCATCATGAATAGACTTAGCAAGTTTCTTATTTTTAGCCATATTTTTAATCTTCAAATCTTCCACAAAGATATACTTATACCGTTTTACAACAAAATTGCGGCAGGTTTCCCCCGCCTCTATAGGCGGCGGGCGGAATGCCGTGTACTGATTAGACTGCTTTTTTCCATGTTTCAATCCACGCGCCCGCGTGGGGCGCGACAATAGAACCACCGGGGCCGCTGCTCTCCTTTCGGAGAACCGTCTAGTCAGCTAGTTTCCCCTGCCCCCGCCAGGGCAAGCCCCCACTTCTATAAGTGGGGGTAGTTGACGATGGTAAGTAAGAAGAAAGACTGAATGACTATTTGTGTCTAATTTCATAGCAATAATCAGCCCTTTATGCTATTGCTGCTGATTATATTATACTAGAAATATTTTATTAGAGTACCAAAAATCGGCAATTCATCCCACCACTTTAGAAGTGGGGGAATTTTTGCCGAATGATGTTAAAAAACTTTTCCCTAAAAATACAAACAAAGGGAACGTTTTGCCAACGTTCCCTCTGTTTATGCTCGTGAAAAAAGTTAACGAATGGGCAATACCACAGAGAAATAACTGTTATCGTTCCATAGAAATATGGGACTTAACTCGCCTGCCATCCCTAATGTGACTTTGCCTGTAAACCTTTTTAACGCTTCAATAAGATATGCTATATTGACCTTAATCTTTAGCCTATCCCCTTCCACTTCGGCCGGAATTTCTTCGTTCAATTTTCCCCTTTCAGTCTGCACGGAAAGAACCAGCCTATCAACAACATGAACATTAATGATATTGTTTTCAGTTAGGACTTCCGCCCTTTCCAAAGCAGCTAAAACTCGTTCCGTCTCAACAGTCACCTTGGTATTATGTTTCTCCCTGATAACTTGGCGGTAATTGATGTACTCGCCGGAGATTAACCGGGTCATCAAAACAGTATTTCCGTAATTAAATATAGCCTGGTTTTCTTCGATGGCGATATTTACGTTTCCATCACTCAGAAAACTGCTTAATTGCTTTAGTGATTTAGCAGGAATTATTACTCCCCCATCAGGAACACCGGCCCCGGAGATTGTTTTTAGTGCCAACCGGTGTGTATCCGTTCCAACGAAATTAATCTGCCCATCTTTTGCATCAAAATACAATCCCTCAAAAACGGGACGGTATTCGCATTTGCCAGCCGCAGCATACACCACAGCGTCAATAGCTTTTTTCAATTCCCCTGCGTCCATTGTGAACGTACTGGATACAGTTTCAGGAAACACCGGAAAATCCTTAGGATCGTAAGTGCTTAGGTGTGCGTTAGATTTTCCGTATTTTAGAACCAGTTTATTGTCTTTGACTTCCAGCACCAAGTCGGGTTCTGTTATCTTCCTGACGATGTCAAGCAGTTTAACAGGAACACCGATTTCGCCCGGTTCGATAATGTTTGCAATCGTTGAGCTTTTGATACCAATCTCTAAATCGGTTGCAAACGCTGTTATTTGTGAACCTTCGGCCTTTAAAAGAATTCCGTTTGCCAATGTGTCAATGGGTGTTCTGGAGACTGCTTTTCTAGCAGACGCCAAAATGTCTAATAAGTGATCTCTTTTGATTTGGATTTTCATTTTTCTCCTTTCCGGTCTGCCGGGGCCGGGTGGCCCAAACAAGCAGACCACCCGTTTTTTCTCGCCCCGGGGAAAGGCTTTAGTTAGAATATATTATTTTAAAAAATTTTCAAGCAAATCGCCCATATCGCCCATAGTGTAATAATCTTTCAAAAGAGAAGCTATTCGGTCGGCTTCTCTTTGAACCTCAATTTTACCTTCAGGAGTTTTTAAATAATCTCTGGCCTGCCAAAAAGGTTCGAGATTACGCCCGTTAGATGTACCAACTATTTTGTCGTCACTTATACGAGAGATAACTTTATCCAGTGTAATTTTATAAGCCCAGCAATTAACTCTCTCATTAAAAGATTCTTGATACATCTTAATGTTCTTGTTTTTTGTAATTATTCTCCGTAGTCTTAGTTTATGTTCGTTAACTAGTTGGAAAGACATCCCACATTCGGACGGGACACCCAAACCATCTCCACCAAGAGCTTCTTCCCAGTCCCTTTTTCGTTTTTCCCATTGTTCTTCTGTGCATTCCTCGTCAGGATCAGTATTGTTCCAGTAGCCATAATATTCCACCATTGGAAGTTTGCTAAAAACACTTTCGAATTCTGCCTGTTCGCTATAGAACAATAACAATATAGAATCCTGAATAGGAATGGCATAAACGGTGCACTCAAAATCATACTTAGGATTTCTTTCCTGAGTAATTTGGATTTGTCTCATTTGTTCGCGGATATAGCGTTCTGCAACAGATAGAGCAGAACTGTGTTTTGTTATTTCACTGTAATTCTTCTCAATACGTTCTTTATAGCTGTTAGGATAAAGAGTTTTGATATCCAGGATGTTAGTAGCTATATTAACTACCAACTCTGTATAAAGTTCTTGAGCTAATGGCTGAATAACCTTTCTGGCATCCTTCATCCAGTTATTGAGTTCCCTAAGTGTGAAATTAGGGAGTCTATATCCATTGTATATTTTAGTACTCATGACAATCTCTCCCTCGAAGTTAGTAGTATTTTTAGGTTGAGTTTTATAACGTTTTTGAAATGCTCCCAATTGCCTTGAACCGTTAAGTAAGTTGATGGTACAAAGGACAGTGTAAATTTAATTTTTCTGAGAGCAAGATATTCTACAAAATCTTCTGGATCAAACCCATTTTCTAGTTGACTTTGTATCTTCATCAGGATACTTGTGCAGTCAACTGACGTTAATTTATCAAATTTAAAATAATAGCATAGAATCTTAAAGGATTCTATGCTATCGAAACCTATTTCCAGAAGGTTATCGTATTTTCCGTTTTCACCAATCCATTTTCCCATTATACGTCTCCTTTCCCGGTGTACAGAAAAAACCCAACTTCAACTATAAGGGGACAGGGTTCTTTCCCGTACACATTTAATACCAGGGTGCCTCTGCCGGGGTAAACACTTCCCCCGGCAGGTTATCTCCCTATTCTATGAAACCCAACCCGGGTGGAGCTCCACCATGCCAGGTGTTTTTCCTCCCCCAGAGGGACCAATATTAGCCCATAACATTCCCATACCGACAATGATGTCTGATTCGTTCATATTGGTGATGACTGCCTTGGCATGAGTTACTTCAGCAATCATCAAATTTTGCCAATCCTCTTCGGTGAGCCTTACGTAAACTGGGTCAAGAATTGCTTCTCCATCCCATCCCAGTTTGCGGTAAAATTCTGTTAACCGTTCACCTGGGCTATCGGCTGAAAGGGTTGGTATAGGGAGTATTTTTACTTTATTTGACATTTTTCAAGGGCAGGCCCCCGACGGCCCGCCCTTTTCACCTCCTTAAAGAGATTTTAAGAAAGCGGGCCGGGCCGCCTAGAATATTTTTCAGGTATCTCCGGCTATGCTGCTTTTTCCAGCAGATAGCGGTATTCTGACGGGATGTGTTCGGATAGTCCGTTCTTCTCCCAGTCGGTTCCATAAAAACCCCAGCAGCTGTCAATCTCGTTTCCTTCAGCGTCCTTTAGGACAAACCCGTAGACATCGCCTTCCAGCCACTGGCTATAGGTTTCTACTTCCGACTGCAATAATTGAACGGCTCTATTTGCCATTACTTCTTCTACATCCGACAGCGGCACGCAGACGATATTTTCGTCTTTTCTGAAATTCGCCACCTTATTGTAATCAAAATCCACTGTAAGTGTACTATTTTCAATAGATATAATTTTTCCGAAACCTTTGTCGGCATATCCTTTTAACTTGACGAGCTCGCCGACTACAGGTGCCCTATGTTTGTCGTGGCTGAATAGTTCACTTTCCGTATAGCCGGTTTCTTTTCGGAATCGTTCTTTCGAGCAATATATCCATCCTACCTGACCGCTGTCCCACGGGCAGCTGAAACCAGTGGTGTTCATGGTAATACCGCTGTGGTCGTACAGGTACAGAGGTAAAATAATAAACTTCTGCTCTATTACCGCTAAAATCTCATCATCTATCGCTTTGTTGTATGCCCCATATGACCGATATACTTCTCGGTCTATGCTGTTTCTAATTTTTTCGTATATCTTCTCTGCTTTTTCGGTATCCCCGACAGTTTCTTCGAGGAGCCAGAACAAGAACTCATCCTTGTCGGCAAAACGGTGCTGGTCGCCCAGGTTATACCTACGGTGCCAGCATACCATTGTGCCCAGATTATCCCATTCGCGAGGATTTTCAGCATCCTCGTCATGGAAAATGGTTAATATGGCTTTTTCGTCTTTAAATTCCTCATATTTATACATCCTAAGAGGGCAGGCTCCCGGCGGCCCGCCCTTCTCACCTCCTTAAAATAGTGTGAGTTGAGGCGGGCCGGGCCGCCAACTAAACTGATTATTCTATTAATCCATATATTGTTAGCCCAATCAGGCTAAACAACAAAATAAATAAAAACCCTTCTGGACAGTACATCAAAATATTCCACCCGAAGTACACCGCAGCCAAGATTATGACGGGGTACTTAATCCGTTCCAGCACCAAATCAATTGACTCGGCCGGAAACCCTTCAAAGGTGGAATCTGTGGAATCTGTAGCAGAATTCACTTCCTCGTGTTTATAAATATCAATCTCAATCTCTTTTACTGTCATCGCAGTACCCGGAGGGATTGCCCCTGGGGGCAATTAAATCCCCCAGGGCAGTTCACCTCCTTTTTAAAAATTAAGTTAACATCATGTCGAACAGAGTAAGCTGTTCGACTGGTTCCACTTTTTTGCGTTTCTTTTTAATCGGCTTCTTGGTTGCCTCAACCGTTCCCCACAAGTCTGTCAGTACAGACATATCATCTTTTACAGGTTCAAAGGGCGAAACCTCGGTATGCCCGAACGGTGAAGTTTCACTTGCTTCGATGGCTTTTTCTTCTTTGGATTCTTCGATTACACCGCAAAGACGTTTGGTTTCTTCGGTTAATTCTTTCATGGCTTTTCTTAATGCCTCTTGGAATTTATCTTCAGAGACCATAACGATTTTTTCGTCGATGTCTTTAGCGGCGATCTTCTTCCATGTATCGGCCATATCGGAATCAGCGATACATTCAGCAATGCTTTTAGCCAGAGATGAATGAGCATCCTTGCTGTATTTGCTCAATTCACTCCGGTCAAGCCGTCCCTCAACGATAAGTGCATGCCCTCTTTTGAGCATTACATTCTCAAATTGAGGTACTTGTTGGGACTGGTTATAAACCATATAGTAAACTCGACATTCTCTTGTTTGACCAATACGCCACGCTCTGCGGGACGATTGGCGAACTATGTTAATGTCATAGTTCATTTGGTAAAAAATGATCGTCGGGTAATTGATGATGTTAAGGCCCACCTCAACAAGACGCATATTGGCAATTAATACCTTAATACCCTTAATCTTTTGGGCTTCCAGCCAGTCAACACGTTTTTCGGGACTAACTGAGCTTGAAAGAATTTTTGCCTCAATCCCGTGAGCAGCCAGGACTTCTTTGATTCTTGCATCTACACCGTAAGTATCAGTGTAGTTGCAATAGATCATAACCCCTCTGTCTTCGGCTAGTTCTTTTTTAACCAGTTCTACCAATGTCCTTTCCTTGGCGTGGTAGTAGTCTCTTGGCAGAGCCGGAGCGTTATAAATTTCTTTGCCGATTTTAACCGAGGCTCCCAGGTGGGGAACATCAGCATAGTTTATTGTTGCCGGGATAAATTTACTGAAAGCCCCTTTTGCTCCTTTCATGGCAGCCGTAGCACAAACGTCATGGAGCCTGCTGTGAAAACTCCTGTAGAGGCTTCCGTGTTCTTTATCAAAGTCAATAAATATCGGGATTTCTTTTAACTCTGGCAACGGTAGACCTAAGTCTGACAACTCCCGAAATACTGCCCGGTGTAATATAAATTGTGCCGTCATTCTCGGAGCAATACCCGGCTCCTCGGTAGGCTGTCGCTCGACTTTTTTCCTTCTGGTTACAATTCCTTCATCTTCGCCGGTGGTTTCTATAATTTTCTTGACTACCCCGAAGCGCTGTGCCCAGGTAACTGTCCCTGATTTATGGTTAAACCCTTCTTCAAGAAGTTCCTCCGGGGCAATACGCCAGAGGATTTCTTTAATAGATGACGATTTACCGTTTACCAGGGTACCGGTTAAACACAGTACCCGTTTACTGGCTTTCACCAGTTGGGCGAAAGCGTCTCCCCGGCCGGAATCGGCAGCCTTCATCTGTTGTATTTCATCAAAGATTGCCAGGTCAAACCATTTCTTTAAGTGGCGTTTAAACAACACTGAAATGAAATACCTTGGCTTGTTTTTAGTTTCACCCCTTGATTTCACCGCAGGCCGCCAGAGCTTAGCCTTGCAGTTGGGGCAGTTGTTCATTTTCTTGTTCCATTTTACCGCCATATCAACAGGCACCCCGTTGGGATGGCGTTTTCTGTAATGTTCCGTAGGCCCCAAATCTTCATCGTCAGCATGAACAAAGGTATTCCAGCCTGCCAATATGTCTGTTGTCATTCCCGACTCATCTTTGTCGGTATAAATAATGGGTTCTTGACACTCAGGGCAATGCCATGCCCAGGTGTCTTTTGAATTTTTTAATCTCTTCCAAACTGCCGTACACCACGGGTCAGGTCCCAATTTTGCCCGGTCTGTAGATACCAGGATAAAATTAAGGCCTTCCCGGTGTTTCCCTGCTTTCACTTCCTGTATATACCGCAGAGCATCTTCGGTACTTTTTATAATTCTTGTGGTGGCATATGGCAGTTGGACATTAATTTCCTCCACAACCCACTTTGGAATTGTTATTGACGGGGCCATTATCAGCACATTTTTCACTCCATCTTCGTGGTGCATCACATGAGCCACGGTCAGTGATGTGGCTGACTTACCCGTCCCCATGTCCCCGACATCAAAGCAGTTGCCTTGTTCCCGCAGGGTATTGATAATCCCCTGGGCGCTGTGAGCTTGTGCGGGGAATGGTATTCTTTTTTGTTTTGCAATCCAAGGGCTTAACGGGTCTTTGCCCGGGACGTGCCGGGGGCGGATGTTCTTTAATTTCTCAACGAATATATGTGCGTTTCGCATCATATATTCTGACCAGTTCCAGGAAGGGTCAAACAGCCCTTCCGGTTCAAAGGGGGAGATCTCTGGAATCTTTAATCGACCATCTTTAAGTCTTTGGTCGATTTGGTCCAGAATGAACTTTTCGTCGTAATAGTCTTTGGGGATATTAACAATTTTGCAGGACTCTGTTGGGAGAAGGTTCCCTACTGTTTTACGAACCATTTCCTGAATATGAGGGTTCTTCATTAATTCAGGATAAATGGGGTTCATAAAAATAGTGTAAACATCCTTATCGGGAAGCATATCGTAGTAGAGCATCACCCATTCCCGGGGCAAGGCAAACTGTGAGGAATAATGTTCCCCTACGGCCTTTCTAACATCCCCGTCAAGGGCCATAATTGCTTTCCCTTCGGTCTTTTCGATATAGACTGCCTTTTTAGAGATAATAACCCCATGTGTTATAACCTCGTTTAGCTTAACTTGGGTAAATGTGTACCCAGAGCCGCCCTTTAAGTCCACAGGGGGTTTATCTTTTTCAAGGAGATTTAAGTCCTTGCCTGTTGTGATAGACGAACAAACGGCGTCTACCGCTGTTGCTGTCCCCGCAAAGCTGGCGAATAGAATTTCACCTAACCCATCTGCGATTATACAGTGGGCATCAACAGTGAAACTTCTACCTGTGGAAACTACATATAGTTCCATTCTTATCCCTCCAAACAAAATAAGCCCTCGAATAAAATATATTCGAGGGCTTTTAGTCGTTTTGCAGTACGTGAACGCCGGTTGGGGCGAACACAAAACACTTTGTAACGTCCCGGATTATTTCTACCCGGGTTTCTTTTCGCTTGCCGTCCTCTTTGATTTCCTCGCTTACTTCAACCTCCTTATGCTTAACAGTGGTTGCAGTTAGTATATGGGAACCAAAGTTTTCCGGCAAGTCGCCGCTTACTGCCCTGACAGCAAAGTGCATAATCTTTTCGGGCAGTACGGCAGGTTTTTGGGTTACCCCTTTTCTAGCTGAAGGGGGAAGCAGTTTATTTGACAGCCACTCCCATGCGGGAGAGACCATTACATCCTTAGCAATTTCAACGGGGTCATGGACTGAGCCCCTGAACATTGTTACTGGTTTTGTGGCTTCGGGCAGATCGTAGGTTACGTTGTCTTCCATATCCAGTGACGGGAGCGCAGACGGCCCCATTTCTGCCAGTGCCTCCAGTGTCTTTTTAAGCAGGGGATTGCGTTCAATCCCCTTTTTTCTGGTACCGAACAAGACTACCTGGTTATAAACCGGGTAATTTTCGTCGGTAAACCTGTATACTGTTACGTTGTCTAATCGGGCCTCGGCCAAACGGGCAATATCCTTTAGGACGTATTGGGGAATGATTAATACCACCAATCCACCGTCTACAAGATATTTACCCGGAGCAGTCAGGTCCCGAAAGAATATTTCCTCTACCCTCTTACCGAAGCGCTCATCATAGGGTGGATTCAAAAAAAGCAAGGAAACACAGTCATTTGTCATTCTTAACCCTTCGTACCCACCCTTAATAACTCTTTCCCGACCAAAAAGCTCACGAGCTTTTTCTGCCCGCGAGCTTTCGAGTTCAACTGCATAGGGTTCTACATTGGAACCCTTGCCTTTCAGGTTTTCGACAATTTGGTTTAGCGCCAGTCCCTCACCCGCACAGGGGTCAAGAACTGTTACTGTACCGGCTGCATTAATTTTTTTGAGTATTAACTCCAACTCCTTTTCAGGAGTAGGATAATACCCACCTTTAGCCTTAGACTCTATCCTTGCCATTTATACTCCCGCCTTTAAGTTCCCGATAAAGTTCCAACAAGGGGGCAGCGATATGAAGCAGCTCTTTTTCTACTTCATCTGTCTTTTCTGACAAGATTGCCCCAAACAAATGTCCCATGTGTTCCTGGGCAATCATAGCCCAATCGCTCATGGGACGTCTTTTTTCGCCGTGCATCATGCGGTTGAGATCCACCTGGACTGCAACGGCTTTCAAAAAATCGTTTTTGGTTTGTTCTGTCATTGTGTATCATCCTTTCTTTTTTTAAAATAAAAAAAGCCCTACTGTTAAAAAAACAATAAGGCTTTTTAGACATAAATATAGTATTTTTTTAGATATAAGTACGCGCGTACCTGTTAAATTTTGTAATTTCTTTAACCGGTTCCCACTCGTGTGGCATCCGGTAAACAATCTCCCTATACAGTTCTCACTCGTGTGGCATCTGTATAGGACACCCTGCCTGGTTCCCACTCGTGTGGCATCCAGGAAATTAAAAACTAACTATAAAAAAATTATAGCACCTGGTAAAAAAATGGCAATAGAAAAAAAGAAAAAAACCGGCCAACAGCCGGATTCGGTAATTAGTTAGATTTTCTTGAAACGCATATTTTAAAGATATCATTTTTCTTAAACCGGTTCCTGCTCGTGCAGTATCCGGTAAACTTTAATGGATTAAATTTTTTACATTGCCAAAGTTGTGATTTTTGCCCGATTTACCAGGGCATCGTCAATACCTTTTCCTGCATGGACGCTCCAGTATGCTTTATAAACCTTAAACCCATGACCAGTTAACAGGTCAACGAGTTTACGGGTGGCTTTTTTAACACCAGGGTTATCCATACGGTCGATGTCGTAAGCTATCACAACTTTTTTGGCTCCGATTTCTTTTAACACTTCAGGAATTTCGTTAATAATCGCCACTCCACCGTTGGCGATCATTGTTCTTCCTGAAAAGAAATGAGCAATATCAAGTTTTAAAGGGCCCTCGGTTAAGTAAACCGTAGTCGGGTCATTCCCTATCCGGCAGTGAATAGGACTCCCGGAACCAGCACCTTTACTGGTAGAGAACCATTTGTACTTGCCCTTAGATTCGTCGTCAACACGAATCTGCATGGCAATAATTTGTTTTTTAGGGTTCAGCACCGGGATAAAATAGCCTTCAGGAGCATAAAAGTCCCAATAGAGACCTTTTCTGCCTTCCCGTTGAAAAAAGCCAGGTATCTGGGTCAAATCATATTTTGGGGAAAGAATCCTGGCAATCTTCCACCTTTCGGGGCCATTATTTGGTACCGACTTATAATGGTTTTTCTTAATAACCTCTTCAGGAAGTTTTCTCCTGATTAAGTCATTCCTGTGTTTGTCGTATAGGGGGAGCATAGATAAAAATTCTCTGTAGATAATATCCCGATATTCTGCTATACCCCCTTCGACTGTCCGCCTCACCCTGGGAGTTTCAACAGCCACTGATTCATAAAGTATGTTCCTCACTTCAGGGTTTTCCGATAACTGACGGTATGCTTCACTGTAAGTAATCCTCATTAAATCTCCATAAAGAGTAAGGGCATTGCCCTCTTTGCCACAGTTAAAACAGTGGAAGGTTTGTTTTCTGATATTGGCACTGAAACGGGCTTTGTTAGGGTCTTTTTTGCTGTCACCGCAGAAAGGGCAGCGGTAAAACCACTCGTCACCAGATTTCTTTTTGGGTTCCATATTTAAAAGTCTGGCAACTTCTGCTATTTCAAAGACTTTAAGTGCCATACCGCAACCTCCTCACGGAATATTTCATAGAAATCGGTGCCGACCTTGCGGCCGACACCTTTTCCTCCCTTCGGTGCCGGCCAGGGCCGGGTTATTTAATACTAACGAGTTTAAAGTTTTTAGTTGGTTTAATACTGGCTCCTAATTCCGCAATTTCCTTATCTGTCCAATTCAATTTTTTAAGTCCTGTGGCGGTTAAGGAGAATACGGTTAAGGGGTCAATATTTTGGTCCTTCATTTTTTCCTCGGCCTTTTTCATGGCTTCCTGTGGAAATTTCCAGTATTGGGAAATTACTAAATCCCACTGTTTTTTTCCAACGGGAACCGGACCGTTTTTCTCAACATATTGCTTTAACCGTTCTTTCATCAGGTCGGCGGCCCTTTCAAGCCGGCAGATTTCTCGACCGTATTTTTCTGCTTCTTTCATGCTTACAAACTCACCGGGATCATCTTCCAGTATATCGGCAAGCTTAGCGCATTCCTCGGCATACCCGCAGTATTCACAAACGTCCCCAGGGGTGGCCGGGAAAAGCTCGTCAAGATTACCGCCGCAGTTTAGGGCATATATTTTTTGCTGAATATCCAGCGCCGTATCATATGCCCACCTGCGGGCCTTTTCAATATCCTCCGGGGTATATAAGTGCTCCCGGGTTTCTCCTGTACGCAGGAACACCAGCCGACCGCAGACTGGTTTATTATACTTTTGCGTGAGGTACAGGGCATATAACCCTAATTGGTGAGTATCCAACGGGTTATATGGAAGCCTGTTGGTTTTCCAGTCCGTTACGACAATCTCTGTATCCGTAACTTCGTAGTAGTCAATATATCCCTGCAGTTCTGGGCCAAAGGGGTCTTCCGGTGACAAGGAAATTTTGAAATATTCTTCGGTAAACCCCTTACCGATACTTTCAGTAACCTTTCTCCTGGTAGCCAGAGTCAGGATTTCTTCGGCATTAACAGGGAGTGAAGCTACACCTGCAATAGATTCAGCTAGGAACTTTAATTCTTCTTCTCTTTCAACTTTTAACACCCGAGCCATCTCAATAAGTGTGTGAACCGATTTCCCGAGTACCAAAGCCTCGGTGACAGGCTCTTTCTTTTCAAGGATATAGCTCTGGGCAAAAGCCCAGGGGCAACGAGATTTTTTATCTAGTCTCGAATAAGAGAATACTTGCATTTTTATCATCCTTTCTAGCCAGCAATTACTTTTTTAAGCATCCTGCCGATGATAATTGGCAGGTTTTCTAATTGCTCTACATTAATGAGGTTGTTATAAATTTTTTGAACAGTAGGCAATGATGAATCCGGGCCAAAGTAGAACCCGATAACACCAATTCCCTGTTTTTCGGCTTCACGAACAGCAAGGGCGGTGTCTTTATATCCTTCTTCTCCTACATACTTGGTGTAACCATGCCACGGTTCTCCATCAGAGAGAACCATGATAATCTTTTTTAGCTCACTAACTGCTTGAAGTTCTTGAGTGGCGACCCTAATTGAGTAACCATCTCTGTTTTGAACTTCAGCCTTAATGTTTACTAATTTGGTTCCATCCTTTTCACCGAAATTTACATAGTTATGGTGGATCACAATATCGTGTCCTGTGAACGCTGTAAATCCGGTAATAGAATGGTTGATTTTAAGCTGGGTAAGGACTTCATGCAGCAACACAGCTGTTTTTCGGGCTGTTCTTACCCTGGTTCCACTCATGCTGCCGCTGCAGTCCACCAGCACCTTGATTGCCAGCGTCGGGTCGTCGGAGGGGTTATTCTTTTTACGGAACACCTTCGCATCAGCTACTCCCAATTTCCAAAGCGCCGATGGGTCAACCGCACCTTTCTTGAGGTTTCTGGCAATAAAGTGGTTTTTGTATTCCAACGCCTTCCTGATTTCATCCACTGTCCGAATTATGAGAGGGTTGATTTCTTTAACTAATTGGCTGTATCGGACAGTATCCCCGGGCAGGCTGTCAACACGTAGTCTAACATCCCTATTAATCCCCTTTGCCAAAACCGTTTCGATTTTAGAAAAGTCGATATCTATTACTGTCTCCGATTCTTTTTCGGTTTCGGCACGTTCGTAGAATTCGAGTTCTTCCTTTGAGGACTCCAAAAGCTCGCTAAAGTCAACATCTTCGTCGCGTTCTTCCGCAGTTTCAGGAAGGCTTGTTAACCTACCCCCTGGGCTTCCTCCTTCACCTTCGCTGGATTCCGGCGAGTCATCCGAAAACTCACCGCCAAAACCAGATGGCTCATCAAATGGCTTGTCGGGTTCACCAGGAAAGTCTACGTCATCAGGAAATTCCCCTGGAAAGTCATCTTCCGGCAATTCTTCGGTTTCACCAGGTTCGGGCATACTGTCTGAAACATCTTTCGGAATATCTTCCCATAAGTCATCATCCCATGATTCATCTTTGGGTTCTACAGAAGGTTCGGTTTCCTCTGATGCGCTTTCGGGAATTTTATCTGTGGTTTCTTCTGCGGTCTCTTTCAGAGTTTCATCTGTGGTCTCTTTTGGAGTTTCTTCGAGAGATTTTTCCGGGGCTTTCTCTGGGGTATCTTCAGAAGTATCTTCCGGGGTTTCTTCCATGACTTCTTCTGGGGCTTCTTCTGGGGCTTTTTCTGGAGTTTCCCTTGGTGCTTTTCCCGAAGTATCTCCCGGAGCATCTTCGAGAGTTTCTTCAGGGGCTTTTTCCAGGGTTTTCTTTGCAGTTTCTCCAAGAGATTCCTCCGGGGATTCCTTCGGGGATTTCTCTGGAATAACACTTTCTGAAGTATCCTCTTTAGCCGGAGTTTTAGAGGGTTTTTCCTTCAGCTTTTCGGTGGGTTCTTTTGACCTTTTTTTGGGTTCCCGTTCTGGAGGTCTGATTTTCGGTGTTTTTCGGGGGTCTTTCCCCATCATTTTGGGTTTCTTTTTAGCTTTGTCAGTACCTGTCATAGAAGGCTCCGGCAGTGATGGTGGTTCAGGAAAGTGTTTTTTAATAATTTCTGCCGCCTGGTCCGCAAGCTCTAAAACCTCCCAGGTATCATTAGCCTCCCTGCCAATATCAACTAAAGAAATTAGTTCATAGATTACTTCCATGACATTATCCTGATCTTGAATAGAATCAGGAATGTCACCACAAACGGCATAAGTACACATGCCGTTGAGTACAGCTTCTATTCCGGTACCCCAATTCTTGCGGTTTTTGAAAATATACTCATTTTGAAACCGCAGCTGCATGGCAGTACCAGGGAAAACCGCAGCCATACATTTTTCGATACGGGAGTCCTCAATAATGTTGACTATGTGCTGGATGAGAACGCCTTTTTCACATGCACTCTTCCAAGCATTTATATCTGTGAAACGTATGTGCCCAGATTCATGTATGTTTTGGGCTTTCATTGCCAGCCAGCACTCCTCGGGGAGAGCCGGAATGCCAGGTACAATACTGTCGGTTAACTTTTTAACGAAAATCTTTTTGAAGTCGGTGCTGGCTCTATTGCTAAGCACCACCGTCAAATCGTCCACTTTGGTGAACATTCGGGCGAGTGTTTGCAACCGCCACCTTTTAAGTTCGGACATAATCTCAGCCCCTTTTTTTAAAAATAAATCCCCGCAAACAATTGTTAACGGGGTTTTTGGACTATAATTTTTGTAGTAGAGACTTAATAAAGTCTTCTACTTTTCCTTCTGGCAGAGAACATCCGGCAGACTGGGGATGACCACCGCCACCGGCCAGTTTTGCAAGTTGAGCGACGTTAAATTCTTTTGAGCGAAATGATAATTTCCTGTCCCGGACATTGACAATTACCAAGAAGTCTATATCCATTTCTTGGTTTTTGTAGTATCCGAGTTCGGAAGTGTATTGTTCTGCATAACATACTCCGAATTTAACAGGCCCTTCAAAAATATCTACATTTGTTTTGCGGATGTATTCCATCCGCTTTACTTGAACCGCATCAACTACTGTTTTTTCATAGTCCGTCAGCTGTGGCACTGGGTTGTGCATAAATTTGTTTACCCAGTATTCCCGGCTGGTTGCAGAAAGTAAATCGTTTAGTGCAACCGCCATTTTAGATTCCGGTGATTCCGGGTTTTGCGTCCATAACCACATGTCGTATGTGTTTACTATATGAACTAACCTTGATAGTTCAAAATTTAAAAATTCAAAAAGCAAGTTTGCATTATTATCCCATTCAAGTTCTTTAAACATAATACAGGCTCCACATAACGAAGTGTCGATAACACACCAGGGATATTTCTGCATCCATAAAGCTGTCGCATGGTGGTCAAACAGACGCACCTTCATCCCTGCAGAATTGGCTTTGTCGAGTTCCCGAGCTACTTCTTTATTAACAGAAATATCGGCTAAATATAGAAGTTCCGGTTCACTTACTAACAAATCCATAACTTTTTGGTTTACAGTCTTATAGTCCTCGTAAAAAATAACACTGTCTGGAAAGGCTGTTTTAAACACTACGGCACATGCACACCCGTCCATGTCGTTATGGGTCACAAGAATTTTTTTCATTTTTATATATCCCCCTTTAGCCAACTAATTCTTTGATTTCCTGCATCCATTGGGCGTTTTCTTTTGCCCGATGGTATTTCTTTGAGCCATTATCAATAGAAAAATCAAAACTGGCCTTAGACAGCCAGTTACCTTCTTCTTCTCCCAGGGCTATTGCCCTTTTTTTAATTATCCTTGTCCTGTGAAGTAATACCTTTGACCTTTCGTGTCTTTGCATTCGCATCTCTCCTTAAGCCATATTTTTTTAACCGAGGGCTCCCTGGTACCACCAGGAGAGCCAATAAAGTGATACCAGCAAACACCCCCTTTATTTTTTTTGAAAATAAAAAGGCCCTGATTAAAGATAATCAGAGCCTTTTAGTCAAGACTTATAATATATTTTTGAAATAACAAAGGAAACAAGCATACGAGTCCGATCCGCTAAGGGATCTCAATACTCGAAGCATTGTTTCCCGTTCTAGCTGTCTTTAATTCTATTAATTATTCTTTAGAAACACACGTACGCGCGTACGCGCGTACCTGTTAAATAATGTAAATCACTAAGACAGTACCTACTCGTGTAGCATCTGTCACACACTCATAACCATCCTGGCTAGTTCCTGCTCGTACAGCATCTAGCTAATTAGAAACTAAAATATAGTAAATTATAACACCCCTAATTAAGATAATCAAGACAGTGAACTACCCACCACTTCACTATTCGAGTTATCACAAAGGGGAACACATCAATATACAGCGGAAGATATGGCCTGTTTTCTTGATCAGGTACACCGGTGTTAGTGGGGCATTGGTTTTCTTGGTAAATCTACAGATTATTCCAGCAAGATATTATTCCATATCCAATCGCTGACGGAGGGTAGGACTGGATGAGGATTCCTTTATGTTAGTGCGATGGAGAAAAAGTTATCTTCCCGGAAGGGTTTAATCACGGTCAAAATCACTCTTACCCTAGCACAACAACTTATAGGGTGATACAGAAAATTTATTTTATGGATTTGGATAAATTTTGGGCAAATTTTTTTCTATAAGAGAGGATATTTTACCAATAAAAGGTATTATTAACTATAAATGGTTTGTGCATAAAATATAAGGTGGTGTAAGATGTGGGCAAGAGTAGGAAATTTAGGAAGGTGAGAAAGATGTTAGCACCCAAAGCACTTTCCACGCAACAAAGATTGCTTAGAGCTGCAGAGTTGGCTAAAAGAGTTTATGCTAAAGTTGAGGCTCGTGGGCTTACTGAGGAACAATTAAGAGCAGACATTAAGAAGGCTCGTGAGGATGTCAGAAGTCGTCGTCCCTATCGTACTTGATTTATACTACTATTGAGTAAATAAGTCAATAGAAAGGGGGATAAGCCGCTTTCCTCCCCTGAATAAATTCAGGGGTATCCAGCGGCGAGATTTCATGAAGAAAATGCGGACTACAATGCAGCAAGAAACATAAGCATGTCAACTAAATACATAGACAGCAATTAAGTAATTTATTGTAAATTTTAGGCTGACTCCGCAGCCTGAAGGTGAGAAGTGTTGCTAGAGCCCTTTGTGGACGTGCAATAACGCTCACCAAGCTCCGGGTGAACATCCGGAGGCACCCCCTGAAGTCAGGGGAGCGCCATATAGCTGGAAAACATTTTTCAGGAACAGTATAACTTATGCCTTTAGCACAATTTGTCGTCGATCCTACGTGGTTTTTGCGCTATTACCAGTCGACAACAAAATTACCTTTTTCAAGCTCCAACAAACCAGGCAAACCAATGCTTTCACAACGAGTTCTGGTACCAGCTATATGGGGCTGGAGCGCCCCGCTATAACATCCTTTTGGGCCCGGCAGTGGTGGTTCTGGTACCAGCTATATGGGGCTGGAGCATCCATCAATAGTGCAGACATAGTCACCAGTGTAGGGTTCTGGTACCAGCTATATGGGGCTGGAGCCTTCTATACTCATATTCACACCTTTCCTTCTTTCGCATTATTTAGCGAAAGTGCATCAGAAGAATTTCACCTCTGATGCACTTTTTGAATGTTATACGCATTAGCATTAACTACAAGGATTATCTTTACGACATTTATATTCGCAAGTATTTTTTATTCTGCACATAAAACAACAGTCGGTGAAACCATGCGGGCATTCCTGGCATTCATTTGTCGATTGCTCTAATACCTCTGAAACAACATCCGTTCCTACTTGCTTTTGAATCATTCCGGTTCCTCTGCAAGATCCACAGAAGATAGCTTCACAGATGAAGCCTTCTTCAAAAATACATTTACTGTAACCACTTCCCCCGCAAACAGGGCATGGCATTTTGACGTTTTCAGGAACCGAAATTTGGGATACCGGTATTTTGTGTATACAACCTTTAACCTTCATTTCTCCAATATTGCAGTAATGATTCATTTTTGAACCCCCTTAATTAATATTTTCGCGGTAAATTTTGAACATGGCAAAGTGGTATCGGCCCCACTTATTTACTGCCTCCAAAAAGGCATCCATGTTTTCACGATAACTGTTTTCTACTTCCGCAAGCACTTGATCTATATGCTTTTTAATATCGGGACGATGTTTTTCTACCCATTCATAACACCCAGCAGGGTAGGCAGCCCGGACTTCATTATACACTTCCATCCAAGCCGAATCTGCCTTAGCCTCATCCCATGATATTACCTTCAGCAACTCATCGTGTTTGGCAGATCTAAGTTTTTGTAATAAAGCCATTGCATCCCCCGGTATTTCCTTTGGGGATTTCCAAGGCAACTTAATGTTGGGCTTTCCGCCCTGAATACTGAATTGCACCCCGTATGTTCTTAATTTATCGACCAGGGTTTTCACGTTTGCACTCCCTTTTTAGATAGCAAAGCCAGGGGTGGCTTATGCTAATAGGCTTTGGCAAATATCAGTTACCTGCTCGATTTCGTACTTATCGCCTAGGCCCTCGGTCAAAACGCTGATGGCAGCACTCTTTAAATTGCTCCCATCCATATACTCCTCCGCAATAGTGAACAGCGCCCGGACGGAAAGAGTTCTGTCTGAGATGTCACCGTTTTTTACTCTCTCTGAAAGTAGTTGGAACAATTCAGAGAGCTTTCGGGCGATCTCTCGTTTTACCCCGGTTTTGTCCTGAATGAGTGACGTTAAATTCTCTCTAGTCAGATGAGGCACATAAATAGACCGAAAGCGGTCTTGGAATGCCTCATTTAAGGGCTTCGTTCCTGCGTATCCGTAGTTCATGCAGGCAACCAGCCTAAAGGACTCGGGGGCTTTTACCTCGCCATAACCGGGAACCGAAAGGGTTTTCTGCCAGTCAAGCAACCCATGCAGTAGGGAGGTTACCTCGGGGATGAGCATATTGACTTCATCCACCACCACTAACTCCCCATTTAACACAGCAGATAAAAGAATGCCCGGCTCGAAACCAATTTTAAGCTGTGCGCCCCTTAGTTTTTGGACTAACGGCTCAGCATCTATTCCTGCGGCCTTACATGCAGCCCTTAATTTGGTTTCCGTAATCAAGTCAACGCCCTCCTGGGGTTCCAACGTCTTGGACCCTAACAGGGCTTCGGCAGACAAGTCGATTCCTCCGAATATTTTCCGAATCGGGAGCATCAGTATTGCCGCCAGGGTTTCGGCCATGGTAGACTTACCGGACCCCTTCGGACCAATCAATAGCGGTGCTACCCATGAGGAACGAGTCATATTACCGACCGCCCGGATAACTTCCTCACCGGACGGAATATAATTCGCTTCGGGAATTCTGGATAATTGTTCCGGGGTTAACTTTTCTTTTTGTTTAGCCCGGAACTCTAAAACTCTTTTCAATATCCGCGGAGGGAAGTTAAACCTTGCCAACCAGCGGTCCTCATCAGGGAGATCAACGGTTTCAGGTATAATTTCTTCCCCTTCGGTTTCATAGACCGGTTTTAAAAGTTCAAACCGGCCTTTGCGACCTAATTTTTCTTCGGTTAGGTCTTTTACGATTCTCACCGTATTGGGGTCAGGGATGACACCTGATACGGTAACCTCTTCCCGGCGGTTGAAGCCTCTAGCAAAATCTATCAGGGCCGCCAGATGCCAGCATGGCATCCCCTTTTCAATCGCCATGCAATGATGGTCCACAATAAGAGTACCAGGATTAATCCGGCACAAAAAAGGATTGGTTGAGGCCATCATTTCGGCGTATATTAAGCCGTCAGCACCCAGACCAACGGTTAATATGTTATCTTTTTGCTCAATGTATTTATTGTAATTTTTTTCGAATACACTGATTTTTTTCATAAGAACCATCCTTTCTAAAAATGAAAGAGGACAGCCTTAAAAAAGACCGTCCTCTTGTTTAGCCTATACAGCAGACTTATTATGGGATTTAATACCCGTAATGAATAAGACATTACTGCCTTTAAACTGCTGAACGTTGCCGGTGACAACCAGAATGTCATTTTCTTTAACAGGGGGCAGTTTAAGCCCGGACTCCTGATCTACCGCAACAACGCCTTTATTTTCGCCCACGAAGGCCCAGAACCAGTGGACCTTCAGTAATTTACCATTTTCTTCCGCAGAACCTTCCGCCGGAAGTGAGGCCACTTTCAAAGTATAAGTGGGTTCCTCATCGGCTTTAGGAGGTTCCTCAGCAGGGCTTCCAAAGGACTTGTAGGACTCAACAGTTACTATACCGTCCTTGATTTTCCCGGTAATCTCTACGCCTTCGCCGGGTTTTAAACCTTCGATGTTGCCAACAATGGTCAGAAGGTTGTCTGTTGCAACATCGAATCCTTTGAAGCCGCCTTCAACGGGATCGGTTATAGCAACCATTCCGGTATAAGGTTCACCTTCGTCCTCTCCCGCAAAAGTGATGGTAATGCCGGCATACGTTCCGGCTTCCTTGCCATCATTTAACCATTCTGCAGGAGGGGTTAAGGTTTCATCGGGAGTACCTGGAAGTTGGGGCTCAACCTCGATCTTTTCAAATTGAGCAACCTTAACCTTACCCTCTTTGAATTGACCTTTGATTTTATATTTTTCGCCTTCAGCAAAGGAACTGAGTTTTTCGTCGCCTACCAAGCCGTCCACCTTACCGTCCTCTGAGGTTACAGTAACGGTGTAGTAAACACGCTTTTCGCCATGCTTTTCAGGGGCGGCAGCGATGGTTACAACACCTTCGTAAACCTCAACCTGTGGCTTCGGATCAGTTTTTGGAGGTTCAGGTTTGGATTCGAGTTTAGCTTCAGGTTTAGGTTCGGGTTCCGGGGGATCAATCGGCACACCGCCTGCATTCAGCCAATCCAGCAGGATTTGACCGGTTTGAACCGACGGCTTGAAATACCGACCATCCAGCGTGTTGGTGCGGTCTTTTGAGGCCCTGGCCATATGGTCATGGTCGATGTCCAAAAAGACCGTGAATTCGTATTCCATGCCGTCCCTTTGGATAGGTGCCATGCCCACTTTTCTAATAACGGTTTTCCCTCTATCATCAACCGTTTGGACGTACTCAGTTTTCGCCCTAATTGTTGCCAAAATGTGCAGCTTGGACTGCAGCATGGCATCGACCAGTGCATTATGCTGCGGCGTGACTTTGCGCCACGCTGCCCAAGAATTGTTTACCTCCCCACGGTCAACAATACCACCGTGGATGTCTAACAAACCTCCCTGACCTGCCCAGGCGTGGGTTAACGAATCAATAATCAGCGCTTTTAACCCACTTCTTTCGGCCATTTCAATTGCTTGAATGTATTTTTCCGGGGTAAAGGGAGGAGTAATCTCGCAAGTTAAGTATTGGCCGATGCGGACACCGTTGATTTCAGCTCCGACATAGAGTTCGCCGGAGCGATTTTCAGTATCGGCAATACCAATGAGCCCCCAATCTTTTACCAGCCCATAAGCCATTAATAGTGAACTGGCAGTCTTACCGGAACCTGAAGGGCCACTGATACCTAATTTTATAAAAGCATTAGACCTTTTGGCAGGACGAAATTCCATAGTTGAATCCTCCTTAATTAATAATTTTTAGATGTGAAAGGGCAGGTTTATTTCCTGCCCTTTAGCCTTAGTTAGTTATTAAAACGGTATGTCGTCCAAATCTCCGAACGGATTGTCACCGAATGGATTGGATTCCTTTTTCTTCGAGCTGAATGGGTTTTCTAAAGGTGGAGTTTCCTCAGCTTTAGAACCACCGCCATTACTACCGCCGCCGCAAAGACGAACGGTGTTTACTATAATTTCCCATGCGGTACGTTCTTCACCCTCTTTTGAGGTATATCTCCGGCTCCGAAGGCTGCCTTCAACCAGGAGTGGAGTACCTTTTTTGATGTACTGGCAGGTCTTTGCTGCTTCCCAATATTGGCAGTTAAAAAAGTCTGTCCCATCGTCTTTGTTGAAACCGCGATTAACCGCAATCGCAAAGTTGCCAACGTCTTTGCCATTTGTCGTTGTCCTATTTTCACAATCTTTTGTGGATCGCCCAAGCAGGACAACTTCGTTTAAAAACGGGACTTCTTCCTCGGTTACAGGGAAGGGAATAATTCTCGTAAGAACAAGCTCAACTACTTTTTTCTTAGCGCCGCCGTCAAGCTCTATGGTCCGGTCAATAAGGCGACCTTCAACCATATAAAACTTGTTGGCTTCCACGTTTTTAACAACGGCAACCTGTCCGTTATAGGCGTGGATATTAAGTGACATCGAAACATACTGCCGACCTTCCTCGTTCGTGCGGACTATCTCCAGCACAAAACGAGCATAAGGTTGATCTCCCTCCGTTACATCCGGGAATCCAGCAGCTCTTCCAATAAATCTTGCTTTGTTGTAAAAAGACATTAAAATCATCCTTTCTCGAAATAAAATATTTTTAAGACCTGTGGTCTGTCGCTTCGTTAGTCCCCTTATGGGACTAACGAAGCAGTCCCATAAGGGGAAAATAATGATGGCGGTCAACCACCTCCTTTAGAGAGTAAAAAATTTAAGGCTTATAAACGCAAAAAAGCCCTTAATGCGAACATTAAGAGCTTTTAGAACTAAATATTTATGAATTTTTAGACACAGGTACGCGTATACCTGTTAAATAATGTAAATCATCCAAGCAGTCCCCACTCGGGTGGCATCTGTCAATACTCAAAATCACCCTGCTCGGTTCCTGTTCGTACAGCCTCCGAGTAATTAAAAACTAAACTATGGAAAAATTATAGCACCTGGTAAAAAACTTGGCAACATGGTAATAAGAAATAATGTTGTTGTTCTGTGATATTGTCACTATATAACTGTTCTGTGAAAATGTCACTATGGAACAGGAAAGGTGACATTTTCACAGACTATTGACAGCCAAAATTAACCCGGTCAATCTTGCCATCAGGAGTTAAAAACATTTCGGAAACATCGTTTCGGAAAAGCATCTCGTCAGTTGTTATCCTTACAGGAATAGGGTACTTTTCCGGTTTGAATTTTTCTGTAATAATAATAGCTCTTGGTAACCCTTTTAAGAGAGGAGTAAGAATTTTTTCGTTATGTCTAAGCACGAATACCGGAAATAAAGCCTTGCCAATGCTTAATAACGTCAGGTCCCCACGGAAAATTGAACAGGATTGATATCTTCTTATTTTAGTATAAAGCTGTGCCAAAACAATATCTTTAATTACTTTTTCAGGCTTAGGGAAGAAGGAAGGAAGAGTGTATATATTAATCTTCTTCCCATTGGAAATAAGCACATGATTATTTAAAAGACCGTTCACAGCCATAGTTTTTAACTTGTTCTTCGATTTAGCCCCCCATAGAAATTCTAACTGCGTGGCAATAACAGCGTGACATTCTTTAATGATGTTCATGGTCACCAATTCTGCAGGAAAAAGATTAACCGGCTTTTTTTTCGGTAGTTCATCGTATATGATTTGTAAATTGTTAGCTGATGAGTAAAGGTTCATGATCAAAACTCCTTTGAATGGTAAATTCAAAACGGGGATCAGGTCAGGCCTGGCACCGCCTGGTGTATCCGTCGCCCACTACGCTCTCAATGTGGTAGCGGCCATGCCGCAAATACTACGAGCAGCGACTACGCACGGGTGCCCGAAGAAGCCGCTGGGCTTAAGCCCACGGCGGAGTGTCACATATTACCATCATCCAAGGAAATAGTTCAAAAAAAGCCAGGGCTGCGCGCCCTGGCGGTAAAAATTAATTAGCTCTTAACTAGCTCTATTGATGATACTGCGAATAATCCCCTTAATCTTTTGCTCTTGAATATCTATATTCTCAACCTCGAAACGCACCATATCTCCAACCTCGGGATAGATGCCGTTCCGATTGTGCCGGCAAAGTATATCTACACCAGGTTCAAAATTAACAAATACACCGTACCGCGCAATACCAGTGACTTTGCCTGCATAGACACCTTTTTTCTGAATCCTGCGCGCTACATCCGGCCAGGGGTTCGGCAGGAGTGCCTTCATGGAAACCTGGCAACGTTTCTTGTCCTTATTAACGCGGATTACTTTAACAACTACTTCAGTACCCGGCTGGAGAGTGTCGCGAATTTCTTCAACCCAACCATGGCTGATTTCGTAAATTGGCAGTACCGCTTCAATACCATCAAATTCCACATAGGCACCGTCAGGAGTCTTTTTGCCATCCTCACGAACTACACCCCGGTAAGTGCGGCGAATAGTAGCTTTTTTAACCTGACCCACTTCTAAAGTATCCCAAACGTGACGGGATAACTCTTCCATGGCGGCCTTACGGGACGCAATAAAAATATCATCTTCCTCAACAATGCCAGTTACGATAATAGAAATATCCTGCCCGATTAATGTGTTTAAACGGCTTTTGTTAGCTTTTTTATTCTCACCTTCGGATACGCCGCTTTCGTGCATGGGGATAATCCCCTTAACAGTGCCCTTTTGGACTACCAGGCAGGGAACTTTCAGAATTTCGCCATCCTTGAGTCTTACCTGGTGTTCCTCTACACCTACAACAGGCCATTTAATGATTCCTCTGTTTTGGCGACTTGCAAAAACCTCAGTCCATATTTGTTCGTGTGTTAACATCCCAAATTCCTCCTTATATTTTTTTGACATCCTCCCCCGAATGAATTCGGAGGATTCCCGAAGAGAAACCCTCCGGACCCACCCGGAGTTCCCCGGGAATTGCGTGCCCTTGCGGGTTCACGCCCGGTTTCGGTCGGGATCCGCTTCGGCAGGCACATTTCTGCCCCGCCTCATCAGCTCACCCGCTGGGCCGTGCCAACCGGCCCGCCCCGGAAGGTTCAAGGGACCACCTGCCCTCCACCCTCCCGGGCAGCGGCACTTTCCAGCCCGAAGGCCGTACTCCATACCGCCAGGGTCAATTCTCACGCGGCAAGCCCGCTGACTGCCTGGGCGATGTTGTCCGCCGCGTTCGCGTCGATGTGTTTCACCCTCCTGCACCGCGGGCATTTGAACCACCGGCCTTTGGGACGGCTCCGCCGTACTTCCCCGCACCTCGAACAGGTCAGGGTGGTCAGGTCAGGGTTCACACAGCTTCAGCTTGACCGTGATCGCCTGCTCCATCCGCTCCCCACCCCCCTTTCCCCCACCCCCTTTCCTCTGTAAAAACGCTCCAAAAATAGAAAAGCGTCCGTCTTTCAACAGCCGCTGAATATCAACTGCCTCTCATCCCCCAATTGAAATTGGGGGAATTCCCGGCAGTGATCTTAAAAAAAGCCGGCTACCGCCGACTCCAAAAATCGCTTTCTTCCAGGTATTCGTGATTGATTCGTTCCATGAGTTCTTCTTCTGTTATACCTTCTCCGTCTTCGATTACTTCCTCAACAAAAGTATCGGTGTGACGTATAATTTTTGACCCTGTTTCTTCTACCAAATCTGCTTCTTCTGTTGTATCTACTTTCTTTGTTAATTCTACTTTCTCTATTGACCCTGCCTTTATTGACTTTGTTTCTTTAATTACACTGGATTCAAATTCAAACTCGTCCCATTCTTCAAATCTCGGGTCAGGTGGCAATAAATCTAACGCCCAATGAGGTCGGTAATTTAATATGTGGCTCGGTGTTATTTTGGAATTCTCAGGGTGTTGAGAATAATCCAGCTTATCAACCATTAAGGGATACTGGCCACGTACCAGAACAATAGCTTTGTTATTATCCAACCGCATAATTTCGTCCACTGTTAAAAGCTCTCGTGATTTATAGCTGTATGTCACACGACCCAATTCCAGAGCGCCCTTAATGCCTTCTGTCCTAGTAAAAGAAACGTTTTCTACAGGCCCTTTACCAAGGAGTTCAGCTAGATATTTAGCTGTCATGGTGTCATTAACACCTAAAAATAAACGAGTATCACAGCATGATATAATCTCCTGCCAGCCGTTCTGCTGGTAACGGTTTGACAACTGCGGTAGCGACTGCACAATCATGGTAACGTTAATCCCCCGGCTTCGCATGGTTGCAAGGCGCTTCGTAAAGTCTAATCCCAGACTGCCAACGTTACAAAATTCATCCAGCAGAAAATTAACCGGCACCGGCATCCGACCGCCGCTTCTGTCACCGAGTTTTGTTAGTTTAATCATCAAGAAAGACAAAAACAGCGAAGCGATAAACTCAAATGTTGAATCGGTATCCGGTATAATCAGGAAATACGCGCATTTTCTTTTTCCCGGTGCCTCCAGATCAATGTCGCTTTCTTCTGTTAGTCTCTTAACGATGGTATTTTGGAAAAGCTGCAGCCTGGTGCCTAAACCCATTACCATACCTGTCCTAACAGAATCTTTGGCCTGGCAGAAGATATTGTACGGCGCCTTAGCCGGGTGGTCGGCGTCCAGAGACTTAAAAATAAAGTCCAGTTGGTCCATATCACCGCCGGAAATTAATTCATAAAAGGCTTCCATAGTAGGGTTATCCGGTGCCTCGTTGACTACATAGAGTGCAATGGCTTTTATAAGATTTTTCTCGCCGCGGTCAAAAAACTGATCGCCGCCGACTTTTGTTCCTGCATTGGTGTTCGCTATCACAATTTCCGCAAACATTTGGGCATCCAGGTCTTCTTTAATCTCTTTTAAAGGGTTCCAACGGTCCGAGTGAAGCATATTAACCAGGTTAAAAACTTTGGTTTCATAACCGGCATCCTTATGGTACTGCAGCATAGTCTGTGCTATTTCACCTTTAGGGTCAACATATATTACAGACTCACCGGAAGCCACCGCTTGCATTCCTGCGGGGATAATCTGGCTTCTGGTTTTCTTTGTGCCCGGAGCCCCGAATACGATTATATTTCTGTTTATCAATGGGTTCGTTAAACGTATTGGAGTGCCCTTATATATCCCGAGCATTACACCTGCACCATATCCCTGCTCGAAGTTTGCTTTTACTTCTTTATCATTCATCCATCGGGATGTGCCATGAACAGGGTTCTTTATGAATTTTAAATCCTCCGGTACATTCTGCCGGTTCATTTTATAAATAAAATAACCAAGTCCAATAATCCCCAAAATAATGGCATTAAAAAAGAGCCAGTAATTTCTTGCTTCAGAGAATGGCAAGAATACGGCCGCTTTTAATGGGTTTTCCCATATTGATTTTGCAAAGGTTGTGTCGCCCAGGGCGAGGCCCTTTAGAAAGGCGGCTGGCGTACCAATGACCCAAGCATCAATAATATAAAAGACTAAACCAACAGAAACATAAAGGATTACTTTCTTTTTATCAATCTGAGGGAGTTTTATATTAATCACCAGTCAATCCCCCCTACAACATAAAATATTTCAGCTCAGGATAATTTTTAAAAATCTTCCTGAAGTGTGATTGCTGATCTTTCAAGATAACTGCAGTTATGGATTTGCTTTTCTCGTATTGAATCACCTGGTCGTAGAAAAGTTTAATTCGGTTTATCTTAACAATGTCGTTTGTAACCAGATAACTGAAGTAAGTATTGTTACCAGCAATATAATCTGCAAAAGTCCGGTCGGCTGGCTTTAACGGTTCTTTAATTATCTCACAAAGATTATCCTTCCGTACAAACCAGTCTATTCCTAGGGGATAAGGCAATAAGAGCAGTTCATCTATTCCTTCACAGGGATTGTCGGGGTCAAAGGCATCATACGATTCTTTAGACGGACAGAACACAATAGCTTTTTTAATGTTATAATGCCTTAATTTATTAATCTCGTTTTTTATGTCTTTAACTAATTTTTGTGTTGTTTTTTTGGGCAGTGCATATACAGCATAAATACCGTCCTTTTCTACCCCGCCACCAATACGGAATGTAGTCGGAATCAAACAAAGTTCTTTAATTTCCTTTGAGGAATATACATTCAGATGTTCAGAAAGTGAAATAAGTGCTTCATTGACAGCTATTTTTTTATGAACGTTATATTCTTTAACTACAGGAACACTATCCAGCCCTATTTCCCTAGCCCCTTTAATGGTTAACGTAAGATTATATCCATCACGTTTTATATAGCCCCGTTCAATCAATTGGTACGTTCTTTTTTTTACGTAATTCTTACTTACATCCGTAATAATTTCGCTCAGCGCATTAGTTGATAACACAGAATACTTCCCAAATAGCCGCAATATTCTCAGGTCATTTTCCGTAACCATTTTTGGTCTCGGCATTTTAAATCCCTCCTGCATTTTTTTTAAAAAAAACCAAAGGGGGCTTATCCCAAAACTGACCAGTCTCTAACTACACAGTCGTTCAGCAACCCGTATTCTTCAAAACCGCCTAAGCCTTGAAATTAAAGACTTTTTTAAAAAAATACAGGTTGCGTGCAACCCGTATATACGAGTTTTTTCGCTACCAAGCCTATAAAGGTTACACGTAACCCGTATATTCAGGTTTTTTTTCCGTACCAGCGACCCGTATAACGCCCACTAATAACCCGTATAATGACCCCCCAGTAACCCGTATAATTTTCTAACAACCCATATAATAATACTCAGAATAACCTGTATTTTAAAAGATTTTACTATTTTTACCAAATAAATACAGGTTGTTCTTTTCTACCTATCGTGATTTTATTATCAAATTTTTCCAAATCATAAACCCAAATTTCAGTCCTGGGGTTCTCTTTATCAGTTCCACCAATTACCATATAAGACATTTTATCCCATGAGTCGTCTTTAATTAGTCTACCAAGTTTGACCCCGTTTATGACATAATTTATAGCTCGGTTGTCTGGATCCCACGCAACCGATAAGGGTAAAAAAAACCGAATGATTATCAATGCACTACTAATGGTTTTAATATCATGTTTCCTTAGGGCACTTGAAATACTGTACTGCCAAATATTGCGGTATTTATCAGATTTTTTTACGGCTCTTGCAGGATAATCATAAACGGTTATTTGTGTTACCCCATCGTAAGGGAAAGAAACTACCGGCCCTTTAAGATTGTCGCACAAACAAGCCATTTCTTTGTATTCATCCTGAATGTCCTGAACTTCTAGGGTTTGCTGCATCAATTCAAATAACTCCAGCCTAATTCTTTCAATTTTTTCATAGGTAGAATTAGTTACCTTTATGAACTTGTCCAATCTGTCAATAAATTTTTCAATGGCTATTTCCTTCATTTTCACCAACCCTTTCTATTGTTTTATCCCAGAGCGATAGTGCCGGCGATTCTGTTTTCGTAAGGTACGATTCTCATAGCCAGGTGGTCATCGGCACCTACGCCCAGGGCATCCAACACTTCACGGTTCACATAAATATAACCTATTTCGCCCATTTCGTTTAGATTTTCACTGTATCGGATACATGCTTCGTATTCTTTGTTGGGCTTCAGGGAAGTAATATACCCGCCCGGGGGAAGATATTTTTTGTCGGTATCCAGTTGGACAAGAATTTCATCCACAATTCCAAGTCTGTTTTTAAGCTGGTGCGGGATATAAATTTTGCCGATTCGGTTCATACCCTCGGTGAATACCGTTTTATTTGGTGTTTTTTTGTAATATCTCATGTAGAAGTTATACATAGATTTGTCTCTCCTCTCTTGCTTTGTTACATTTTTACAGATTTTACATTTTTACCGTTCGTTTTAAGACCCCAAAAATACTTTTAGGGCCAATTCCTGTTACCTGAACCTTTTTCTCCGTTTCCAGGGGTATTTCTGCTCATCTGGGACGGTTTTGGATGTCCTGCACTATCCTGCCTGCATCTAACATCAGCTGTTCCGCCACGCCGCTAATCAACTGGCGTACATCAGCAGGCATGATAGCCATTTCTCGTTCCCGGGCGGCGTATTGCTCATAGGCCATGCGGAATTGACCCCGAAGCACCTCTGGTTCCTCACAGGCACACATTTCGCGCCAGCCAAAACGTTTTACTACGGCGGCAGTGGCCGGGGACATCGAGGCCAAGGCCTCATCCGGCCGGTAGTAGCCATATAACCTCATGGCTCTGGTTACTTCGCCCCAAGCTTCGGACGCACTGGGCAGTCTTGGAGTAGTCAATTCTACAGCTGCTGCCCTGATTTTTCCCACCGCCGGCAGGCATGAAATTTCTTGTTCAGCCAATACTTTTTTGACGGCTGCTTTGGCGTTTTCGTAGGGTATGTCACATAAGAGGTCGTGCCAGGCTTCAATGGTCCCCTGCCGAATGTCGATATTGGGATATACCGCCGTGATGTAGCTTAACAGTTTAGCTGTTTCTGTTTTTGTCAATGGAGCAGCCCTCCTCTTCTTGCAGGTATTTTCTCAATACATGCCAGGCTTTCGGCACATTATCCCCAGCAGTTTTAAGTGCTTTTTCCAACCAGTCATCACTGTGGCTTTGCTCGCAGGACTCTTCCTCAAGGTATCTTTTGATTGTGTGCCATGCTTTAGGTACATTCAGTTGTGTTTCCACAGCAGGGTTTATCCAGTCCTCATAAGGTTTATTGGGGCCCAGGAAAGTTGCCGGGTGTTTGATGTATTTGGGTTCGGTACCGTGTGTCAAGCAGTACTCCCGGTAGTTTTGGGCAGCCAGTATCAGATCCCCGGGGTTAACGCCTTCTTTTAATCTGGCTTGAAAAGCTTTAAATGCTTTTCGTTTTTCGATTTTACGGGGATATTCGGCATAGAATTCTTCAAATTCTTGGGTATATGTGTTGTTAACCGGGTTATTATCTTTTCTGATCTCTTCGGGTTTATTAATATAGGCAGGAATGTCTTGCGGCATATCTGTTTTTTCTGGCGTCAGTTTGGCAATAACAGCCTCTTCCTGCATCACGGTGTTGATAACCGCCTTTAAAAGACCGAAATAACTGTGTTTGATATTGCCCTGTTTTTGTTGCTGATTGGTCCTGCGGATTGCTTCAAAAACTTGTTCCGGTGTGGCTCCGGTTTCTGCGCATAACTGGTCAATGATAACTTGTTCCGGGTCATTTTTATCTGCCTCCGGGTTTTTGTCTTGAGCAATCTCTGCGCAATTTTGGTGCGACATATTATATCTATCTATCCATCTATCTTTATTACTGTTAATATTATTAAGATTATCTTTGTTAATATTAGATAATATGTTAATATTAGTGTCCGCTTTTTTGGGACACGGTAAATTAGGACACGGTTCCGTGTCCTGTTTTTTGGGACACGGAAATTTGGTACACGGGTCCGTGTCCGTATTTTTAGGACGCGGGTTTTCTACCGTGTCCTGTTTTTTAGTACACGGCTTTTGATATTTGCTATCATCGTTTTGACCATGCAAAAGCACGGGATTTTGCACAATCCAAAATATATTACCAAGGAATTTCCCTTGTTCATTTTTGCGTTGCTCGATTCTGATGTAATCCCGTTTTTTTAGCTCGGCCAGGTATTTTGTTAAGGTATTTTTGTTAATGCCAAGGTCTTCACAGATGCGTTCCCTGCCCGGCCAGGCGGTGTTACCAGCTCCGGCATAGCTGCATATATATGCGTATAGACCCTTTGCCCCTATAGACAATGAGTGGTCTTTCATGATAGACTTGGCTACCATTCCATAACCTTGGCTGTATATACCGTTTATCTTCAGTTGGTCTATCATCGTCTATACCCCCTTTACTTCCAACAATCCCTTTTCCACCAGTCCCCTTCTTCCTCTGGTTCAGTCTTTACCGGTGGTAAATTACTACCCTCATCTGTTTTGGGAGGGTCCAATAGGGCATAGACAGTGCTTTCATGTTCCTGGTTGGGTCTGATGCGGATTGTTTTTTGTATCCAGCCTTTTTCTTCCAGTTCATGAATTGCTTTTATTACGGTTGGTTTGCTTATTCCGCAGCATTTGGCAATGTAGTTTAGTGACGGCCATGATTGACAATCTCCGTTGGCACAACGAGCTAAAAATAACCTCACAAGTTTTGCTTTGTCTGAAAGGTCAGAGGAAAACACATCGTTATAGTCCCAAAACCAATTTTTACGGCGGTTGTCATTTAAGTAGATTTTGGGTTCTGTAATTTGAATATCGGGCATTTTTATCCCCCTTTTGGCTCAGATGTTTCTCTTAAAAAATAAAAGCCTACGGGATATACCGTGGGCATGTTTTAGAAGTCGATAAAACCTTCCAAAAGAGTTGATAAACCGCTGTTTTCTTCTTGCTTTTCTTCCTTTTGGACGGTAATTACCTTGATATTTTTAATTTCGTTCTGTATTTGTTCAAACCCCAGTTTTATTTCTTCCTGCAAGGACAAAAAGAGAGCTTCAAAGCGTAAACCAAGTTCAATTAGTTCCCTGGCCCTGTCTCCCCGTTTGCCTTTAGGCAGGGTAAATAAAACGTGATCTTCAGGGAGCTTAATATGGAAATTTTTTAAGGCCATGTATCACCGCCTCCGGCCAGTCATTTCAAGGCATTAAGACCGTTTTTTTATTATTTTGTAACATCCCATCTTTGGTAATTTATGGGATGTTACAATTTATCATTTTTTAACCTCTCAGCCCTTGATTCTTCTGGGTTAAAGCGGTATCACGCTGTTTTTGTTTTATTCATGGCAATTTGTGCCATTTTGTAAAAACCAACAGCATTGGCAAACTGGGGATCATTAATTTGTTGAACCTGGGGCAGCATATTTTTAATAGCATCACCCAGTTCTATTGCCCCGCCGCCGGCCATTAGTATCTGGTCAATCATTCCGATATGTTCTGTCCATATTTCTCTAATTGATGATGTTATAGTCCTTGCGGCATAGTTTTTGGCGTCCCTGACCATATCTTCGATATTAATTTCTTGGCCGTTATACCTTACTTCTTTTCGTTTCCATACGTTCATGGCATTGATCAGGGTAAGCGATGCCCCTGTTTGTCTTGTAAAGTTATCGAGAAACAACTGCAGTGCCCGTGATACTCCCTGATTAACTGACCGGAAATAAGTAGGCAGGGGAGTAATCACCCCATCATTGCATTCAAACAGCACCATATCGGTAGTAAAGAATCCTATATCAATCAGGCCGATTAGTCCGTTCTTGGGTATGTTGTCAAGGGCATAAACAGCACCAACGCCCTGGGCAAAGCAAAATACATTGGAAAAGGTAATGTATCTCTCCGGCCCGCCGTCAATACTGACGTATGCATTGATAGATTTTAGTGTTTTAATCACGTCTTCCCTGTACTGTTTATTTTTATATGTGTTGATCGGTAGGCCTACAGCCAGATCCACGCTGTCCTTTGCACCTATCAGGCCGGCAGCAGCCAGGGCTAGCACCGCGCTGGCCTCTTTGGTGAATTTTTGATTGTCCAGACTGAGTTCTACCGCCCGTCCTTCCTTGATCGCTCTTTCCCCGAATGAAAGGGTTCTCTTTTTGATTTCCCCAGGTTTTTTGAGTTCGATAATATGCCCGATGGTGTTAAATCCTTCGATGGTGTTTGCATCAGACGGCGCTACTGCAGATGGAAATATGACTCTGTTATCGGATGATACGGCCTTTGTGTAGCCAAAACCAAGATCGATAGCTATTTGCATAAAATTTTCACTCCTTTTAACTTTTCTCCCTCTGGTTTGCTGATCTGCGCCACCCTCGCCAACGCATCCACCACCTGTTCCGGCGCAAACCTGGCTATTTCCGCCAGGGCAACCTCCGGGGTGAAGGCTTTCGCAGTGCGGTAGTCCCTTTTTGCCACCATTGCGGTGTACACATCGCAGGCTGCCAGTACCAGCACATCCAGGGGCGGGTCATATATGCCGTGTGGATAACCCCGGCCGCCGGGCCTTTCGTGGTGCTGACATACCAGGCGCAGGATATCCCGGGGCACGTCCGGCCAATTTTCAAGAATAATTTTCTCACTCTGTAGGGGATGGGTCTTGATAATATTCCATTCATGCGGCAGGATGGGTGTTCTCCAGAAAAGTTCTTCCGGCCAGGTGGTTTTACCCAAATCGTGCAAAAATGCCGCTGTACCAATGCTTGTTACCGTTTTTCTGTCAAAGGACATGGCAACAGCTGTTTTTACTGCCAGCTCCATCATTTGAAATGAGTGCTGGAGTAGTACAGGTATTGGCTTCATTTTTTCCTCGGCCCAATATAAATCTTTCAAAGGTAACACCGCCTTTGCTTTTAATTTTGGTGCCTATAAAAAAACCCCACCGTATTGGTGGGGCTTCAGAAGTTCACTGCATTTTTTTAGTTACGTTAATCAATCGGTCTAAGATATTTCCTTTTATTGTAAAGGGAACATTACAACTTTTAACCGTTACGGCTTTTCTGCCTGTTACAATTACTTCATAGGTGCCGTTATCAGGCCATTTACCTTTTTGGGTAATGTGGCTTGGAATGAGATAATCTCCATACCAATCTTTTCTCGCTGCGTCATATTTTAAGTTGATAGTGGTCGGAACAAACCCGGCCGGGGCTTTGCCTGTACTGGTATCTATGATTGTTGCTGTTGCACTGTCGATGTCTACCCGTGTAGATAAATCGCTCGGCCTTACAGCCCGAGCAAAAATTCTTATTTTACGGCCCCGTTCTGCTGGCGCCGGGATAATATCCCCTCTCATAACAAAGCCTTCCAGTACAGTAAAGGTACGCTTAAACCAGGTATTCGGATCGGCAGATGGGTGTGACCATTTTGCTGACTGCTGCGGGTATTTTGGAATGTCGATGGCTCTTAACGCCAATGTAAATGTACCGGCGCCGTATGCTTCGTAGTTACTCGGCGGGTTGCTGAGGTAAATCCATGAACCGCCGTTCTTTCGCAGGGCCCACTGATAACCGCCGCAAGGATCGCCGTCCGGGTCGCTGTAGCTTACGTTATAGGTTACTGGTTCGAAGTCGTAGAAGTTTGTTGCCGGGGTCATGGTAAAGCTGACTGTCGGTGGGTTGTTGTCCGGGATAACTTCTACATCTTGATAGTACGGTTCTGATGACATAATTCCATCGCTTACTATCAGCTCAATTTTATATTTGCCCACTGTACTAAAGGACGCCGGCGGTGTTGACGACACTGCACTCCAAGTACCGGCAGGGTTTTGGTAACGCCAAGAACGGGACGTAATAGGTTTGCCGGTAGGACTATAGGAAGCATCGTTATATGTTAATGCCTTTCCAGCCACTACCGGATTTGGCGTCACTGTGAAAAGTGCCACAGGAGGCAAGTTGATGTTTCGAGTGGATATCAGTTTTATATCCGGCAACGACCAAGCGCCTTCTTTATCCTGCACTTCATACTTAATTAGATAATCTTTATTATCCTCTAATATTGAAGGATACCCGTTTATCCATGTTGGGCTTGTGGCCTCACGCCAGGACCACTTTTCCTGAATAATACCTTTATTTGGTTGGCTAAAATGATCCAGGTCATAAGCTGTTTTGTTAAAAGTAATTGACCAGGCAGCCAGGGCCGTTGAGGTACACAGGAAAGTCATGATTAATGCTAGGAATATAATTCTTAATTTGTTCATTTACATTTACCTCCTCTTTTTAAAACTTAGAGGGTAAGTGCATCTCTGCACTTACCCCCGTTTTACCGTTTAGTCATTTGAAAGGTAAATGTTCCGATAGGTCTGCGGTGAACAAAGAGCGACAGTTTATCCGCCGGAGAGAAAGACCACAACCGGTACTCGTCAAAACGGTCATCTGGTGTGGGATTATCTCTCTTTTGGAAGTCAACCAGGTATTTACCAACTTTGTCAAAGCGGTATACCGGGCTGCCAATCCACTGACCGTCAAAGGAGGCTTTCCCAAAGCTGTTTTCAAAGAAGTTGGGGTCGTGTTCATATATCCATCTTTGAGCTATTTCAGGGTCGTTTTCGTAGTCGTTGTAGTAGGTTTTATACTCAACTTCTTCGTTAAGAAGTATATACTGGTTATTCCCAGCCGGTTTGTTTAAGATTTTCTGCAATATATATTCTCCAGCTGTGTTTAACGCATTATCTATATCATTATTATTTATAAACACTCCTTTATCAATTTTACTTATTAAGTTTTCGTAGATTGCAGTATTATTACCTAAACCAATAAAATCAATATTATTTTTTAAAATACACTCTACTGCAGTAAATAAATCATCTTTTTTAGCACCTCCAGAAACAATACCTTCACCTATAACAAGCTCGGTTCCATAAGGATCAAATTTTTCAAAAATTACGTTACCTCCTTTAACAGCAGCAAAAGCAAGTCCACGTCTCCAATGTAAATTATTTACTATGTTGCTAGACATTTTTAGATTAAGCAGTTGATTTTTAAGGGACGGTGTTAGTCCTCCTATAGCATCAAGAATTGATAATGTAATAATACAACCATTAGGAATCGATGCAATATCATTAGCTAAGTTATCACCTAAATATGGATGAGCGTATGAATCATACTGAACTGCTTTAATAACCTGCAAATTATTAGGATCTAAAGCTACCATCGCCCATCCTCGAAAAGGACTAGCATATACCAAAACCCCATTCTTATAAGTATTAGCTCTGAGATAATTGTTAGGATAAAGATAAGAGTATTTAAAGTAATAATCAAATCCTGTCGATTCTACTCTTAATATACAAGAAGGTTTGTCGCGCAAATCAATAACAAAACGATCTGCCCCCTCATTCCAATTTATCTGATTTATTGAATTGCTTATGTTTTTTAATTCTTGAACGTTGACCTTGGTGATATTGGAGTATATCCCGTTCTGCTGTAGCTTTGACTTGATGTAAATATCAATTTTATTATCTATACCCCATACTTTCCCAGCATCAACATCCCCCACCGTAAACACAATATCCACCTTTTTCTTCCTTTGGGCTTCAAAGGCCACGACAGGCTGGACATTTATTACCTCAGTTTTCTTCTCCTGCAGAGGTTTATTATCCGTGTTAGCCTTCAAATAGTCTTCCGGCGAGATAAACTCATCCAGCGTTCCCGTAGGTTCACCGAATCCCTCGGTAACTTCCAGCTCTACCAGGTACTTGCCCACATGACTGGTGCGAATTACCGGCGATGGGTTGTTAGCCGCATCAAAAACAATAAAGGTTTCATCGTCAAAACTGCCGTCGTTGTCGCTGTCAAACTTGTACTTCCATACCCGTTTATTAATGACGTCACCGTCCGGGGAGTAAGACAGGTCTCTGATGAGTAATTCAGATACATTTCTGTCTTCCGGGTTCCTGAGATAGGCACTCTGGACATTAAAGTCAGCCACCGGGGGGGCATCGGGCTGTATGTCATAAAGCTTTTCGTACCATTCCGAGGTATGCCCTGCGGTGTTGGTGACTTTCAATTTTACCCTGTACTGCCCGGGTTTTTTAAATAATAAAACCCTTTCCCCTTTATTATCAGGGTTTTCCAGCCTGATTTTAATATCATCTGCCGTAAGGCCGGAAGTTACTGGTTCAATAACCCACTGATTCAGGTTGGTTATGATGGGATACCGTGAAGGTGATGAACCACCTGCCACAAACTGCAGTTTACGGTTTTGCTTGTAAGGGCCAACCGGTTCAAAATATGCGTTGGGGATGGCCGGTTTTACTACAATGGTCTCTGTGGTACTGGCCTTTTTACCCCAGTCGTCAGTCACTTCAATCGTAACCTTATAGGTTCCCTCCTTGTCAAAATATACTCTGTTTTCATCCTCGGTGAATTGCGTTACCACGCTGCTGTCGGAGGATTTTTTGATCACCCCGCCGGCAGGTATTTCCAGTGTCCATTTAACCTCTTTGATTTCACCGTCCGGGTCATAGGAACGGTTTTTGATAACCACATCGTCCCCCTGCATCACATCAGTGGGGCAAGATATAAGGGCCCTTGGTGCACTGTTTTTAACATCAATGGTACCGCTGACGGAAGCTGTTTCGCCGCCGTCATCCTTAACAGTCAGGGTGATTTTATATTCCCCCTCTTCCTTAAAGATAACGGTACCGCCGTTATCATCCAGACCGCTGTCGTCAATACTGCTGCTACTCTGCCCTTCCTGGGGGTCAATGTCCCAGTCTACGTCAACAATAGTGCCGTCAGTATCATAAGAAAGGTTTTCAATTTGGGCGGGCTTGCCGATACCAACGGTTTTCGGGTACTTCATCTTAGCTACCGGCGGACCGTTGGGCGGGTCCGGCGGAGTCGGGGGAATGAAGTCGCCTTGCACTATAATTGATTTCTCGCAGGGGTCAGAAGTGTTGCCCTTGGAATCCTTAACAACCAGCTTGACTGTGTAAGTACCTTCCGAAGGGAAGGACACCGAATAACTGGTGCCTGCCGGGGTGCCGCTGTAGCCGCTGGGCGTAATGGTCCAGGTGCGGGTGGTAATGGTTGCCCCGCCATAAGCCTGGGATCTGTCCGTCACGGTTACGCTGGTATTGGGCGTGGTCATGTTGGGCATATCAAAGTCCGCCAGTGGTTTACCGCCCGAAGGTGGTACAGGCGGCGGCCCGGTACCGCCCGCCTCAACAACTACTTCTTTGGTAATGGGCGGTGCGGCACGCTTAAAGGCATCGGTCAGTTCCAGGGTCAGGGTGTATTTACCCGGTGACGGGAAGGTGTAGTTTACCTGCTTAGACAGGCTCTTACTGGCCGTCCCCGAATCAACCTGGCTGCCGTTAACCTTGAATTTGTAGTCTAGTCTATACTTGTCATACTTTACATCTATACCACTCAAGGTTAGGCTGGCAGCTGTCAGGCTGATATTAACCGGCTGGCCCGCCTTAATGGTGGGCGGTGTTGAGATATTGCCCGTGGGCAGGGGAGACGGGGTTATGTTTACAACCTTCCCCGAGTAAGCTACGTCTGCGCCGCTGTGGTAGCCTACCTCCCGTATCCAGTAGCGTTTGTTGTTGTTTGGGTTAATGGTGTATAGGTTAACGTTGCCGCTGACATGGCTGTAATTGCCCTTAAATGCTGAAACGGCTTCACTTAAGGCCGAGGAAGGTATAAAGGCATAGCCACCGTAGCTGGGGATTTGGTTGATTAACACCGCACTGCCCACTTGTGAGCCGTTTACCTTTACATCGTAAAGGGTGTTGTATTTGTAGGTGCCTGGCTTAATATCACTTCCACCAGTTATTGTAACCTGCGTACCCTGTACCACACCGGGCCCTAATCCCGGGTCCGACCATGCATAAACCGCCCCCGGAAAGATGACCAGATTTAAAAGACATAAAAAGAAAATTATCAACCGCATTTTTTGTTTTGGTTTATCAACCGTAGGCATCATACCGGATTAACACGCTCCTTTTTCTAATAAAATCGACCCCCTTTCTATTTCGGCAATACCGCCCTAAAATAAGAAAGACCTCCAGGTTCTTTTAAACCTGAAGGTCTCTTCTTAACGGATTATAATACTCTGGGTTTTGCTGTCCCAGTTTACGGTCAGCCCCAATCCCTCCGAAACAAACCGCAGGGGGATCAGTGTCCTGCCCCCCCTTACCACCGCCGGGCTTGCCAGGGTGTACTCTTGATCGTTGACAAAGGCTTTATCGGAATTCAGGGTTAGGTTAACCTTTTTGTCCCCTTTGACAACCTCAATTTTCGTACCGCCGTCCCAGGTAATCTCTGCTCCCAGTTTATCCACTACGCCCCGTAAAGGCACCAGGGTCACGCCGTTTAACACAATGGGTTCCGTATCCAGCAGAGCCGGGCGGCTGAGGCCGTCCTTCACTTCACTGTATTCCTTTTTACCTACCGTAAGCACCAGGCTGTCCGGCCGTGCTTCAGTTACAGCAGGTTCCTGTGGTTCGGTTTCAATCTTACCCTGATTATCTTGGACAGGCGGTTCTTTGACCTCCGGCTTACCCAGCAGGGCCTTTATCTCGGCGGCGGTCTTACCGGCTTCTACCAGGGCAATAACCTCTTTCCCCTTGCCGTTCAAGGACGGGTCTAAGAAAAGTTCTTCCATAGGGGTACCAACCCATTTAGACGGTTCTGTGTACTGCTTGTCAGCATAAAATAACTCTTTCTTAAGCATCTCTGCATAAGGGGTCAACTGCCACGGTTTGCCGTCAATTTCCAAAAGCTCATATTTGGGATACACTGTTGCCATTTCACTGGCAGCACCACGAAGTGAATTCTCAAATTCTTTAAACACATCTTCCTCTTTTATATAGCCCTTACTCTCCGCCCACTTGATGTTTTCCCAAACATCTACTTCATAAACTAGCCCATTATCATTAACTTTAACGACAGTGTGTAAATCTTTGCACTTATCACAAGCCAATGCCTGACCTGTAAACATCCCTAAAATCAACCCAAATGATAAAACGCCAACCGCAGCAATCTTTTTCATATTCTTAAACAGCTTCATCCAAACCCTCCTTGCATTAATAACTTTAACGTAATATTCATATATAATAATTATACACTATTTAGCAAATTTTGTTAAGCATTTTATTATGTTTGCGGTATTAACTGCGGCTTAACAGTTGCCTGAACATACAGGTCAAAATCCTCCGGTATATCTGCCGACACCTTAGCAAAGCCGGATAGTTTAATCGGCACCTTAATGACAGCCGACACGCAGACATCGTTTATATTTTCGGTATAACTGCCGTAGGTAAACTGATTGGGCACGGTATTAAAAACCTGAAAGGCTTCCACTATTACCCGGTCCTTCGCAATGGAACCCGTATCCGGGTTAAACCCCGCATTAAGTTTAAGGTTCTTCTGCAAAATCTGATCAAACTTTGCCCTGGCTTCCGGCTCTTTAATATACAGTACCGGGTTTACGGGGTCAGCCAGGCGGTTGAGGTCGATTTCATTGGCGGCGGCCCGGAGCGCCAGATTTAAAGCGTGCTTGGCCTTGATTTTAGCCATCAGTACATGGCCTATGTCTACAGCCACCGAGATGAACAGCATGAAAACCATGAAACAAAGCAGGGTATAGATAAAGGCCATACCCCGGTTGTCTTTAAATATATTTTTCACTGCTGCTCACCGCCCATGCTTTTAAAGTCAACTCTGTTTGCTCAACCACCCACTGGAAAGTGCCTCGGACGATAAAGGTTTTAAAACGCACCGGATACACAACCCCTACTTGAATATCATCACCCCTCTGCACCTGGGTAGTTCTGTCGGTACCATAGACGACCACCACACCGGGGGCATAGTAACCGGATGTGCCGGAAACATCAAAACCGTATTTTTTACCGTTTGATGTCCAGTTGCGCAAGTTGTTCTGCAAGGATTGCCGGATGGTATCATTGAAACTACCCTCCATCGCCGCTTTTTCTGCGGCGGTGGAGGTGAAGTAGTTTACTACGGCAAAGTCATACATGATAAAGGCGCTTTCGATGATAAAAAGAAACATCATAAAAAGCACCGGCATTACCCAGAGCAGTTCCACAGCAGATAAACCCCTGGTATCTTTAAGCAATTTTTTCATACTATCAGCCGCCAATCTGGTTCACCTTGTCAGTAAACTGGGTGAACTTAACACCGACAGCACCTGTAAGGGCTGCCAGGAACGGGGCTGTACCCAGTACCACAATTATAAGATACAAGGCATACTGGACAAAATCTCCCCGTTCATCCTTTAAAAAATTGCTAAAGCTCCTCACAAGAGAACAGCCCCCTTATTAAATGTGAGGCACTTGTACGTTATCTACACTGCCCTTAATGCCGTCAAACTTGCCCTTTAGACTACCCGCAAATGCTAAAGAAGCACCTGCTACCAGAAGTACCACAATGACAATCCACAGACCGTTTTGGATGAAGTCGCCTCTTTCGTCTTTAATAAAGTTAACCAAGTTTTTCATAATAAAAATTCCTCCTTGTGTTTTTTTAGATATGGAAGTTAATAGATGCAAAAATAACTACTGTGATTTTGGCAACCACCCCCTTTAAAAACTCTATAAATAAAAAAAGCCGGGGCTGCTTCCCCGGCCTTAAAATTTGTTCAAGCTGGTTATGATGTTGGAGAACATGGGATATACGATGATTAAAAGTAGAGCGAACATTAATATGGCTGGCATAAGGGTTTGGATAATGGGTTGGGCCTTAATTTTTCTTTTAATTTCATCCACCCTTACCCGATAAGCTCCTTTGGCAAACTTATCAAGGATTTCGTCTATGTCATTGCCGTTATTAATGCCCATTAACAGCACACTTACCAGGTTAGTTAAAGGCGGATATTTGCAACGATCGGAAAGCCTGTCTAGGGCTTCCTGCAGGGGATAAATTTCCAACTCCAGCACCAATATATCTAACTGCCGCCTTAATTCCCCCTGTACGGCATCCTTTACTATTTTTAACGCTTTGTAAATACCGCCAGCCCGGGAATAAACACGCAGCAAAGAAACCATCAAGGGAAATTCTTTGCTGAGATCCTTTAACCGTTCTTTTTCCCGTGCATTAAGCCAGGCCATTGGAGAGTAATAAATACCGATGGCAGCCGCCGTAAAGCTAAAGGTTGTAAACCAGTTCAAGGTGGAACCAATTACAATACCCAACAGCACCACCAAAACCACCGCTACCATACGAAGTCCCAAAATAAATTCAGCATTAAGCTCAATGCCCATACTTTTGGCACCGGACTTGAAACGATTATAAAGACTGTCCGCCCGGCCCAGGGCTGTGATAACATCCTCTATACGGAGGGAAATTAATATTCCACTGACGGATAACCCCAAAAGAACAGATGGTAAAATCAATTCAACCATCAAAGTTCATCCACCAGCCTTTGCGCCCCAGAGAAATACCAGGCAATAAAGTTTAGAAGAATGACCACGTCCAGCACAACTTTACCCATAAAGGTATTGGTCAAAATATGTCTGGCTTCATCGTAAAAACCAATGACACCGGCAGCCGTCAGGGGCAGGAATATCAGGAAAATGGTAGTGGTGAGTTTTTGCCCCCTTAATTCATTCTTAATTTCTTCCCTTAAAATGATGCGGTCGCTGATAACCTTTGAAGTATCTATAATCACTTCGGAAGTGTTGGTGCCGTATTCTTCGGAAATGGTCACAGCCCGCACAAAAACCTCCAAGTCCCGGTTTTCGGTACGGTCTGCCAGTCCTTTTAATGCTTCCAACAAGCTTTTACCGGCTCGATACTCCATAACGGTTTTTATCAACTCGTCCCTCATGGGTGAAGCTGTGGTCTGCGCCGCCCCCTCTACGCTGTAGATAAGGTCGCCGGTGGTTTCATGCAAGGAAGCGATCATCTGCAGGGCTGTATCCACCTGGGTATCAATCATGGCCTTGCGCTGCATAAATTTCTCGTGCAGTTTTTTCTTGCGGTAAATGACCGCAAATAGCGCCAGCATAACAGAAGCCAGGGGATTTTTTAAAACAATACCAAGTCCGGCACCAGCGGCGGCCAGCATCCCGGTCCCGAGGTAATATTCAGACCGGTTTATGTTTAAAACGCTTAAAAGGTATTCAACGCTACCTGGTTTTGGTTTTTTTGGAGTTAAAATATATTTTTTTGGTTTTTCGGCAGTATCATATTTTAAAGCTATGATTATCCCAAAAACCGCTAAACCGGCCAGGAAGCTGAGCGACAGCAGATCTGTCAAAATTTATGCCCCCTTCACAAAGTATTGCGTACATTCTGCAGGAATTTCCCTGCCGGTAAAGGCGGGCAGTTTAGGTAGTTCTTCCATAAAGTTTTGGGACAGGATTTCCAGCAATTCTTCAGAAATAGGTTGGATAAAACGGTGACCCCGGCCGGGAGAGTATTTATAAATATCCCGGAAAGCCGGCCTACCGTCGTTGGAAAGTACCTGGCTAATGCTTACTAACCTCCTGGTACCATCGGGGAAGCGTTTTAAGAAAATAATAAGGTTCAATATTTCACTGATCATGGCTTGTATTTCTTCCGGGGAGACTGTTCCTGCCCGGGCTGCTGCCCTAACAAAACGCTGGATGGCAGAAAGATTACCCAGGTTGGTGTGAATTGATGAAATACTTCCCTCGTGGCCTGTACCCATAGCGTTTAATAGTTCAAGGGCTTCGGCGCCCCGAATCTCACCTAACAGGATTCTGTCCGGACGCATCCGCAGGGTGTTTATAATAAGTTTGGCGGCATCTGCTTTTTCATTGGTTTCCAGGCTTACTAAGTGCTCCCTGATAAGGTTTAACTCCTTAGTGTCCTCAATGGTGATTAACCTTTCGTTTTCTGGAATGTGTTCGCACAGCCACCGCATAAAGGTGGTTTTGCCGCAGCCGGTGGCCCCGGCCACTAGGATGTTGGCTTTGCCGATTACGCAGTACCTTAAAAATTCAGCAATTTCTTCGGTAAAGTACCCGGTTTTAAGAAAATCTTCTGTGCTGAATACCTTTTTGACAAACCGCCGGATGGTGATATATGGTACAGAGGCACATGGTTTTATGACAGCGTTTACCCTCATTTCACCTAATCTGGCATCCACCGTGGGGTCGGAGTAGTTTATCTTCCTGCCGCACCGCCTCACAATTCTGTCTAATACGTCCATCACTTCCTGCTCGTTCTCAAACTCAACCCCCTGGGCTTTTTCAATAACCCCATTTCTTTCAATAAAAATGTCTTTGGGGCCGTTTATCATAATTTCTGATACTTCCGGGTCTTTTAACAGAACATCGGCAGGGCCTAGGCCAATGATGCGTGCTTTGACATACTCCCGCACTTCCTCCGGCGACTGTCCCTCCACTTCCCTGCCGCCTGTAATACTGTCAACCACTTTGTTTATGATGTCTGTCATGTCTTTGGTGCCGTCCATTAAAACGGCTCCGTGTTCCGCAACTAAAATATTGCGGGCAGAGTCCAAAACATTTCTTAATGTTAACTGCATTTATTCTTCACTCCTTTTTGATTTGATTAATTTAGAACAGCAGATGGCATAAAGCCTTTAAAAAAATAAATCCCGGCTTACTCTGCCGGGGTATTCATTTTATTTTTTTCTTTTATTGCTTCCGAAAGTCCGCCGTGAATTAAGTCAAGTAAATTTATATCACTCTTTTTAACATTTATCATGTTATCTAATTCGTGTATATTTTTAAAATTTAGCGATATGCATTTGCCTAAATCCAGTACAAATAATTCGCATGTATCAGCATGCCTTAATAAAAGTTCCTCCCTGCCATTCCAGCAGTATTTTAGCACCTCTCCCTCTATATTTTTGTCTTTATCAAAATACACCACAACAAAAGGTTTCTTATTCGCAAACCGGTAACAAATTAAAATTCTTTTTAATATATTGCCAGGTTCTACCTCTACGGCATCAGACTTTTTATTAACCCATTTTTTTAAATCCCTTTTAGCATTCCATAATGTTTTATATTCTAAATAAAGCTGCAACCATCCTAGTATAAATCCGCCCAAAATATATACAGCAATCGTATAAACAAAAACACGATTATCCATATTTTCGGGTGTATTCTGAAACAATTTAAAATATGCTTTACTCACCTGTGAGCCGCTAAATGCTAAAGCTAGTGCGTTTATTATAAAGAATACAGCTGCTCCACGATAAACAATTCTAGCAAAGATTCCTTTTTCATCGACATTATATCCTGCAGCTGCATAAGCAATATAACCTGGTAAAAGAATAAACAATACATATAACAAGCTGGTTAAAACCAATCGTCATCATCTCCTCTGTCATAAATTATTTGCTTAATTAAAACCTCTTTAAGAGTAATTCTTTTCTTTGCATACCTTGGATTTTCCTTTAAAACAATGCATCGTAGGTTTGTGTATGTTTTTATGCAAAAGATAAACACTAAAATAACAAGAAAAACAACTGTACCAGTTAAAATGAACGAAGCCACGGTGATTTGTCCTTCACTACCAGTTCTTAACTGCTCAGTTAATAATGTTATTACGAACCAAAGTAATGATACTAAAGGAATATTAAAAATAATTTCTTCGATTGCATCGGCAAAACTTTCTCTCCACAGAGACATTTTATCCCTCCTAAAAACCTTATTATTTGGGAGTTTTTACCCGGTGTAATAATCAGGTTTTCCGGGTGTTCTGGAATAAGGTTAAATACATCTCTGCGCTATCTTTTGAACAAATTTTATCTTCCCATATTTCCTCCCATTGAATGGCAGACGTAAAAAACAAATAAGGTATTAGCCAAATCAGAAGAATCTTAAATGATAAATATTTAATCAGAATTATTGCCGGTATAATTGCTGGCATCAAGCAACAACATATCCACGAAAACGAATCCCAATATCTATATCGACACTCTATTCTTACTGCATATTTCTCAGGGTATAATTTATATAAAGGTTTATTCTTTGTCAGTAAACTAACCAGTAATAAAGCTGCCAGACCCACAACTAGCTGGATTAAACCTAACAGCAGTGAACATAAACATATCAAATGTTGGTCGTCCTTAAGTCCAAAAACAGTCAAATTTTTAATAAAAGTAAAGGGTGAAAAATTATGCTCACTGAAAATATTCCAGATATAGAAGGCAAGCAAAGGGAGCAACGGAACAAACAAGATTCTGATAACATCCTCTTTGGAAAAACCTGTACCGTTTCTACTTTTGATGTTCCTGACCATTCGAGTATACTTAGACTCCCTTTTGGGAATCTTTTTGTTCATAGATACGGCCATTTGGTAATAGTTGTAATTTCTTTTATCATTTTTATTAGTCTGTTTTATAAAGTTTCCTTGTATAATACTTTCGCTTTTATACTCTTTATAAGTATTTCGATTATTTATTTCATTAACAGCCTTTATTTGGTTCCCCTCAGCCTTATTGGTTACGGAAGATGTATTAAAAAAGACACTTGGAAAATTCAAATGGCACCTTTCGCCTTTATTGTCTATAACCGCTTTAAAGAAAGACGAAAATTTATTATTGAAGAAATGGAGATATGTATTAATACCCTTTAAAAAGCAGGTGTTAAAAAAATTGTTCTTGTCACATGGCTTCTGACACCTGAATTGCTCCCTCAAACTCTTTCCTCCCCTCCTCCTAAATATGAAAAACTTGGTAAAGGCAAAAGTCTCTGGCTGGGTATTAAGACACAGCCTTTTCACTATATTGCCAACTTCATCGGTAAAAGAAAATCAAAGTATACCCCATTAACTAGCAGTTGGTACGAATTTGAATGGGATTTTCTCATTAATAAAAACACCTCTTTCAAAAAATAAGTGGCACCCTTAATATTTGGGTGCCGCTGTGTTTTTGCCCGGTGTAATAATCAGGTTTTCCGGGTGCTCCGGTGTAACGTAAATCATTTTGGCTTTTTGGGTAGCACTAAGTATTTTTTTACCTTCCTCCCGGGTGCATATAACCACAATTTTACCTTCAGTGGGGTCTTTCCCGGCTGAAAGGTTGTTAAAGTTATGAACGATATTAGGGCCGGAGGAAGAAATAAATTTTGACCCTTTGCCGTATTCTTTAGTTCCATCATCTTCCACCGAATAGAAAGTAACATAGTCACCTTTTTTCAATAATTTAGGAAAAGCAATGTTTTTACCTTCCTGCAGTTCCAGAATCATTTCGTCCGGCTGCAGGGCTTCAAAGGCATCTACCACTTTATCTGGGTTGTTTACGAGTTTTGTGCTTAATATCTGTTCCCCGGCTGTTATGGGCATCTTGGGATAAGTACCAATAACATTCTTTAAGTCATGATAGGCTTTTGGATGTACAGATCTGGCTGATATTTTCTTTATTGCCACGTCCGCCTCTGTGATTTTTTTTAAGTTGTCTATATCCCTAACTGCTACTACTACATCCACCGGACGGATAAAAGACATCACCGCTGTATAAATACCTACAGCAGCTATAAACCCAATAATGATGGAACCCAGCAGAATACTTTTGTTTTTGCTTTTAGGTTTAACTATTTTGGGAACGTTAGGTTTATTAAACTTTAACATTTTCTTATCTAATTCCTCCCGTATTAATATGCCATACTTTTAGCTTAATCTCCTCCAAACAACCTGCTGATTTTAGTAAATAATGTGTCGCTCTTTTTACTGTTCAAAAGACCAGGTAAAATTGCCTCAACAAGAGAAGAAACCCCTTCCTGGTAATGTGACCTGCGGCTGACAAAATCTCCCCTGTTGAAGGCATCAGTCAATTCAGGGGAAAATGGCAGATAAATGCCTTCTTCAATGTCGTAATCACTAAACTGCTGTACCAGCTCCTGCAGGATTTTTTCATTGGTTTCTATCTGCCGGCCGTTATTTACAACCACAAATTTACTTCTTAAAGCTGTCATTTGGTGCCAGGACAGCAGCTTCCCTATTCCTTGCAAGGTGGTATCAAGCAAAATAATGCCGGTGTTACAATATTGAGTAATCTCCTGCAAGTTTTTAAGTTCTGCATTAGGTAAGTCTAAAATTATAGCATCAAAATTTTCCTTTGCCTTTTTTATTGAATCTTTCACCTCTCCTGGTTGTGGGTAATGAAAGTAAAAGTTATCTGTTAATCGTATAGCTACTAAAGAACCTGTTTGCCCCAGGTGCAGTCCTTTATCTAAAACATACTGTTTTGTGTCCCCACCGTTCGGGTTTAAATCTATTAATAAAACATTTAGTTTGCCTGAAATTGTATTGGCTAGGTGGACTGCAAGAGTGCTGGCTCCAATACCACCCTTTGCCCTGATTATGGCTATGCATTTTTGCGGATGTGACGAAGCGGCGGCTTTTACTAAAATAATCGGTTTTTCTCCCACCTGCCTGTTTTCTATTTTTAAAGGTTTGCCCTCCAGGACAGTATATACAGCTTCCAAGGGTATTTTTAAGGCAGTGGCTATACCTTCGGGAGTGCAGTATTGGTGCATTTCCCGTATTTTTTGAATAAGATCATCCTGCACAAACTACACATCCTTCTTGAATTTTTGAAATAACTTCTTCAAAAAACCTTGTTTTGGATTATTCTCTTCTAATCTGCCTGCAGACAATATTTCATAGCTGTACCCGGCTAATTGAGCTATTTTCTGCACCACATGGTGAATTTGGTTGTACCCCTTATCCAGGTCCACCACCTTGCCTTCATGGGTTCCCTTGACATTTTCTCGATAATTAACCGGGATAATAGCTTCTATCCGGGGCAGGGAGTTTTTATCCTTTACTTTAAGGTTAACTGAAAAGCTGGCTTCAATTTTTCTTGGATCTCTTAATTCAGGATCATACATGTTAAGTATTAAGCCAATTTGGTCTGGCTTGACGCCGCACATGATATATTGCGGGGCATAGTCTTTGGCTTCTTCTTCCGAAAAGGAAGATTGAGTCAGTATAGAATACACCCGGTCGGCGCGCTCAAACAGTTCCTTTAACCTTTCGTCCGTCCAAAATTCAGGCGGCGTGTCAGCTATTAAGACTGGGAATTGGCTTAATAAAAAGTCCAGTATTTTTCCCACCTTACCATCTTCAAAATACGGGTTAGTGGTGTCCATCGGCCCGGGTAGAACGTAAAGGTATTCGTTTACTTTTACCAGCACATCCATCACCAGTGATGGCGAGAAAGGGTTTGCCGCCAGCAGTTCAATGCCAGGTACGCCTTCAATTTTAAAGAAGGTGGCAATATCAGGGGCAGCCAGGTTAAAGTCCAGCAGGCAGGTTTTTATCCCTGCATGGGCTAAGGCCACTGCTTTTGTAATAGCTATAGTGGTTTTTCCAACTCCGCCTTTAGTAGATGAGGATATAATTAGCTTTCCTCTGGTATTGAATGCTTGGGACGCCAAAATTGGTTGTTGTCTTGTGTCTGGTGTACTTGTTTTTTCCTCTCTTTTTATCACCGGAGTTTGAAGTTTTTGGGCCGGTATTGCCGGCCTGTCTTCTTTTTCTGTGGTTATATACTCCACTTTATTATCAGGCAAGGTATTAAGGAGAGGTTCTCTGCGGGGAAGTTCTTTAATTGTATTTTTTACTGGTATTTTAGACACCACAGGCTGTTCAACAGGTGCCCTAGCCGGTATTTCCCAGCAACCAATTTCTTCTCTGTCATACATTAAAGCAACCGGCAGGGTATAAGGCCGATCACCCGGGGTATTTGGTACATCTCCGGTAACAATGTTGTTAAAACCATAACTTTGAGCATTTTCAATAAACTCTCCGGTTGCTCTATCTCCTAAATTTCCAGCCAATAAAATAACTCTGGATTTAGGAAAGAAGGTTCTTATTTTAGAGAGTGATAGGTTTTGCTGGTTTAAATACTTACGGCTGAACACAACTATATCAGGATAATTACTGTTTTTAAGGGTAAAATACCAGTGCTTAAATTGCGCCAGACTTTTTAAAGCTGTTAATAAATCCCCGGCAATCTCTTTTTCTACAAGCAGAAGGCAGCTGGTGGTGATGGCCCCCAGGGCTTTCTCAGTTATTTCTTCCTGTTCAAAGGGAAGTATTTCCGGGTTTTGTTTTGCCAGCTCACTAAGGCATGCTTTTGCTTCTTCGATATTAACTGCAGGCCCAAGTTTATTGCCGTTAAACCATTCCGGAAATTGATTTTTCAGTTTTTCGACAGTCTGGTTTGCCAGCTGCTGTTTGCGTTCTTCTTCAAACTGTTCCCAGTTCACAAAAAATACACCTCCTGAAAAAGAAAAGCCCGCCTTTGGTTGGCGGGGGAAAGTACGTCTACTTACTATAGAACTGCAGAAAAATAACTACTACAGCTGCTAAAAGCAAAGTTCCTACTACAATGAAATGCGTACGATCTATGAAATTTATGTAGATGTTTTCGTTGTTATGCTTGTCGTTTTGACTGTCTATGATTTACTCCTCCCTTCCCTGCCAATACAGCACATCTCCCACGTTAATTCTTTCCAGTGCGCCAGGTTCTACCTCTACCACCATTTCCGCATCCATGACCAATTTACTGACCCGCCAGGGTTTCAGTACCTCTTTATGCAGCACCACTCCCTGCTTATTAAGGAATATCGCCCCGATGGGAAATCGCATAAAAAAGGTATGTACCTGGCGACAGGGGCTAAGTATAAGGGCTGTGTTTTTTGGCATCTCAGACCGCCCCAGAAGCCCTTTGAGTCGGGTTAAAAAGGTGTTGGCTATAATTACATTATCGAAAGCTATTTGACTTATAGAGGAAAATTGAAGCATTTTTTATTCTCCTTTCACCCTATTTCTGCCTTCCTGCTTAGCTTGATACAGAAACCCGTCCGCCCTCTGTATAAGGCTTTCTACTGTATCTTCCGGCCTTCTTTGAGCCACACCCAGGCTGGCGGTGATTTTGATGGTTCCGGCACAGGTTTGTACCGGGGTGGCTTCCACTGCTTCTCTAATTCTTTCCGCAACTTTGCGGGTGTTTTGGGCATCGGACAAACAGATAACGGCAAATTCTTCCCCGCCGTATCTGGCCACTAAATCACCTAGTCGGACAGTCTTAGATATGGTCTTGGCAAAGTGTTTCAGCACTTCATCCCCCGCCTGGTGGCCATAAGTATCGTTAACTTTTTTGAAGTGGTCTATATCCAGCATGATGACGGAGAATACACTGTCGTTCTTTATCATTTCTGCCAAACGGCTGTCCAAGTGTTTGCGGTTGGCTACGCCGGTTAAGCCGTCCGTGCAGTTGGCCATCATAAGGCGAAAAGATTCTCCGGCCTGCCGGGCGGTTTGACACAGGATTTTTTCTTCCTGCGTTTTAAGTTTTTGCAGAAGTATTGTTTTTTCCCGGCGGTGGGAAACCATGATATATAATACTGCTATGAGCCACAACAGCTGGCTTAGCCACAGCAGGGTTTTCACTTGTCCTATTGTACCTGCCACGCCTAATAGAAAAGGCGGGATTAATACTGCAGGTTGTTTCATCGAATCACCCCCTTGAAAAAGGGAACCCCGGTAGAATAATCATTCTGCCGGGGCGCATTTTTCATTACCACATGAAGGCTTCTATTGTGTTTTCATCTTTGTAAGGGCAGAAACCAAGTTAACTCACTCCTCATAATTATATTGTTTAGTAAGGATTTCTTTTACTGTTAACCGGTTCCTTCTATACATGGCAGTTATTTTCAGTATGTTCACATATAGGTGTGAGATAAAAACAACTATTAGCAGAATATGTCCCACAACAACAGTCCATAAAATAAAGTCAAGCAATGCATTGTCAGCTAGATGTTTTACCATGTTAAATGTTTTTAGAATCATTGTCACCAGCAATGATAGCCCTGTGAATGTTATAGGCAATTGCCGGAAAAGTAATTGAATTGTTTCTTCCCCTGTGGTTTTTAATAATTTCAATTTTTTCACCCCCTTGTATGATATTGACCAACAGGTAATTTCCAGTTGGTCATTTTTATTTATTCAAGATATCAATATCCAAACACAGGTGTTAAGGAAAAAACCTGTCAAAACAAAGCCTCCTATATAGTTCCTTAAAATGTAGTTTTCAGTTATAGTTCCATATATAGCCATAAGTGATCCAACTATGACTCCAAAACGCAATAACCACATAAACCATTTTTCCGGAGGAATCGCAAAATGCCATACAAAAAAAGGTACGAAAACGTAAAAAAGAATTTGAAATCCCTTCTCAATCAAGTTTTCATGGCATCCCTTCATATTATATTCACCTTCCTTCACTTTCCATCTGTGCTTACAGGGGTTATTATAACCTTGTTTGGTATTAGTGGTGCTTTCTTTCTGTTTTTAGGTCATTTTGTATTCATCCTCCTGAATTACCCATTGATCACCTATTTTACTAAAACATACTTCAATATAAATCTATCTCTATTTATATATTTATTTGGACCACCCGTATATATTCTTATCTATTATGCCATCATGGTCATGATTAATAATATATTCCACCGAATAAGTAAAAATCATTACTTGTATACTTTCTTGTCATCACCATTTTGCTACTATTTCGCATTAAAAATCCTATCTACCGATAATACTTCACTTAATATTCCTTTAAACTGTCTTTATATAGAGATACATTTACCTGCAACTTTTAAAATAAAAAAGAATCCATATCTTAAAGATGCTCTTGTGAATGATATAAATTCTTATATCCAGTTCCTTCGAAAAGTAAAAATATTTCGAAGCGCAACCGTGTACACTTATACACCACTTGCAGTTAGAGGACTTCTAAAATTAACAAATACGGATTCAAACATATCATGTATCTCAACACCAACGCTCATTGATCCGGAAAAAGCATTGACAGTGCGGCTAACCAAAAAGAAATGGCATTTTTACACCATTACATTTTCTAAAAAATAAAAAAGCCGGGTTATCCCCGGCTCTCCATTACTGCTGCTGTCCCTGCTGTTACTTCTGCACCTATGGCTGCTGACCCTGTACTGGCGGCGCCTGCGAAGGCTGCGGTTCCTGTTCGCCCTGCCTCAGTTCCCGGTGTAACGCCATCGCCTGGCCAAACCCCGGCTTATTTTGCCGGGGCGGTGACAGCTTTGATAATGTTTTCTTTTCCGTAGATAGTTGTTATTTTACCGTTTTGCTTTATTATCAGTACCGGAACTCCCCCGGCATAGCGGTGGTAGGAGACTTCCCCCGCATAACCTTTTTCTTTTAGGTATTTAACCCCTTCCTGGGCTTCTCCGCTACTCTGAACAGGCTGCCACTTTTCACCCTTTGGGTCCAGTTTAGCCAGGGCTTCTGTCACTTCTTTACATGCAGGGCACTTGGGACTGAATAAAAGAACCGGTTTTATTTCTGCTATTTTCTCTATTTCTGCATCGAGTTTATTTGGGTTCAATTTCGCAGTTATGTCCTGCGCCGCCGTTAATGTATTCATACTGCTTATTGGTACGGCTATAAAAGCCACGGCAACCATAAGAACAGTCATAACCAGCGCCATCACCCGGGCCGGGGTCTTGGTTTTTCCTCTCTGCACCAGAGATAAGCAGATAACTCCTGCCAGAATTAAAAGGTCTGCCTTTAAGCAGGTCAAGCAGGTTGTTTTTATGACGGCCTGCATAGTAAGTGATATGGATATAAGCCCTATGCCGCCGATTAACGACCAGATGGATTTATGGGTTAGGGCAATAGCACTGCACAAGGCGCAAATCAGTACCGCAAATACGGTTATCACATCAAAGTCTGCTTGGGCTGTAAGGTATACTGCGGCAGACAAAAATAACAGTGAGGATGGTAGCTTTTTCAAAGCACAGATCATTCCTTTCCGGTTATTCTTCGCAATAGTTATCCGGCGGTCTTTGCCATTTACCGTTATTAACGTCATGGTAGTATGTCCTCCCCTGGGAGCAGGTGGAGGCATTCAGGTACTCAAAATTAGCGTTCGGGTTGATTAGTTTTAAAAAGTCCATCAGCAGGGTCCTTACTTTGCCGTGGGCCTGGACAAATACGGATGGATAAAAACGGCTGTTGCGCCTGTTTTGGCTTAAATAGCTTGTGTCAACGGAAATATTAGAAGAACCCCCTGTTTGCGCATCCATTTCGGCGGGCTTGTTTATTTCAAAAACAGTATTAGCCGCAATAACAGCATCATCGCCTCCGTTTTTATAGTCTACCCAACGGTCCAGTATTTCCGGATCTCCGTTGCACCCGCAGGAACAGCAGTAACGACGCCATCCTTCGTTGTCTATTAAATCTGCTTCTTTACCGACAACAATTATGGGGTCGCCGCAGTCAACACAGCAGGGACAACAACCTTTCTTACAGTCACAGCATTCTCTGCTACTACCAGGGTCTATCTCCAGTTTTACATAACGGTCAACGCTTTTAGCCGCCGCCAGCGCTGCCGCATCCCCGGCGGTTTGTAATTTTTCCTTGGCGGCGGTATATCTGCCGAAGTCTACCACAATGGCTACTAGGGCTAGAAAGATAAAAATAACTCCGGCGGTAATGGGGAGGATGCCGCCTTTCTGGTCTTTTAAGATTTTTTTAATCACCAAAGTCCCACCACCCAAAAGTTGATTTACCCGTCAGTTCTTTTTCGTCTACCGGCTGTCCTCCTACCAAAGTGGGAAACATGCTAGAAAAAGGCGATGAACGATATTTTACTTCGCAGGTTATAAATTTTCTTTGCCCGTAATTACTTGAGTTGAAAGAAATATTTATTTTACTTTGTTCAAGTTTCCACATCCATGCGGTTTGTTGTGCTTTTTCCAGTCCCTTGCTGATATCCCCGGTCATAACCGCCTGGCGGCTGCCGTCTCTGGCTGCCTTCTGTACGGCGGTATAATCGGCAATCCTGAGTCCTATGGTAATAAAAAACAAGTACAGCATGAGGAAAATAATAATACTGCCGGCAAATTCCAGCATGGCCTGGCCCCGTTCATCGCCAGTTATATTCGCTTGAGTTGGTGTATTTGTGTTCACCGGGTGCCACTGCCTCCTTTACTATTTGCACTTCTTTAGACCAGACAGGGTTATTTTTGTTTAATATTTTTGGTATGCCGGGGAAAAAGGTTTTCATACTTGTTTCCACCCGGCAGGCGGGGAAGTTGCCGTTCCAGTATACGCTGACATTTTTTATTTGGGAAAAAACTTGTGTTTTAGCCAGGTAGTTTTCAGCAACAGCTTTTGCCTTGGCATAGTTATTGGTTGTGCCCAGGTAAACTGCCCCGTGGCGGGCTGCCCTGTCTGCCTGGAAGCTGTTGTACAGCCAGGAGGCGTGGATGATAAACACAAACAGCACAGCCATGTAGATGTAAAAAACCAGAGCGAATTCTACCAGGGCTTGGCCTTTTTGATCTTTCAGCAGGTTTTTTATTTTAGATCACTCCTTATCCCTTTTTGCTCCGGGGGATTCCGCAATTAATTCACCTTTGGGATCAGCAATGATTACATTACCAAAATCCTTTTCAGCAAGTGTACTTAATCTAATCCATCGTGAACTCATCCCGCCACCAACCGCGCCAAAAGACTTTATCGCAGGATGTCTGCGTATAGCTTCCTCGCACCTTTCAGCTAGGTTAGTAAAGTAACTTCGCCGTTTTGAAAAGGTTACGTCTGCATAACGTTCTACTGTCCATATTGGTTCTTCCAATACTATTCGGGTGCTGAGCATACGAAGCATGGTAGTCATGCCCGTCTCGGTTGCCATACTGCTGATGATATAGCCATTATGCCCGGTTACCATTGCTTGGAGTAATTCACGGGCTTCCATCTCTGTACACTCACCTACCTCGATATGTTCCGGACTTAATCTTGTTGTATCTGTCTTTTCACTGCTTTGCCTGATCTGAATTTTATTTTTCACTTCATAATCATCTCCCTTGAAAGTTGCTTTTAAAAACGAAAAACCCCACTTCAAACTGAAGTGGGGTAATGTAGTCAGTATATAGCACAGTATTAGTTGCTTAGAATTTTAATTGGTTCTTCTGTTTTTAAGTCAACAGCGGGGTTGTATGGTGAAACAATACAGGTCTTGCCTTTGTAGAATTTTTTGTATCGCTTTGCAAAACTTTCTGCAAACATTTCTACATCAGTATGCTTCCACGTTTTAACAAAACCTGAGTCACTTGAATTTTCTCTGGCATATTGTTCTATCTGACATCCTCCCACGGCTAAAGCCCGTGGGGTTCTTTTAATTCGTGGCTGTTTAAGCTGCTAGCTTAAACGTCCCTTGTTCACGGCCTAACGGTGTGGTTTTTCTCCACACGAACAAGTTAACCACCGGGCGTGCCAGTGCGCCCACTACTTCTAATAACGGCAAGCCGTTATCTCGAAGATACTTTTGTAGGATATTGAACGCTCCCACCACATCGGCATTAAATGCTTTACCGCAATGCACAAACAGCCCACGCTCTACTCTAGCTGACTTAACCCGTTTACTGCATAGCGGACAAGTGGTACTGGTGTTGCGTTCTGAGACTTCTTCTACCAGGATACCTCTAAGGGCCGCTTTGTATCGAAGCATTTGTATAATTCTGCGGTACGGCCAGGTGTGCAGTTCTTGATTTTGTTTAGCACCCCAATTTTTGTTTAAGCGAATACCTTTTAATTCGCCAACAATGATATGGGATACATTATTAGCCTCTGCCTGGTCTATTACCCTTTTGGTTAATACATGCAGAAAATGATTGCGCTGCCTGCTCCACTTGCGGTTTAGAAACCGGCATTTACGGCTCTTGGTACTGTTGGTTTTAGCTTTCATCTTGTTAAAATACCGGTCTAATGCTAATAGCTCCCCGCCCGGGAATATAAAACTTTTACCGTTAGTGATATAGCCGGTGATAATGTTAACTATGCCCAGGTCAAGTGCCATGATGTTCTGCAGGGGCAGGTAGTTTACTTTAACTTTATGGTAGATAAGCAAATACCAGCTGCCGGTCTTATGTTCATAGGATAGCTTTACCTGCTGGACTTTGCCCAGTGTGGTTTCCGGTGGCAGTTTATATTCCAAAGTTACAACCCGCCGGGCATATGTCCGGGGAAGTTTCAATACTATCTGGCCAATATCCGGCATAGCAAAGGCGTTTTGCTTAAAAGTTAATGTGCTTAGCGTGTCCTTTTTCCGGAAACCGGGCGGCTTAGCCAACTTATTGCCATTCTTGCGGTGGCTGTACCACGAACGGTAGGAGTCATCAAGTTCCGCCAAGATTTCCTGGGCGGTTTGGCTGGGCAAAAGTTTATACCAGCGGTTGGTTTTCAGGGCTTTACACTGCTCGGGAAACCCCGGAATTTTACCGGTTTCCTGCCAAACAGTCCTTCGTTCGTGATTAGCTACATTCCACATTTTTGTGGCGGCATATCCGGCAAGCCCTAACAGTAGAGCATCCTGGTTGCTAAGGTTTATAATTTTAGCTTTGGTTGTGAGCAATTGATAGGGTTCTTCGTGTTCCTCTACAATAAGTTGGCCTAACTCATCGTATTTTTTCTTTTTTCGTTTCACGTTCTCACCCCCTCGTCTTTTGTTCAGCAATATATCTTTTAATGGTTTCACTGGATACATTGCCGGCCGTAGAACAAAAGAATGAACGTGTCCATAGACTTGGCAAGTGCTGCAGGTGTTTAAATTCCTGCCGCAGTTTCCTTGATGTCACTCCTTTCACTTTTGCCATAATGTCTGATGGACTGATAGAAGGCGGGGCATTGACAAATAGGTGAACATGATCCGGCATTACTTCTAATGCCACTATTTTTAAATCGTTTTCATCGCATATCTCTTGCAGAATTTCCCGAAACCTTTTGTCTACGTCCCCGATTAGCACCTTCCGCCTGTAGCGTGGGCAGAAAACAAAGTGGTAGTTGATTAATGTTACGGTGGTTTTGGTGTACCGATATTCTTGTCCCATATTATTATTGTATCAGTTTATTGTTTTAACTGCAACATATCTTAAAAAGCCTTCATCCCACGATTAAAACCGTGGGCTTTCGGCTAAGTTTTCTGTAATAGAACACCTATCCAATCTTCATTTTTTGCAGCAAAATATATATCATAATGTTTAATGCCATTAATATCTTTTTTTATGCACCTACCGGAAATTTTTTCCTTAACCTCCGGGTCATAATATTTTTCTTCTGGTATTTCATGTATAGTAATTCTCCCTAGTATATTAGCAGGATATCCCTCAACTCTAAGTGCATTTAATACTTCCGAAACGGTTTCTGGTTTCCTAAAAATTACATTGCCGGTTTTATTATCCGTGTCAACAATCGTTAAAGCCTCTGCTGGCACTGCATTCAGCAGTGCCAGCAGAATAAAGAGAATTACTTTTTTCATCTTTTACAAACCAACTCCAATACCTGATTCACCTTTAGGCACTTTTCCTCTTTTGACTATGATTGTCACCTCAGCTATGTTGTTTTCCGGCCTTATATCTGTCCATTCACCGTTGGGCGGCCAGGCTTCTGCTCTGATTTTATATGTCCCAGGCCCGGCGGTGAAGTTGTAAGGAAACTTTTTGTAGTCTTTGGGTCCAATGTTCAGGTTATATGTTTTCGTACCACCTGCCCCGGTAATGGTGAGTCTTACAGGGATTGTTCCGGGGTTCTCGTCATCGCGGCCGGTTATAATTGTGTTTTCTACTAACACGGTAGGGTCAAAGATAATGTATTCGGTTTTTAACGGATAGATTTTTGCTATTGCGTCATAGCCGTTAATTACAATGGGCACCCGTTTCAGGTTGTTTTCTAAAGTGGTTTCCGGCCACAGGTTTTTAAGCTGCGGGGAAGCTGTCGGGTAATCCAGGTTGGCTCCCACTGCGATGTGCTGCGTTCCTTTTTCGGCGCCGGTCCATTCAAAGGTTACGGTTATTTCTTCGCCCTGGTTGTTAAAGACAAGGTATTGGTCGTCATTTAACTGGGCATTTATCTGAGAAAGTCTTGGTAGTTCATTGCCGTTTTGGTCTTTTAAAACAGCTTTGTATGCAGCAGTACCCAGTTCGTTAAAGGCCCCCACCGGTACCGGCAGGCCCGGGATGATAAGTTTATTAGCCTTGATTTTTGCCGTGGCTTTGTATTTTTCTCCCGGCTTCACGATGTACCCCTGGGCGTTTTTGGGGCAGCCCGGGTCAAGGGATACCACTTCAATGTCAAGGGGCTGGGCATACCATGCTTTAACGCCTTTCTCTGTAGTTACTACTACCCAGTTTTCGGAACCGGAAAGCTCGCCGGAAATCCCGGTACCGTAGGAACTGCCTCCTTCTGTTTGAACCGCAGGAACGGCGCTTGCTTTAACCCCGGTGTAAGGGTCAATGGAAGCCAGCCAGCCCTGGCCTGTACCTTCTAAAACTCTTGCCCCGATACCCGGTACCAGCCACACCATGGGGGCTGTCTGCGCCCGGCTGTCAAACTGTACTGCCCAGTTGGTGTTATGGGTGTTTCTGTCTACGGACAGCAGTTTGCCCTTTTGCCCAGGCATACCCACCGCAGGGAAGTAAACTGTATTTTTGGTTAATGCCGGGGAACGGTTGGAGAAGGTGCCGTAGTTGTCACTGTTAATCCAACCTTCCATGGTTTTTACATTGTACCCGTATACCCTACTCCACTGGTCACCGAAGTATAGCCAGTCGCCGTCTACGCTGAAGCTGGCTACTATGCTGGAGTGGGTTGTTACGGTTTTGTAGGCTATGGGGCTTTTCAATTCAACTTTACCGTTTACTTCCTGTAAAATATCGTCCAGCCTATATATTTTAAACTCACCTTTGCCATTGGGGCCCCGGTCTAAGCCCACCACAAAGCCCTGGCCGTTAAGCACCGGCGCCGGGCTTGAGCTGGTGCGGCCGCTGTCGGCTACTTTGATGCGGATGTTATTGGCTTTTGTTTTGTCCATCGGGTCGGTGGCTAAATGCACCTCTGCGGTGTTGCCGGCGGTGTAGACTACCACCTCGTGGCCACGCCATTTTAATACCAGGGGGGCGGAGACGATGTCGGAGGACCACTGGTCCTGAAATTCATATACCTTTTTAGCTTGGGTAAAATCGGTAATGTCAATAATGTGAAGATACCCTGTTTTTCCTTCGTGCTTATCTGTCCCGATGTAAATATATCTTTTACCATCATCTTTTTTAATCAAGGTCGGGTGAGACTTAGTTTCCCTATCACCCATCAAAGGAATACTCCACAAGGGACTGTTCTGCTGGAAACCTGATTCGTCAATTTTGCCGGTAGGTTCTTTACAGACATAGCCTCTCAGCTGGTTGCCGGTGACCGCCACTACCAGGGTTTGCCCCTCGAACTGGCCCCAGCCTTTTAGAATTAAAGGTTGTGAGTAGGATGTGCCGCTGTCGTCTTTCCAGGCCGGCCACAGCACCGGTTCTGTTCCCTCTGCCACCCTTGTCCGATGGTCGTTAAAACCAAAAGTGGTCACTTCCGCATAGGCGGCTGAGCAGAGGGAAAACAGAAACAGCATGACCAGTAACCATACTCTTGCTCTTTTCACAAATCAGTCCTCCTTTGTATTTTTTTCATCAAAATCACCTCCAGAATATATGAAACCCGGCCATTTAGCCGGGTTTCGGTTATTTGCTGGTGATGTATACGGTGTTATTTGCCTGATCCCAGTTGACGTTGCAGTTTAAGGCTTCACTTAACGCACGAACGGGAATAAAAGTACGGTTATTCTTAACTAGCGGAGCGGTGTCCATGGTTTTATTGACGCCGTTGACGGTGAAGGTTTTCTTGCCGATGGTCATTTCAACTTTAAAGAGCTCTTTATTAAAGATTTCTTTCTTGCAAATAATCTTTTGTGTTTCATTAATCCAGACTACCTGGCAGCCCAGTGCTTCGCCGATGGCCCGGAAGGGAGCCTGGGTGCGGTTGGCGCTGTCTACAAAGGGCGGTACATCAGAAATAACCTGCTGGCCGTTGACAAAGATTTTGATAGTGTTGTTAACTGCAGGAGGATTGGTAGGGTTTGTAGGTTTATTTTCCTGCCATTGGAAATTGGGGTCGGGCTTAGAGGTATCAACCCCTTCGCCCCCGTTGCCGGGGATAATAATTTCGGCAAAAGCCGGGGTCACGGCCATCGTTACCACCATTACAGCCAGCATCAGCATGGTTAACAGTTTTTTCATGAAAATCACTCTCCTTTAAAGTTTAGACGTTTAGAACCTGTGTTTGGTTTCAGGGTTAAGGGGGTTATTTACTGATTTTTACAGAAAATTTAGGAATCACCTCCTAGGGCTTTTATAGATTTTTCTTTTTTGCCATATATTTCATCGCCGTACCCTTTAGCCATCCAATTTAATACTTTGCGATATGCAAAGGCTTTTTGTTCTTTTTCTGTTTCATTAATTACTGATTGTGAATTCAAAAATTCTATTTTCACAATATCATTTAAAGGTACCCAAATTTGTTTCTCAGGGTTATCTGCATCCTTTACCAACAACGAACCTTTATCATTCCAACTGTATCTTAAACATTCCCCACTGATATTTTGGCTGTCTTTAAGCATCACTTTAACATATGGCCGTATGCCGGCTTTGCGATACATGATAAACGATTTTTGTAATAAATTGTCTCTATTAGTTTTGACACCTTTGTTTTTAAAAGGCAAAATACCTACATTAATAATTAATTCAAGCAATCCTAATGCCAGTGCCAAAATAATTTCAATCATAAATATTTCGCTAATTATATTGATATTTATTATGCCACCGGAAATTCCTGCTGCTGCCATCATAGTATCAATAAATTGTTTAATAGCGTTTTCCTGCCAAAA
>NZ_FQUY01000003.1 GCF_900129195.1 Desulforamulus putei DSM 12395
GCTGACCGCCAGGTAAACGGACAGGCTTAATCAAACCTTGCTTCTCCCAGTTGCGCAGGCTGTTCGGATGTACACCTAATTTCTTTGCCGCTTTGCTTATAGTTAATAGTTCCATAAGTTTATTGTATTATGTTTGTTAAGTTTTATCAAGGTTTGTTGGAAATAAGGTAGCTGTTACATACCTCCGTTTTCGAAATTCCTACAATGAACATCAAACTTTGTGAAAGTATCACCAGTTCTTAGTTAAAACCACCTTTTGAGAATTGTCAAGGCCCTGTTAGGCGGGGTAGACAATCCGGTTATATTATTAAAGGGCGAATTGTATGATGCATGTGGCGTTTCTTTGATGGACGGACGGGCGGCAGCGGAGGCCCCATGATACGAGTGGAAAAGAATTTTGCAAGAAAATAAAGGTTTTTCATCATAATTGCAAGAAATAGTAAGTACAATGATTGAACGGGGAGGGTATAGAATGTACATTCAATTTTTAGGAGCTGCCGAAACCGTTACCGGTTCCTGTTTTTTAGTGGATACAGGTCTTACCCGTCTGTTGGTGGACTGCGGGTTATTCCAGGGTTCCAAGGAAATTAAAGAGCGAAACTACCGTAATTTCCCCATCGCTCCGTCCAGTGTGGATTATGTCCTGTTAACCCATGCCCATATTGACCATAGCGGGCTGCTGCCCAAGTTTATCAAGCACGGGTTTAAGGGCCGGGTTATTGCCACCTCCGCCACGGTGGATTTATGTGAAATATTATTACCGGATTGCGGGCACATTCAAGAGATGGAAGTTGAAAGGAAAAACCGTAAATACCGCCGCCAGGGTCGCAAGCTCATCGAGCCCATTTATACCGCGGCTGACGGCGCCAATGCATTGAAATATTTTGAACGGGTAAATTACAATGAAACCATTTCCGTCAGCCCCGATGTAAAAATTTGTTTTCGGGACGCCGGGCATATTTTAGGTTCCTCCATGATTGAAATGTGGGTGAGAGAAAACGACGGCAAGGAGACCAAGCTGGTTTTCTCAGGGGATATCGGCAATACCGATCAACCCTTCATCAAAGACCCGGCCTTTATTGCCGAGGCGGATTATGTCATTATGGAATCCACCTACGGCAACCGACTGCACCAGGATGCAGACAATAAACTGGAACTGCTGCAAAAGGCCATCGTGGACACCTATAACAAAGGTGGCAAATTAATTATCCCGGCCTTTGCCGCAGGCCGCACCCAGGATATCCTTTACAGCATCAACGAACTGAGGATGAAAAAGGCCATTCCGGAAATCCCCATTTATATTGACAGTCCCATGGCCATTAAAGCCACCGAGATCTTCCGTAAGAACTGTGACATTTGTGACTATGAGACCCGGGAGTTAATCGCCAAAGGCTGTAACCCCCTGGAAATGTCCAATATAAAGACCACGTTAACCATGGAAGAATCCCGGGAGTTAAACTTTTTGAAGGGCAGGGCCATCATTATCTCCGCCAGTGGTATGTGCGACGCCGGGCGGATTAAACACCACCTGCGTCACAACCTTTGGCGTCCGGAATGCACCGTTTTATTTGTGGGTTACCAAGCTGAAGGAACTCTGGGACGGCGCATTCTTTCGGGTGAAAAGACCGTACGTATACACGGGGAGGAAGTGGTGGTGAGAGCAGAAATCCGCAATATCGATGGGTATTCTGCCCACGCCGACCAACCGGCCCTGTTAAACTGGATCAAACAATTTTCCAGTAACTTAAAACAGGTGTTTATCGTGCACGGGGAGGCTAGGGCAGCCGCCACCCTGGAAAAATTAATCAAAGCAGAAGGCATTAACGCCTGTGTGCCCCACTGGCTGGAGAAGGTGGATTTAACGTCCCCCGTTCACCAGCGGGTGCCGCAAATTTTTGTAGATACCTGGCAGAGTATTAACGAGAAAATGCAGCGAGTGTTGCAGGGGGATTTACCTGCTGCTAAATACTCCGTGCTGCTTCGCCAGCTGACCGAACTGGAGGTCCAAATGAACGAAGTCCTCCAAGAGGAAGAACTCCGGAACAAGTTAGCGTAACCGGGAGGTACCGGATGCAGGGGATTCGCATTGAACAAAAGGGAGATTTACAATACCTTCAATTTGACGCCTTTGCCCGCAGCGGCCGGATAACCCATGGTTTTACCACCCGTAGAGGCGGCTTCAGCGCCTTTCCTTACCATAACTTAAATATGGCCCTGCACGTGGGGGACCGGCCCGACCACGTTCGGGCCAACCGTGCTGTGGCCTGTGCGGCCCTTGGCATCAACCCGGCGGATCTGGTGGCTGCTGTGCAGGTCCATGGCAGCAGGGTGGAAGTTGTGGGCCCGCAGCACCGGGGCAGGGGAGCGGTGGACTACAGCACGGCGATCCCGGATACCGACGCTCTGATCACCAATACCCCCGGCCTGCCGCTCTCCAGTTATTATGCGGACTGTGTACCAATTCTCCTGTATGACCCGGTCCGCACCTGCATCGGACTGGCCCATGCCGGTTGGCGGGGCACCGTCCAGGGCATTGCCGGTGCAGCGGTTGCTAAAATGAGAGAAGTATATGGCTGCGATGCCGGGGACATCCTGGCAGGTATCGGCCCCTCCATAGGCCCCTGCTGCTACCAGGTGGATGTGCCGGTCCAGCAGGCTTTGGCCAAAGTTTTTTCCTACTGGGAAGAACTGCTTAAACCCGTGGGGCCGGACCGCTGGCTCCTGGATTTATGGGAAACCAACCGGAGAGTTTTGATGGATGCAGGTGTGAAAGCCGAAAATATAACGGTGGCTCGTTTGTGTACTGCCTGCCGGACCGACTTGTTTTTTTCCTACCGGATGGAGCAAGGAAAAACCGGTCGCATGGCATCTTTAATCATGATCAAGGAATGAGCGAGAAAAAGGGGTGCAAGCATTGCCAAAAATATTGATCGTTGACGACGAACAGCCCATCCGTGAGCTGGTTAAGTTCAATTTGGAACGGGAGGGGTTTCAGGTATTGCAGGCCGGGGACGGCAATGCCGCCCTGACCCTGGCCCGCAGTGAAAACCCTGATCTGATAGTTCTCGATGTTATGCTGCCGGGGCAGGACGGTTTAACCGTTTGCCGCAGTTTGCACCAGGACCCGTATACCCATTCCATTCCCATTATTATGCTCAGCGCCAGGGGAGAGGAATTAGACAAGGTGCTGGGGCTGGAAATGGGAGCCGACGACTATATTACCAAGCCCTTCAGTCCCCGGGAACTGGTGGCCAGGGTAAAGGCCCGGCTGCGCCGTCAGACGGCGGAGGCACAGGTCAATGAACAGTCCGGCAGAATCACGGTGGGGAAACTGGTCATTGATCAAGACCGCTTTATCGTTTCCTATAACGGCATCAAACAGGATCTCACCCCCAAGGAATTTGAGTTATTGCGTTATCTGGCCCGCAACCCCGGCAAGGTGTTTACCCGGGACTTTTTGCTGGAGCAAATTTGGGGGTATGATTTTGCCGGCGACTCCAGAACAGTAGACGTTCATATTCGCCATATCCGCCAGAAGTTAGAGCAAATTCCGGGGGCCCCTCAATTTATTGAAACGGTACGGGGAGTAGGCTACCGCTTTAAGGAGGTCCAAGGGTGCTAAAAGGCATTCGTCAGCGGACCATTGGCAGCTATGCTTTTCTTTTTTTCGTTTTTATGATATTAACTTTCCTCAGGTCCCTGGGAGTGGTGGACATGCTGACGGTGCTGCTGGGGTCCTTCTGGGCCACGGTGGTCATGGCCTGGCTGACCAACCGGCGGTTGATCACCCCGGTGGAGCAGATCACTTCGGTGGCCCAGGAAATGGCCGGGGGCTTTCTGGATACCGAAATCCGGGTCAAGGGAGAAGAGGAACTGGACGACCTGGCCTGGAGCATCAACTACATGGCCCGGGAACTGAGGAAGAATTTGTTTGTCATCACGGAAGAACGAAACCGCGCCCGCGCCATTTTAAACAGTATGGCCGACGGTGTGATCGCCCTGGACAAGGACGGCCGGGTGATCCTGGTGAACCCGGTGGTGGAAGGCATCTTTAAGATTAAGGAAGAAGAGTGGGTTGGCAATCAATTAATTAAGGTCATTCGCAACCACGAACTGGAAGAACTTTTTATCCGAGCCCTGAACAGCATGCAACCGGTGTTAAACAATGAACTGCAGGTGCTTACGCCCGAGCCTCGCTTGTTCCGAGTTCAGATTTCTCCTTTAAAAGGAAACCATGAGGAAAAAATGGGTGTAGTGGGCCTGCTGACGGATGTTACCGAGCGGCGGAAACTGGAAAGAATGCGGTCGGAGTTTGTGGCCAATGTTTCCCACGAATTGCGGACTCCCCTCACCTCCATCAACGGTTTTGTAGAAACCCTGCTGGATGGGGCCATTGAAGACCCCGCCACTGCCAAAAACTTTTTGGAAATTATTAACGCGGAGGGCAAGCGCCTGGCCAACTTAATCGACGACTTGCTGAAGCTGTCCCGTTTGGAGGACCGGCGGACCAAACTCAATAAGCAACCGGTGGATTTGGCTGAAGTGATCCACAACACCGTTAAAATGTTTGAGGCCAGGGCTTTAGAAAAAAATATTGAGCTGACCAGGGTGCTGCCCCGGGAGATGCCCCCGGTGCCGGGGGACCAGGGCTTTCTGTCCCAGGTGATGATAAACCTGGTGGATAACGCTATTAAATATACGCTGCCCGGCGGTAAAGTTCAGGTGAAGGTAACATTTAACCAGGAAGAAGTGACAGCGGCCGTTTCCGACACGGGGATTGGCATTCCGCCGGAGAGTTTACCCCGGGTGTTTGAGAGATTTTACAGGGTGGACAAGGCCAGGAGCAGGGAAATGGGCGGCACCGGGTTGGGACTGTCCATCTCAAAACATATCATTGAGGCCCACGGCGGCAAGATCTGGGCGGAAAGCGACCAGAACGGCAGCACCTTTAGCTTTACCTTGCCTTTACATGAATAATTTTCACAGTTTAATTTGTTAACGTTATTTTAACATTACAGCAATAAATGCATAACATGAAATTGTTACACTTTGATAAGTGTTATGTGAGAGGTGAGAAGTGAGATGTTAATTCATTTTTCTCACCTCTAACCTTTCCCTTACCATTTCTCAAACGGGAGGTAACGCTGTGGCGTACAAGATAACGGTCAGAGATTTAAACTTGTTTTACCGTGACCTGCAGGCCCTGACAAACATCAACCTTGATATAGAGGAGAAAAGAGTAACAGCCCTGATCGGTCCCTCGGGATGCGGCAAGTCCACCTTTTTACGGACCTTAAACCGCATGAACGATTTAATTGAAGGGGTTCGGGTGGAGGGTCAGGTCCTCCTGGACGGGCAGGACCTCTATGGCCCCGAGGTGGATGTGGTGGCGCTGCGCAAAAGGGTCGGCATGGTCTTCCAGCGGCCAAACCCTTTCCCCATGACGGTTTATGATAATGTTGCCTATGGACCACGCATTCACGGTCAAAAGGACCGGCGTGTTTTGGATGAAATTGTTGAAAAAAGCCTCAAGTCGGCAGCCCTTTGGGATGAGGTAAAAGACAGGCTGCATAAGACTGCCCTGGGACTGTCCGGCGGTCAGCAGCAGCGCCTTTGTATCGCCAGGCTTTTAGCGGTGGAACCGGAGGTGCTGTTGATGGATGAACCCACCTCTGCCCTTGATCCCATTTCCACCCTTAAGGTGGAAGAATTGATCCGGGAGTTAAAAAACAACTACACCATTGTTATCGTGACCCACAACATGCAGCAGGCGGCCCGGGTTTCCGACAGCACCGCTTTCTTCTTAAACGGGGAACTCATTGAATTCGGCGATACCGAACTGATCTTTACCAGTCCCCGGGACAAGCGGACGGAGGATTACATTACCGGTCGTTTTGGATAAAAATTTACCATAAGGGGGTACATTGGTATTGGCCACCCGTCAGTCCTTTGATAAAGCTTTGGCAGAACTGCAGCAGGATGTGCTGCGTATGGCCAGTGTGGTGGAGAAATCCATCTACAACGCGGTAAAATCCTTAGCAACCCAGGACCCCGTTCTGGCCGGGGAAGTCATCGAAGGCGATGATGTTGTCGATGAGCAGCGCTATCAAATTGAAGACAAAATCATTAAAATTATTGCCACCCAGCAGCCCATGGCAAAGGACCTTCGCATTCTCATAACCGGCATTCGCATTGTCATGAGCTTGGAGCGGATGGCGGACCATTCGGTGGATATTGCCAGGGTCACCATGTGCCTGGCGGATCAAAAATTGATCAAACCGCTGGTGGGCATCACCGCCATGGCCAAACTGGCTCAGCAAATGGTGAAGGACGGTTTGGATGCCTACGTCCATAATGACCCGGACAAAGCCCGGGAGATGTGTCAAGCCGACGACGAAGTAGACCACATCTACCACCAGACCTTTAAACACCTGGTGGCCTATATGAAGAGGGACCCGTCTACCATCGGCCAGGCAACTTACTTGCTGTTTGTGGCCAGGTTCCTGGAACGCATTGCCGACCATGCCACCAACATCGGAGAAGCTGTGGTATACCAGGCCACCGGGGAACGGTTGGAACTCAATTAGAAAAAAGAAAAGAAAAAACGCCCAAAAGGGCGTTTTTTTTACGAAGGAATTTATCAATTAACTGTCGAAAACCTTTTACTGGAAGAACAAGGCAGGTGGTGGTCGTGACAGAAGAATCAGGCATCAAACACAGGCCGGGACGCCACCGCAAGGTATGGGTGGTAAACAAGGGTCGTCTCCTCTTTTTTCTGTTTCTTTGCGTGATTTTTTTGACCTTATGCTGGTTTCTGGCCAGCGGGGTAAAATCTTTTATTTTTAAACAGTTGATTACCGTTGATACTCTCCAACCGGGTGTTGCCGAGCAGGACTATGCGGGTCAGGGCATCCTCATTAAACAGGAATACCTGGTCAACGCTCCGCTAAAGGGTACCATGAAATTTTCGGTTCCCGACGGTGAACGGGTAAAGGCCGGCACAACCTTTGGCGTTCTCATGGCTTCCGATATGGAATCTGCCTCCGGAGTGAGGCAATATGCGGTGAAGGCCCCGGTTAGCGGGGTGGTGTGCAGTCATATCGATGGCCTGGAAACAATTTTGCTTCCCGGGAATCTTGATGTTGTGGAAATATCTGCTTTGGATAAAATAAAAAGTAACAGCCCTGCCGGGCAAACCGGTTTGGTTGAGAATGGACAGCCTGTGGCCAAAGTTATTGATAATCTGGCTCCGGTGTACATTTACGGCCTGTTTACCGAGGAAGACGTAAAACAGATCCAGCGACAAAAGGAGCCTGTCTTTAAGATAAAATGGGAAAATCAAGTCATTGAGGCCAGGATCGATAAGGTATTCCCGGGGGAACAACCGGCTGTCCTGTTTATAGTAAAAAATTATCCGGATGAAATTCTTCATCACCGTAAAATTAATTTTCATGTCACCACAGCCATGCTGAAAGGCATTCTGGTAGATGAAAGATCCCTGGTACAAAGGGACAATCAGGTGGGTATATACCTGGTGTGGAAAGGGTTTGTCCGCTGGGTTCCGGTGGAAATTACCGGGCGTCTGAGGGGGCAGGCAGCCATCCAGGGTAAAGACATTCAGCCGGGCATCCGGTATGTGGTCAATCCCACCTTTGCCCGGGAAGGGGACAAGCTATAAATAAGGCGGGGAAAACCTTGAGTGTTGCTGAAAACCTGGCAAGGATTCAAAAACAAATTGTTATAAGCGCATTAAAGGCCGGCAGAAACCCTGCATCCGTCAGACTCATTGCGGTAACCAAAAATGTGTCCGCCGCCAGGGCCATGGAATCCGTGGCCGCCGGTGTGGCAGACCTGGGAGAAAACAGGGTGCAGGAACTGTGCAACAAATACCCGGCAGTGGCTGGTGCCCGCTGGCACATGATCGGGCACCTGCAGAGCAATAAGGTTAAATATATCATCGGGAAGGTGACCTTGGTGCACTCCTTGGACCGCTGGTCACTGGCGCTGGAAATCAACCGCAGGTCCCAGGAAGCCGGCTTGGTAACGCCGGTGTTGGTTCAGGTCAATGTGGCCGGGGAATCAACTAAGTTTGGCCTGCCGGTGGACGAGGTTACCGACTTTGTAACGGAAGCAGCGGGGCTGCCGGGAGTTTCCATTCAAGGATTGATGACCATCGCACCCCTGGTGGAGAACCCGGAGGAAGTCAGGCCGGTATTCCGTAGATTAAAACAAATGGCGGAAGGGCTAAAAGAGATTCCCGGTGTTAAAATGGAACAGCTGTCGATGGGTATGACCAATGACTTTCAAGTTGCTGTTGAGGAAGGCTCCACCATGGTACGAATTGGTACGGCAATTTTTGGCAGCCGGCATTAAAAGGAGGGATCCGTATGGCCATAGGGATGTTCGATAAAATACTTGGCTTTATCGGTTTTGAAGAGGTGGAAGAGCAGGTCAAGGAAGATCCTGCAGAAAGAACCGAAGCACTGCAGCAGGCCAAAAGAAAAAATGCGCCGGTGGTAAGTCTGCACACCGGACGTCAGCTGCGGGTGGTGGTTTGTGAACCGACTTCCTTTGACGAAGCCCAGAACATCGCCGATAACCTGAAAAACCGGAGAGCCGTTGTGGTCAATTTGGAAAGGGCCGGGTCTGAGCAGGCCAGGCGCATCGTGGATTTTATCAGCGGAACCACCTTTGCTTTAAGCGGTGACATGCAAAAGGTCGGGCAGAACATTTTTCTATTTGTTCCCAGCAATATCGACATAGCCAACGAAACAGCGAGAGAAACTAAGGAGAAAAGTATTTTTTCCTGGGCCAGATCTCAGTAGGGTCTAGTATATAAATGACGGGGTGAACCATGAATAATAATATAGTCGCTTTTCTTCATGTGGCCTTTTGGGTGTATGAAATGATGCTGTTGATCAGGATTTTAATGTCCTGGATTCCGCACAACCCCTACAACCCGATTGCTCGCTTTCTTTATGAAACAACCGATCCCTATTTGAACATTTTCAGGCGTTTTATCCCGCCCATCGGCATGATTGATATTTCTCCCATCCTTGCTTTTCTGGTGCTGCGGATGATTCAGCAATTTGTATTCAGTTTGGTGAGATAAATGAAACTGGACCGGCAAGCCTTGATTGGTCACCTGAGGGATCAGGAAGAAAAAGCAATTCTTGCCAAAGTACTGGATCATGCCGAGAACGTGTTGAAAAATCACCGGCCGCTGCTCACCAATTTTTACGACCCGTACCATACGGGTCTCATCATTTCTATGTTGGAACGAATCCCGGATCTTGATTTTGCCACCAATGGCGGTTATGAAACGGCGGAAAGGGTTCGCACCGCCATTTTTCCCGATTACCTGGATGAAAATAACATTGATTATGAAACGGTCCTGCTGGCGGTGGAGGGGAATTTTAAAATAGTGAAGGTAACCCACCGGGACTTTTTGGGCTCCATCTTGGGTTTGGGCATCAAACGGGAAATGGTGGGGGATTTGATTGTCACAGACACAGGGTGCCAGGTTGTGGCGGTCAAAGAGGTGGCGCCCTACCTGAGCGCCAATTTAACCAGGGTACACCGGGTCCGGGTGGATGTCAGGGAAATCAAGCCGGAAGAGCTGGTACTGCCGGAAATAAAGGTGAAAGAAATTAAGACCACCGTGGCTTCCTTAAGACTGGACGCAGTGGCGGCCGCCGGCTTCGGGACCTCAAGGACACGCATTGCCAGGGAAATCTTAGCCGAGAAACTAAGTTTGAACTGGCACACTTGTTCAAATGTGGCATCTCCGGTGCGGCCGGGAGATATCATTTCCATGCGCGGCCGGGGCAGGATAGAGGTGGCGGAGGTTAAAGGAAGCACCAGAAGTGGCCGAATAGGTATAGTAATAAGGCGTTTTTTGTAAAGGGATACCATCATCACAAAAGGCAGCATACGGGGGTGTAACCTATGACAGTACTGACGCCCATGGAGATTCAGACCAGGGAATTTACCAAAGCCCTGCGGGGATACGATGTGAAGCAGGTGGACACATGGGTTCAAAAAATCAAGGAACATTATGAAAAACTTTATGTGGAGAACCACGAGTTAAGGGAGAAGCTGGCCCGGGCTGAAGAAAGCATGGTACATTACCGGGAATTGGAAGATGCCCTGCAGCGTACGCTGGTGATGGCCCAAAAAAATGCCGAAGACATGCGTAGCAATGCCGAACGGGAATCCAAAGTTATGCTGGAACAGGCAGAGGTGGCAGCCAGGACAATCAAGCAAAAGGCTGAGGAAGAAGCAGAGAGGATGATCAACGAGGCATCAAGAAAGGCCGAGGAAATGATTAAGCTGGCTGACGAAAGGGTTGGCGCCATTCTGGAGGAATACCGCCGGTTGGAGAAGCAAGCCAATGTGTTCAAGGTAAAATTTAAGGCTCTGCTGGAAGCGCAGCTGGCAATGGTGGAGGGAAAGCTGGAAGCAATCGAAGCCATTGAAGAAGAGAGCGCTTAGACCCCGGGGTATTCCTTTAGGGTCCTGTTGCGGTTTGGGGGAGTGGTCAAGTGCTGGATATCAGACAGGATGGAACAGGTGTTGTGATCAAGGTGCGGGTTCAGCCCAGGGCTTCCCAAAACAGCCTGGCCGGGGAGATGGAAGGGGCCCTTAAGGTGCGTTTAACCGCTCCGCCGGTGGACGGCGCCGCCAACGAAGCCTGCTGCAAATTTTTCGCTCAGCTATTCGGGGTGGCGAAAACCAATGTTACAATTATTTCGGGGCACACCGGTCGGAACAAGCTGGTTCGCATCGAAGGGGTCAGCGAAGCCCGGGCCCGCTCAGTCCTGAGAGCCTGACCCCTTTTTCAAGTCGTATTCAAGTCAGGGACGGTTCTTGACTTGAATTTAAGAACCGTCCCCGACTTGAATTTAACTTGAATTGGGTTTGCAGTTCCCCTGGTTGACCTGCGTGTCGTATTTGGTTATAATATTGCTGTTATTTAAATATTTGAAGTTCCTATGAACGGGAAAGTAAAATGATGGATGCTGTACAGAGAGTCCGGGCCTGGTGGAATCCGGATCAGAACCATCCTTTGAATATCACCCGGGAGGTGCCTGCTGAAACCTGTAAACCCAGGGAGTAGGTTTGGCCGGTGCACCGCCGTTAACGGTGTTCGGAGTGTTCAGGAATGATCCTGTTCATGAGGGTGGTACCGCGGGTAATAAGCTCGTCCCTTTGGGGGCGGGCTTTTATTTTTAACTTAAAGTGCAAAAAGGCAGGAGTGAAGTTTCAGTGGACTACAGTAAAACCCTTAACTTGCCCCAAACAGATTTTCCCATGCGGGGGAACTTGCCCCAGAGGGAACCCGAAATTCTACGGTACTGGAAAGAGATTGATCTGTACAACAAAGTGCAAGAAAAGAACCGGGGAAAGACCAAGTACATTTTGCATGACGGTCCCCCCTATGCCAACGGCCATATCCACCTGGGACATACCTTGAACAAGGTTTTGAAGGATATGGTGGTGAAATACCGCTCCATGGCCGGTTACGATGCTCCCTATGTGCCGGGGTGGGATACCCACGGCCTGCCCATTGAGCAGCAGGCCATAAAACAGCTGGGGATCAACCGCCATCAGGTCAACCCGGTGGAGTTCCGCGCCAAGTGCAGGGATTATGCCCTGCAGTGGGCCAAAATTCAAAGTGAAGAGTTTCAACGCCTGGGCGTGCGGGGAGATTGGGACCGCCCCTATTACACCCTGCTGCCCCAATATGAGGCCACCCAAATTCGTGTATTCGGGGAAATGGCCAAAAAGGGCTATATTTACAAGGGCCTGAAGCCTGTTTACTGGTGCGCCAGCTGTGAAACCGCACTGGCCGAAGCCGAAGTGGAATATGCGGATAAAACTTCTCCCTCTATTTACGTGAAATTCCCGGTGAAGGACGGCAAGGGGGTACTGCCGGAGGATGCAGCAGTGGTGATCTGGACCACCACTCCCTGGACCTTGCCGGCCAACGTGGCCATTGCGGTTCACCCGGAATTTGATTATGTGCTGGCGCTGGTGAAGGGTCACAAAGTGGTGGTGGCCAAAGGGCTGCTGGAAACCTTCCGGCAGGCGGTGGAGGCTGAAACAGCGGAAATCCTGGCCACTTATAAAGGGGAACAACTGGAACGGGTGGTTTGCCGCCATCCCTTTGTGGACCGTGATTCCCTTGTTATTTTGGGTGAACACGTCACCCTGGAGGCCGGTACCGGAGCGGTGCACACCGCGCCGGGACACGGTGAAGAAGACTTCCTGGTCGGCAAACAATACGGCTTGCCGGTTCTGGCGCCTCTGGACAACCGCGGTAGATTTACCGCTGAAGGCGGCAAATTCCAGGGCCAGTTTGTCCTGGATGCCAACAAAGCCATTATTGAAGAATTAAAAGAAAAGGATGTATTAATGGGTCACGGCCAGATTAAACACCAGTACCCTCACTGCTGGCGTTGCAAACAGCCCATTTTCTTCCGGGCCACCGAGCAGTGGTTTGCTTCGGTGGACGGCTTCCGCCAGGAGGCTTTAAAGGCCATCCGCAGTGTCAAATGGGTGCCGGCCTGGGGTGAAGACCGCATTTACAACATGGTGGAAGGCCGGGGCGACTGGTGCGTATCCCGCCAGCGGACTTGGGGCGTGCCCATTCCCATCTTCTACTGCAATGACTGCGGTAAAGAAATCATTACTGAAGAAACCATTGCCCATATTGAAAAGTTGTTTAAGGAACATGGTTCGGACATCTGGTTTGCCAAAGATGCCAATGAACTGGCGCCTCCCGGCTTAACCTGTCACCACTGCGGGCAGGGCAAGGACTTCCGCAAGGAGACCGATACCATGGATGTTTGGTTTGATTCCGGCTCCAGTCACCTGGCGGTACTGGACCAGCCGGAGCTGTGGCCGGAACTCCGGTGGCCCGCCGACCTGTACCTGGAAGGCAGCGACCAGCACCGGGGCTGGTTTAACTCCTCCTTATCCACCTCGGTGGCCGTCACCGGTAAACCGCCTTATAAAACGGTGTTGACCCACGGCTTTACCGTGGATGAGAAGGGGCGTAAAATGTCCAAATCCCTGGGCAACGTGGTGGATCCGTTAAAAATCTGTGACCAGATGGGCGCTGATATTCTACGTCTCTGGGTTTCTTCTGCCGACTACCGGTCAGACCTGGCGTTGTCCCAAAATATTTTGAAACAGATCGCCGAATCATACCGTAAGATACGGAACACCGCCCGCTTCCTGCTGGGCAACCTGTATGACTTCGACCCGGTAAAAGATAAAGTAGCCTATGACCAGCTTCCCGAATTGGACCGGGTGGCCCTGATGGAACTCCATAAATTAATCAAGCAGGTGTTAGCGGCCTATGAAAACTACGAGTTCCACGTGGTTTATCATGCGGTACACAATTACTGTGTGGTGGACCTGAGCGCCTTCTACCTGGATATCATCAAGGACCGCCTGTACACGGCGCCACCGGCTTCCCTGGAACGCCGGGCGGCTCAAACGGTTCTCTTTGAGGTGCTGGATGCGCTGGTCCGCCTGCTGACGCCGGTTTTAGCTTTCACCACCGAAGAAATCTACAAGCACATGCCGGTGGCCGGTGAGCGACTAGCCAGTGTACAGCTGCTGGATATGCCGGAAGTAAATATGGAATACCTGGATGCGGAACTGGAGAAGAAGTGGGATAAAATCCATGCCATCCGTAAAGAGGTATTGAAGGCCCTGGAAATGGCCCGCCAGAATAAGGTGATCGGCAATGCCCTAGAGGCCGGCGTTGACCTGTATGCGGCCGGGGAGGTAGAAGAACTGCTCAAGCCTATGGCCGGTGAATTGTCTACCCTGTTCATTGTTTCCAGGGTAAATCTGCAGCCCCTGTCCGCAGCGCCGGCGGAAGCTGTCAAAGCGGAGGACCTGGACCTGGCAGTTAAAGTGTCTCCCGCCCCGGGAACCAAGTGTGAACGCTGCTGGATGTACCATGAAGAGGTGGGCAGTGACGCTGAACACGCCACCCTTTGCCCCCGCTGTGCCCGCGTGGTAAAAGAATACCACACTGTATAAAAAAAGAGGGAGTTGCTGTGAAAGGCAACTCCCTTACTATAATTCTCCTGCCCGCAGGGCATCTAAATCAATCAGTCCCTTTTTCGCCCGCTGGGTGATGATACCCCCGATACGCCCCGATTCAGCGGAAGTTAAAGCGCCCCAACCTTCTTTTTTTACCTTTTCAGCCAGTCCCAACTCTGCGGCGATTTCCAACTTTAATAAATCCATAGGTGTAGGCTTCTTTTTCTTTTTGTTTTGGCCCTTGCCAGGTTCTCTGGATTTTGCCGTTTTTATCCTTGATTCCATGATACCTCCCTGAACAAGAACCCCCCACAACGGAGGGGTTCTTTTTGCCGGGCCATCATGGTCATAACCGGATCCTGCAGCAGCCTTAGCAATCCCAGACCCACAAAGGGGTGAAAGGCATCCGCAAATAAACCAGGTTATCCCCCAAAGAGCTAAATAATTACGAGCGGATCATTAGATAGCCCCCCGGGTTGTCATGATAAACCCCGGCAATATCATTATGTCCTGGATTGTGGGGAAATATTTATGAATGACCAAGGTGTTGCCGGTCATAAAATAACTTAAAGAAAAGATCGGTTAAGAATTTTAAGATAAAATATTTTTTCACTAAAAGGAATTTTACGGTTATAGAAAGAAAATAAGCAGGTGTGTAAAAGTGCATAGCAACGGATGATGGCTGTGGGAGAGACCCCCGGGGGGCGCCGAAGGAGCAAAACCAGTTTTCCAGCTGAGGGAAACGGTTAAACTCTCAGGCAAAAGGACTGCAGCCGGACGTGGCTCTGGAGAGTTCCTGCCGTTTTGCATCACGCGGGACACCAAAGGGGAAGCTTTCCATTGGGAAGTCATCTCTCAGGTTAAAAGGACAGGGTTATACCAGCAGCGGTATAATTCTGTCCATTTCTTTTTGCCGCCGGGTAAACCGTCTCCGGCCAGAACATAATAGTACCAAGGAGGTGGATGGTGTGACGGAGGTAAAACGTACACCTCTTTACAATGCCCACGTGGCAGCGGGGGCCAAAATGGTGGAATTCGGGGGCTGGTTGATGCCTGTCCAGTATGAAGGAATTATAAAAGAGCACCAGGCCGTGAGGTCTGCCGCCGGGCTGTTTGATGTATCCCACATGGGTGAGCTAAAAATCTCAGGCCGGGGCGCCAGGGAGTTTATTCAGAAACTGATCACCAATGATGTTTCCCGCCTCAGACCCGGCTGCGCTCTCTATTCGCCCATGTGCAATCCACAGGGCGGCACCATCGATGATTTACTGGTGTATCAACTGGAAGACGACCAGTACCTGCTGGTGGTAAATGCAGCCAATACCGAAAAGGATTATAACTGGGTCAGGAGTCAAGCCCCGGCAACCGTTACCATTGAAAATGTATCCGAGGTAACCTGCCAGCTGGCTTTACAGGGGCCGGCGGCCCAAGGGATTTTACAGAAAATTACCGCTATTAACCTCGGCGACATTCGGTATTTTTGTTTTGTTTACGGACGGGTGGAGGGGGTCCAATGCCTGATCTCACGCACCGGTTATACCGGCGAAGACGGTTTTGAGTTGTATTTTCCGGCGGAGCATGCCGAGGCCCTGTGGCAGGCCATCCTGGCAGCCGGCCAGTGGGAAGGAATAAAACCGGCCGGTCTGGGCGCCCGGGATACGCTTCGTTTTGAAGCCTGCCTGGCCCTCTACGGACACGAGCTGACCGAAGAAATTTCCCCCCTGATGGCAGGACTGGGCTGGACAGTGAAATTCAATAAGCCGGCGTTTATCGGCAGAGAAGCGTTGCTGAAGGAAAAGGAAGCGGGTCCCACCCACAGGCTGGTGGGGGTGGAAATGATTGACCGGGGAATCCCGCGCCAGGGTTATCCTCTTTTTAAAGAGGGCCGGCAAGTAGGTTGGGTTACTTCCGGCACCTTCGCACCTACCCTGGGCAAAAATTTAGCTCTGGCCTATGTGGCGGTTGAGTGGGCGGCGACAGGCGGCGAACTGGATGTCATGGTCCGCCATAAACTGTTGAAAGCCCGCATTGTGCCGAAACCATTTTATAAACGGGAGGTATAAAAATGAACGTACCGGTTGAATTAAAGTACAGCAGAGAACATGAATGGGTAAGGGTTGAAGGCAATCGTGCCATTATCGGCATTACCGACTTTGCCCAGGAGTCCATGGGGGACATCGTGTTTGTGGAACTTCCCTCCGTGGGGGATACCGTAGAAGCGGAAGAACCCTTCGGTGTGGTGGAATCCGTAAAGACCGCCAGTGACCTGTATGCCCCGGTCAGCGGTGAGGTGGTAGAGGTGAACAATGAACCGGTGGATGCACCGGAAGTCATTAATCAAGATCCCTATGGCAAGGGATGGATGATTGTGGTGGAAATGTCCGACCCGTCCCAGTTAGAGAATTTACTAAGTGCCGAACAATACAAAGCAATGGTGGAAGAACAAGCATAACGAGGAAAGAAGGTAGGTATTTTGCGATTCATTCCTCATACGGAAGAAGAACGCCGGCAAATGCTTAACTTGTTAGGGATTGAAAACACCGACCGGTTGTTTGAAGGGATTCCCCGGGAGGTCCGGCTCAACCGGGAGCTTCAGGTGGATGGCGGTTTATCGGAAATGGAACTGTCCCGCCACATGGCTTCTTTGGCCGAAGTCAACACAGGGGTGGACAAAACCATTTGCTTTTTGGGCGCCGGCGCCTATGATCATTACGTGCCCAGCGCCGTAAAACATATTTTGTCCAGGTCGGAATTTTATACGGCCTATACCCCTTACCAGCCCGAAATCAGCCAGGGTGTACTGCAATCCATCTTTGAGTATCAAAGTATGATCTGTCTCCTCACCGGCATGGATGTGGCCAACGCCTCCATGTACGACGGCGCCAGCGCTCTGGCCGAGGCAGCCTTGATGGCCTGTGCTTCCACCAGGCGGGACCGTGTGGTGGTGGCAAGGACTGTCCACCCGGAATACCGGGAAGTGGTAAGGACGTACCTGTATGGACCCGGCATCAAAATCAGTGAAGCGCCTTACCGGGAGGGGCTGACCCGGGCCGAGGATGCCGCCGGTTTGTTAGATCAAAACACCGCTGCGCTGCTGGTGCAGTATCCCAACTTTTTTGGCTGCATTGAGGACTTGAGGAAGCTGGCGGAGGCAGCTCACTCGGTGGGAGCCCTGCTGGTGGTCTGCGCCGACCCCATCGCCCTGGGCATGTTAAAGTCGCCGGGTCAGTGCGGGGCGGACATTGTGGTAGGGGAGGGACAGCCCTTGGGGATCCCCCTGTCCTACGGCGGGCCCTACCTGGGCTTCCTGGCCTGCCGGGAAAAATTCCTGAGAAAAATGCCTGGCAGAATTGTGGGTCAAACAACGGATGTGGATGGCCGCCGGGCCTATGTGCTGACCCTGCAGGCCCGGGAACAGCATATCCGCCGGGATAAGGCCACTTCCAACATTTGCTCCAACCAGGCCCTGTGCGCCCTGGCGGCTACGGTGTATTTAAGTCTGGTGGGCAGGCACGGCTTGCGGCAGGTGGCTGAACTATGCCTTCAAAAAACAGCCTATGCCAGAAACCTGCTGGCAAAGTTACCCGGCTACCGGCTGCCCTGGCAGTCCCCGGTATTTAAAGAGTTTGTGATTGAAACGAAGGTAGCGCCGGAGATCATTAACAGAGAGCTGCTAAAACATAACATCCTGGGGGGGCTGGATTTGGGGCGCTATTACCCCGAACTGGCCGGGCACATGCTGTTCTGTGTCACCGAGAAAAGAAGCCGGCGGGAAATCGACCTGCTGGCGGATCGATTGGGGGCCATGTCATGACGGAAAAACTGATCTTTGAACTGGGCTCGCCCGGGCGCCGTGGTGTGGAATTTCCCGCCGGTGATGTCCCGGCAACAGCCCTTCATGAATTGCTGCCCCGGGAATATTTGAGAGAACAGTCCCCACCGCTGCCGGAGGTGGGTGAATTGGATGCGGTACGGCACTATGTAAGACTTTCCCGCATGAATTTTGGTGTGGATGTGGGGTTCTATCCCCTGGGCTCCTGCACCATGAAATATAACCCAAAGGTGGCGGAGGATGCCGCGGCTTTAAACGGTTTCGCCAATTTACACCCCTACCAGCCGGCGGAACTGAGCCAGGGCGCCCTGCGTTTGATGTATGAGACCCAGCAGGATTTAGCCGAAATTACCGGCATGGACGCCTTTACGTTGCAGCCTGCCGCCGGCGCCCACGGTGAGATGACCGGCATGCTGATGATCAAGGCCTACCTGGAAAGCAAAGGGGAGACCGGCCGGACCAAGGTGATTGTACCGGATTCTGCCCACGGCACCAACCCGGCCACCGCTACCCTCTGCGGCTTCCAGGTGGTGGAAGTGAAGTCCGATGAGCGGGGCGGCGTGGACCTGGCAGCGTTAAAGCAGGTGTTGGGGCCGGATGTGGCGGCGCTGATGCTGACCAATCCCAGCACCCTGGGACTGTTTGAAGACCATATCATAGAGATTGCCGACCTGGTTCACCGGGCCGGAGGCCTTTTATATTACGACGGAGCCAACCTGAACGCCATTATGGGATATGCCCGACCCGGCGATATGGGTTTTGATGTGGTGCACTTGAATTTGCATAAAACCTTCGGCACTCCCCACGGCGGCGGGGGACCGGGCGCCGGACCCGTAGGGGTCAAGGCAGAGTTGGAGCCCTTTTTGCCCAAACCGGTTGTCATTAAACAGGGCGACAGCTACCTGCTGGATTACAAGCGTCCACAGTCCATCGGCAGGGTAAAAGCCTTTTATGGTAATTTTGGTGTGGTGGTAAAGGCCTATACCTACCTGCGGGCCCTGGGCGGCCGGGGATTAAAGCAGGTATCGGAATTTGCGGTACTCAATGCCAACTATTTAATGAAGCGGTTGTCCAACCACTTAAGGATCCCTTACCGGCGGGTTTGCATGCACGAGTTTGTGGCCTCACCCCCCAGGGAGTGTAAGGAGCGTGGCATCAAAACCCTGGACATTGCCAAAAGGCTGTTGGACTACGGGTATCATCCTCCCACCGTTTACTTCCCGCTCATTGTCGAGGAAGCCATCATGATTGAACCCACGGAAACAGAAAGTAAAGAGACCCTGGATCGGTTTGCAGACAGCCTGATCAAGGTTTTGGAGGAGGCCAGGGAAAATCCCGAGACACTGAAGAACGCGCCCTATACCACCCCCGTGCGCAGGTTGGATGAGGTCGCCGCCGCCCGCAAGCCGGTGCTGGGCTGGTTTCCTGAGTAAATTTTGAGACAGGCAGCAGGTTGCTTTTCATATTTGGGCTGTGATATAATGTAACCGTCAGGCCATTGTAAAAAGGCCGGGCCTGTTTAGGCAGCGGATTCACCCGTGGGACTTCATCTGACCCTCAAAAGATGAGGTCTCCCGGGTTTTGTTATGACTGGGGGGCTACCGGTGGGAAACGTACACGTACTGGATAAAAAATTGAAAATGGCGCGTCTTTCGATCCTTTCCAATACCTGTTTAACCATTGGCAAACTGCTGGTGGGGTTGAGCATGGGATCGGTGGGAGTCATTTCTGAAGCTGTCCACTCCGGTCTGGATTTGATAGCTTCTTTAATCGCCTTTATGGCCGTACGGCAGTCCGGTAAACCGGCGGATGAAAACCATCCGTACGGCCACGGCAAATTTGAGAACCTGGCCGGTATCATCGAGGCCCTGTTGATCCTGGCTGCTGCCATCGGCATCTTTGTCCAGGCGGTACCCAAGATTTTACACGGCGGCAGCGAAATCGAGGCCCTGGGCTGGGGCGCGGCGGTCATGATCATCTCGGCGGCGGTAAACTTTCTTATTTCCCGAAAGCTGATACGAGTCGGCAAAGAAACCGACTCACCGGCCCTAACGGCGGACGGCTGGCACCTGCGGACGGATGTTTACACATCCCTGGGTGTCTTTTTCGGACTGGGGGCCATTTATCTGACGGGCTATACCATTCTCGACCCCATTATCGGGATCGCCGTGGGCCTTCTCATTGTGAAAGCCGGGTTTGATTTGATCCGGGAGTCCATGGGGGTTATGCTGGATGTTAGTTTGCCCTCAGAGGAGGAGGAAGCTATCAGGCGGGTGCTGTTGAGGCACGCGGACCAATTCCTGGAGTACCATGGTTTGCGAACCCGTAAATCGGGGCCTTATCGTTATGTGGACCTGCACCTGGTGGTTCCCAGGCACCTGCCGGTGGGGACCGCTCACATGTTGTGTGATTGCATCGAGCAGGAAATCGAAGAGGCGTTACCCGAGGTGCAAGTATTGATCCACTGTGAGCCCTGTGAGAAAGCGGAGGAGCCCCTGGAGGCTAATTGCTCTGCAGCACCCTGCAGTATTGACGGAAGTTGTCCTGCAGCGTCCTGTGATAAGGAGGACAGCTGCCCGCAGGGGCGCTGTCCCATAGCGGATAAAAAATAACCAAGCCGTGGTTTGCCACGGCTTTCATGCATTCTGTGTTCTGTGTTAAGTTGATATCACCCTCTTTACCCGGGCAACTCTCTTGCAGGAGGAATGTTTTCTGTGGCTTCCCATATCAAACAGGGTAAGGGGAGAGATGGTCCCGGCAGCTCGAACCAACCTGGGGGCGCTAAAATCAATTTTTACCAACAATATTTCTGAGGCCATGGGTAAAAAATTAGCAAGCACCGTTATGTCCGCATTACTGTTTTGATGAAGGACCTGCAGGTTGCCCGGCCTTTCCAGCACTAAGACTGCCGGTCTGAAACGGCGGTTTAAACCAACGGCATTACGGGCGTCCAGCATTGCATCCAATAAATGATGTCTCAAGATCTGTCCAGGCTGAAAGCCCATGGTGATAATATCTTTAATGACACTGAGGGGCCCGCCGAAGTATAATTTCCCCATGATCGTTACTCCCTTCATGATGCGCATGGTGCTTTTTTGAACAAATGATTACGCAAAAGATGTGCCAGCTTTCGCAGGGCAGCAATGAAACGAAGGGAGACAAACCCGGGTGTTTTCGCGTTCTAAAACGGAACAATTGTATCAAAAAAATACACTTAAAAATTTATCTGCAAACCAAAAGAGAGACGGTATGTGTTGTACCGTCTCCCGCCGGGTCAGGTTCCTTTGGCTTCCTTTACCTGTGTTTCCGTAACCAGACTATCTTTAAGTTCGGCCACCAGCATACCTGCCAAAATCAACAGGCAGCCCACCCACTGGCGGGCAGTGAGGATTTCCCCCGCCACCAGCCAGCCGGTTGCCGCCGCGAAGACCGGCTCCATGATAAAGATGATGGCGGTATGGGTGGGGGAGGTAAATCTCTGTACCGAGTTTTGTATTAAAAAGGCCAGGGCGGTGGCGGGGATGGCTGTAATGAAGAGTCCCGTCCAGACCGGTCTGGTAAAATGACCGGGCATGGTTTCCCAAAGGGCCCCGCACCCCATGCTAATGACCGCCACCACGCCGATTTGCAGGATGGCCAGCAGGACCGGGTCATGCCGGGGAGCGTACCGGCCCACCAGGATAATATGTCCGGCATAGGATAAGGCACAGAAGAAAGTCAGCACATCTCCGAAATTCACCGTCAGGTTATCGCCCAGGGAGAGCAGGGCCAGACCCACCGTGGCGCTGGTTACTCCCAACAGAGCGGCAGGACCCGGCAGTTTTTTTGTAGTTACGGATGAAATAAGAGGTACCAGCACCACCGCCAATCCTGTAATAAACCCTGCGTTGGAAGCGGTGGTATATTTTAAACCCACTGTTTGAAAGGCATAGCCGGCAAACAAAACGGCGCCGATTATAAAACCCGCCTTTAAGGTTTCCATGTCCAAACGGGCAAACCTCTTACGGTAAATGAGCCCCAGAAAGGCAAAGGCAATGGCGAAACGGATGCTTATAAAATAATAGGGTCCGATGCCGGAAAGGGCGTCTTGAACCACCACAAAGGTGACACCCCAGACAAAGGTAACCGCCAGTAAAGCAAGATCAGCTTGCAGCTGCTTTATTTTCGACATATCTCCCAAACCCACCTCCGTCCGACAGCGAACATTCCTGTATATTTTCTCACCGAAAACCTGGCCTGTCAATTTAGACACCATATCTTATCATAATTTCTAGAATTTTAGCTTTACGTTAAGAAGGAATTTGCAAAAAGAAGGAGAATTCATTTTTATGAATTGCAGCAAGTATTTATTCCCTGTCGCAGTTTTTGCACCTGGGGTGCGGAATTATATTCTTTAATACTTTTAAGGAGGCGTTTCGGTGAGAAAGGTTTTCAAATTTGCCATGCTGGCAGTAATGGCGCTGGCCCTGGTAGTCAGCGCAGTGGGTTGCGGAGGCAGCCAGCCAAAAGAACAAGCCAAGGAACCCGCAAAAACGGATGCTAAACCCAAGTTAGTGGTCGGATCCGACACCACCTTTGCACCCTTTGAATTTACCGATCCTAAAACCGGCAAATATATCGGCTTTGACGTGGACTTAATTCAAGCCATCGCTGATGAAGCCGGTTACGAACTGGATTTCCAAAGTATGGCCTTTGACGGTTTAATTGCCGCTCTGCAGGCCAATCAAATTGATGCCGCCATTTCGGCTATGACTATTACCCCTGAACGTGCAAAAGTAGTAGACTTCAGCGAGCCCTATTACAAGTCCGGTCTGATTGTAGCCGTTCAAGCCAAAAACAATGATATTAAAGGTTTTAATGACCTGAAAGGTAAAAAGATTGCTGTACAAAGCGGTACCACCGGCGCTATGCAGGCTGAAAAGGCCACTGACAAGGATAAGATCACTTACTTTACCAACACCGACCAGGCCCTGCTGGAACTGAAAAACGGCGGCGTGGATGCGGTGATTAACGACTATCCTGTAAGCGCTTACTTCATTCAACAGGGTAACAACGATGTGAAACTGGTTGGTGAAATTCTCTCCGCTGAAGAATACGGCATTGCTGTACCCAAGGGCAAGACCGAGACCCTGGAAAAGATTAACGCCGCTCTCAAAAAATTAAAAGAGAACGGCAAGTATGCCGAAATTTACAAGAAGTGGTTTGGCGAAGAACCAAAATAATAGTCGACTGACAAAAGGATATCCTGTACAATAGAGTATGCGTAACAGTTAATGTTACGCATATTTTGTGTGACTAGTCAATTAGGTAGGTGAAGGTATGGAACTCTTACAAATTTGGAAAGATGCTCTACCGGTATTGATGGTAGGTTTAAAACTAACGATTCAGCTTACTGTTTTGGCAGTTTTTTTTGGTTCTATTATCGGTCTGTTTGTCGGGTTGGGTAAAATGAGCCGGATTCCACTGATTAAAATTCCTTCGGTGGTTTATGTGGAGTTCTTCCGGGGTTCCCCTTTGTTAGTACAAATTTTCTTGATTTATTTCGGTCTTTCTCAGGTGCTGGGTCATTCTGTTGATAAATTTTGGTCTTCGGTAGCCGTACTAAGCTTGAACAGTGGCGCTTATTGCGCAGAAATTTTCCGGGCCGGTATCCAGTCCATTGAGCGGGGGCAAATGGAGGCCGCACGTTCCCTGGGGATGACCCATACACAGGCCATGCGTTACGTCATTTTGCCCCAGGCCTTTAAGCGGGTTATTCCTCCCCTAGGCAATGAATTTATCGCTATGTTGAAAGATACCTCCCTGGTGTCGGTCATTGGCCTGGTGGAGTTGGCACGGTCGGGACAACTTATTGTTTCTACCACATACAATGCCTTTCAGATTTGGTTCCTGGTTGCCATCTTCTATATTGTTTTGACGGTGCTCATTTCCGAATTCTTTGTGAACCGTATGGAAAGGAGGCTGCAGGCCGGTGATCGTAGCTAAAAACGTGCACAAAAGCTTTGGTCATCTTGAGGTCCTCCGGGGTATTGATTTACATGTAAAGGAACAGGAAGTGGTGGTCATTATCGGCCCCTCCGGTTCCGGTAAAAGTACCTTCCTGCGCTGCTTGAATCTACTGGAGGAACCCACCTCCGGGGAAATTATTATTGACGGCATGTGTTTGACGGACAAGACCTCCGATATCAATAAAATCCGCCAGAATGTGGGGATGGTGTTCCAGCGTTTTAACCTGTTCCCCCATAAGACTGCGTTGGAGAATATTACACTGGCCCCCATAAAGGTAAAGGGACTCACAGAAAACGAGGCTATTGCTATTGCCAGGGATTTACTGGGCAAGGTAGGATTGCAGGATAAAGAGTCTTCTTATCCGGACCAGTTATCCGGTGGCCAGCAACAAAGGGTGGCCATTGCCAGAGCCCTGGCCATGAAGCCCAAGGTGATGCTGTTTGATGAGCCTACCTCCGCCCTGGACCCGGAAATGGTGGGAGAGGTTCTGGCCGTTATGAAAGACCTGGCCCGGGACGGCATGACCATGGTGGTGGTAACCCATGAAATGGGCTTTGCCCGTGAAGTGGGCGATCGGGTGCTGTTTATTGACGAAGGAAAAGTGATCGAAGAAGGCACTCCCGAGCAAATCTTTGGCAACCCGCAAAACGAGCGCACCAGATCTTTCTTAAATAAAATTCTATAAACAAAACAGGGACCCCACCGGAAGGTGGGGTCTGTACTTACTATTCAGTTTTACTGAGTGTGAGTTAAGTTAGCCCTGGTTTATCAGTTTCTCACCTCTAACCTCTCACTTCTCACATCTCAAATGGCTTCCTTCATCAATTGGAGGTAGTCTTCCCCTAATTTGGTTAAGGAGCAAATTTTGCTCTTGCCTTCGGAAGTGACTTCCACCAGCCCGAGGGCGAACAGCTGCATCACGACGTGGTCCAACACGGCCCGCTTAACCTTTGCGGTTAAGGACAATTCTTCTTTATTCATCTTCCCCTCATCAATGAGCGCCCTGAGGACTCTTTCCGCTTCCACAGGCAGCCTGTTGTTCACTTCCTTAAAATATTGTTTCATGGTAAGTTCTGTCATGCTTTGCAACCCCCTTACTAAAAAGCTAGTTAATATTCTTCTAAAACAAATTATTGACCGAATTCCATTGATTTATTCGTTAGTTTAGAAAAATTTTATTATAAAATAGCAAAACTAACGGAAAAGGTGTTTTTCTTTACCTGGGGGGGTGACTGATTTATAATTTATACTATACTTTATCGAATTTGCCGGGGGACAGAATGAGAAGACAAAAGAAATGGCGTGTCAAAGCGCCTCATGCCGCCTTGCGGCAAATCCTTGCCACAGAAGTAGGGATTTCAAAAATCCTTGCTCAGTTGCTAATTAACCGCGGAATATATACAGTGGATCAGGCCAGGGCTTTTTTAGGCAGTGAATTGGACAGGCTTTTTAGTCCCTGGCTGATGAAAGATATGGAAAAAGCCGTAGAACGCATCCTCCAGGCCAGACAAAAGGGTGAACAAATTCTGGTTTACGGCGATTATGATGTGGACGGTATTACCGGAACGACCGTACTGGTTTTAGCACTGCGCAAACTGGGCTGCCGGGTTGATTATTTTATACCGCACCGGTTGGAAGAGGGATACGGCCTCAACAAGGAGGCGCTGGAAAGAGCAGTGGAGCAAGGGGTTGCCCTGCTGGTCACGGTAGACTGTGGCATCAGCGGCGCCGCTGAAGTTGAGACAGCCAAAGAATTGGGGCTGGATGTCATCATTACCGACCATCATGAACCGCCGGAGCAGTTACCCGCAGCCATGGCGGTTTTAGATCCCAAAAGGCCGGATTGTACCTATCCCTTTAAGGAATTGGCCGGGGTGGGCGTTGCTCTGAAGTTAATTCAAGGCATCTTTGAACGGGCCGGGCTGGGACAGGGAGAGTGGGAAGAATATCTGGATTTGGTTTGCCTTGGCACCGTGGCGGACATTGTTCCCCTCCAGGGGGAGAACCGCATTCTGGTTAAGCACGGGTTAAACAGAATCGCTCGTACCGACCGCCCCGGTCTGCAGGCCTTGATCAAGGTCAGCGGCGTTAAAAATGAAAGTCTGGGAACCCGTGAACTGGGTTTTGCTCTGGCCCCCAGGTTGAATGCGGCGGGCAGAATGGGGGATGCCGCTTTGGGGGTGGAACTCCTGCTGGCCACCGATCCCTTAAAGGCAGAGCACATGGCTGAGGCTTTAAACCGAGGAAACCAGGAAAGACAACAGGTAGAGTCAAAGGTCCTGGCAGAGGCCCTGGCCCTGGTGGAAGCAGACCCGGCCATGGCGGAAGAAAAGGTGCTGGTTTTGGCGTCCACCAACTGGCATCCCGGGGTTATTGGCATCGTGGCCTCCCGGCTGGTGGACCGCTTTTACCGTCCGGTTTTCATGATCAGCCTCGAAGAGGGCAAAGGAAAAGGTTCCGCCAGAAGTATACCGGGCTTTCATTTGTATCAGGCTATGGTTAGCTGCCAAGAACATTTGGAGCAGTTTGGCGGGCACGCCATGGCTGCAGGTTTCAGCATCCATGAGGATAAAATTATGGACTTTCGCAGGGCTGTCAACAAACTGGCCGATGAAATTTTAACCGAGGAACATTTAACCCCGAACCTGGACCTGGATGCGCTGGTGAATCTCACCGAGTTATCCCTGGATACCGTACAGGAACTGGATCAGCTTTCACCCTTTGGGCACTGCAACCCCGGGCCCATCCTGGGATGCTGCCAGGCTACGGTGCTTCATTGCCGGGAAGTGGGGAAAAACGGCAGTCACTTAAAAATAAAGGTGCGGGAAGACCAGGTGATTCTGGACGGCATTGGCTTTAACCTGGCCTCTTACAGCGAAATGCTGGCCACCGGCGATACTGTGGATATGGCCTTTGTTCCTTCCATCAACTTTTGGAACGGCCGTTCCTCTGTGCAACTGGAAGTAAAGGAGTTTAAAGAGGCAGGGGAAGTTACCCCCCGGGAGGATGGTTTAGGGGCCTCGGAGGGAATGCAGGAGTTTTTAAGGAAGGCTCTGTACCTACCGGAAGAAAAAGTTACGGAGGGCCTGATCCCCTTGGGGATATTGCAATGGTGCTGGGGCAATACAAACAATAAGCCCGGCCAAAGTTTTAACCACACCGATATAGAACTGGAAGATTTCAGAGACTGCCCGGACCGGCTAGCCCAGCTTCTGCAAATAATTGACCGCGACAACTCCAGCCTGGTAATGGTAGAGAGTGTTGCCCAGGCCATCCAAGTGGCAGCTTTTCTATGTACTAGGGAATATCCCTGGCGCCGGGAAGTGCTGGTCTATCACCCTCTTATGGAGGACGCCGCAGTGCAAAAAATGGCGGACCATTTACGGGCAAACCGGGTGAAAGTGGTGGTTGCAACCACATTTGCACCTTTTAACGGGGTTCATTTTGACCAAATGATATTCTTTCACTTACCCTTCCATCCCGGAGAATGCCATATTGCCAACTGGCGGACCCGGAAGGTGGTCTTACTGGGGGGAAAGGCCCAGGCACTGGAGGCCCGGGAGCATATCCAGGCAATGGCGCCGGACCGGGAAGCCCTGGCAGCATTGTTTAAATTCTTAAGATTGAAGATTGATCACCAGGGCAAAGGACAAGCCGGCAAACAAGATTTGCGTCAATGTTTAAAAGGTTTTTATCCTCGGGCTGCCGACCTTGCCATAGAGATCGGTCTAACTGTTTTCCGGGAACTGGGACTTATAGACTACAGTAAACAGGGAAATACTTATTTCTTTAAAATAAATCTAAACGTGCGTTCCGATTTGAAAAATTCGCAAACCTATCACCGGGCCCTACATACCAAAGAAGAGTGCCTGCGTTTCCAGCGGCACTACCTGTCGGCCACCGGGGAACAATTATTGCAGCTGTTCAACAGCAGCTTTTGAGGAGGAGAAGCAATGGACTTAGCCAGTAAAGTAAGATTAATTAAGGATTTCCCCAAACCCGGCATTAATTTCAGGGACATTACCACCTTGCTGCAGGACGCCGGAGCCTTTAGACAGGCTGTGGACGAACTGGTGGAGTTATGCAAAGGTTTGGCTGTGGATGTCATTGCCTGTCCGGAAGCCAGAGGGTTCGTACTGGGTGCGCCGCTGGCCTATGCCATGGGCAAAGGGGTGGTGCTGCTTAGAAAACCGGGTAAACTGCCGGGCAAGACCGTTTGCCACAGCTATGAGTTGGAATACGGGTCGGATGCCCTGGAAGTCCATGAAGGGGCTATTCAGCCGGGGCAGAAGGTGCTTTTGGTAGACGATGTACTGGCTACCGGCGGCACGGTTGCAGCAGCTGTGGAGTTGGTAAAAAAGTCCGGTGGAGAGGTTGCCGGCGTTGCGTTCCTGATTGAATTGCTGGGACTGGACGGCAGGGAAAAACTCAGCGGCTATCCCGTTGTCACTTTGCTGCAGTTGGAAGCATAGATTAATTTAGTCGGGTGTTAGGAGGTGAAGCATGTCTTCACTGTTTGAACTGGAACAAAAGGTATTGCTTTATAATCCTTCGGCGGACATTGCTTTCCTCCGTAAGGCCTATAACTTTGCAGAGAATGCCCACAGGGGCCAGAAGCGCATCTCCGGAGAGGACTATATTGTTCACCCGCTGGCCATCTCCATCATTTTAGCGGAACTGCAGTTGGATGTGCAGACGGTGGCCGCAGGGCTGCTGCACGATGTGGTGGAAGACACGGGCATTACCCTGACGGATATTGAAAACAACTTTGGCCCGGAAGTGGCCACCATGGTGGACGGCGTCACCAAACTGGGCAAACTTCAGTATCAGACCAAAGAGGAGCGGCAGGCGGAAAACCTTCGTAAAATGTTCCTGGCCATGGCCAAAGATATCCGGGTTATTTTAATTAAACTGGCGGACCGGCTGCATAATTTACGCACGCTCCAGTTTCAGTCCGAGCGGAAGCAAAAGGAAGTGGCCGAAGAGACCCTGCACTTTTTTGCCCCCATGGCCCACCGTTTGGGGATCTACAAGATTAAATGGGAACTGGAAGATTTATCCTTTCGCTATCTGGAACCGGAGCAATACCAGCGCATGAAGGCGCAAATCGCCAAATCCAGGGCCAAGCGTGAGGAATACATTCAAGGGGTTATCAAAGAACTGGCGGAAAAGCTGGCCGCCGTCAACATAAAAGCAGAAATCCAGGGCAGGCCGAAAAACTTGTATTCCATTTACCAGAAAATGATAGAGCAGCAAAAGGAATTAAAAGATATTTTTGATGTACAGGCTGTGCGGGTGCTGGTAAATTCGGTGAAAGACTGTTATGGCGCCCTGGGCATCGCCCATACCCTTTGGAAACCCATTCCCGGCCGTTTCAAGGACTATATTGCCATGCCCAAGTCCAATATGTACCAGTCCCTGCATACCACGGTGATTGGGCCCAACGGTGAGCCGGTGGAAATACAAATCCGCACCTGGGAAATGCACAGGGTTGCAGAATACGGTATTGCAGCCCACTGGCGGTATAAAGAAGGCGCTCAGGGAGAAAAGGATTTTGATAAGAAACTGGCCTGGATTCGCCAGATGCTGGATGCCCAGCATGAGGCCCGGGATGCCAGGGAATTCATGGAAAACCTCAAAATCGATTTGTTCTCCCAGTCGGTATTTGTCTTTACTCCCAAGGGTGACGTCATGGAACTGCCCGCCGGCGCCGTACCCCTGGATTTTGCTTACCGCATTCATACCGATGTGGGACACCGGACAGTGGGGGCCAAGGTAAACGGGCGCATCGTGCCCCTGGATTATAAACTAAAAAACGGCGACATTGTAGAAATTATTACCTCCAAGGCCAGCAACGGTCCCAGCAGGGACTGGCTTAACATCGTCAAGACGTCCCAGGCCAAAAACCGTATTCGGCAGTGGTTTAAGAAAGAAAGGCGGGATGAAAACATCGCCCGGGGCCGGGATGCCCTGGAACGGGAAGCCCGCAAGCAGGGACTGGATCTGGAACTGGTACGGGGCGAAAAACTGCAGGAATACGCCAGGAGACTGGCCCAGTCATCGGTAGATGATTTATACGCAGCCATCGGGGATGGGCAGATGATGCCCAGTCAGATAGTAACCAGGATCCGGGAAGAGTACCGCACCGAAAAGGAACGCCGTCCGCTGGCCGAGGAAATGATGAAGAAGGCCGAGAGCAAGGCGGCGGAATGGGGTAAGCCCACCCAGGGCATTCGGGTAAAAGGGATTGACAATTTGTTGATCCGCCTGGCCCATTGCTGCAACCCGGTACCCGGCGACCCCATCGTTGGTTATATCACCCGGGGCAGAGGTGTTTCCATCCACCGGGCGGACTGTGCCAACTTACAGCCCATCCAAAGCAACGAGCCGGAAAGGATTGTTGAAGTGGCCTGGGATAAAGACTTCCAATCACCTTTTCATGTAAAACTGGAGATCACCGGTCTGGACCGGGCTGGTTTTCTCAACGAGATATTAAACGTGTTGCTTGACTTAAAAATCAATGCCAGCCGGGTGAATGCCCGCTCCCGCAAGGACCGTGTGGCAACCATTGAACTGGCCCTGCAGGTGCGCAACACAGAGCAGTTGGAATATCTTGTTAATAAGATTAAGAAGGTTAAGGATACCTATGGGGTGCGGCGGGTGTCCACCGGGTAGGATCAGCCATGGACATTGGCCGTTGGCCATTGGCCCTTAGCTGTTGGCCATTAGCCATTAGCCGTTGGCCATTGGCTTTTAGGAAGTGAAGAATCCACTGGGGTATACCATGAAAACCATGTTTATGAAATTCAATCATTAAATAATATGTTTAACCTTTAGACCATAAATAGCCAAAAGCCAATGGCCAATGGCCAACGGCCAAACGGAGGTGTAATCTTGCGAGCAGTGGTCCAGCGTGTACAAAGAGGATCCGTTACAGTCAACAACGAACTGGTCGGCGAAATCGGCCACGGTCTGGTGGTTTTGCTGGGGGTGGGACAGGGAGATACCCCCGATGATGCCCGCTACCTGGCGGATAAAATCAGCCAACTGCGAATTTTTGATGACGATCAGGGGAAGTTAAACCTCTCCGTACAGGATGTGGGAGGCGGTGTACTGGCCATATCCCAGTTTACCCTTTACGGAGACTGCCGTAAGGGGCGGCGGCCCAGTTACTCCGAGGCGGCTCCCCCGGAAGTAGCCAGGGAACTTTACCAGGTCTTTGTGCAGAGACTGATATGTAACGGCCTGCCCACTGCCACCGGTGTCTTTCAGGAGCATATGGTGGTGGAAATTATTAATGACGGTCCGGTTACACTATTGCTGGACAGCCGTAAAACTTTTTAATAACATACTGGGGGATGGTTCCTTTGATCATTGAAACATTACCAGTGGGAAATTTAGAGGTGAACTGTTATATCATCGGCTGCGAGGAAACAGGCCAGGCAGCCGTGGTGGACCCCGGTGACGAAGCCGGGCGCATTTTAGACAGGCTGGCCAAAGGGGGATTAAAGGTTGCTGCTGTTGTCCTGACCCACGGCCATGCCGATCACATCGGGGCGGTGGGGGAGCTAAAAAAGGCCACCGGCGCGCCGGTGATGATTCATGCCCAGGACGGGGAAATGCTGACCAACCCCGCCCGCAACCTGTCTGCCTGGTTGGGGGAGCAACTGTCCTTTAAGCCCGCCGACAGGCTGCTGGAGGATGGAGATACCATTCAGGTGGGGACTGTCACCCTGGAGGTGATCCATACCCCCGGCCACACCCCGGGCGGCATCTGCCTGAGAGCCGGCAAAGACCTGTTCACCGGTGACACGCTGTTTGCCCGATCCATCGGACGCAGCGATTTCCCCGGGGGCAGCCATACCACATTGATCAAGTCCATTAAAAGTAAACTGCTGGCGCTTCCGGAAGATACCAAGATTTATCCCGGACATGGCCCAACCTCCACCATCGGTGAAGAAAAAAGACATAACCCCTTTTTGTAAAAAATCAACGCCACGGAAAACTGTGGCGTTTTTTAGGAGGCTGAAACATGCTGAGCAGGCCCAAAACAAGTGCCGATGTCGAACTGATTATTGATTTATACGAAAGAGATAAGGCTGCTTTAACAGCCATGTTGGTGAACATAAGGGAGATTATTTTAATGAACCAGCCCGACGACAGGGCCATCGTAGAGAAAATAAAGGAATATCTGAAGGAACAGGGGATAGAGACCGAACCACCAACAAAATAGAAATCCTACCAAAGGAAATCCTGCAGTAATCCTACTTACAGGATTTCCTTATTTTTACACTATCCCTTCCTCCCGATGAAATAGCCCCGGGGGTCGATTTCTTCCCGGATCAAACGCAGTTCTTCCTGTGTAGGGGGTTCATACGGGTATACGTTATCATCCACCAGCAGTTCAAAGCCCGTATGTTCCTGCACGCTTGCCACCGTTTCCCCCGGCATGGTGGCCAGGAGCTTCATGCGACGGGTAGCTTCGTCAAATCCCAGGATGGCCCGGCTGGTGATCACCCGGTAGGGACCCTGCCCCAACAGGCCGGCCCTTTGACGGGCGTCCGGACTGCCGTCCAGGTATCCCGGGCTGGTTCGATAGCTCAGCCTTTCTTTGAATCTTCTTTTTTCGTGGGACATGATAACGATGGTACGCTCACAGGAGGCCGCCATATCGCTGGCGCCGCCGCTGCCGGGCAGCCGGAGTTGAGGTCTCCGGTATGCTTCCGGGAATTGCCCGATCATGGTGGAGTTCAGGTTGCCATACATGTCAATTTCGGCTCCGCCAATGAAGCCAAAATCACAGAAACCTCTCTGGGCCAGTTCAAAGGCGGCATTCAAGCCCTGCAGGTACATGGCTTTGCTGGTGGTGCGGGAACAACCAACCGATAAGGGCAATCCCCGGTTTAAGGTGGGACCGACGGCTCCCGCTTCAAAAACAGGAATGATTCCCGGAGCGTGGGTGAGCTGGGCCAGGGTGATGGCCACCATGGGCAAACCTGTGCCGGCAAATACCACCTTGTTATTTTCCAGAACCCTGGCACCTGCAACAACGATCATTTCCTGGGGTGAAAAATTGTAATTCGGCATGATTTACCTCCCAATGGAGTTTCACCTAAATCTTTTTAATTTTGGCTGCGCATAAGTTGAAATTCCCGCAGCTCAATTTGTTGGATATGTTTTAATTGACGATAGGGAATTTGTTCAATAAACCCGTCTGTATCCCGAACGCCCCAGATATATCGATTGTAATAGCTCCTCAAAGAATCTTTATGGCCTTTACGAAATGCTTCTCCCGCGGAACGAAATTCCCGTATATGTATTTCGTCAAAATAATACCAACTGTGGCAATTGCCCGGGTAGGCTCCAAAGGGGACCTCCACCACTGCGTCAACAGCAAAAAACGGGATATTGATGCGGTTAGGGTCTCGCACCATTTCTTCATGGTCGATGATTCGCTCACAGGTCACGATGGTATAACCGGCGGCCATTGAGATTTCAGGGCAGGTAAACAACGGTCCCTCAATTCTGCAGTTGCCGTACATATCCGCTTCCTGGACATGGATCAGGGCGACATTAGGATGGCAGGCGGGCACCAGGACCACGGGAGTTCCGGTGAAAGGACAGTCCATCAATTTGGCCCGGTTTGCTTTCATGACGTCACTGCCCAGGGGACTGCGGCAGGGCATAAAGGGAAGCCCCATGGCTGCCGCCTTGAACCTGGCCGACATGTTAAAGTTGCTCCAGTCCTCCAACTCCACCTTGCCGTTTTCCGCCAGGTACCGCAGCATGGGGGAAATGCCAAACAACTCGATGCCCCAGTAGGCAAATTCCAGGCGTTTAATAGTACAACTGCTTTCTTCCAATGCCATTGCTCCTGCCAAGTACTCAACGGCCAGGCCGGCGGAGTGGAAGGAGAGGGTTAAGTCTTTTTTAGCCTGCCGAATGATTTCGTGGACTGCGGCAACCGGCTGCCGGCTGTTGACAAAACCGGCAATCCCGATGTTGTCCCCGTCCCTTACAAAGGTTGCAACGGCCCTGGCCAGGTCCATGCGTTTGTCCCGTTTCGATTTATCCTTGTTCACCAGCAGCTTTCTGGCTTCATCAGGTGATAATCCTGTCCAATCCATAAATTCCTCCGATAAGTGTCGGTATTTTAGAAACGATTATAGCATAAATATTCGTTAACTGTTTTAAATATTTGATATGTTTTTCTCAAACAAAAAAGAGAGGGTGCCTCTCTTTTTTCGTTGGCGGGGTACCATTTCTGTTTTTTGCCTAAGCCAGAGGAAGCTCCTTGACAACCTGACCGTTGTCTAAATTGGTTAGCCGGATGGATAGATCGTCGATGACTGCTGCCGAATGAATACCGTCCTTGGGCAGAGCGGTACTGCCGGGGTTTAAGACAATTAAATCATCGTCCTTATAGAGCTCTTTGACATGGGTATGGCCATAAATAAAAAGATCCACCTTAAAATCCCTGGCCATTTGTATGTACTGGTGTTTTTCCCGGGTATATCCGTGGACGGCCAGGATTTTAAGCTTACCAAGTTGTAAAAGAACATAAGGACTTTGCAAGGGGTGTTTGATCACCATTTGATCCACATCGGCATCGCAATTTCCCCTGACAAAAATGAGGTTATTCATGGAATTGATTTTTTCAGCCAACTCCTTGGGAGAGTAACCTTCCGGAAGGGGATTCCTCGGCCCGTGATATAAAACATCGCCCCCGTGAATAATAAAATCAGCATTTCCTATTACTTCAAGGGCCTTTTCAAAATGCAGCAAGCTTCCATGGGTATCGCTGATGACGCCAATTCTCACAGTAAAATCACTCCCGGTTGACCTTTATTTATAATAAGTCCCTAAATGGCTAATTCTATTATGGGTGAAATAATCCTTTCTTAAAATAAATAGTTAAAACTGTGCCAAAATAATCTCTAATCTATAAATACAAAAATTAAAACATCTGTATTTAATTTGGAAATAATCTCAGTGCTGTCGGCGCTGAGACCTTGAACGAACGGGGATAATAGAAACACCCACCCCCGGGTTTGTCAACACTCTGGCTTGCGCAAGAAAACCCCAGGAAAAGTCCTGAGGTTTTATCAAAAGCATCAATGTGTTTCATCATAGGATAACATAGTTACCCGGGTAAACTCACCCCGTTTGATTTCTTCAGGGGTTGCGTCCTGTTCTAGAAAATCATACATGCCGGGGGCTACGACAGGGCTCTTGTTCTCGGTTTTTTTCTTGTTGCGAGGCATGGTATCATCCTTTCCGTAAGGGAGTTAAGATTATCTTTTCCCTGACCGGCATCCGTTATGTTGATACAGCCCACCGGTTTTCCAGGTGGGCTGTAATCTTTAGAGGACATGCTCAGGTTTTCTGTTTTCGCGTAACAACACAAGTTCTCAGAGAGGTCCACATTTCTTCAGATACCAGTCCCAGCCGCCAGAGGGAAATCCCTTTTAGTTGATACCGCTTGGCAATGCCTACTTTGGTTACCAGGCTTTCCGGTGTTTCGCTGGGAACGGAGATACCCAGGATTAATTTTTCCGGCGGCATCATCTGGCTGGCCCACTTGACGGCCTGGGTGACCAGATCCACCGGCTCGGGCTTTACCCCGTAATCATGGGCCATGATAATAATTTCGTCGGCCATTTGCCCCAACTTTTTATAATCATAACCCTGATAAGCACTGTTAGGTGCGTGCAGGGTCAGGGTTAACGGGAGGTTTGCCGCCTTGAGTGGTTGAGATAACAGGTTGACAAAGTTGCTGAAGCTGTCTCTTACCCGGGTTAAACCTTCGCCCTTGTCCTGCCGGCCCAATCCTTCAAAGTCCAGATGAACCCCTTGGTAGTTTTTAGCTTCCTCTATGATGGCTGCTACAGCCTTCCTCATGGCGATCTCGTTAGCCAACAAGTTAGTAAGAGAACCGTCTCCATCGGTCATGTGAAGCACCATTTGGGTTTTCAAACCAAATTCTTCAGCCTTGTCCAAAACCTTTTCATAATCATCCGGCCTCTGCCAGCCGGTGCTACTCTTGGTGAGCAGATTGCCTTGCCGGTCCAAACTGTACCAACCCAGGGCCACGGTATTCACTACATCAGTATTGCCCACACCTGCGTCAGGAAAGGGTTTGCCAAAAAGATTGGTCCAACTGCTGGTCTGCCGATCCCCCAGGGCATAAAACCCGATGACAGTCATCTCCCGGGGTGGGGAAAGGATCTTTATTTTATTTTCAGCCGGGCTCCAGGCCACTTGACAGGCAAAGGCCTCACTGAAGAACCTCAAGGGAATTAAGGTTTTCCCTTTCAACACCCTGGGCGGCATATCCAATGGTATTGCCATACCGTTCCGCAAGGCTGTTTTGCTGCCTATTTGAAGGGTAATGGTGTTTTTACCGTCTGCCCCCACGATGGTCCGGGTTTTCTGATCCCAGGTGACTTGTACATTTAAGGCTTCTGCCAGGGCACGGAAAGGAACCAGAGTACGGTTGTTGTCGATGACCGGATTTACATCAAAGGCCACCGGCAAGCCATCTATGGAAACCGTAATCTCACCACCGGACTGGGCCATAGCCGGCAGGGCGCTTGTGAATAGCATCAGAAAAACCGCCGTTAACCATATCAAAGGTTTCATTTCTCAGCCCCCGTCAATATTGTAGTTACCAGCAAATCAGTTGTTTGCATACCAAAAATATCAAAAAAAATCCTGGTCTTTAAATTTCAATAATACCAGGTATTGTTTAAAAAGGTATTAAAAAATGATTACAAAAATTTTTATTAGCGTGTTACCTTTGGCAGCTTCCTGACAAATTCCATGAAATCCTCCAGGCGTCCTTCAAAGTCCGCATCGTAGTCGGGATTGCCATGGTCGATCAGATTATCGGTTACCAGGTAGGTTTTAATGCCCAATTTCCCAGCCACTAAATCCTCTTTGGTATCGTTGCCCACCATGAGGGTTTCCTCCGGTTTGGCGCCGACTTTCTCCAGAATTTCTTTGTAGTAGTTGGGGTTGGGTTTGCAGAAGTGACAGTGTTCATAAGTGGTGACTAGGGCCCAGGGTATATCATCGATACCGGCCCAGCGCATCCGGTGAGCGGTGGCAACGTCAGGGAAAATGGGGTTGGTGGCCAGCACCAGTTGGTAGCCCTTGTCCACTAATTGCAGGCAAATTTGTCTGGACAACGGGGTGGGGGTGGTGCAGCAAATCAGTTCCCTGAACTCACCGTTATAGAAGTTATCAAACAAAGGCATTAATTCATCGGCAGGCAGGTTAAAGCGGGGGATAAAATCCTCCATAAAAACCTCCTGGTTGGTTTTGTGCGGGCGGTTATCCCGAATCATGGCTTCGGTGGAAGCCCAGATATTTTTATGTAACACCTTGGGATCCACAATATGAGAACAGGATTTGGTCAGGCGATCAAAGTAACTCGTTAGAAAGCGATTCAGGTCCATGGGCAGCAAAGTGCCGTCCAAATCGAACAGGATGGTTTTCAGCATGTTTTCCTCCGCTTTGGTTGTATTCTAATGTAAGGGGCTTTTTTTACCATGATGGTGTCCGCTGCAGCCACAGCCGCCGTTTTTGCCGTGCTGAGGCCGGTGTTGGTGTTGATGCTTGGGCTGACCGCACCCGCAGCCGCAGGAACCCTCACCCTCGGCAAATCTGATATTGTTCAGGGCGTTAATCACTTGCCCGCGAATACCCTTGAGATACTGCTGGCGCAGTTGGTGCTGTTCCTCCTTTTCCTCCGGGGTCAGCCCTTCGGTCCTCTGCTTACGGGCCAGTGTGTTAATTCTATCAACCAGTTCCTTTGTGATCATGGAAATCACCTCAATTTTTAGTATAGCATGGGGCGCCCAAGGGGAACAAGTTCGATCCCGAAGCATCCTAATACTATTACTATTATAGCATTGGCCACCATTTTTAACAGTTAGAAAGTGTGCTTATAACCTGTGACATTGACAAATTTCGTTCTATTGCATACAATAATTCTCAGGTTTAATAAGGATAAATCTATGATCGGGAGAGTAGGCTTGAGAAACCTTGCTCAGGGAGGAGAAGCCCCGGACTGAAAGCTTCTCTGCAAGAACTTTGGCTGAAGAACCCCCGGGAGTTACCCCCGAAAGGATGAAGTCCCAGTAGGCCGGTACGGATCAACACCGTTATCGTTGACTTGAGAGGAACTTTTATGTTCAATCAGGGTGGCACCACGGGAAGATCTCCCGTCCCTGGCGATGCTGCGGCATGCCCGGGGCGGGAGTTTATTTTTGCTTTGGCAAACAGCATGCTTTGTAAATGGAATGATGGCAAGGAGGTTTACTTTGTGCTAACGACCAGGCCGAGAGGTACCAACGATATTTTGCCGGGAGAAGTTGAAAAGTGGCAGTACCTGGAGGAGCTCGCCCGGCAGGTATGCCGGGAATATGGCTACGGCGAGGTTCGAACGCCTGTTTTTGAACATACCGAGTTGTTTGCCCGGGGCGTCGGGGAGACCACCGACATTGTAGAAAAAGAAATGTACACCTTTACCGACCGGGGTGACCGCAGCATTACGCTGAGGCCTGAAGGCACCGCCGCTGCCGTGAGGGCCTATGTGGAAAATAAGCTGTACGCCATGCCCCAACCGATCAAGTTGTTTTACATAGGCCCCATGTTCCGCTATGACCGGCCCCAGGCAGGACGTTACCGCCAGTTTCACCAGTTTGGGGTGGAAGTATTTGGGTCTGACAGTCCCGCTGTGGATGCTGAAGTCATTGCCATGGCCATGGATATCTATGAAAGAATTGGTTTAAAAGACCTTGAACTTCATATCAACAGTGTGGGTTGCCCTGACTGCCGCCCGATTTTAAGGGAAAAACTCCAGGAGCATTTCCGCCCCCACTTGGCAAACCTGTGCCCCAACTGCCAGGGGCGGTTTGAGAGAAACCCGCTGCGCATCCTGGATTGTAAAAACGAAAAATGCCAGAATATCGGCCGTCATGCGCCAACCACATTGGACGCTCTCTGTGCCGCATGCGATTCTCATTTTGAGCTGGTAAAGTCTTACCTGGATGCAGTGGGGGTTCAATATATCGTAGACAACCGGCTGGTCAGGGGATTGGATTATTACACCCGTACCGCCTTTGAAATTATGGCCCGGGATATTGGTGCCCAGAGCTCCGTCGGCGGGGGCGGGCGCTACAACGGGTTAATTGAAGAATGCGGCGGTCCCCCTACCCCCGGCATTGGTTTTGCGCTGGGGTTGGAGCGCATTTTATTGACGGCGGAACGCCAGGGTATCACTTTCCCGGTCACCAGGGGACCCGCAGTTTTCATTGCCACCGTCGGTACCGAGGTGGAAAAGCAGGCCTTCACACTGCTGCAGCAATTGCGCAGGCAGGGGATTGCTGCCGAAAAGGATTACCTGGGCCGCAGTCTGAAGGCCCAAATGAAGTACGCCGGTAAATTGGACGCCCGGCTGGTCATCATCCTGGGTGAAGAAGAAGTGGCCCGGGGAGTGGCGGTGGTCCGGGATATGCAGGCCGGTGAACAGCAAGAAGTTCCCATGGGTGGCATGGTGGACTATATAAAAGCCAAAAGTTAATGTTCAATGTTTAATTTCTATAGAAATATTTTGAAAGGTAAAGCAATGGAGGGTACAACAAATGTCTGAATCTATGCATGGTTTGCGCCGGACCAGTTATTGCGGTGATTTGAGGAAACAACATGAAGGTCAGGAAGTTGTGCTGATGGGTTGGGTACAAAGACGTCGGGACCACGGTGGATTGATCTTTGTGGATTTGCGGGACCGTTCCGGCATTGTCCAGGTGGTTTTCAGCCCGGAAGTGAATGAAGAAGCCTTTAAAAAGGCCGAAGGCGTTAGAAACGAGTACGTCCTGGCGGTGGTGGGCAAGGTGACGGCCCGCCCCGAGGGTACCGCCAACCCCAATATGGCCACCGGGGAAGTGGAGGTCTATGCCCATGCCCTGCGGGTGCTGAACCGGGCCAAAACGCCTCCCTTCTATATTGAGGACAACATTGATGTGGATGAAAATTTACGCCTGCGCTATCGTTATCTTGACCTGCGCCGTCCGGAAATGCAGCGGGCCATGATGCTGCGTCACCGGGCTGCCAAAAGCGTGCGGGATTTTCTGGACAACCACGGCTTTTGGGAAATTGAAACTCCCATGCTCACCAAAAGCACCCCGGAAGGGGCCAGGGATTACCTGGTGCCCAGCCGGGTTAACCCCGGCAAATTTTATGCCCTGCCCCAGTCCCCCCAACTATTCAAGCAAATTTTGATGCTGGCCGGCATGGAGCGTTATTTCCAAATTGTCCGCTGTTTTCGGGATGAGGATCTGCGGGCGGACCGCCAGCCGGAATTTACCCAGATCGACCTGGAGATGTCCTTTGTGGACGCCGAGGATGTCATGGGCCTCATGGAGCAAATGATTGCCCGGGTCTGCCGGGATACCATCGGTCTGGAAATCCCTACACCGTTCCCTCGCCTTTCCTATCAGGAAGCCATGGACCGTTTTGGCTCTGATAAACCGGATACACGATTCGGACTGGAATTGAAGGACATCACACCCATTGCCGCCCGGTGTGGATTTAAGGTCTTCCACAGCGCCGTCGCCGGCGGCGGGCAGGTAAAAGGCATCAACGCCAGGGGCTGTGGTGCTTTCTCCCGCAAGGAGATTGATGACTTGACAGCCTATGTGGCAGTTTACAAGGCCAAAGGCCTGGCTTACTTCATTATCAATGAAGACGGCTCGGTGAAATCACCCATTGCCAAGTTTTTTACACCGGAAGAAATAGCGGCCATTCAGGATAAGCTGGAAGCGCAGCCGGGGGACCTGCTGCTCTTTGTGGCAGACAAACCGGCGGTAGTGGCAGCCTCCCTGGGCGCCCTGCGGGTACACCTGGCGGAACGTCTGAACCTGATTCCCCAGGGAATGTGGAATTTCCTCTGGGTTACTGATTTTCCGCTGCTGGAATTCGACCCCGAAGAGGGCCGGTATTTTGCCATGCACCATCCCTTCACGTCCCCTGTGGAAGAGGACCTGCCGCTGCTGGAGAGCGATCCCGGCAAAGTCCGCGCCAGGGCCTACGATATGGTATTAAACGGTGTGGAGGTTGGCGGGGGCAGCATCCGTATCCACCGCCGAGATGTGCAGGAATTGATGTTTAAGGCACTGGGTCTCAGTGCCGAGGAGGCCAGAGAAAAATTTGGTTTTATGCTGGAGGCCTTTGAATACGGCGCTCCTCCCCATGGAGGAATTGCCTTTGGCTTTGACCGGTTGGTCATGCTGCTGGCCGGCAAAGACAGCATCCGTGACGTCATTGCTTTCCCCAAAACCGCCAGCGCCACCTGCCTGATGACCCAGGCGCCGGACCTGGTGGACCCGGCTCAACTGGCCGAACTGCATATCCGCAGCACAGCGGTCATTAAGAATAACGGAACGAAATAATAAACATCTTATCAGGCAACTGGACTCAACAGTATCCCAGTTGCCTTTTCTTTTGTGCAGTCCAAAGAGACCACGCAGTGAGCCGGGTGATTATTTTATTAGCCGGCAACACAAAAAATGTCGTTATTTTTTGATTTTTGGAAAAATCAGAGCATCCGAAGCAGCACTGGAGGACTTGCGAATTTGATAACGATATGTTAACATAATGATTGAAAAAATTATATTTTGCACAAAACACTGCCCTGCTTTGTGCGTGGTATACCTGAAGTTTTGAGCCAACATTGAAGAAAAAGGGAGCCCGGTTTCACGCAAGGGAATGTAGACCTTACTTAGGATAAGGAAACAGGAAATTGCGGAAGGACACCCACCTGTTGGAGAACAGGTTCAAAAAACTTTGGGTAAAAACACGGCACGGTGGGGTTTCCTTATGGTTTACGTAAAATTTTTCTGCAACATCTCTGGTGAGATGTTTTTTCTTTTTAAGGTAATTTTAAGGATCAATGTTTATGATAAATTTAAAATTATATGCAAGGGAGAGATGTTTATGAAAGTAAGGGCGGAAAAACTTTCCAAACCACTCTTTGTTTTGCTGACCAAGAGCCTGTTGATGATTTTGTTAGTGGTTGTAGGACTTCACTGGTCAAGCAGCCAGCAACATTTGATTTCCATTGGAGACAAGCCGGCCATGGCGGAGCAGGGCTTTATCAGACCGGCCAATATATCGGCAGTGGTTAAGCAGACTGCGCCGGCGGTGGTAAAGATTGAGACGGTGGTTCAGTCGGAGGTTGAGATGGATCCCTTTCTTAACGACCCCTTTTTCAGGCAGTTTTTCGGTATCCAGGGAGTGCCGAGAACCCAGGTGCAGACCGGCATGGGTTCCGGCTTCATTGTTTCGGAAGACGGTTATATTGTAACGAATTATCATGTCATTGAAGGAGCCAGCCAGATCCAGGTTACGCTGGCCACCAACAAGCAATACCGGGCCAGGGTGGTCGGAGCTGACCGGGAATTGGATTTAGCGGTGCTTAAAATTAATCCAGAGGGAAAACTGCCCACTTTGAAATTCGGCAGTTCCGATAGGATTGAAGTAGGAGATTGGGTCATTGCCATCGGCAACCCTTACGGCCTGGACCATACGGTAACAGTGGGAGTCATCAGCGCCAAGGGCAGGCCGGTGAACATCGGGGACAGGAGATTCCGTAACCTCCTGCAGACCGATGCCTCAATTAACCCCGGCAACTCCGGCGGGCCGTTGCTCAACCTGAACGGTGAAGTGGTAGGGGTAAACACAGCAGTAAACGCAAAGGCCCAGGGAATTGGTTTTGCCATTCCTTCTTCAACGGTGGCCTCGGTTTATAATCAACTAATAACCAAAGGAACCGTTGCCCATCCTTATATCGGAGTTAACATCCAACCTTCACAGGATCAGAGGGGTGTGGTAGTCTCCGGGGTGGCGCCGGACAGCCCGGCTATGACCGTTGGTTTAAAACCCGGGGACATCATTCTGCAATTTAACGGCAAAACTTTAACGACCCCCCAGGAACTAATTGATGCGGTGGATCAAACACAGCCGGGACAAAAAGTGACGCTGGTGGTTGTCAGGGCTGGACAAAGCAAAGAAGTACAGGTCATAATAGGAGATAAAAGTACCAGGAGAATTTAACCGGGCCCCGGCCCGGTTTTTTAGGAAACAAAGTGGGGGAAGGAAATGGGCGCCAGGATCTTGGTAATTGATGATGACCCCAAAATTACGGCCATGTTGCAAAGGGCCTTGACCTATGAAGGATACCGGGTGGAGGTAGCCAACGACGGATATACCGGCCTGAACATGGCCAGAAACAACCCGCCGGAATTGTTGATATTGGACATTATGCTGCCGGGGCTGGACGGCTGGGAAATCTGCCAGCGCTTTCGCAAGGAAAACGTGATTCCTATTCTTATCCTCAGTGCCAGGGATGAAGTGGAAAGTAAGGTAAAGGGTCTCAATTTGGGAGCCGACGACTACCTGGGCAAGCCCTTTGCTCTGGAAGAACTGCTGGCCCGCATCCAGGCCCTGCTGCGCCGCAAGGCCAATGTCAGCAAGGTCATCCAGTTTTCCGACCTGAAAATGGATCTGGAGACCAGGGAGGTACGCCGGGCCGGCAAACCTTTATTCCTCACCTCCAGGGAGTTTGACCTGTTGAACCTTTTTCTAAACCATCCCAACCAGGTGTTAACCAGGGATCGGATCATTGACCGGGTTTGGGGCCTGGAATACACCGGGGGCTCCAACGTGGTAGAAGTTTACATAAATATGCTGCGTCAGAAGACGGAGGAACATGGACCAAGGCTGATCCACACCGTCCGGGGAGTGGGATATGTACTGAGGGAGCAGGAATGATGACCGTCAGGCTGAAACTTACATTATGGTATAGTGCCGTTGTAAGCTTAACCTTAATTGCCTTCTCCTTTATTCTCTATACGTTTCTTTCGTACAGCATGGTCCAGGAGATTGACAGGGAGCTGGCGGGGCGGGCTGTTGGGGTGGTCCGGTCCATCAAAGTGGTGGGGCCCAACTGGTTTCGCCAGCAGCAGATTGTACTGCCGGATGTGGATGTTTTTGGCTATCCCAATACCTACCTGCAGGTGGTGGATCCCTACGGGCGCCTGGTGGCGAAGTCCAGCAACCTGTCCAACCAGACTTTGCCCTTAAGTGAAGACACCTTGAAGCTGGGTGTCACCGGACAGAGCTTCTACGAATGGCTGCAGGTGGGCGGCCAGAGGATCCGGACCTATAATTATCCTTTAATGGCGGAACACCGTGTAGTGGGACTGCTCCAGGTGGGTCAACCTTTTTCAGGGATACAAGCGGCCCTGAACAGGTTGAAATGGTTGTTGTGGCTGTTGAGCGGCTTAATGATCCTGGCAGCCGGTTCCATTGGCTGGTGGTTGGCCAGGACGGCCCTGCGGCCCGTTGAGGAAATCACAAAGACGGCAGCCCTCATCCGTCAGGAGTTAAACCTCCACCAGCGAATTGCCTGGGAAGGACCCAACGATGAACTGGGGCGGCTGTCAGCAACATTGAACGGGATGCTGGACAGCCTGGAGGCGGCTTACCGGGAATTGGAGGAATCCCACGCCGCCCAGAGGAGATTTGTGGCGGATGTGTCCCATGAATTAAAGACGCCGTTGACAACCATCCGGGGCAATATTGATTTATTACGGAAAATGGGGGATGAACACCCCGCCATCCGGCAAGAGGCCCTGGCGGACATTGCCTCCGAGGCTGAGCGTATGAGCCGGCTGGTTTCGGATATGCTGGTGCTGGCCAGGGCGGATGCCGGTCTCACCCTGTCCCTGCAACCCCTGCCCGTTGTCCAAATCCTTCAGCAGGTTGGTCGGCAAGCCAAAATCCTGGCCGGCCAAATCAACTTTAAAATTGACATCGACGAACGCTGCAAAGACACCTATATCATGGCTGACCCTGATTATGTTAAGCAGCTGTTACTCATACTATTGGATAATGCCTTTAAATTTACTCCGCCGGCGGGTACGGTGGAACTGTCGGTTGCATGCGGCGGGGACCGTGTACAGGTGCTGGTCAAAGACACCGGTATGGGCATCGACCCCGGTGAATTAAACCGGATCTTTGAACGTTTCTACCGGTCGGATAAATCCAGGCCGGTGGGAGGAACCGGGCTGGGCTTGTCCATTGCCAAATGGATTGCCGAACAGCACAGGGCGGAAATCAGCGTTGAGAGTGAACTCAAGAAGGGGAGTGTTTTCAAGGTAACATTCCCGGTCCTTAAGCAAATGCACGAATGATCAGGAGGTTCCCGTGGAACAGTACAGGTTTTCCAGAACAGCTATGTTAATAGGTGAAGAAGGGTTGGCCAAACTGGCATCTGCCAGGGTCATTGTTTTCGGTGTGGGGGGTGTAGGTTCCTACGTGGTGGAAGCCCTGGCCAGGGCCGGCATTGGGGAACTGACGCTGGTGGATTTTGACACGGTGGATATTACCAACATTAACCGGCAGTTGCATGCCCTGGAAAATACCGTTGGCCAAAACAAGGTAGATTTAATGGCGGCAAGGGTCAAACTTATTAACCCCCGGGCCACAGTCATCCCACTGAAACAATTTTATACCCCGGAAAAAGGGGACCGGTTGATAAAGCCCCAATACTCTTACGTTGTGGATGCCATTGATAATGTTACAGGTAAAATAGACATCATCAAAAGGTGTTACTTCCAGAACATTCCTGTCATCTCCAGCATGGGAGCCGGTAATAAGCTTGACCCCGCCGCTTTCCGGGTGGCGGACATTTCCGAGACCTCGGTGGACCCCCTGGCCAGGGTGATTCGTCGGGAATTGAGAAAGTTTGCGATTCACAAAGGGGTCAAAGTGGTTTTCTCCCCGGAGCAACCTGTCACACCTAAGGTCAGGGTAGCTAGGGTCAAGGCGGACTCTGCGGACCCGGAGAGCCAGAGCAATTCCTTTGCGCCGGGCAGCATTTCCTTTGTCCCTGCCGCCGCCGGACTGGTCCTGGCCGGAGCGGTGGTGCGGGACATCCTGGGGATAACGAATACGAGTCATAACCTAAACAAAATATTATAGCATCCTTGCATAGTACCACCCCAGCGGTGGTATTTATTCTTATATTAGACTTTCTATATTTTAAACTTGAGTAATTTAGTCGGATTTAATGATTGACAGTGACTTTGACGCGTGATATCATATTCTATAAAACCGAGCGGATTACTTGGGATTAATAAAGGGGGGGATGTTGCTTGCGGCTGTCCACCAAGGGACACTATGGACTTAAGGCAATGTTTGATTTGGCGATGCATTACGGATCCGAGCCAATCCCTTTAAAGGTAGTGGCCGAGCGGCAAGGCATATCCGAGAACTACCTGGAGCAGCTGATGGCGGTTTTACGTAAGGTTGGTTTGGTCAAAAGTGTCCGGGGAGCCCAGGGGGGATACATATTGGCCAAGCCCCCTTCGGAAATAAAAGTAGGAGATGTCGTGCGGGCTCTGGAGGGCCCCATTGCCCCGCTGGAATGTGTGAGCGAGCATGAACCGGCAGCCTGTGAAAAGGTTGATTACTGCATTTCAAGGGATATCTGGGCCAGGGTCCGCGACAGCATCGCGGAGGTGTTGGACTCCATCACCCTGGAAGATATGTGCCGGGATGCGCAGAAAAACCAGATGCATAATTCGGATTTATAGACTGACAAACGTTTAAGGAGGAAGATCATGAGAAAGGTTTACTTCGACCACTCGGCAACAACGCCGGTGGACCCGGCTGTTGCGGAAGAAATGATGAAATACCTGACGGAACATTTTGGCAACCCCTCCAGTATTCATGCCTTTGGACGAGAAGCCCGCAAGGCCGTTGAAAAGGCCAGGCAGCAGGTGGCCACCGCCATCGGCGCTTCCAGCGTAGGTGAAATCGCTTTTACCGGTACCGGCACCGAGGCCGATAACATGGCCATCCGTGGTGTAGCCTATGCCAACCGGCATAAAGGAAATCATATTATTACCTCTGCAGTGGAACACAGCGCGGTGCTCAACTGCTGTAAGCAGTTGGAGCGGGAGGGGTTCTCCGTAACAGTTTTACCGCCGGATCAATACGGCAGAGTGACCGCCCAACAGGTGGCGGATGCCATTACCGATAAGACCATCTTAATTACCATTATGCATGCCAACAACGAAATTGGCACTATTATGCCTATCAAAGAAATCAGTGAAGTGGCCCGGGAAAGGAAGATCATTTTCCATACCGATGCGGTACAAAGTGTGGGTAAAATACACGTCAATGTAGACGAACTGGGAGTGGACTTGCTTACCCTGTCCGGTCATAAAATTTACGGGCCCAAGGGAGTCGGCGCTATGTATATCCGCAAGGGGACCTTCTGGCATCCCATTATGTTTGGGGGCGGTCAGGAACGCCGCCGGCGGCCCGGCACGGAAAACGTGGCAGGCATCGTGGGATTGGGCAAGGCCGTTGAACTGGCCACCCAGCGCATGCACGCCGATGCCGAGCGCTTATCCAAATATCGTGACCGCATTATTTCCAAGGTTCTGGAAAAAATCCCCCATACCATTTTAACAGGACATCCCAAGGAGCGTTTGCCCAACCACGTCAGCTTCTGCTTCCGTTTTATCGAGGGTGAATCTATGCTCCTGATGCTGGATATGAAAGGGATTGCCATTTCCAGCGGCTCCGCCTGTACTTCCGGTTCCCTGGAACCCTCCCATGTACTTACGGCCATCGGTCTGTCCAAGGAAGTTGCCCACGGCTCGTTGCGCCTGACTATGGGTAAAGACAATACGGAAGAGGACGTGGAGTACTTCCTGGAGACACTGCCTCCCATCATTGAAAGGCTGAGAGCCATGTCCCCCTTGAGTGAAGGGTGCAACCCCTGTGCCTGCAGTACCTGCACTGTTCATGAGGAAGACCATCACCATGATCACGGGGAAATTGAAGAGGAATTTTAGATAATATAGAAAGGGAACGAGGAGGTATCATTATCATTATGTATAGTGAAAAGGTAATGGATCATTTTACCAATCCCCGCAATGTGGGCGAGATTGAGAATCCGGACGGTGTCGGTCAAGTTGGCAACCCTAGTTGTGGTGATATTATGAAAATTACCCTGAGGGTTGAAGATAACGTCATTAAAGATATTAAATTTAAAACTTTTGGCTGTGGCGCCGCCGTTGCCACCAGCAGTATGGTAACAGAGATGGCCATGGGTAAGACCATTGAAGAGGCCCTGCAAATTACCAATAAGAGCGTAGCCGAAGCCCTGGAAGGACTGCCCCCGGCCAAGATGCACTGTTCCAACCTGGCGGCCGATGCTTTAAAAGCAGCCATTGAGGACTATCTAAAAAAACAAAATGCGTAGGTGAAGCCTTTTGGCAACCAAAAAAAGAGTCATGGCAGCCATGAGCGGCGGGGTCGACAGTTCTGTCACCGCCGCCCTTTTACAGCAACAGGGTTATGAGGTTGTCGGAGTAACCATGCAAATTTGGGACCCCGATGTGGAGGTGGTGGACGGCGACTATGTGGGCTGCTGTTCCCTGACCGCGGTGGACGACGCCCGGCGGGTGGCGGACGTCCTGGGGATCCCCTATTATGTTTTGAATTTCAGGGAACTGTTTACTGAAAAGGTTATCCAATATTTTGTAGACGAATATTTCCGGGGACGAACTCCCAATCCCTGTATCGCCTGTAACCGTTTTGTCAAATTCGAGGCATTGCTGCAAAAGGCCCGCCAGATGGGATTCGATTACATTGCCACCGGGCACTATGCCAGGCTGGGCTACAGTAAGGAATACGGCCGTTATACCGTACGCAAGGCGCGGGATGAGAGAAAGGACCAGACCTATGTACTGTACGGTTTTACCCAGGACCAAATCGCCCATACCCTGATGCCCCTAGCCGAGTACACCAAGGAGCAGGTGCGGGAAATGGCCAAACAGTGGGGGCTGCCCACCTACTCCAAGCCCGAAAGCCAGGAAATCTGTTTTGTACATGACAACAACTACCGCAATTTCCTGGATGAGCGTTCCGAAGGTGGTATTAAACCGGGTCCTTTCCTGGACTTGCAGGGCAATGTGATCGGTCAGCATAAGGGAATTCCCTTTTATACCATCGGCCAGCGCAGGGGTCTCGGTCTGGCCACCGGGGAAAGGGTTTACGTAGTGGACATTGATGTGGAGAAAAACGCCGTCATCGTGGGTCCCGAAGATGCCATCTGGGGCACCGAACTGGTGGCTTCGGATAACAACTTTATTTTATTTGAAAAACTCACCGGCCCCAGGGAAGTGGAAGCCCAGGTCCGGTACAACAGCAAACCCTCCCCGGCGGTCATCGAGCCCATGGAAGAGGGGCTGGTGAAGGTGACATTTAAATATCCTCAGCGGTCCATCACCCCCGGTCAGGCAGTGGTCTACTATCAAGGCGACTACCTGGTGGGCGGCGGAACCATTGAAAAGGCAGTTAATAAAACATAGGGGGACCAATAGAGCGCCACAACAGCGCTCTTTTTTTTACAGATTTCTAACCGGATTTTACAGTTGGTTGTAGAAATGCAATAAAAAACCGGCGGTTGTTTGCTGAGCCCTGGGTAACAATACTGCGGTTGCCCGGTGATAATCCTCTGGTAAACCCTGGCTAACCAGGGAAAAATACTGTTTGGCTAATTTTGCGTTCTCTGTAATCCAATCTTGCGGTTGATCAGAAATTTGGTAGATACCGCCGTCTTCTGTCAGGTAATGGTGTCTTCTGATTTCGACCCAGCTTTCGTAATCCACATGCCCGTTAAAGATCTTGCAGGAGGCATGATGGGGAACACAAACATCTTGCACCAGATGAAGGGCTGCTCCCAGAAAGAACATGGCGCGGGCATGCTTTTTGTTGTGCCAAAGTTTTAAAGCTTTGTGGTAAAATTCGACGCATTTTTCGGCGGCGCTGGGCCAGTGCCACATTCCAGACTTGGTATCCGGGTCGTAAAGGTGGCAGGCGCTCTGCAAACCGTTGTCTACCCATACAACGCCGCTGTCTAACTGGTCAGCAAACATATTAAAGAATTGCGCCGCCTGTTTGTAACCGTCATTCATTAAGATATGCCTGGCTTGTTCATTTATAAACGGGTGTGTACTGCTGGTTCCTCTGAACCATTCCACAGGAATGGGAAACGATGAAATGCATTTTGAAGCGATGGAAACGGACCAACTGAACATCGCTGTAACGTTTAACATATCACACCCCACGGAATTATTTTTTTCATTATAAATTGTCATTGTAAAGCAGATACTAAGGATACATTAAGCCTGGGAGGAAGTTTGCTAAGCCTTTGTAAAAAAATTGCGCGGGTGCCGGTGGATACGGTTTTTGTTTGCGGACGCATTTTTGATTTTTATTTGGGCAATAATAATGGACAGTTAGAATCTGAGTGTAAGGGGGCCTCGTCTGGTGAACTGCCCGGTTTGCGGCGGGAAAGCCACCGGCAAAGTCGGCATCGATCAGTATTACTGCTGGGATTGCTGCGTGGAATTCCGGATGAACAAAGAAGGCGTAGACATATTTGAAGTGGCAGAAGACGGCAGTCTGGTTGCCTTTGACCCGCATAATACAGCCTTATATTAAGTTCCTGGGGGGTGAATAGGATGGGATTTTGGAGGGGCGTTATTACCGGCAGCCTGTTGGGAGCAGCTCTGGGTATGGCCTTAAGACCACAAAGAAAACCTGAGCGCATGTTTTTGGGTACCACCCGAAAAGCCGGTCGCAGGGCACAAAAAATAATGAAGGGTATGACCAAGAGAGTAAGCGATATGATCAAGTAAAACAGGGAGTGGGGACACTGGTCCTCACTTTTTTGGTCATGAGGGAGGAACCTATGTCCTGGTGGAAGGAAAAACGGACCTACCGCTACCTTTTTCTTGCTATATTAATCGGTCTGATACTTTATTTTTTATATCTGGTGCGGCAACTGTTTTTACCCTTCATCCTGGCCATTATTCTTGTTTACCTGTTAAACCCCGTGGTAGGACGCATGGAAAAAAGAGGCTCCCCCAGAGTAGCGGCCATTTTAATTCTTTACCTGGGAGTTATTATTGTGGTAACCGGCCTGTTCATGTACGGAGTGCCCAGGATGGTTAATCAATTGGAAACTTTGGTGGAAAGCATCCCGGTTTATACCGACCAGGTGGAGGGAATGGTACAGAACATTCAACAAAGCTTTGATAACAGTACAATTCCTCCCGGTGTGCACCAGATTGTGGATGAACGTATTCGTTGGGCGGAATTGAGGCTAATGGGCATGGTCCGCCAGGTGATGGACCTCCTGCTGGCTCTCTTAGGAAACTTGTTTAATTTTGCCCTGGCCCCTGTTCTGGCATTTTATATGATGAAGGATTTAGAGCATTTGAAAAAATGGGCAATTTCCCAGGTTCCCGGGGAATGGACTACGGACGTCCTGTATCTGGCCAAACAAATTGACCATGTTTTTGCCAGCTTTATCCGCGGCCACCTGACGGTGGTGTTGATCGTGGGGGTTTTAACCAGTATCGCTTTCATGTTGATCGGCCTCCAGTTTGCCACCATGCTGGGAATCATTGCCGGTTTAGCCGAATTGATTCCCTACTTCGGCCCCCTTATCGGTGCTATACCGGCGGTGGCCATGGCCTTGCTGCAGTCCAAATGGCTGGCCGTGAAGGTGGTTATCGCCGTTTTTGTCATTCAACAATTGGAGGGTAATATTATTTCACCCAAGATTTTAGGCCACAGCGTGGGACTCCATCCCCTGGCCATCATTATCGCCCTGCTGGCAGGCGGTCACCTGTTTGGTATTGCCGGTATGCTCCTGGCGGTACCCCTGGCCGCCATCGCCCGTATTCTGGTTTCTTTTGCCTGGGAAAAACTGAACTAGTCTTTGGGGTATTCCTTTGGGGTCTGGCCTTCAGCCATCGGCCATCAGCCCTTGGCCTTATATTTATTCCTGGGGCCAACGGCCAATTGATCAATGACCAACAACCAATAACCGATAGCCAAGAGCCAATGGCCAAAGGCTGGCTTGACCACCTGTAAATTATGCATTAAGATATAAATATTTGAAGAATTTGTAGCCTTATGCAATTAGGAGGAATATAAATTGATGACCGGCAAAGAAATCAGGGAGAAGTATCTCAAGTTTTTTGAAGAGCGAGGACACCAGATCCTGCCCAGTGCTTCCCTTATTCCTCATAACGATCCCAGTATTCTGTGGACCGCTGCGGGGATGGTCCCTTTTAAGCCCTTTTTTACCGGACAAGCGGTACCGGAATACAAAAGGGTAACCACCTGCCAGAAATGCATTCGGACGCCGGACATTGAGTCCGTTGGCCGGACAGCGAGACACCATACCTTTTTTGAAATGTTGGGCAATTTTTCCTTTGGGGATTATTTTAAAGAAAGCGCCATCCCCTGGGCCTGGGAATTTGTTACCGAACATCTGAATTTACCCAAGGAGAAACTTTGGGTTACCATTTATCTGGACGATGACGAGGCCTTTGAAATCTGGAATAAAGTGGTGGGTGTACCGGCGGAACGTATTGTCCGCATGGGTAAGGACACCAATTTCTGGGAGATTGGCGTGGGTCCCTGCGGTCCCTGTTCGGAAATTTATGTTGATTTAGGGGAATCCAGGGGCTGCGGCTCACCGGACTGCCGGGTGGGCTGTGACTGCGACCGTTTTCTGGAGATTTGGAACCTAGTATTTATCCAATTCTTCCGAGATGAAGAGGGCAACTACTCTCCACTGAAGAACAAAGGCATTGACACCGGTATGGGTTTGGAGCGGGTTGCCTCTGTTCTGCAAGGGGTGGCATCCAACTTTGATACCGATTTGTTCCGGGAAATCATGGATTACACCGCCGACCTGGCAGGACAAAAATACGGTCAGGACAACAAAATCGATCTTGCCTTAAAGGTAATCGCCGACCACTGTCGCGCTGTGACCTTTGCCGTCAGCGACGGGGCATTACCGGGCAATGAAGGCCGGGGCTATGTGATTCGCCGCCTGCTGCGCCGTGCCGTTCGCTTTGGCCGGGTGCTGGGCGTCCACGAGCCTTTCCTCTATAAGGTATCCCAGGCTGTTATCAATCAAATGAAAGATGCTTACCCGGAGCTCCGGCAAAAAAGCGAGCACGTGTTGCGGGTAATTCGTACCGAGGAAGAAAGGTTCCTGGAAACCTTGGCTGCCGGCAGTGATATCCTGTCTGCCCTGATTAATGAAGCCAAAGCCAGTGGGGTCAGTGAGATCACCGGCGAGGATGCCTTTAAATTATACGATACCTTTGGTTTTCCCCTGGAATTAACCCAGGAGATTGCGGCGGAACAGGGCCTCACCGTGGATGTGGATGGCTTTGCCGCCGCCATGGAAGAACAACGGAAACGGGCTCGCAGCGCCCGGCAGGAGACCGAGTATTTATCCGAGCGGGGTGTTTTGTACAAAGCCCTGCGGGAGGAACTGGGCGAAACCCGGTTTATAGGCTACAGCACCCTGGAAACCGACTCCAATGTGCTGGCCCTGTTAAAGGACGGTCTGCAGGAAATTTCCGCGGTGGCCGGGGAAGAAGTAGAGATTATTCTGGACGTGACCCCCTGTTATGCCGAATCCGGCGGGCAGGTGGCAGACTATGCCGTATTAAAGGGTCCCGATGTGGAAGTTGAAATAACCTCTGTCAGCAAACCGGTGGAAGGCCTGTTCGTTCACCGTGGCAAAGTGCTCTCCGGCATTCTCAGGCGCCACGATTCCCTTAAAGTAATGGTGGACCGCACACGCCGGCAGGATACTGCCCGCAACCACTCCGCCACCCACCTGTTGCATAAGGCCTTAAAAGAGGTGCTGGGTGACCATGTCAACCAGGCCGGTTCGCTGGTGGAGCCCGATCGCCTGCGTTTTGACTTTACCCATTATGCAGCGGTCACACCGGAGGAACTGCGGCGCATCGAAGACCTGGTCAATGGCGCAGTGTTGTCCAACTTGCCCATCGAAGTTTTTGAAACCTTCTTGTCCAAAGCCAAAGAAATGGGAGCTGCCGCCCTTTTCGGCGAAAAGTACGGCAGGCAAGTACGGGTCGTCAAAATGGGCGATTTCAGCCTGGAGCTCTGCGGTGGTACTCATTTAACTTCCACCGCCGAAGTGGGACTGTTTAAGATTGTTAATGAAACCAGCGTCGGCGCCGGTTTGCGGCGTATCGAAGCGGTGACCGGCCCGGGCGTGTTAAAATACCTGGCAGCGAAAGAAGGGCAACTGCAGGAGATAGCCACTGTCATAAAGAGTCCTGTACATGAACTTGTACGTCGGGTTGAAGGGCTGATACAACAGAATAAAGCCCTTGAGCAGGAAATAAATACCCTCAGAAGTCAACTGGCCAAATCCGAGGCACAGGAAATCCTGGGCAAAGTAAAACAGATTAACGGTGTGCCTGTTCTTGCTTCTGTGGTTGCCGCACCGGATATGGACAATTTACGAAACATGGTCGACATGCTGCGGGATAAGATGGGAACCGGCGTTATCTTATTAGGCAGCGTGGCCGGGGAGAAGGTAAACCTGGTGGCTGCGGTAACCAAAGATCTGCTGGGCCGCGGCTTGCATGCCGGCAATCTGGTGAAGGAGATTGCTAAAGTGGTAGGCGGCGGTGGCGGCGGCAGGCCGGACATGGCCCAGGCCGGCGGTAAGGACCCCGCCAAATTACAGGAGGCCATCGACAAAGTGGCTTCTGTTGTGGAAGGACAACTTAAGTAACCAAAATAATTATGTCTACACGAGAGACGACAGCCGTCTCTCTTTTTTGTATTCACCCCCGGTATTTGGAACCTTATTCTTTGATCATTCATATGATGAAGAATCAGAAGATCTTTCTCTTATTTTCCGGAAGGGGGTCATGTCAATGTTTTTTCCACCCAGGAGGCCCGGCCCGCCCCCCAAGGGTATGCCGGTGATATCAGGAATACCTGGAATACAGCTGAACTTAAACGTAGATCACTTTCAACTGCTTGGCACCCTGTTGATGATGGGTCTAAGCCAGCGTCCGGGTTTTAAAAGCGAATTGGAAGAGTTGGTGGCTTTTATCCAGAAAATGCAGGAAGCTGCCGAAGCCATTTCTGTTCAAATGGAGACGGTGCAAAAAGAATTTTTAAGGGTAAAATCCAAGGTTGCGAAGTATCAAAACGTAAAACCTGTGCAACGGGAAACATCCAGACCGCAAGGAAACCCATATGTGAATCCCCTGCTTCAACAACTGTTAAGAATGATGTCTTGAGATTGTTTTGCAGATTTATTAAGCACCGTCCCCCGGTGCTGTTTTTTGCAAATGATTCCCAGGGCCGAACTGTAACATTATACTGTTAAGAATAATATTTTTCGTATTTTATTTTTATTTTTTTGACAAATAGAGGGAAAAGCAACATTTTGTTGAATTAATATTGCTAGTACAGGTAATATTAGGACTGGGAGGTCTTTGCCATGGCTAATGATTTTTCACAAGAGACAGTAATGTTTAAAGTCCAGGCGGAAGAAGTTAACCAGGCCCGTGAAATACTGCTGGCTGTCTATGCTGCTTTAAAGGAAAAGGGCTATAACCCGATAAATCAGCTGGTGGGCTACCTCTTGTCCGGCGACCCGGCCTATATCACAAGTCATGGAAACGCCCGCAGTTTGATCCGCCGGTTGGAGCGGGACGAACTGCTGGAAGAACTCGTAAAAAATTACCTGGAACAGAAATAACCCCTTACCCGGGGGTTTGTTTTACTTTAGGAATTTATTCCCGGCCATATGGATGGTAGGGCTCAGAAATAAACTACCGAAAGGCGCGTGTCAGGGAAACTGATTGAAGCGCGCCTTTCCTGTTGTTGGGGGGGTGGCGCTGTGGATTACCGAATACTGGGGAACACAGGCATAAAAGTGTCCCGTTTATGTTTTGGAGCTCTCACCATTGGTCCTCTTCAGGCCAAACTGCCCTTGGAACAGGGGGCGGCAGTCATTGACAGGGCCCTGAGACAAGGCGTAAACTTTATCGATACGGCTGAATTGTACCGCACCTACCCGTATATTCGCGAGGCCATTAAGGGAAGGAAAGAAGAAATTGTTATTTGCAGCAAGAGTTACGCCTATACACGGGATGGCATGAAAGAGAGTCTGGAGGCAGCCCTGAGGGGGATCGACCGGGACTATATCGATATTTTCATGCTGCACGAGCAGGAATCCTTGCTTACCATCAGGGGACACTGGGAAGCGGTAGAAGCGCTGCTGGAAGCGAAAGCCAGAGGGATCGTAAGGGCGGTGGGAATTTCCACCCATCACGTGGCGGCGGTTCTGGCCGCGGCGGAGATCCCTGAAATTGAAGTAATCCATCCCATTCTGAATATGGCCGGGGTGGGCATCGCGGACGGAAGCGCCGAAGATATGCTGTCAGCCATCCGCAAGGCCCACCGGGCCGGTAAAGGGATCTACGGCATGAAGGCGCTGGGAGGCGGCAATTTGCTTGCCACCGCCGAAGAAGCTTTATCCTTCGTTTTGGGTGTGCCGGAACTGGCAGCAGTGGCGGTTGGCATGCAAAATTTTGCCGAGGTGGATTATAATGTACGATTTTTTAGTCAAACTTATATACCGGAGGAGTTAAAGGAGCAGGTGGTCCGGCAGCCCAGGAGACTCCATATCGAGGAATGGTGCCAGGGGTGTGGAGCCTGTGTGGAAATGTGCGGGGCGGGGGCCCTCTATTTAGAGGAAGAGAGAGCCCGGGTAAAAGCCGGCCTGTGTCGCCTGTGCGGTTACTGCGGCGCCGCCTGCCCGCTGTTTGCCATCAAGGTTATTTAGGAATAGGAGTTAACATTATGAGAATTATGGGTTTGGACGTAGGAGATAAAACCATAGGAGTGGCTTTAAGCGATCCTATGGGCTGGACAGCCCAGGGACTGGAAGTGATACGCCGGCAGAACATTGACAAAGACATTGCCCGTTTGTGCGAGATCATCAAAGAATACGGCGTTGAAAAAATTCTGGTGGGTTTGCCCAAAAACATGAATGCCACCATGGGTCCCCAGGGGGAGAAGGTACTGGCTTTTATCGAAGAATTAAAGGCAAAGGTTGATTTACCCATCAAAACGTGGGATGAACGGCTTAGCACCGTAGCCGCCGAGAGGATGCTCATCCAGGCGGATGTCAGCAGAAGTAAGCGCAAAAAAGTGATTGATAAAATGGCGGCTGCCGTGATACTGCAGGGCTACCTGGATGCGGGAGCCAAGTAGGTGGGCTAAAGAAAATTAACCGGGATAACCAGGCTTTAACCCGGATTTCCTTGACATGGCAAGGTTTTTTGGTTACAATACAGACAATCTTTGGAAAAGAGGTGCACATGATGGCAGAACAAGATGAAGTAATCACTTTGATTGATGAGGACGGAGCAGAACACGATTTTAATGTAATCGACGTTATCGAAGTAGATGGTTCCGAATATGCTATTTTGTTACCGGTAGAAGACGACTCCGATGAGGCTGTCATTCTTAAGTTTGCCAGTGACGAAGACGGCAACGAAATCCTGGTGGACATTGAAAGTGACGAAGAATGGGAAAAAGTGGCCGATGCCTGGGAAGAAATGGTTTTGGCCGAAGAAGGCGAAGAATAATTTTTTACCGGGTACTTGGACCGAACGGAAAAAACCGTTCGGTTTTTTGTTTACTCAGGTTTAAAACAAAGTGATTTTTGGAATAGCCAATGCATGTCCCTAGTAAGATATACCTAGATAAGAGTTCCGGGAAGGGGGCTTAGTCTTGGCTAAAGGAAACCTTAAAAGGATTCGGATCATCGTCCTGCCACTGGTATTCATGATAGGCGTGGCGGTCTACCTGGCCTCTCAAATGAGTTTTGGCCCCCCGGACAGAATTTTACCGGGTATTTATATGCTGAATATAAATTTATCCCTCATGAATCACGACCAGGCCATGTTATCCCTGAAGAAACTGGAACAAGAGTTGCAAAGGCCACTCACCGTCAAGTTCAAAGATATGACCTGGACATTGCCCATGGAACGGGTGGGTTTAAAGTTAAACTGTCAACAGGAAGTTCAGAGGGCAATGGGTATCGGCAGGAGCGGTTCTTTATGGCAGCGGTTTCTTGAACGGAGACAAGCTCACAGGGGGATCCGCCTACAGCCTGAGATTATCATTGACTCCGGCCTGTTGGAGAAGCAGGTGTCGGAAGTCACCGAGGATATTTTGCTCCCCCCCAGGGATGCCGGTCTGATTATAAATGCTGACGATACAGTGGAAATTTCTCCCGGACAGAGCGGCCGTTTGGTTGACATCGACCGGTTGAGGCAGGATATTTGTCAAAACCTCCTGCAGGGGAATCAATCCCCCATAGAATTGAAGCTGGTGGAAGTCCCCCCCGCCCGCACCACCGAAGAGGTTAAAGCCATGGGGGTGGATGCTCTCCTGGGGATGTTTTCTACGCAATTTGACCCTAATAAAGTGAACCGCGCCTATAATGTAAGTGTGGCGGCCGCAGCCCTGGACGGGCTGATTGTCAGCCCCTGGGAGATCATTTCATTTAATGAGGTGGTGGGCCCCCGCAGCACAGAGGCCGGCTATAAAAACGCTCCCATTATTGTCAATAACGAGCTGGTGGACGGTCTGGGGGGCGGCGTGTGCCAGGTGTCCACCACCCTGTACAATGCCGTTTTACTTGCTAACCTGGAAGTGGTGGAAAGGACCAATCATTCCATTCCTATTCCCTATGTACCCATCGGCAGGGATGCCACAGTGGTATTTGATACAGTGGATTTCAAGTTCAAAAACAATACGGATGACTGGCTGTACATACAGTCCTTTGTTACGGGCGGCAGGCTTACCATCAAGATCTTCGGCAATCACAAATTCAAAAGGGATGTGGTGATTCGCAGTTGGGTGGAGGAAACCTACCAGCCCAAAACCGTCGTCGAAAAAGATTACGGCATTCGCATGGGGGACCGGGTGGTGAAGCAAAAGGGCGCCCGGGGTTACAGGGCTGCTGCCGAAAGAATTGTGATGCAGGACGGCAAGGTTATCAAGGTGGAAAAACTTCCTTACAGTGTCTATAGGGCCAGAGACCAAATTATTTCCCAGGGCATGGCGCCCCCGGGATCGGTTTTAAAAACCTCTGATTTATTAAAAGACCATGCAAGGGAAAGTGAAAAAAACGAAGAGATACTACAAGAATAGATAGGGTAGCTGCCCTATCTCGTTTTTCTGTGGGGAAAATATTACTTAACTATTAAAATAAAGGAATATCAACCATTTATGCTGAATTAATTAACCGATTATTTCGATAATTACGGAGGTGGGGAGATGGATTTTGTAAACAGATCAATCAAGCGCCAGTTGGCTGCCATGGTGGTTGGCGCACTTGTTTTGCTGTCGGCAACCCTGTTGATTATTTCTTACTTATACATGAAAGAGGAGCTAACCAGGGCTGCCGACAGTAAGGTAAAAAGTGATTTATTAACCGGTGAAGCCGTTATTAATGCCATGTACCCCGGTCCTTGGGAGATCAGAGGAGATAAGCTTTATAAGGGAGATCAATTAATAAATGAGAATTACCGGTTGGTGGATTATATCGCCGGCCTGACCAAAGATACCTGTACGATCTTCATGGGAGATACCCGTGTTGCCACCACCGTCATTAAGGACGGTAAAAGGGCCGTGGGGACCAAGGTCGCAGACAATGTAAAAAAGGTGGTGCTGGATCAGGGCGAAATGTATGTCGGACCGGCCATGGTGGTTGACAAGCCCTACCAGACAGCCTACAAACCCATAAAGGATGATTCCGGCAAGACCATCGGCATCTTTTATATGGGAGTTCCCAAAGAAGAATTTGACCAAGCTGTAAAAAAGAAGTTTGCCTTCCTGGCCTTTATTTGCTTTATGGTTCTACTGAGTGTTGCCCTGGCGGTGAGATTTCTGACCGGTCGCATCATTCTCAAGCCTGTGGAGGAGTTACTAAAAGGAGTTCAATCCATGCAATCCGGCAACCTGAATTACCGTGTTGCGGTGAAGGGCGGCAATGAGCTGGCAAAGTTGGCCGAGGGGTTTAACCAGATGGCCCAAACCCTGCACAAGCTGATTTACCAGCTGGCCCAGTACAGTTCCACCCTGGCTTCCCAAAGCCAGGAAATGGCTGCCTCCGCCCAACAAATCGGGGCCATGGTGGAGGAAATCACCAGCAATACCACCCAGGTGGCCGCCACTGCCCAGCAGGGTTCTGCCGCCGCCGGTTTTGCGGTGGAACAGGTAGAAAAGGTTGAAGAAAATGCCCAGAGGGGGAATGACGCTGTTCGGCAGGCGGTGGAGAAAATGGCAACCATCCAGCAGTCGGTACAGGGGACGGCTGATTCCATCGGTATTTTAAACCAGCGCTGCCAGAGCATTGGTCAGATCATTGAGGTTATCAAGAACATTGCCGAGCAGACCAACCTGCTGGCACTGAACGCCGCCATTGAAGCTGCCCGGGCCGGCGAGAGCGGCAGGGGATTTGCTGTGGTGGCCGAAGAGGTGCGCAAGCTGGCAGAACAATCCGCCAGGGCGGCCGAGGATATTACCGATCTCATTCAGCGGGTGCAGAGACGGGCCACCGAGGCTGTAAAAGACATGGGTTCCAGCGCCCGGGAGGTAAACGAAGGGGTGGACATCGTCAACCAGGCAGGGGAATCCCTGACTGTTATCATTGAACAAGTTACGGAAATGTCCCGCATGATCAAGGAAATAGCCAATGGCATTTATATCACGACCCAAAATACACAGCAGCTGGCTTCCAGCAGTGACCAAATTAATGCTTCTATCCAGCACCTTGCCACTTCCAGCCAGAGCGTGGCTCAACTGGCCCAGGATATGCAGCAAACAGTGGAGGAATTCAAGCTTTAGAAGTAGGGAGTGACAGTATGGACGGTAAAGAATTTTTAAAGAAGACGTTGCTGCAGGCGGAGTTAAACCGCGTCCGTCACGGCAATCCTGAAGCCGACGCGGCCAGACTTCCTTTGGACTGGGGACTGATTGCCGGGGAACACTTCGGCCACCTGATGGCTGCCCTGCGTAAGGAAGACCCGGATGCCGTTGAAAAAGAGGTTCTCCACGTGTCTGCAGTGCTGCTGGAACTGCATGACGCTTTGGTAAGGCACAAAGCCATGACGCAGGGTCGCCGCCGGTAGTTTATGAAACTGTATTAATATTTCCGGGAGAAATAGACTTACCGGAGTCTTAATGCAATAAAACGGGCCGGGGTATACCATTTCCCTGGCCTGTGTTTTTTTATGAGAGGAATTTTTGTAATCTAATTGGCAAATTTCCCTGCGCCCGGGCATATTTATTTACCTAAGGATACTAGTGGTCAAGGAGGGGGCCCCATTGAAAAAAATAGTAGTCTGCGGGCGGAATGATGGCGGAAAATCCACCATTTTAGGCGAACTTTACAAAGGTTTAAAGAACCGGAACTTCCAGCCCCTGGCCGTTGGCTCGGGTGTACAGGATGAGAAACCTTACCTTCATAAAGGTATAGATCCTAACTATTTAACCATTGCGGTACCCGAACCGGGGAGGGATATTGCGTCTGACATTGATCGGGTGATCCGCAATGCTGTTAATCAAATCAAAGAGAAAAATAAGTTGATCGAAAATGCTAAGAGGGCGTTGGAAGAGTTAAACAAAGTACGGTCAGTGTTGGAACTGGGGCATCTTTCCCAAAAGGACATTCCCAAAACGGCTGCTCTGCCGGATGTCGTATTAATTGAAGCCGTTGGCATTAACGATGGTTATAAGGCGGAGGAATGTCGCAAGCTGGCTGATGTTCTGGTCACCGTTATTCCGGCGGGGCTAAAGGGTGAGATCATTATGGAGGCCGGGAACTTCCTGCTGGACGAGGCAGATATACTGGTGGTCACCAAAGTAGACGAAACCCCCCGGGATGTCACTTCCACCACTATAAAACTGTTACAGCGCATTTACCGTACCAAGCCCATTATCCCCGTAGTGGCAACCAAAGGGGTTCACATGAATTTAGTTTTGGACGAAGTTATCAAAGGGCTGGCCGAGCCAATGATTTTATTTGACCCCATCCTGCCGGATGAAACAACAAAAAGAGTGAATTAGATTTGTTAAGCATCTCTCACCCGGGGAGGTGCTTTTTCCTTGGGAAAAGGGAGCGCTTGCTTGTACGTTTCAGACTATAGATGTTATAATTGGTTAAATTATAAAAGGTTGTGTCTTTTTTGGTAATGAAATGGAAAATGAATAAAAGGTTTATTGTTGTAACCGTCCTGGTCTTGTTTGGACTGTTGTCCCGGTACCCATTCACCTTATTGGACCCTGTGGATCCATCGGGCAAAGCTCCGGATGTATTGGTTCGGATTGCGCCCAAGAGCAGCACTGCGCAAATTGCCGCTATGCTGGAACAACAGGGCATGATCCGGGATGCCACGGCCTTTCGCCTGTATGCCCGCTTCCACGGTCTGGATAACAAGATTAAAGCGGGCTATTACCTGCTCAATGCATCCATGTCAACGGAAGAGATCCTGAGCATTCTGGTTCAGGGCCAAACGGCCACCAAAAGTTTTACCATTCCCGAGGGGTATACCCTGAAGCAGATAACGGAAAGCTTGTCCGCTAAAGGATTCATTCGTGAACCGTTGTTTAAAGATTTACTTGTCAACGGTCAGTTCGACTATGCTTTTATAAAAGACTTGCCCCCGGGGGAAAAACGATTGGAGGGCTACCTGTTTCCGGAAACCTATAACATTCCTTTTGACAGCACCGAAAAACATATTATTAACGTAATGCTGGCAGGTATGGACCGTCAGATTAAAGAACTTAAACTGGAGGAAAAGGCAAAGGCTTTAAATTTAACACTGCACCAGGTCGTTACCATCGCTTCTATGATTGAGCGGGAAGCCCGGGTGGACCAGGATCGTCCCCTGATCTCCAGCGTCATTCACAACCGTCTGAAATCAGGCATGAGGCTGCAAATTGATGCCACCGTAGAGTATGCCCTGGGGGAGCACCGGGAGAAAATATATTACAAGGACCTGGAGGTTGCATCCCCCTATAATACCTATAAATATAACGGGCTGCCACCGGGGCCCATCGCTTCCCCCGGCAGGGAGTCATTGCTGGCTGCGGTAAACCCCGCTCACACAAAATATTTCTATTATGTGGCCAAGCCCGACGGTTCCCATGCCTTTGCCGAGACCCTGGCAGAGCATAATGCCAATAAAAATAAATACTTGAGGTGACCATAGATTGAGCAGTTTGGAACTCCTGGCTCCGGCAGGAGATTTAGAAAAGCTGAAGATTGCCGTCCTCTACGGGGCAGATGCCGTCTACCTGGGGGGGCGGCAGTTTAGTCTGCGGGCCGGGGCCGCTAACTTTGATGACAAAAACATGTTGGAAGGTATTACTTTTGCCCACCGGCACAACGTCAAGGTCTATGTGGCTGTCAACATCTATGCCCACAACCCGGACCTGGAAACGCTGCCCGCATACCTGCAGTTTATTGCCCGGGCCGGGGCGGACGGCGTCATTGCCAGCGACCCGGGAGTTATTGATATGATTTTAAAATTACAGCCGGACTTACCCATTCACTTGAGTACCCAGGCCAATACCACCAACTGGGCCAGCGCCGCTTTCTGGAAAAGGCTGGGGGTTCAAAGGATTGTGTTGGCTAGGGAACTCTCCCTGGAAGAAATAAAAGAAATAGGTTCCCGGGTGGACATCGAACTGGAGGCCTTTGTTCACGGGGCCATGTGCATGGCCTATTCCGGCCGCTGCTTACTCAGCAACTTTATGACCGGTCGGGATGCCAACCGGGGCGATTGCGCCCAGTCCTGCCGCTGGCGCTATCATTTGGTGGAAGAAAAAAGGCCGGGGCAGTATTTTCCGGTGGAGGAAGATGCCAGGGGAACCTACTTTATGAGCAGCAAAGACCTCTGCCTGTTGGAATACCTTCCCCAACTGGCACAGGCAGGGGTAACCAGTTTTAAGATTGAAGGACGCATGAAGAGTATCCATTACCTGGCCACCGTGGTGAAGACGTACCGGCAGGCCATCGACAGTTATCTGAAAAACCCGGCCGGTTACCAGGCGCTTCCTCAATGGATGGAAGAAATAAGAAAAGTCAGTCACCGTGAGTATACAACCGGCTTTTTGCTGGGGGATCAAGGGAAAACAGCGACGGTTGAACCGGCACAAAGCACCTATACCCGCCTGGCTGCCTTTGTGGGTTTGGTACTGGGATATAACGAAGAAACCGGCAGAATCATTGTGGAGCAGCGCAACAACTTCAAAGCAGGGGAAAGCCTGGAGGTGCTGGTGCCCCGGGGGGATAACCGTACCCTTACGGTAGCCGCCATCTATGACGGGGAAACCGGAGAACAAATGGAGGTTGCACCTCATCCCCAGCAAATTGTTGAACTGCCGGTTGACGAGCCCGTACCGCCCATGTCTATGCTCAGGAGAATTGGCTAAAGGCATAAACATTCCAGTTTTTGGCGAAAATATGGGATGAATCCTATTCGCCTGCTAAAGGGATGTTTGGCCAGTGACTATTTTTCAGCAAAAAAGATTGGTTAAAACCTTTTATATTATCTTTTTTCTTTTTGTACCTTTGATTATACACCTGGGATTTATCCAACTGGTGCACGGCGATGAGTATAAACAAAAGGCGCTGGAACAGCGCACCCTGAAGGTTGCCCTGGAGGAGATCCCGAGGGGCGGCATTTTTGACCGGTCGGGAGAAAAAACCTTAACCCTGGGTAACAGGGAACCCCGGGTGGTGATTTTCCCCGAGATCATTTTGGACAAGGAAGAAGCAGCAGGGAAGTTGGGTTTAATCCTTGGCCGGAAACCTGAAGAATTGACCCGGTATTTTGAGGGACGGGCTTGTTTTTTGCCCTTTGCCCTGGATTACCGGCAGGTCAGGCAGATAAAGGAACTGGGCATTCCCGGCATCATGGCGGAGGAGATTTATTTCCGCTACGGGCCGGCCCCGCTGGCAGCCCACGTGGTGGGCCATTTAGGACCCATTTCAAACAGCCATCAGTTGGAACGGCTTAACAACCTGGGTGATAAAAAGTACCAGCTAACGGATTTGGTAGGCAAAAGCGGCTTGGAGTATTTTTACGAAAGTCAGTTGAAAGCCGGAGAGTCCAATCGTTTCGCCAAGGCATATGTAGACGTCTACCGCAACTTGCTTGCCGGTCTGGGAATCAAGAGGGAAAGCCACAGTGAAACCGGCCGGCAGGATGTGATAACAACCATTGATCTGGACATCCAGAAAACGGTAGAGAAGGTGATGGATCAGAAGGTTCAGCGGGGCGCCGTGGTGGTCATGGATGCCAGGAACGGCGATTTGCTGGCCATGGCCAGCAGGCCCAACTTCAATCCCGCCAACATCGCCTTATCCCTGTCCGGACATAAAGACACCTTTCTGGACCATTGTACCGCCTTGTACCAACCGGGATCCATTTTCAAGGTTGTGGTGGCGGCGGCAGCCCTGGAAGAAGGTCTGGTGAAACCCACCGATACCTTTGTCTGTTTAGGGGAAAAGGACCATTTAATCAGCTGCTGGCATAAACCCGGCCACGGTCCCATTACCTTCGAGGAAGCTTTTGCCCAGTCCTGCAATCCTGTATTTGCGGAACTGGGCCTGAAGCTTGGTTCGGTAAAACTCATTTCCTACGCCAGAGCTTTTGGACTGGAATCACAAACCATTATCGGCTATCCTGTACCCAGAGACAAAAGACAGAACCTGAGTTTAATCGGTGAACCCTATAACCTGGTCAACAGCAGTATCGGACAGGGACCTGTCCTGACCAGCCCGGTACAGCTTACCGCCATGATGAACGCCATCGTAAATAACGGCGTGTACATTGAACCAAGGCTGGTTAAGGGGTTGAGGGACGAAAAGGGCCGGTTCACAAACCATTTTCCCATGGGAAGCAGTCATAAGGTGATTTCCTGCGAAACTGCCAGGGAGTTAAAAAGATTGCTAAGCCTGGTGACAACCCGGGGTGTGGGGAAGGAAGCAATGGTTCCGGACTACGGCACTGCCGGCAAGACCGGTTCGGCAGAACTGACCGGCGGGTCAAAAAAAGTAAATGCCTGGTTTTGCGGGTTTGCTCCCTTTGACAAGCCCAGATATATCGTTACAGTGCTGGTGGAGGAGGGAATCAGTGGAGGCGCCACGGCGGCTCCTGTGTTTCGGGAGATCGTAGAAGGTATTCTATTGCCGCCACATTGACGGTGGTTTAAAATTATCGTAGAATGTTAGTATATTTTGTTTGGTATGGGGGATATTGTCATGATAGTGCGGGGGGATCAAATTCGAGCTTTAAGAGAGGAAAGAGGCTACACATTGCAAGACCTGGCACGCCGGGCAAAACTTTCCTTATCTTACTTAAGCGAGATTGAGAGGGGTTCTAAAAGGCCCTCCTTAAAGACCATTGAAAAATTAGCCGCAGCATTAAACGTATCAAAGACACAGTTGGTGGAAGGGGAAATCACCGATTCCGGCCTTGGCCTCGGCGAAAAGATTAGAATTATTCGCAATGAGAGAGGTATGTCCTTACAAGAACTGGCGGACAAGATAGGGATATCCCTCTCCTACCTGAGCGAAATTGAAAGAGGTACTGTTTATCCCGCACTGAACACCCTGAAGCGGATTGCCGAGGGGTTGGGCGTACCCGCCACGGCCTTGATGGGCCACGAGGGTTCTCTCGGGTATAAATTAAAGCACTTAAGAGAAGAATATGGCCTGACCCAGGCTCAACTGGCGAATTTGGCGGGGGTGACAGCCGGCTTAATCGGGCAAATCGAGCAGGGTAAGGTGCAGCCATCCTTAAAAACATTAGAAAAATTATCTGAAGTGATGGGCGTTTCACCATGCTACTTCATTATGGAACCGGGCGCTGTGGACCAGATGGTGAGCTTGATGAATCCGGAACTGAGGGAACTTTTAATTCACCCCAATGTCCAGGCTGTGCTAGGTCTGGTCTGTAACTTAAATGAAAAAGAACTGCAGTTCATTTTAAATTTCATTCAGTTATTCAAGCGTTCCGAGTTGAATTAACGGGAACGGGAATATCTTTTACAAAATATATTGCTGGCGAACAAGAATTATAGTAATATAGGTATATGCCTATAGATTATTTATTTTAAGTATTCAACTCATATATTACAAGGAGGCGGTTTTTACATGGCAATGGAATTTAATGCCGCAAATTTTGAGACTGAAGTGCTTAAGTCCGATATTCCCGTACTGGTTGACTTTTGGGCAGCCTGGTGCGGACCCTGCCGTGCCATTGCACCGATCATTGATCAGTTGTCCTCGGAGTTTGCCGGCAAGGTAAAAATCGGCAAGGTAAACGTGGATGAAAACAGAGACCTGGCCCAACAATTCGGTGTTATGAGTATTCCTACCCTCATCTTCTTCAAGGGAGGGCAAAAGGTAGACCAGGTTATTGGTTTTACCAGCAAGGCAGATCTGGAAAAGAAGCTCAACGCTCTTTTATAAAGTTTTGTAAATCCTCCGTTGCCAAACGGAGGATTTATACTTTGCCAATCCAAGATGACATAACGTTAAGAGCCTGATTAATGGTGTAAGACAATTAATCTTTGGAACTTCGAATTACGAATTTCGAACCTCGAAAAGGAGTGGCTCCTTTGCATCAAATACTTTTCTATATCGGAGATTATCCGATTCGTTCCTTCGGCTTAATGCTCTCCCTTGGGATTCTGGCGGGTTTACTGGTATCTTACTGTGTGGCGAAAGCCCAGGGGCGTTACCAGGAAGAAGTCACGGACCTGGCCTTCTATGCCATCCTGGGCGGCCTTCTGGGCGCCCGCATCTGGGAGGTCATGTTTAGCTGGGATTATTACGGCAGCCACCTGTTGGAGATCCCGGCCATTTGGAACGGGGGTATTTCCGTTCAGGGTTCGGTGGTGGGCGGCCTGCTGGCAGTTATCTGGTACTGCCGAAAATACAAAATTGCTGTCTGGCCCATGCTGGATACCCTGGCTCCCGGAGTGCTGGTGGGACAAGCCATCGGGCGCATAGGCTGTTTTTTAAACGGCTGTTGTTACGGGATTCCCCATCAACACCTGGGGGTTGTTTATCCTGCAGGTACGGATGCCTATCATGCCTTCGGCTCACAGCCGCTTTTCCCGGCCGTGTTGTTTGAAGCCGCCTGGGATGTATTGGTTTTAATCCTGCTGCTTGTCATTTACAAAAGAAAGCCCTTTGACGGTTTTATCGCCCTGAGTTATTTTATTCTTTACTCCATTGGCAGGTTTACGCTGGAATTTTGGCGCGGGGACAGTTTGCGTACCTTTATGGACTTAAAAGCGGCGCAGGTTTCCTCTGTTGTTACCGTTTGTGTGGCTTTGGCCTTCATGGTTTACCTCAACAATCGAGAACGCCGCTCTGCCAAAAAAAGTACTGACAAAGTAAATATAAAAACTGACATATGAGGAGTATTCCTCTTTTTTTGTTGCTTAAATGCATAAAGGAATTGATCTTTTCGAATAGGACAAAATATGACCAGGAGGTGATTAGATGGAGATTGGTCATAACTGGCATAAATGGAAAGAGATTTTGGGTGATGCAGTGGGGTTGGGAGAAAGGGTTGGCATGGATGAAGAGACCATCAATAATGTTGCCTACAGGCTGGGCAACTTCTTTGCCGACAAATTTGACCCCGCCAACGATGAACAGCGCCTGATGAAAGAATTGTGGGATGAAGGAAACGAAGAAGAAAGGAAAACCCTTGCCTCCCTTATGGCCCGTGTGTCTCACAAAGCAAGTACCCGACATTAATCAAGAGGAGCCGACGGCTCCTCTTGATTAATGGTGCAAAAGTTATTTTGCACCTCCGCTCTTTTTAATTTCTTCATTTTAAAAATCAACTCAAAAGTATTGCGGTGGTATAGTAAAATTGCCTTTTTAATAATTATAAGAAGTTTCTGCAATACTTATCTATAAAAAATCACATAACATAAACAAACGAAAAGTGTCATAATCAAACAAAATAGTGTTCCTTTTGTGAGAGGTTTTTGTTATAATTGGCTCAGATAAGTATATGTAAGGGTAGTGAATTTTAGTGACACTGGTAAACTTAAGCACCGTCTTAAAACAAGCCATGCAGCAGGGCTGTGCCGTTGGTTGTTTTAACATGGTGGACATAAACTCACTGGAGGCCATTATTAACGGTGCTGTCAAGCTGAATTCGCCGGTGATTGTATCGGTGGCAGAAATCCATTTTCCTTATGTTGATATTGAGAAATATTCTTCTGTTATTTGTCATTTAGCTAATCAAGCAAGTGTTCCGGTGGTTTTACACTTGGATCATGGACAGACCTTAGATGCTATTATGAAAGCTATGCGGCATGGTTTCACATCCGTCATGTTTGACGGTTCCCAATTGCCATTGGAAGAAAATATCGCCAGGACGACTGAGATTGTTCGTTTTGCACATGCTGTCGGGGTCTCCGTGGAAGCTGAATTGGGGCACGTGGGGGGAGCCGAAGGTCAATCGGAGGTCGGGGATTATGATACTGGCTTGCTTACGGATCCTTTGCAAGCCGCAGCCTTTGTCAGGAGCACGGGAGTTGATGCCCTGGCCGTTGCCGTCGGCTCCGCCCACGGTGTGTATAAACGAAAACCGCAGTTGGATTTTCAACGGCTAACAAGGATTAAAGAACTTACTGACGTCCCCCTGGTATTGCACGGGGGTTCGGGGATTTCCGATGAGGATTTCCGCCAATCCATAGCCTGCGGAATCCATAAAATCAACGTCTATACTGATCTTTCCCTGCAAGCCAACAAGGCTATCAAAGAAGCCTTAAATGAAAACCCCGGGCTGGCTTACCCGGATATAAAAGCGGTGGCCCGGCAAGCCATGGAGAAGGTTGTTATGGAAAAAATCAAAGTTTTTGCAGCCGGTTAAAGATATGAACATTATATTGTTTAAATTCACAGAAACAAACAAAATATAACATTGTTTGTTCTGTTTTGACAGGGAGTGAGGGTATGCTATCCATTGATCGGCAAACAAAAATTATTCAACTGCTCAAGCAGAACAGCAGTGTAAAGGTCTCCGAACTGAAAGAAATGTTTGGCGTATCGGAAATGACTATCCGCAGGGATTTGGAAAGGCTGGAAAAACATGGTGTATTGATACGCAGCCACGGCGGAGCCACCCTGAATCCCAAAAATAATGTGGACATAACATTTCAAAAAAGGAACAAACGGTTTGTTCTGGAGAAGGAAGCCATTGCCAAGGCAGCGGCGGCTTTGGTAAACGACGGGGAATCCATTGTGCTGGATGCGGGGACCACCACCACCGCCATGACCAAATACCTGCGTGAGAAAAAAGATCTGGTGGTTTTAACAAATTCTTTAACTGTTGTCAACGAATTAACCCATGTCCAGGGAATTACCTTGATTTTGACCGGCGGCAACGTCAGGGATGTAACCCTGTCCCTGGTGGGTTCCCTAGCCAAGGAAAATTTACTCAGGTTTAATGTGGACAAAGCTTTTATCGGCACCAGCGGGCTTTGCCCGGTTCAAGGATTGACCAACCAAAACATGTATGAATCGGAAGTCAAGAAAGCCATGATTGATATAGCTAGGGAGGCCATTGTAATGGCTGACCACAGCAAATTTCACCGGGTCTCCTTTAGTTGTTTCAGCCCCATTACAGCGGTACACAAAATTATCACAGATGATAAAGCGCCCTTAGATACGGTAAAAAAGTTAAGGGAAATGGGCATCGAAGTTATACTGGCGGAAACCGGTGCCAGTTAAAGGGTGGTATTTGCTATGCCGGATGTTTTATGTTTAGGGATTCTCGTTGCGGATTTGGTAGCGAAGCCTGTAACCGCTTTACCTCCCAAGGGGGGGTTGAAGCTGGTGGAAAGTATCCAGCTTCATAACGGGGGATGTGCCGCCAACACCGCCACTGCCCTGGCTAAGTTGGGTTTTACCGCAGCGGTCAGCGGCATGGTAGGGAACGATGGGCTGGGTCAGGTCTTAATTGATAATCTGATCAAGGCAGGAATTGACACCAGATATATTATGAAAACCAACCAGGCAGGTACTTCTGTCAGTATGGTTTTGGTTGACTCATCCGGAGAACGAAGTTTTATTCATTACACCGGAGCCAATGCTTTGCTGCGGGCAGAGGATTTTAATCAAGAATCCCTTGTCAATACCAGGATTTTACATATTGCAGGCTCCCTTCTCATGCCGGGGTTTGACGGCGAACCCTGTGCGGAAGTGCTGAAAATTGCCAAATCCCAGGGGCTTATGACCACCATGGATACTGCCTGGGATGATACCGGCAGGTGGATGAAGGCCATTGCCCCCTGCCTGCCCCATTTGGACATATTTATACCCAGTTTGGCGGAAGCCAAAATGCTGACGGGGCTGGAAAACTCGGCGGAGATTGCCCAGGTCTTCTTAGGTTACGGGGTGAAAGTAGTTGTCATCAAACTTGGATCGGACGGGTGCTATATTCAGACCCAAGATTCGTCTTATCATATTCCCGGCTTTAAAGTACGTGCAGTTGATGCCACCGGGGCAGGAGATTGCTTCGTGGCAGGTCTTTTGGCAGGCGTGTTACAGGGGTTACCCATTGACTGGTGTGGCCGTTTAGCCAACGCGGTGGGCGCCATGTCTGTCACTTCCGTGGGAGCGGCAACCGGGGTGGTATCTCTTGCCAACACCTTTGCATTCATGAACAGCAGCATCGAGAGACAGGAGGGGCACAAGTGGCAACAGTAAGATTTGATAAGGTTGTAAAAAGCTATGGCAATCAACTGGTTGTTAAAGAATTTAATTTGGAAATTAAGGATCAGGAGTTTATTGTTTTGGTAGGTCCTTCGGGGTGCGGCAAATCAACCACCCTCAGGATGGTTGCCGGCCTGGAAGAAATAACCGGCGGGGATCTTTACATAGGAGACATTCGGGTCAATGATATGCCGCCCAAGGATCGGGATATTGCCATGGTGTTTCAAAACTATGCCCTGTATCCCCATATGAACGTCTACGAGAATATGGCTTTTGGCTTGAAGTTGCGGAAATATTCAGCCAGTGAAATTGATAAACGGGTTAAGGAAGCAGCAGCCATTTTAAGTATAGAACATTTGCTGGACCGTAAGCCCAGGCAATTGTCCGGCGGCCAGCGCCAGAGGGTGGCCATCGGCCGGGCCATTGTCCGGGAACCAAAGGTTTTTTTAATGGATGAGCCGTTATCGAATCTGGATGCCAAGCTCAGGGTTCAAATGCGAGCAGAGCTGGCTAAACTGCACCAGAGGCTGAAGACCACCACCATTTATGTAACCCACGATCAAACCGAGGCCATGACCATGGGAGACCGGATTGTGGTAATGAAAGACGGTATTGTTCAGCAGGTGGCCAGCCCCGAGGAACTGTACAACAGGCCTGCCAATATGTTTGTGGCCGGATTTATCGGATCACCTTCCATGAACTTTGTGGCTTGCAGGATGCAGGAAAAGGGGAATGAAACCTACCTAGTCAATGAGGAGGGTTTTTCCTTCTTATTACTGTCCCCCGAGGTTGCCGCCAGGCTGGCTCCCTATAAACAAAAAGCCCTGGTATTCGGTATTCGGCCGGAGGATATTTCCGACAGCTTGTCCTGGGTGGCGGAAGAGAATTACCTTGCTGCCAGGGTGGACGTGGTGGAAAACCTGGGGGCTGAGACATTAATTTATTTCTCCCTCGGCAAAGAGACTTTGGTTGGCCGGTTTGTGGGAGGACCGAGATACAGAGTGGGGGAAACCGTTAAGATTGCCCTTAACCCCAACCGGTATTACTTATTTGATCAAGAAACCGAGCTATCCTTGCTTTAAGTTTAAATTCCCGGGTTAACCGGGTTTTTACGAACCATTTCATTGCAAAGGATGGTGGTGTCTGGAAAAACAGGGGATAGGAAGTTTTTGTATGGCCTTTATGTAAAATTAAAAGGGATTAAACGGAGGGGAGTATTTTGAAAAAGAAACTTTTTGCCATTTTGAGCTGCCTGGTCATTCTAACCCTGGTTCTGGCCGGTTGCGGCGGCGAAAAAGCGAAAGACACGGCCAAGGAACCCGCTGCCCAGGGCAAACTGGTTGACGGCCCTTTCAAGAAAGTTGAAGGCCTACCCGCAATTCAAGCTCCCGAAGGCTTTGACTGGAAGCAGTTTGCCGGTGTTGAACTGAACGTGATTTCCGAGAACACACCGCCCAGTTCTGCCATTGCCGCCAATATCAAAGAGTTTGAGGAAGCCACCGGTATCAAGGTAAACATCCAGCAGATGGATCTCGGTACACTGGTACAAAAGGTTGGCCTGGACTTTGGTGCCGGCAGCTCCAAGTACCATGTGATTTATGCCGACCCCTATCAAGTATTGGCCAAGTACTCTTCCAAGTTTGTTGATCTAAACGAATTGGAAAAAGACCCCACTTTGCCGAAGATTCCCGGCGGCCTGGAGGACTTCATTCAGAGCCAGCTGGAAATTGACGGTTACATGGGCTCCAAGGACAAACTGTACGCCCTGCCCTACGACTGCCCGACCATGGTACTGGCTTACCGTACCGACGTAATGGCCAAGATTAAAGAAAACTTCCTTAAAGAAAAGGGCTTTGACCCCACTCCCAACCCCAACATGACATGGGAGCAGTATTATCAAGTTGCCGAGTATATCAACAAGCACGCTGCTGAGCTGGGTGTGAAATACGGGACCGGTCACCAGGCCAAGCAGTATGACTCCTTGATGTGCGATTTCTCCAACATTCTAAATGCTTACGGCGCCGATTACTTTGAAAACCGTGATCTGGGTGGCATTGGCGCTGCCAACCCCGGCAAGACCGCTCTGACCACTCCGGAAGCCATTCAAGCCTTTGAATTCTACAACAAGCTGTTAAAGATTGCTCACCCCGGCTCCAAGTCCTGGGATTGGAACGGTTTGGCGGAAGCCTTTGCCGCCGGTGAAGTGGCTATGGCTCCCGAATGGCACGAGTTTGCCTCTATGTTCGAGAACCCTGAAAAGTCCAAAGTGGCCGGCAAAGTAGCCTGGACCACCCTGCCCAAGGGTCCCAAGCGTTCTGCCAACATCTTTGGCGGTACCGGTATCGGTATCAACGCCAACGCTTCCGAGAAAGAGAAGAAAGCCGCTTGGTTGTTCCTGGTATGGGCAACCTCTCCCCAGACCCAGCTGATGATCCTGGAGTCTCCCGTAGGGGGCGCCACTCCTTCCCGTAATTCCGTTTACAATGTGGCGTCCGTGAAGAAAGCCATGGAAGATCCCACTTCCGAAGAAGCCAAGAAGATGCCGAACCTGACCTCCATGAAGGCCACCCTGGAAGCCTGGAAGGCTGAAAATGCTTATGGTCGTCCCAAGGTTCCCCAGTGGCCGCAAATTGACACCATCGTGTTTACTGAACTTTCCAAGATGCTGGCCGGACAGCAGGATCCCAAGACCACTGCCGAGTCCATCAGCAAGCAAGTTGACGCGTTAACCGGTAACTAACAGGATTAGCTAGGGGCCCGCAAGGGCCCCTGCTAAACCCCGGCAGAAGGGAGTTGTTTACCTTTGAGTACAGAAAAAGCACTAGGAGCTTCGATGCCGCAACCGCAGCCAAAGGGTGCCCCCAGCGCCGGGGGACGTTTAGCCCGTTTTTTTACCACCGAGAATATGATGCTGGCACCGGCCATGCTAGTGCTGGCATCGGTTAGTATTTTCCCGTTTCTCTACCTGATTTACGCCAGTTTGATGGATTTTTCATTGGCCATTGATAATCCCACCTTTGCCGGTTTCCGCAACTGGCTCCGGCTGGTGAAAGATCCTCTCATCTTTCAGTCCTGGAAAGTTACCATTGTGTACGCTGTGACCGGCCTGGGACTGGAATTGATCCTGGGCGTGGGCATTGCCCTGCTGTTGTATGCCGCCCCCTGGGGTCGCAATCTGTTTGTTACCCTCTGGATGCTGCCCATCTTTGTGGCGCCGGTTGTGGCGGGACTTTTGGGCTGGTTTTTGCTGAACAGCAGTTATGGTTTATACGCCTGGGTGCTGCAACAGTTTGGCGTCCACACCGACATCTTCGGTACGGTTGCCACAGCCCTGCCGGCTGTTATCCTTATAGATGTTTGGGAATGGACCCCCCTGATTACGCTCATTGTTTTATCAGGACTGCAGTCGCTGCCGACGGAACCACTGGAAGCTGCGGAAGTGGACGGCGCCACCTACTGGCAAAAGCTGCGTTATATCATTCTGCCCTTATCTTTCCGCATCATTGTGGTGGCCCTACTGATCCGTTCCATGGATATCATGCGTTTTATTGATACCATCTTCATCACCACCGCCGGTGGACCGGCGGATAGCACCAAAATTATCGGTTTACGACTTTTCGACGTGGCTTTCAGATTTATGGATATTGGTTTTGCCGCCGCCATCGGTCTTTCCATGCTGGTGGTGACCATTTTCCTGGGTAAGGCCTTTATCAGAGTCATGTACGGGAGGGAATAAAATGGCCGGAACAAAAGTATCATCTCGCAAATTAATCACCACTGTTCTTATTTATACCGCCCTAGGCATCGCTATGGTGTGGGCCCTGTTGCCGATTATCTGGATGGTTCTTTCCTCCCTGAAAACCGAGGCCAACATGTTTTCCATGCCGCCCAAGTTCACCTTTAAACCAACCTTCAGTACCTACGCTTTCATGTTTACCGAAGGAAACTTTGGCGGCTTCTTGAAAAACAGCATGATCGCCGCCTTTTCCTCAACAGCCATCGCCCTTATTCTGGGGACCCTGGGGGGCTATGCCCTGGCCAGAGGAAACTACAGAAGGGGTAAGGATATTGCCTTTTGGATTATCAGTACCCGCATGACGCCGGTGGCAGCGGCCATTGTGCCACTGTATATCATTTTTGCCAAATTTCATTTGATCGGGACCACCTTTGGTCTGGTCTTTGCTTACACCACCTTTAACTTACCCTTTGCCCTTTGGATGATGATGACCTTTTTTGCAGAACTGCCACCGGATATGGAGCATGCTGCCATGGTGGACGGAGCCACCAAGTTCCAGGCCTTTTACCGTATTGCCCTGCCCCAGGTGACGCCGGGGCTGGTGGCCACAGGGATCCTGTGCCTGATGTTTGCCTGGAATGATTTTGCCTTTGCTTCGGTCTTCACCAGCCATGAAAACCAGACCATCCCGGTTGCTGCCTCGCTGCTGGTCAGCCAGACCGGTATCGCCTGGGGCCAGGCCATGGCCACCGGCACCGTCATTATTACCCCGATGTTGATTACCGGCCTGGCGGTGCGCAAGTACCTGGTACGGGGTCTGTCCATGGGGGCGGTCAAATAGAAAAAACAGGGGCCCCGGCCCCTTCTTCTATATTTGTAACTTTTTATTAATTGGGAGGAGTGTTGACCATGGAAAAAATGAAAGCCTGCGTCTTATATGCGCCCCTTGACGTGCGGGTGGAAGAGTTGCCGGTTCCCCAACTGAAACCGGACCAGGCCTTGGTAAAGGTGAAGGCCGTGGGTGTATGCGGCTCCGATGTACACTATTATGAGCACGGCAAAATCGGCCGTTATGTGGTGGAAAAACCAATGATTCTCGGCCACGAGGCCGGCGGTGAAGTGGTGGCTGTGGGTGAGGCCGTGACCAACCTGAAGGTGGGCCAGCGGGTGGCCATTGAACCCGGTGTCACCTGCGGCAGGTGCAAGTTCTGTAAAGAAGGCCGTTACAACCTGTGTCCGGACGTTGAGTTTCTGGCCACGCCTCCCTACGATGGGGCCTTTTGCGAATACCTGGCTATGCGTGCGGATTTCTTGCACCCCATTCCCGACCACATGAGCTTTGAAGCCGCTTCTCTGGTGGAGCCCTTTTCCGTCGGGCTGCATGCCTGCAAGCGGGCCGGCGTCAAGCCCGGTGATACCGTGGCTGTTTTGGGCCTAGGGCCCGTGGGATTGCTGACCGTTGTGGCTGCCAGGGCCTTTGGGGCCACCAACATTATCGCTGCGGATTTGGCGGACATCCGTCTGGAGATGGCCAGGGAGATGGGCGCCACCACCATGGTCAATGCCAGGGAACAGAATGTTTATGACGTTATCATGCAGGCGACCGGCGGCGTTGGTGTGGACGTAGCTATTGAAACCGCCGGCAGCACCGCCACCAACCTGATGGCCGTGCAAGTGGCCCGCCGCGGGGGCAAAGTGGCTCTGGTGGGTCTGCCGCCCAACCCCGAAGTCCCCTTTAACGTGTTTACCATCGCCGATGGCGAGTTGGATATTTTCGGCATCTTCCGCTATGCCAACACCTACCCCACAGCGGTGGAACTGCTGGCCAGCGGCATCGCCCCGGTGGAAAAGCTGGTGACGCACCGCTTTACACTGGATCAGGCCAAAGAAGCCCTGGACAAAGCGAGAACCGATAAGCAGGGCAGCATCAAGGTTATGGTCAACCTGTAAGGAGGCAAATGAACATGAAAACCATGCGAGCGGCGGTCATTGAAGGACCCCATAAAATATCCATACAAGAAGTACCCTATCCCACCCCCGGTCCCGGCCAGGTGGTGGTAAAGGTTGAAGCCTGCGGTATATGCGGCACCGACTACCACATTCTGGAGGGAGATTTTCTTTCTCCCTACCCGCTGATTCCCGGCCACGAGTTTTCCGGTACCGTGCACGAGCTGGGCGAAGGGGTGCAGAACTGGCAGGTAGGCGAAAGAGTTGCGGTGGACCCCTCGGTTTATTGTGGTGAGTGTTACTACTGCTTAAGCAACCAGGGCAATATGTGCCAAAACTGGAACGCCATCGGCGTTACGTTAAACGGAGCCTTTGCGGAATATGTGGTGGTACCGGCCAAAAACCTTTACCGCCTGCCGGAAACCATGAGCTTCCGGCAGGGCGCCTTTGTGGAGCCCCTTTCCTGTGTGGTCTACGCCATGCGGCGTCTAAATATTCGCTTTGGCGACAAGGTGCTGCTGTTTGGTTCCGGTCCCATGGGTTTACTGTTGCTGCAGTCTCTCGTTAAGGGCGGCGCTTCGGAAGTGGTGGTGGTGGATCTGGCCGAGGACAAACTGGCCATAGCCCGGCAGCTCGGTGCCCATAGAACCTTTACGGGTACAGCGGGGCTCAAGGAAGCCTACCCGTTGGGTTTTGACATTGTCATTGACGCCACCGGGGTGCCGGCGGTGATAGAAAACATGTTCCAGTTTGCCGGCAACCGTGCCAAGATCATGCAGTTCGGTTGCGCCCCCAGGGATGCCAAAGTCTCCGTCAGCCCCTTTGATATTTATAATAAAGACTGGGAAATCCTTGGCACCATGGCGCTGCTGTTTACCTTCCATCCGGCGGTGAATCTTTTGAAGAACGGTGTGGTAGTATCCGACCCGTTAACGACCAGGGAAATCAGTCTGGATGAATTTCCTGCTTACTTGTCTCAGCCCAAGAGCAGTAAGGACTTGAAGGTACTGGTATGCCCCTGGAAGAAATAGGAGGGCGGTCATATGCAGGGTTTGTTTTTAGGCATTGATATCGGCACCACCGGGGTCAAGGCCCTGGTGATGGATGAGCAGGGCCAGGTGGTATTCCAGGTAACCAGGGAATACCCCCTGCATGTCCCCCGTCCCGGCTGGGCGGAACAGGACCCGGAGGATTGGTATAAGGCCACCTGTGATGCAGTTGCCACGATTTTAAGCAGGGGTATTTCACCCGGCCGGATTCAAGGGATTGGCTTAACCGGCCAGATGCATGGATCGGTTTTTCTGGATGCACAGGGGAGAGTTATTCGGGAGGCCATCCTCTGGTGTGACCAGCGCACAGCGGACGAATGTCGGCAAATTACCGACCTGGTGGGAGAAAGCGGGCTCATTGCGCTGGTCTCCAACCCCGCCCTAGCCGGGTTTACGGCGCCCAAAATTTTGTGGCTGCGCAATCATGAGCCGGAGAATTACAGGCGGGTGGCCAAGGTACTCTTACCCAAGGACTACATTGGCTGGCGCTTGACCGGCGTCTTTGCCACCGATGTATCCGATGCCAGTGGCATGCTGCTGCTGGATGTGGTCAACCGCAAGTGGAGCGCTGAAATGCTGGCGGCACTGGAGATTCCCGGCTCCTGGCTGGCAGAAGTCTTTGAAAGCCCCGAAGTGGTGGGCCGGGTAAATGTCCGGGGAGCTGCCGAAACTGGGCTGCCGGTGGGGACCCCGGTGGTGGCCGGGGCCGGTGATAATGCCGCCGGCGCCGTAGGCAACGGCATTATTCGCCCCGGTATGGCCACAGCCAGCCTGGGGACTTCCGGTGTCGTTTTCACACCCAGCCTGACCCCCGCCGTAGATCAGGCCGGCCGGTTGCATACCTTCTGTCATGCTGTACCTGGCCAGTGGCACCTGATGGGAGTCACCATGGCCGCCGGCGGTTCTCTGCGCTGGTACAGAGATACCTTTGCTGGGGAAGAAAGGGCGGTGGCCCAATTGACCGGCAAAGACCCCTATGAACTGTTGAACGACGAAGCGGCTTTGATCGAACCGGGCTCCGAAGGATTGCTCTTCCTGCCCTACCTCTCCGGGGAACGCACGCCCCATGCGGATCCCCTAGCCAGAGGAGTCTTTGTGGGCATGAGCTTGAAACATACCAAAGGTCACTTTGTGCGGTCCATTATGGAAGGAGTGGCCTTTAGCCTGAAAGATACGGTAGAAATTATGTCCGGTCTGGGAATCGCTTTGGACGACCTGCGAATCACCGGCGGCGGCGGCCGCAGCCCCGTATGGCGTCAAATCCTGGCCGATGTATTGAACATGCCCTTGCATGTGATGGAAAACTCCGACGGGCCCGCTTACGGGGCAGCCATTCTGGGCGCCGTGGGCGCCGGGTGCTGGAACAGTGTGCCAGAGGCGGTGGCAGCCACCTGCAGCCGTCAGCAACTGCAAGGGGTGACACCCATCCCGCAAAACGCAGCCCGGTACCAAAAAATCTATCAAATTTATGCAGACACTTACCCGCCTCTGAAACCTCTCTTTAAGCGGTTGGGCGAAATATACTAGGAGGTGCATCCGTACGGACATTATCGCCATTGGGGAAGCCATCATTGATTTTATCCCGACCACCCCGGGTAAAGGACTGGCGGATACACCGGCCTTTGAGAAACGACCGGGAGGTGCGCCGGCCAACGTAGCGGTGGGAATTGCCAGGTTGGGCGGCAGTTCCGGCTTTATAGGGAAGTTTGGTGAGGATGAATTCGGCCGGTTTTTACTGAGGACCCTGGAAGAAAATCATGTGGATACACGGGCTGTTGTATTGACCCGGGAAGCAAAGACGGGTTTGGCCTTTGTAACCCTGAAAGACAACGGGGAACGGGAATTTATCTTTTACCGGCAGCCCTGCGCCGATATCCTGCTGACCCCGGAAGAGATTGCCATCCAATATATTGAACAAGCCAAAGTTCTTCATTTTGGAACTGTTTCATTAATCGTTGAACCCGGCCGCAGCGCCACCTACCACGCTGTGCAATGGGCCAGGAGCGCCGGGAAAATAATTTCTTTGGATGTCAACCTGAGAGAAGCCCTCTGGCCTTCCCTGGCAGCGGCCCGGCAAGAGATTTACACTGCCCTGAGCCTGGCCCACATTGTTAAGGTCAGCGAGGAGGAACTGGCTTTTATTACCGGAAACAATGAAAGCATTGAAGAGGAAACCAATCAAATACTGGCCTTGGGTCCCGGCCTGGTTTTTGTAACCCTGGGGGCAGGGGGATGCTATGTAAAAACAAAGCATTTTGCTACGGCTGTTGAAGGCATCGCCGTCCAGGCCGTGGACACCACCGGGGCAGGAGATGCCTTTACCGCAGCGGTGCTGACAAGACTGGTGGAAATCGGCCTCCATGACCCCCGCCAAATCCATGACATTTCTTTAAGCACCATGCAGGAGATTTGCACCTTTGCCAACATAGCAGGAGCTTTAACTTGCACCAAGAACGGGGCCATCCCGGCCTTACCCACCAAGGCAGACGTAGAAGAACGAATGGGCCAAGTCAGAATGAATGCGAAGTAAGAAGACAGGCTGCCTGTGAACAGGCAGCCTGTTTGATCGAAGGGGGAAAGTCAGATGCCTGGCAGCACCACAGAATTCCTGATTCGCTTTGTGCTTGGTATTGTGAAACCACTTTATCGATTGAATGTAATAGGTCTCCCTGGGAAGCCGCCAGGATATATTGAAAGTGTGGGTTATCAGGGGATAAGTTCTGATCCGGTTCATAAAGCAGGGAACGGGTTTTTAAAATAAAGGTACGCATTTTCAAAATCTAACCGGTCCGGCGGTTCATAATAAATGGCTCTCAATTGCGGTGAGAGGCGGCCGGGAAGGTGCAGAGCACCGTCTCCGTTAATAAGCCCGTTATGAGTTTTTTCCATCAGAGCGATTACTTCGGAGAGTTCCTTACGAATTTTTTGCCGTTCTTCACGGTCTTTACTCTCAACAAGCCGGAGGCTGAGGAATGCCGTTTTTTGAGAAAGCATACGCTGACGGCCGCTAATATTAATCACAGCGGCGCTTACTTCCTGGGTTTTAATCAGTTGGTGTAAATTAAGGTACCCTGTGATTGAGAGCAGGCAATAATTCCTAGGGCATAGAAACATCTTCTTTTGAGGTTTCTAATTGAAGCGACATTCATAAAAATACCTTTCGAATGACGTTTTCAAATGTTATCTGGCAGGCTTGGCCTGTGAACAGGCAGGGTAAAAAATGACTAGTAATAAATACGACCAGGCTTAGAAAAGTTCCTTCTATATTTGTCGTAAATAAGTTATTAAAAGAAAAATTTAGTAGAACAAAAGTCTCTCGCGCAAGAGACCAAAGTCCCTAATAAAAAATAAAATTACGACTAAACTTGTCATAATATAACATTTTATAACAAAGGAATTTGTTGCTAAATATCAAATATTAAGTATATGATGAAGAAACAGTATGAAAAAACAATTAATTTGTGGGCCGAGGCTTTAGCCGGGTCAAGACCAGGAAATCCGGAAGAGAATAAAGCCGTAATGGCCTATGCTCTGCATGTGGTAATTTTTAATTCGTTGGTTGTTGCTATGACTGTTTTAATCAGTGTTGTTTTAGGTATATTTCCTACAGTTGCTATGGCACTGATTGCCAGCGGTTCGTTACGAATATTTACAGGAGGTTATCATTGTTCCGGTCCAACAGCTTGCTTGATTCTGTCAGTTGGACTCATGAATTTTTACGGACTAGCTGCAGTTCAACTTGCCGATAGAATGGCTTTATCCCATATCCTGTTTTTCTTGTTTATTGTGATGACTTTATCTTTATATTTCATTTTTAAATAATGCTCCCGTTGAAACACCTAATAAACCCATCAAAGTGTGCCGAAACGTTTATTCATTATTATATATATATAAAATATTTGGTAATGTATCAATAGACGATACTTTTTTGTGGATTATAGTTGGTTGGCCTCAGATACTTATAATGATTGGTGTTGCGGTTACTATTCAAAAAATAATTAGACCAATGATATCATTTCATTTTAAAAAGGATAGTGTTTGATGATAAATAATATGTCTCCTATAGTAATGCTTAAAGAAATTTATTGGATATCTCATTTTTTATTTTTTTCTTTAATCCTTTTATTGGGTAGTTTAACCAGAGGAATATATCTAAAGGATATATATAAATCATTTTATTTCAACTTGGCTATGTTAGGTATGTTAGGGTCATTTTTTGGCTTCTTGGCAGTAAACTACCTGTTTCTGAGGGCCATAGAGGAGAGATTTTATTCTGGCAAATACTATTATAGAATTGTTTATGCAGTTGTATTAACTTTTTTTGCTTTGCTATTCACTGTTTTCAGCAATGGGGAAATACATAAACTGATATATGTTATTCCCGTTGCTTTGATTTCCTTAACCAGCGGTTCTGTATTAGGATTAGCTTCTTCAGTTTTTTTGGGTTATGATATATTCTTGCATCCTATACAAACAGATGAAATATCCTTTATTTTGTGTTTGGCATTGTTAGCATGGATTGTAGGACAAATTTCTCAAATTAATTTTCGTTATGCATTGCAATTGGAGAATGAAAAAAATTTCCTGAAGGATTTAATTGAAACATTCTCCGAAGGCATCACCATTTGTAATTCAACAGGTCAAGTTTTACTTTGCAATAAACAAATAGAGCAAATATTTAAAATTAACAAGAGTGAAATCTTAGGAAAAAGTGAAACATTGCTCTGGGAGCAATGTTCTATACCCTACCACAAATGGATGCCAAACTTTATGAACATGGAAACGCAAATAGACGACAGGACATTTCTAATCAACAGATTTACCTTAAAGGGACCGGAAGTAAAAGAAAACTGTTTTGTTACTGTCATTAACGATATAACAGAATTACAACAACAAAAGAACAAAATGCAGCGTTTGGCAACGCTCTCTGCAGTTGGGGAATTGGCTGCCGGAGCGGCCCATGAAATAAGGAATCCCCTCACCACGGTCAGAGGATTTATTCAATTAATACAAGCCAAATGGCCCGATCCTAAATTGGCGGATTTAAGCCGGCTTTCATTGGAGGAATTGGACAGGGTTAACGGCATCGTCACCAGCATGCTTCAGTTGGCCAGACCGGAGCAGGCTGAAAGCAAACTGCTTAACATTAACGACATCGTGAATGAAACCTGGGATCTTTATACTTATTCAGGCATGCGCAAAGGAATTCAATACGAAAAGCATCTGGATGAGACAGTGAGACCCTTTGCGGGCAGTGACAAACAAATTAAACAAGTGCTGCTGAATATTATGCAAAATGCCGAGAGGGCCTGCAACAGAGGTGATACCATATCGGTCAGGACCTACGGTGATGACAAGCATACTTGCATTGATATCAGTGATACCGGGAGAGGGATTAGCCCGGAGCATATAGAAAAAATATTGCACCCCTTTTTTACCACCGACCCTGCCGGTACGGGTCTGGGGCTTGCCATCTGTGATCGAATAATTTCAGACCATAACGGTACCATAAAAGTAACCAGCGAACTTGGTGTAGGGACCACATTTACTCTAGCCTTTCAGGTAGTCAACGATAATGAAAATAAAGCATCTAAGAACCATTCCAAATAAAGATTCTTAGACGCTTTAGGACAAGAAGCCACCGAAGATGCCGTTGAAGGTTGCCAGCAGACGAACAAAGAAATCAAGATGTAAAAATTCTTTGGAAACATAACCTACGATAATACCTAAAGCTAGACCGATAACTAATCTGGTTAATAATCCAACTTTTTTTACGCTAATAACGCTCTCTTTCTGTTATTTATAATGAGTCATGGGTTTGTAAAAAAATTTGCCTGAGAACTCCCTCTTTACTTAATTAATTATTTGGTTATTAAATTTAGCCCCTCTGTGGAGCGAACCTTTTGCAGATAGTTATAGACGGTGTATTTTGACACTCCTAAAACAGTTGCGATGTAGTCCACAGCGCCTTTTATTAAGAACGCGCCCTTTTGTTCTAAAGTTGCCACAAATTTAATTTTTTCCTCCATGGACATGGTCGCAGGGGGCTTACCCACAACCTCCGCCGCCTGGGCCACCAGCACATCGATGGTCTCATGAACGGTGGAAGCAAAGGTTTCTTTTTTGTCTTCCCCACCCTGGTAGGGCAGGTTAATCAAATCACCCACGGCAGCCTGGATGTGTTGAAAATCTGTTATGTCAAAATTAATGCAAAGGGCCCCGATAATTTTGTCCCGACCGTCCCGAATAAAGGTGGTAGAGGATTTAAGAATGCGGCCGTCTTTGGTGATACTCTTGTACCCGACCATATCCCGGGCCTGATCACCTTCCTGATGCAACACCTTGACCACCAGATCCGTAATGGGCGCGCCGGGTTTCCGGTGTGTGACATCCCCGGCAATATGAATTAATGATTTGTCCAGGTTGGATAAATCATGGACGGCTACCTCGCAGTTTTTGCCGAAGTTTTGAGCAATGGTATCAGCGATACGGATAAGATTCGAAAAAATAACTTCCGGGGTGTCCATCTCTTTATTCACTTTTGGTACTCTTGAATTAGACATGTTAATGACCGCCGCTTTACTTCAAACTTTATGAAAAAAGTATTATTTTCTATTTGCATGGGAGAACTCTGCCTTAACAATGACATATTACAATCTTGTTGTAAGAATTACAATAATTTTTTAATAAATTATCTAAGTTAAATAATTACCAAAAAAATACAAGTGTACTTCTGGGGCGGTCAGAGGAGGTATTTGGTGCTGAATTTCCTAATAAACGGGAGTAAAATGTTCTCCGTGATTAGACAAAGGCTTGTTACCAATAAAGTTATGTTAACCTTTAACTTCTATTTATCTTCTTATTGAGTTTTTTGATGATGGAAGGGATTAGAAAAATAGTGTCGAAAACAGTTTTAGACTAAACATTATTAGCAATAATCTCGGGGAGGAACAATGGGCACCATACCGCTGTATCTCTACTTTACTCTGGCGATTTTAGAAGGCCTAAGCGTTTTTTTCTTTATTTTTGCTTTTGCCAGAGTGAATTGGGCAAAAAAAGAATTGCTGTTGTTTTCAATAATATATGCAATACTAACTTTTGTTCTAAGAAAGTTACCAATTAGTTTTGGGATTCATTCACTACTTTTGATTTGTCTGGTCGGCGTATTTGTTAGTTATTACTATAAGGTAAAACTTTCATCATCTCTATTTAGCATGATTTTAGTTTACACTGTTATTATTATGACAGAAATATTAACGGCATTCTTATTTTCCCATGTCTTTTTAATTCAATTTGATATTATTTTTCATAACCCCCTGTGGTGGTTCCTATCTGGTTTACCCCATGTTATATTTATTTTTATCTTTGGTTTAGTCATAAAGAACGTAAGGAGACAGGAGTAATGTCTTTAAGCGAAAAACTGGCACATTATTTGATTAAAACTAAAGGGATTGAGGATCAAGATCAACAAGAAATTCTGGCATTTGGAGCAGAGGTGTTGTTTGGAATATTATCCGGGGTATTTATTACTCTGGGTGTTGGGTATGTCTTGGGTTTGCATATATTAATTTTTTATATGCTATTTGCATCATTAATGATACGAAAGACAGCAGGTGGAGCCCATAGTGCGCATCCTACTAATTGTTTAATAATCACCGTTGCAGCCTTTAATATATTAGCACTTTTTGCCAGGGAAACGTTTGCCTATGTGCAAGATTTTTTGGGTTATTTTCTTGTGATTGTGTTTCTTATTGGGTTTACGGCTGTTTATATCAATGCACCAGTGGAATCTTTACAGAAACCCCTACATCCAAGGCAAAGAAAAATATTAAGGAAATTGGCCATATTATCGGTGTTATTGATATCTGTCACTCAGTTTATCGCCTATTATTTCTCTTTTTATTCTTTGGTTAACTATGCGGTAAGCCTTGTGTTGCTCTGGCAGTATTTGATGTTAACTGTTCTTGGACACAAGATGATTTTGTGCTTGGACAATTTTTTCAATTCAATATATAAAGGAGGTGAGACGTGTGAAAAAAATTAAGTCATTATTTATTACCTTGGCAACGATTGTGTTAACATTATCAGCACTTATTAATGCTGCTTCTGCTTGTGGTGTTGCACACTATCAACCTAAGTTGCCTAAGGCACTTAGAAAGTAACATGATTAAAAACAAAAGAGTGATTTTCTCACTCTTTTGTTTTTAATGAATTGGCACATATTACCAGAGAGTGATTTTATGAATGGATGGCAGCATAAAAGAGAAGACAACTTTAGGGAATTAAGGATCACTATATATCTTTTCTGTATGATAGTTTTTGCAATTGCTATCTTATTAAAATTCAACTGGAATATTTCTGCAAATCTACAATACAAAGAGATACCCAATTATATACAACACGGCCTCGTGTTAATGATGTGTTTATTCGTTGTTTTATTAGGTTCTAGCATAATGCCATGTCTCAATGCTCTTTCGTTTGGTACATTGCTGCTTTCTATTTTAGTTTTTATCTTAATTGCTCACTTTCATGACAAATACCTAAACAACCTTTTAATCATCCCAGTTGCTTTTGCATCCTTTACAAAGAGTAAAAAAGTAGGATGTTTTATCGCCTTAGGCAGTGGCTTATTATTATGCATTGGGGACATTAAGAGATATGGATTTGGTTTTCCCAATAGAAACCTGGAATCTGATATTATCTTAACAGGTGTCATGTTTATCTGTGCCTGGCTTATCGGAGGAATAGCCGGTATTGAACGTGACACCCGAAATTATTTACTTGAACTAGCCAATAAGGACGGCCTGTCTGGAGTTTATAATCATAGATATTTTCAGGTCTATTTTAAACAAGCTGTAGAAGAGGCTAAAAACACTAGCAAACCCCTTAGCCTTTTTATCTTTGATATCGACTTTTTCAAGTACTATAACGACACCTTTGGTCACCTGGCCGGGGATCAAATATTAAAGGATGTGGGGCAAATATTGGCGCGGGAAGTGATACCTCCCGGCATTGCCGCTCGGTATGGCGGTGATGAGTTTTGTGTGTTACTTCCTGAGCATGACTCCAAATCAGCCTATATCATAGCCAAAAAATTAAAAGATAAAATAACAGAATCAATATTAAATAATGAGAACGCGAGCAAACTTCCTACCGGCAAGTTAAGTGTTACCGTAGGGGTTGCTTGCTATCCGGAACATACAAAATCCGGCGAAGATCTTTTGGAATTGGCCGACCAGGCGTTGTATAAGGCTAAAAAGACTAGTAAAGATAAAATAGAACTGTACTTTAACGTTTTAGATACATTAAAAGGATCCTGTGACCAGTCTGAAATGGAACTTCTCAGTTCCATCAAAACACTTCTGAGCATCATCAATGCCAAGGACCGCTATACATATGGGCATTCCGAGAGAGTGCTGGAATACGCGACTCTTCTGGCAAAAAAATATGGTCTGAGTGAAGAAGAGGTGCGCTACGTACAATACGGAGCCTACCTGCACGATATTGGTAAAATTGAGGTCGATATTAGCATTCTGAATGCGCCGGGTAAAGTGACAGAGGCCGAGTGGGAGATTTTAAAGCAACACCCTTACTGGGGCAGTGAGATCATCCGTCCCATCAAGTCCCTTGAAAAGGTCAGACCATATATTCTGCATCACCATGAAAATTATGACGGTACGGGTTATCCTCTGGGTCTGAGCTGTTCTCATATCCCCATTGGTGCCAGAATTATTAGGATTGCAGACAGCTTCGATGCCATGACCACAGACAGGCCGTATAAAAAAGGAATGTCACCTGAGGCTGCCTGCCAGGAATTGTTGTCCATGGCTGGTTCACATTATGACCCGGAATTGTGTCATCTTTTTGTTAGCATGGTAAAGTCTTATCCGGATACCTTTAAAATTGTAACAGTAAATGAGAGATAGTAGAATAATATGAGAGATAGTAGAATAATAAGAGCGGCCGGTGTGGAAAAACTCGGATACATTAGAACCGGTGGTAAACAGATCAATATTTTTGCTATAATAATATTTAGCAATAAAACTATATTATTTAAAATTGACCAGACAGTTTACATAATCTGGTCAATTGTTGTTGTGGAGGGGAGAAAATGAGTATTGATCAGTGGCACAGGGACACTCTGGGACAAAGAGTCGTACAAGCTCTAAAGAAAAACCAGTTTGATGCCGTTTATTTCCCAACCCGGGAAGAAGCCGTGGAACATGTTCTAAGCTTTATTTCACCCGGGGCGCAGGTGGGTTTTGGCGGTTCCATGACACTAACAAAGGAATTGAATTTGGCGGAACAAGTGAAGGCCAAAGGAGCGGATCTTCTCATCCACGGGGATCCTAAACTTTCACCGGAAGAAAAGATGGAAATCATGCGCAAGCAGCAGGTTTGTGATGTTTTCTTAACCAGCACCAACGCGTTAACCCTGGATGGTTATCTGGTGAATATTGACGGGGTGGGAAATCGGGTTGCAGCGATGACCTTTGGGCCCAAAAAGGTTGTGGTTGTGGTGGGAATCAATAAAATTTGTAAAGATGTAAATGCCGCCTTTGAACGGCTACAGACCATCGTTTCGCCTAAGAACAATAAACGGCTGAATTATACCAACCCGTGCACAATCACCGGAGTGTGCTCGGAATGCCAAAGTTCCACCAGAATCTGCAGGATCTATTCCGTAATCAAAAAGAAACCCATGCTTACAGATATAACAGTAGTGGTAGTCGGTGAGGAGTTAGGATATTAGTCCTTTAGAAAAGCTACAGGCTGCGGGTAATCGCAGCCTGTAAAAATTCTTAACCTAAATCCAGGAAAGCATCTACATCAAATTTCACAGTTCTTTCCTTGGTTTCTCCTGTTATTCCGGTTGCTTGAGTGATCTGACCTTCCGGAGAAATATTTTTTATCATCTCTGCTGTATTTGTTACAAGCTTCTGTTCGCTCCGGAGAAGCCCCTGTGCAATGAATCCCATAGTTTGCTTAATGTCCTGAACGACGTAATAGATTTCATCAATTAAGTTTATTTTTGATGCAAGCGTTTCTACCCTTTTGTTAAGCCGGCTTAGCTGCTCCTCCACCTGATGTCCATTGCTATAATAACTGTTCAAGATCTCTTGAACTTTTTCTTCTCTTTCCTCCTCATTCAGTTGCAGTATGGGATGGTTTTCTGCCAGGTTTATCACCACTTGCCGGGTCTTTATTGCATCTCCCATAAAGTAAGCCCCCTGAACTGATCAGTGAACAGCCCTTTGATAATTTACACAATGGAAAGGAAGCCCTGGGCATTTGCCCACTGGGGTTCCGGGATGTTAATAGCACCCCGGAAGAAATCCGATAAGGGCAAGGCCATAGCGCCGCCACCGGCCAGGTAGATTCTGCTCAAGAAGCTGAACCTTTCACCTAGGGCCGCTTGCACTTGATCAAAGATGGATCTGGCCACGCTCTCTTTAATGGTTTTAATAACCAGTCGGAAGTCATATTCTTTACCGTTAAATGTTACCATACCGTTCCCGCGTACAATTTCAATAACTCTGACTGGGGAGATGGGCGAACCGGTCAGCACCTGAAATTCCACGGCAAAGGCTTCATAAACATTGCCCACCGCGGTCTCGATGGAACCGCACAGGCTGGCAATGGGGCGCACCACATCGTTCACAATTTCCGCCGTTACATAGTCGGTGGTTTTCTGCCCCACATCAATCAACAAGACTATACCTGAGTTTGATAAAAGGGGTGCCTTCAGCAATGCCCCCGCCCCCTGGGGATAAACAATGACCTTGCCAAAGCTAATTCGCTTGGGCTCGCCGCTGCCGGTAGCCACATCCGCCTCAAGCTGCTCCAGGTGTTGTTTTAATTCTTCCTTTTGGGCTTTGTAATAGGCGATGGGCAAGCCTGCCACCAGAGTGGCTCCCGGCTCCGCTCCTAACAGTTTGGCAACGGTTAAAACTAAAATGTCATGATTGGGATGCCTGTGTTTTTCCCGGTCTGTGGTAAAGGTGGCCCCTTGTCCCTCTTTAATGGCTAATTCACCAACAAAATATTTTTGTACCGGTCCGCCGGGTTTTTGTATAGAAACCGCATAACCGGTCTTCTGGGCAAACTCGGACAGGGATAATTCCCTGGCCGGAGCAACCACCGAAGGAATAACCATCCGACCCTCATGGGAAACAGCTTTGACATGGGAATACCCTACATCAATGGCGATTACATTACTCAAACAAAGGCCCCCTTTAAAAATATTTAAAATGCCTAAACTTTAATCGTTTTGGATCATAAATATTTTAAGACTTTCTATTAGAGCTAAAGACCAGACGTATTTCGTCAAAAATCAATAGTTAAATTCTATAGAAAGTGATTTAATCCTTCTCAATTTGGCTTTAATGTTTCACGAAAGAGAGGTGTTTAAACAACCTTCCAGTATTACTGGAACTTGATCCAAAATCTAATAAAATCAAAGGCTGCCGTCACTGGCAGCCTTCCATGCTGAATTCCTTGGTCAGTTTATTTAACGCTCTCTTTTCGATGCGGGAGACATAGGAGCGGGAGATTCCTAAAGTGCGGGCAATTTCCCTCTGGGTTTTCCGGGCGGTGGTGCCAAGACCGAAACGCATTTCCAACACCATTTTTTCCCGGTTGGTCAACCTGCGCACCTTTTCCATCAGGTGATTCCTTTCAAAGGTGGTTTCAACCATATCAGCCACCACTTCCGGGTCGGTACCCAGAATATCAATGAGACTTATTTCATTACCTTCTTTGTCTACACCGATGGGGTCGTACAGGGAAACCTCCGTCTTCACTTTCTTGATGAACCTTAAATGCATCAGAATTTCAATTTAACTGACTAGTAAATAGCAAGCCTCCCTAGGACAAACTATATTGTTTTACCCCAGAAACCTTGTTATCAAAGGTTTTATTTTTTTATCGAGGAGGCTTTGCAAAATGACCAATACCATACGCCGTAGAGACATTGGATTCTTTATGGGTGATAACGCCATCTTTGACCGCCACGACCTTTCGGTGTACGAAAAAATCGTTTACATCTACCTTTGCCGCCGGGCAGACAGTGAAAGCCGGGCCTGGCCCAGTTATGATCGTATCGCCCAGGACTGTGGCATCAGCCGGGATACAGCAATGCGGGCCGTGGCCAAGCTGGTGGAAAAGGGACTGTTGGAAGGAAAGGGGGTATAGACGATGACAGACCAACTGAAGATAAACGGTATATACAGCCAAGGTTATGGAATGGTGGCCAAGTCTATCATGAAAGACCGCTCATTGTCGATAGGGGCCAAAGGGCTATACGCATATATTTGCAGTTATGCCGGAGCCGGTAACACCGCTTGGCCTGGCAGGGAACGTATCTGCGAAGACCTCGGCATTAACAAAAACACTTTAACAAAATACATGATAGAGTTAAAAGAACGTGACTACATAAGAATTGAGCAACGCAAAGACGAAAAAGGAAAATTTATCGGTAACGTATTTTGGATTGTGCAAAATCCATCACCATTGTTGCAAAAAGATAATAACGATGATAGTGAAAAGCCATGTATTAAAAAACAGGACACGGTAGAAAAACCGCGTCCTAAAAAACAGGACACGGAACCGTGTCCTACTTTACCGTGTCCCAAAAAACAGGACAATAATATTAACATTAATAATTTTAATATTAACAAAACAACAACAATAACATGTCTGAAAGAAAATGTAGAAGACAAGACTCAACATGAATTTGTTGTTGTTGTGGGAGATGCAAAATTGCCAGTAAACGAAGGGGCTGTAGAAATCTGCTGGCAGGCTGTGCTAAAAGCCAAAGGGGTAGATATTGACAGAAAGTTTATTGTTCAAAATCTGGTTAAATACGCAGATCGCGGAGGGCTTGAGTATTTCCTTGAAAAAGTTGAAGTATTAAAGCAAACTGCAATAAAAACAACGATAGAAGGATTTCTAGCAAGAGCACTTGCAGAAGACTGGAAACCAGGAAAAACAGAGTCACATTTGCTACAAACTCGAGCTGATGAAAAGAAAAAAGCACTCATGGCAGCAATGTATTCCTGAAAGGAGGGTGGTAACCCGTGAACACCATAACTAAAATAACTAAGGAGTGCTTATATTTAGCTATCTTACCCCTGATTGCAGGGGTATTAATTTTAGATATATGGTTTTTGGGCACCTTGGCCGCCTGGCTGGTGGCGGTCGGGAAGTGGGCGGCAGGGATGTCCCTGCTGGCCACGCCCGAACAGAAGGAGGCGGCCAAACATGCCTTCGACATGGTGGGATGGTACTTTCACCATCCTGTATCCACCGCCTGGGCCTGGTTGACCCGCCCCAATGCAGAGCTATCCCAGCCCGGAGTCAGGGTCATGTGGCTTATCCTGAACCTGGTAATGTGCGCCGGAGGCATTGCCTGGTGGATGTGGAAAATCGGGTGCGGGAAAAAACATCAGGCAGCCCATGACGGGAGGGATATTGAGAAAATCAGCTTTGAGAGGGTAAATTTCAAAGCCATAGACCATATTAACCGAACACCAAAAGACCAAATTTTCCTGGGCCTGGACGACCGACGGCGGCCGGTGACGCTGCCGGTAAAAAGCCTGACGGAGCATGTTCACATCATCGGCGGCAGCGGTTCAGGCAAAACCAGCCTAGCCGTGCTGCCCCTGTGCATCCAGGCTTTCCGGCGTGGTATGTCTGTTGTTTGTGTTGATTTCAAGGGAGATGAACAGGCAATTAAGCTACTGGCCAGGGAAGCCAGGGCGGCAGGAAAGCGGTTTTACTTCTTCTCCTTGCACCCAGAAATTGCCAGCAACACATACAACCCTCTGCAACACGGTACAGCCCTAAGTAAAGTGGAACGCATCATGACCGCCCTGGAGCTGGTGTTCGAGGGCCAGGCTAAGTTCTATACTTACGTCCAGCAGTCATTCTTTATTCCGATCGTGAAGGCCCTAGACAGCCAGGGGGCCATATACACCCTGGAGGGTATAGCTAGAATCCTCAGTAGTGAAGCTCTGGTGGCCAGTCTATTGGGTATCGAAGAAAAGGAGATAAATAAAAACCAGCTCAAGGGGCTGACGGCCGCCCTGGAGCCGTTCACGGATTTACGGATTATTAATCAGCCAGCGGCAGACATAAACCTGCGGCAAATCATGGAAGACGGTGACATATGCTATTTTGACCTGCGTTCGGCCGTAGCCCCCAGCATAGCTTCGGCCCTAGGCAAAATGATAGCCATGGAGCTGCAAGAGCTGGCCGTCTATCGTACACCTGGTTCCCGGCTGGCCATGATAGCAATAGACGAATTCCAGAACATGGCCTGTCAGGCCTTTGAGAATGTCATTTCCAAAGTGCGTTCGGCCAACTACGCCTTGGTGTTGGCCAACCAGGCCCGAGGCAATTTGGAAAAGGTGTCGCCGGCTTTTATCAACGAAGTGGCCACTAACACGGCAGTTAAGATCATTTTCCACGTGGACGACCCAAAAGACGTGCAAGACTTTTCCGCCCGGGCGGGTACCGTACTGGTTAAGGCTAAAACAGAAAGCGCAAGCACAAGCAAACCCGGCGGTCGGTTGTTTTCCTTCGGCACACACAGCAGCGGTGAAAGTGTCCATGAAGAAGAAATACCACGTATTCATCCCAATGTATTTTTAAGTCTGCCGGAAAAGAAATCCGTCATCTTCCGCCGACGCCAGCAGGCCACTTTAACAAATCATGCTCATATTCTCACCTGGGAAGAAAAAGAACAGTTGGAAGCAGAGCCCTGGCCGGAACCAGCCAGGGTAAATAAAATCCCAACCGGCATTACCGTGGGGGAAGTCATCGAGGCGGAGAAGCGGAAGATCATCGAGAGGCAGTTGGCCAAAAAGAGGGAAGAGGAAGCGGCCCGAAAGGCCGCCGGTGAACAAGCGGCAGAGGGGCTGCAGCAGGAGGAAATCGAACTCTAACCAGCCGGGTTACGGCAGTGCATCCCCCCAGTGCCCCGGCTTCCCGCCGTGTCACGGTGGATGTATACCGCCGCCGGGCACGCCCCGGCGAAGCAAGCCAAACCTTGCGGCGCAAGGTTTGGCCCGTTGAGCCGCAACCCCATTACGGTGCGGCCCAACGGAGTAGGAGCAGCCACCACGCCAAGCGTTCCAATCCTCGCTATCGCTCGGGGAACGCTAAGGCGTGGCGCAGGCCTTCGGCGGCACCCGGCTGCGCCGGGCAAGGGGGCTTCGCCCCTGCCGCCTGCGGCCTGCGGTCTCGCTATCGCTCGACTGGCTGCTCAGTGCCCCGCCGTTCCGCCGCTTCATGGTTCGGGCTATCGCCCGAACCATAAACCGGCTCCACTCTGGGGCACAAAGAGGGGGCCGGGGGCTTTGCCCCCTCCCCCTCTTTAACTCCCCCCACCCCCACCAGGGGAATTTTATTCCCCTGGACCCCTTTAATTTATCTTGGAAAGGAGTATGTATGATGAATTTAAACATGACCGCTAACCACGATTTTGAATTAGCACAGGAGGTAAACGATTTTGTTAACGCCAGGCTAGAAAGCCTTCACCCGGCCGCATTGCCGGAGGAAGCTACGAAAGCCATTCAAAGGCTGGATCAATTGCTTGAGGGTATAGACCTTACCATCTTGTCTAACATGACTCTTGATGAAGTTACGGAATTTCGTGCAATTGAAGACGCTATCACCTTAGCCTTTTGCCAGCACCAGAAAAATGCATATCGCCTAGGTTTTTGCGACGGAGTTAAGTTAATACTCGGCTTATTGCGGGAGGAATAATGGCTAAGATTACCAAAGCTAAACAGCTTACCGACCGGGACAGGGATATTTTATTAGACCTGGCCCGGTGCCGGGTCCTGTCTTTAGAGCAAATAAAAGACCAGTATTGGCCAAAGGCCAAGGAAAGGACTTGCTTGGAACGTTTGGCCAGGTTGGAAAAGTCCGGCTATCTCAAGTCCATGGATATTTCCGCCGAAACTCCCGGCCGCCATATGAAGGTATATTGTCTTGATAAAAAAGGCCGCCGGGAGGTTTGCGGCCCGGAGGGGTTGGACAAAGACGATGTTTTCATCACCCACGGCAAGCAGAATGAGATATTACATCAGGTCAGAACAAACCAGGTCTATTTTCGACTATCTCAAACCGAAAGGGAAACCTACAAAATCGGCGATTTGCTAGAAAAAGAGCGGGGCGGCCGCCGGGCCGGCGGTGCGGAAGCCCCGGATGCCGCTTACACTTCGGACGAAGGGGAGGAAATATATATTGAGACCGACACCGGTCAGTACACCGGCAAGCAGGTAAAATCAAAGGTCAGAAGTTTTGCCGGTAAAAAAGTGATATGGGTCTGTCCCCAAAACAGGGTCAATTTTCTTCAAAAACACGGCGCAAGAGGAGAATTCTTAACCTACTAGGAGTGGCGATGATGGCGGATGGCGTGGTTATTACCGAAAGAGACAAGCAGGTATTGTTGTTTTTAGCTAAGTGGCGGTTTTCCACCGTAGAACAGCTTATAAAGGCCGGTATTTTTCAGACCAGCCATAAAAGGTGTTACAACCGGCTATTACAGCTATGCAAAGGCAGGTATATAGCCGCTAATCGACTGGCCAGGGGACAAATGTATTATCACCTACTACCCGACGGGGCAGAAATATTGGGGTTGACTATACCATGGTATTCTCGCTTGTTTAAAAGCGCCTCGGATAGTACGGTGGTACAGTATTTGGTTTGGTGCGACTACGCCCAGGCTTGTAAGATTAGTTACCTATCGTCCAAGCAGGCCTTTCAGGAATTATCTCAGGCCTCCTACGATGCCCTAAAACGGGTCATAAAAGGGCAGGATAGGTTCTACTACCAGGACGACATTTTACACGCCCTAGTGGCGGATTTTGGGCTTTCTACGAAGTATTTATCCGAGAGGGCTGCCGCCTACAGCAAACTACCAGCAGCCATAAAGGACCGCTTGACAGTGGTCTTTTTGGTTTTTAACGACACTAAAAGACACGCAGTGGCCAGGGCAGTGCAGCATAGCGGATTAAAGGTTAAAATACTCAAAGCAAAATGGAAATATTGAACGTACCGGCCATGGCCCTAACGGGCCATCGCCGGTACGAAAAAAAGGGGGGCAGACTGCCGCCAAAGCCCATGTAAGAATGGCTTTGGGGTCTGGCTTTGGCGGCAGACTGCCCTGGTGCATGCCGGTCTTTGGGGTCCACAAGAGGAAATAAAATATTTTTCCTTGGCTCCGCTGCGCTGCGGCCTTGGCGGCCCGGTGGCGGCATGTCCGTTCGCTGCGCCGACGGACGTAGACGCTACCAACCGCAAGGTTGTTGACATAGAGAAGCACCTTACATCTAAGTGGGCGGTGTCCGTCGCTTCTCTCATTGTACATGCCGCCACCGGGCCGCCAAGGCGGGAAAAATATTTTATTTTGATTTAAACTTGGGGGACGCTGTCCCCCAAACCCCCTGGCCTCGGGGCCGTTCCGCTGATTTTTATCCAGCTGCGGGGCGGCCATGGTCCGAAGTGCGGCGGTGGTACGCGGGGCGGCTGCCGTCCTGGGCAGTGGTTCCGGTGCTGATCTAGGGCTTTGGAGTCAGTTTGAGAAGGTTAATATATATTGAAAGTGGTTTGATATATATTAACCGAAAAATAATATGCATTAAAAACGTTTTAATATATACTAACCGGGTGCCAATATGTATTGAAACAGCAACAAAGCATATTAATACGCCACAACCAGGATGGTAAAGGTCATCGCTGGCGTACCGGCCCGGTGCCGTCACGGTGGACTGGTATGATTCACAGCATATGAACAGGTGTGAATGGTGTGCTGGTACCCTGACCGAGGCGGTGCCCCACTGCCAGTCGGACGTTGTTAACATCCATGCATTGAGTTTATTGGGGTTAACTTCGGTTAACATGTTAATAATAGGTTAACATCCCAGCGCCATTGGCCTAAGACCATGACCATGCGGTTAACCTGTTTAAAATAGGTTAACTTCCTGCCATGACCATGCGCCTGGTGCCGTCCCCACTGCCTGCCGGTGCCGACACGGTGGACCGGTACCATCGCCAGCCGTTTTTTCCAGCCCTGCGAGGGCCGCTTTAGTAACTGGTATACTGTAAAAAGTCGGTTAATAAGTTTATTCCACTCATTTTCTTTTCTTAGTATGCCCTTTAAGCAAGCAATTGATTATCTTAACATTACTTGAGTGGAATAAACGGTAGTTTATTCTACATGTTTATTCTACTGTAAACCAGAGGCGAGGGAATGACGTGATGCTGGCGATGCCAGCTTAACTACTTCTACCGGGGCTGGTGGCAGGGTAATGGCGGTTATCGCCCAGGGCGATGGGGTTTTTCGTCCTGGCCATGGGGTGTACAAAGGTATACCTAAAATAAATTGGTAAACCTTGCAAAATTACGTTGACCATTGAATTATCTATGGTATACTAAAAGTATACCGGTTTACCTAAGTAAACCTGAGCAAATTCAAGGAGGTTGAGTATACCATGGCCACAGTGGCTTTTACGGTGAAAGTCGATGAGGAAGTCAGGGATCAATTGCAGGAGGCCATCCAGAATTCTAATATGACGGCCGGTGAGTTTGTAGCCAGGTTGATAGGTTCCTACCAGGCGGCCCAGGCCAGGGAGACCATGGCCCAGGTGAAGGAGTTGGAACAGCTCAGGCACCACTTGGGCAGGGTGGAGGAAATCTATATCAGCCTGGTCAAGGGTGCCCAGGACCGCCAGGAGGCTGATGCCGAGCGCATCGCCCGGGCGGAGGCGGAGGCTCAGGCGGCCAAGGCCGAAGCTCACGAGAGGGAAAAGCAGGCGGCAGCGGCCATTGAGTCGGCCAACGAACGGGTACAGCAGGCCGAAGCCCAGGTTGCCCTCTTGCGGGAGCAGACAGCTAAGGAGTTGGCAGAAATGAAAGAAGCCCTGGAGAGGGCAGAGAACGCGCGGGAACAATCCAACCGGTTGGCCAGCCTGGCGGAGCAGGCCGCAGCGGCCGCCGAGACCAGGGCGAAAAACTTAGAGGAACAGGCAGCCCAGGCGACAGCCTACCGGCAGGAAAGGGACAGCTTGGCCCAGCAGTTAAAGCAAGCCCAGGAGGCCCTGGAACGGGCCGCAGAGCGGGCGGAATTGGATAAAGAAAAGGCGGTGCTGGCGGCCCAGCGGGAAATGATGAAGGAGATTAGGGAACTGCAAGAGGCCTTGGCCCGGTGCCGGGAAGAGAAGGTGGTGTTGGAGGTAGAGTTGGCCAGGTTCAAGAATTCTACTCACAATGCCTAATAGTATCGTGGACTTGAGGTTATTCAAGGTTTTATAATGGCATTAAGGGATACTCCAGGTTACGGAGGTAATAAGGGGGGTGGTCTTGGTGGAAATCATTGAGTTAATGGCCAGGGATATAGCCAGTAAATTTAATCCATTAAAGGTTATTGTTTTTGGTTCCTGGGCCAGAGGGGAAGCAGGGTCGGACAGTGATGTGGATTTACTGGTTATTCTTAACTGTACAAGGGATAAAAAAAGAGATATGCAGGTTGCCATAAGAAAAGAGCTGCGGAAATTCAAGGTTCCCAAGGACATAGTGGTAGCAACGCCAGAGGATATTGAGGAATATAAGGATGCTTGGTGGACTGTCTACCACCCCGCCCTGCAAGAAGGGAAGGTGCTTTATGAGCAGTAAGAAGCACCTCGAATTCCGGTAAAGTGATACCTAAGAGAAATGGTGTGATAAAGGAAATGATGAAAGTCAAAAAAGAAGAATTATACAAACTAATTGAAAAATTGTCTTACGATGAATTAGAAATAACAATAAATTATGTCAAAAATTTAATTAATAATGAAGATTTAAATAATAGAAAGTATAGAACTAGATTAAAAAGCGGAAAAGTTTTTTGTGATGGAGAAAGAAAATTTGTATATAAAACTGCTCATATTGACATGGCTGAAATAGAAATTTTAGATTTTGGATGCAGCTTTGCAAACCAAGCTAAAATTATCTCTGGCAAACTCAAAGGTAAAGGGTTATCAACAACAAAGATGTATAATAGCATAGAAGAAGCCCTAAACAATATAATAGATTTGATCGAAGACGAAATAATTGAAGACCCATTTGTAATCAAATGTGAAGAAATTATAAATAGAACACACTAACAAAACCGCCATATGGCGGTTTTGTTAGTGTATGTAGTTTGGAATAAATTTTTATAAAGGAGTTGAAACAATGAAGAACATGAGAGAAATTCAAATATTAAGTATGCTGCAAAGTGGCCCGCAAACCGTTGAAAGCATTGCTAAAGTATTGTATCCCAAAGGAAGGGGGTGTGGAAGAATGAAAAAGCAAAGATTATATGCTCTTATTTACCATTTGAGAAAAAAGGGTCATAATATTGTTTTTAAAGATGGTAAATATTGTTTAAAATTTTATCAGTAAATAATAACCCTGTCTCTAAGCAAACAGTTATCTTTTTTGGAGGTGTTATATCTTGGTATAAATGTGCCTCAATAAATCTATCTTCAAGGTTTATTGACAATGATTTAAATAATAGCATGCATATATCAATAAGCCAGCAATCTTCTTTGAAAGTATGTTTAGATTGTAAAATAATTGCTTCAATGATATCTTTATCTTTATTTAATATATTACTTTCAATATAATCCAAGTTAATAGCCTTAACAATGTCAACATATCCTTGGAAATAAGTAATTAAAGATAATACTTTGGGAGAGAATATAATTTCGTTATTATATCCATAACTATAACTTTTTTCAATAAATAAATTAAATATTAACTTTCTTAGAAGATCTCTTCCAAAGCCGAACATAAATCCTTGATCACAAATATTGATAATAGATTTAATAAAATTTTCCCTCAACATGGATTCAGTAAAGCTTTCTCTTAAGCTTATTTTTTTCTTAATTACAGGACTTAGATTGTCTTTTCTATTAATAACTAGGGTTGAAAAAAAGTCATACTGATATAATTTTTCAAGTTCATCAAGGAACATAAACAGCTTTTTTTCAGGAAAAGGTCTTTGACCAGTTTCGCATAAAACTACATCAGTCTGGCTTAACTTGGTTTTTTTAGCAAATTCTCTAGTAGTTAAATCTAAAGAAGTCCTAATTAATTTCAATATATTTCCAGGGCGAAGTCTATAGACTTGAAAATCACAGAAAAAATTAGCAAAATCACGATTCTGCACAGAATTTGACTCTCCTTGCCTTTTTTAGCGATATATACAGTTTACTTTATTTCCGTGTGATGCTAAAATCATAATCAGTGAATCTGCACATCATAGGACGCAAGCAGTTAAACTTTTAGAAAAAAAAGATGCTGTTATTTGTATTATATCACAAAAATCACAAAACCCACAAAACCCGGAACGGCCCGGGCAAACCGCCGATTAAGCCAAAAAAAGGGGGAATAGTATGCATATTTTTCCCGTAGCTGTTGCAAAATCTGACATCGTTTACGTCGCCGACCTGGACGGCGTGGTAAAATTTTCCATGCCAAAGGAAAAAGCGGAAAAATTTGTAAAAAAGGGAAAGGGGGAATGGGTCAGTCCAAATTTAGTTCAAGCGCTAGTTCGTCTGCGAGCGCCGCGTCGCGCGATGAAAACTGACGACATAATCTTCACTGACCACTTTTCCGATTCCAAAAATTGGAAAGCAGGGGTGGTGGAGAGGGAAAGAGTTAGTGAACAAAATGCAAAGAATGTTTTGAAGTATTTTAAAAAAAGAGGTGAAACTTTATGAAAAAACTTATGTCAGCAATTTTAACCTGTGCCCTGACCCTGTCCCTGGCCGCCGGCGCTATGGCGGAACAAAAAGAACAGGTGAACGTTTATGAGCAAAACAAACTGGTCAAAAGCGTAGTCTTTGCAGTTGGTCAAAAAGAATACTTCGTTGATGGCAAGACACCAGGCGTGAAGATGGACGTCGCCCCGTATATAAGCCAAAACCGGACGTTTGTGCCGGTACGCTACCTGGGCAATGCCCTGGGCGTGACGGACGAAAACATCTCCTGGGATACGAAAACCAGCAAAGCTAAGCTGACCCTGGGTAGCCGGTCAGCCGAGCTGACCATCGGCAAGAAGCAGATTATCTCCAACGGCAAAGTGGTTGAAGCAGACGTAGCCCCGGAACTGAAAAGCGGCCGTACCTACCTGCCCGCCCGGTTCGTGGCTGAGGCCCTGGGCTACCGGGTGGACTTCATCGATGGCCTGGTGGTGTGCTACCCGGAAGGCAGTCAGAAGCCGGACATTTCGGCAGTGAAGCAGTACATTAATCAGCAACAGCCTCCGGTGCAGCAGGGTGAGACATACAACCTGAACGGGTACACCGTGCCGAAGAAGCCGAAGACGGATTTGAAGATTGTGTACGGGGATGCAGAAAAAGTGAACAAGGTTGAACTTAATATTGCCATCATCGTTCCCTATCGTGATGTGCAAAAACAGTGTGATGAAGCAGAACAAATTCTGGCAAGCAAGTTTGGCCAGGCCTTTGCCAAGCAGTTGGTGGACTTAGCCCGGCAGAAAACTGACCCGGAACAAGAAATCTACAAAGACTTTACCGGCCCAAACGGCGAAAGCATTGAGGTTTCTTCTCCCTGGGGAGCCACCAGAACCAGCATTGTTGTATGGAGTCCCAAAGGAGGTCGATAAGATGAGAAAAAGACTTGTCTTACTCCTGCTCATGCTCATACTGTTCTGCTTTACCTCTGTGGCTTGGGCGGACACACCGCCCCGGACTATAGACGAAGCCCTAGCAGTGGCCAACGACGAAATAAAAGCTAAAAACGATGGACGCAATTATTTCAAAGCCACCAACAAAAACAATAAACCCATTAACACCAGCCTGTGGGAATTCCGCAGGTTGTTTGTTTATGGCGCGCCTTCCGGCTACGACCCGGCCACTGGAAACAATCGGTACCTGGGTGAGACCATGCAGGGCGAAGCGTATACCAATACCCTGTTCCGCCACGATGCCTGGGAGGGCGGTTTGATTAACGATCGTAACTGGATACCATATCCCTGGTCTAACAATGCAGTCAAAGCCCACCTCCAGCGCATGGGAGAACAAACGTTGGATAAAAACAACCTTTTCAACAACAACCCGGCCTACAATGCCAGTATCAAGCGGGGATTGAAAGAATACTTCAAACCCGGCGGCAACGTACAACTATACTTCCGGGACGACAACACACCCTGGCACCAGTACGTCCACGTACTGCAGCCGCCGACCAAATATACCTGGGGCATGGGCCGCATGTGGCACCAGAAAAGCGATGGCTCCATTTGGTATTTAACCATACCTATGGCGCCGCTGATTATGACAGAAGAACCCAACCTGGTAGCAGTAAACATTAACACTGGCTTACAGCAGGGACAGAAAGCAAAGCCGGGGCAAAAACTCACCGGCAAATTTACTGTTGAAAATGAAAGCGGCCAAAACTTCAGCCGTATACCCGTTGGTGTTTGGCACCAAAACACCCCGGTAAAACTCTTTGACCCCATTGGCAGACAGGTCGATGGATACACCGATCTGAAAGCAGGTGAAGTCAAAGAGTTTTATTTTGACTACACTGTGGAAGAAAACAGCACCTTAAAAGGCGCGATAGACCATGAACCGGAGACCGAAAACACTGTTTCAGAAAGCAACGAAAACGATAACGTTTTAGAAGTAAAAGTACCATTGGTACAGGACAACCTATGGGTAGAAATCATTGACTACACCAAAGAAGCCCAGGTGGGCGGTACAGCTACAGTTAGAGCCCGTATCCACAATGAACGGGGAGAATTACTTACATCCCGCCTGGTCTGGAAGGTTAATGGAGTAATCATGAAAGACATCCCCAACTACGACATAATTGGTACCTTGGAGAACAGCCTTACCTTCACCATGCCCAAGGATGCTGCTGTTGTAACCGTAGAAATTAACCCTGACCGAAATAAACCGGCAAATGAGACAAGCTACGAGGACAACAAAGCAACCTGTACGGTTAACCCTATAGTAATAGTAATTCCGCCGGATCATGATTCATCAAGAGAACTAAAAATAAAAATCAGCGCACCTTCCCGGGTTAAAGCCTTTACGAAATGGAAATACACAGTGACAGTCACGACAAACTATCCACCACCGCCGCCGCCACCGGATGGTCCTGAGCCGAAGCCACCCATAATCACAATGAATATGAGCGCCACCGGCCAAAACATAGACTTCAATATAGGGTATCGCATTGATGACGGCTACCAAAAAATTATTCCGGTAAAGAAAACCGACAAAAAAGTTTTCAGTGCCGGTTGGGGAAAGAATACACATACTTTTACCTACGAGTACCCTGCCACAGGCATATACGGTAAACCAGTCACCGTAATCATCAAGGCAAATGCTACAAGTTCAGAAGGGCAATCTGCAAGCGATACAGCCATTGTGAAAATTGACCCTTACCCGATACCGCAAACTGAGAGACAGTTAATTAAGTAAAAAAAACGGAGGTATAGCAAATGAAAAAAATATTTTTGCTTCTATTCACGCTTCTTTTCGTTTTTTCGAGCACTGCTAACAACACCGCGGCGGCAAAAGAAGTCAACATAGGCAAAGACGTAGTGGTGAAAATATTATTAGAAGAAAATGGAAATATAGAAAAAGAAGTAATGTTTCTGCCGCTTCGCAAGTCATGCGAAGCGCTCGGCTACAAAGTCGACTGGGAAGTAAATTCAAACCGCGCAAAAGTATACAAAAACGGAGCTGAAGTTCTAGTTGTCCAGCCCGGTTGTGAAGCCATTCTGCTTGACAATAAAATATATGTTAGCAGCACCGTTTTTGAAGAAAAATTTTCTGTTCGAGTTAAGAAAAAATGATTGAAGAAGAAAAATGTGGTAAAATGGCAATCGGGAATACATAACTAACTAACGGGCCTCACCTACCGGGGATGGAAACATCTTTGAAAGGGGGTGAGGCGGGATGATTACCATAAGTGATGCAGTACAAATCGTGATAGCGGTAATACTCCTGTTAACCCTCGTGAACCAAATGATTTACCGGCGTTAGTAGTAGTTGAACCCTTAAACTGTTCGCAGCAGTTTAAGGGTTCAAGACGAAAACCTCGGTAGTTGAGGCAAGCGAGCCGTTTAGTTAGTTATCAGTATTCCCACTTATATTTTTATTATACATAATTAAAAACCTTATATCAATAATTTTCCACCCTTTCTGATTCCAGGTACATATTAAAAAGTGATAAAATAAAATTAAAAGACTCCCAGGAGGAGTGTATATGAATGTTTAAAAAAATTGATTCTCTTAAGAAAATCGTAGAAGCTAAACGACCTTTACATCCAGAATTAATGGCAACCATTGCTCAAAAATTTCGCGAAGAATGGACGTATAATTCCAATGCCATTGAAGGTAACACCATGACCTTGCAGGAAACGCTTTTCTTTTTGCGTGAGGGATTGACTGTACAGGGGCGTACCCTTCGAGAACATTTAGAGATGATTAATCATGCAGAAGCGGTAGATTACTTGCAAGATGCCATTAAACACCGTGATTTAACCGAAGGACTAATTAAAGAATTTCATGCCATACTTTTCTCGGGCATTAAGACTATGGCCGGAGGAGTTCCTGTGGTACCTGGGTCATATAAAACTAAGAATAATCATGTACTAACTGCCAGCGGTAAAATACACCACTATACGCCGGCTAGTCAGGTTCCGGTTGAGATGGAAAAGCTACTAAAGTGGTACAACGATAACAAAGGAAAGTTGCATACCATTGAATTAGCAGCGCTTTTTCACCACAGGTTTGTTGCCATCCACCCTTTTCCGGACGGAAACGGTAGGGTAGGCAGATTGTGTATGAATTTTATTTTGATGAAAAATGCTTATCCGCCAGCTATTATTCGCAAAGAAAACCGTAAAGAATATTACATTGCTTTAGAAGAAGCTGACCATGGCAACCCGCAGTTATTTATAAATTTAGTGGCTGATGAGGTAACAAGGAATTTACAGTTGATGGTAGATGAAATCGAAAGAGCCCCAAAAAATTAAATTAGTTCATGTATTAATAAGACCGCCATTGTGCGGTTTTTAATTTTATAGCGGTTTTTTAAGCAAGTGTACAAACCGTATAAACATATTCTATGACAGGGGTGATATAGTTATGAAAAAAAGCAGCAGCAATACTGTTTCCAGGCGGCCGGTTATTTCACTAACGGTTTGTTATTCACAAGATGGCGCAGGTTTAAATGATGCATACAAACTACTGGCCAAAAAGGTTATGGAACGGAGGTTAGCAGTTTGCGGGCGGCGGTCTATATCCGGGTAAGTACAGATGACCAGGTGAAACACGGCTACAGTTTGGCCGAACAACGGGAGGCCTGCTGTAGCCGTGCCCGTATATTAGGAGCCCAGGAAGTGACGGTGTTTTCCGATGAGGGAATTTCGGGAAGTACCCTGGAACGCCCTGGCTTAAACGAAATGAGGGAAGCTGCTCGGGAGGGAAGGTTTCAGCTGCTGGTTGTGCGAGATCCCGACCGTCTTTCACGAAAGCTGGCCCACCAGTTGCTTATTACCGATGAATTAGAAAAATGCGGTATTAAGCTGGAATTCCTTGATTTTGACTGGAAGGATACGCCAGAGGGACGGTTGTTTTACTCAATACGAGGTGCGATAGCCGAGTATGAAAGGGAAAAAATTCGGGATCGCATGGGCAGAGGGAAAGAGCAAAAGGCAAGGCAAGGCGGTATTCCAATAAATTTTGACGTTTTTGGGTATCAATATGACCTGGAAACCGGAAAAGTGAGCCATTTGGAACACGAAAAAAAGGTTGTAGTTGATATATTTAACTGGTTTACTAGTGAAGATATAGGGGCAAATGGTATAGCGAAAAGACTGAATGAAAACGGTATACCAACCCGCCGTCGGGCTGGACGGTGGCACCGTCAGGTGGTGAAACAAATATTAGCAAACACTGTCTATGTTGGCTTGTGGCGGTTTAAAGGTATGTATATTAAAGTACCCCCGATAATAGATGAAAATACATTTTATAGGGCTCAAGAAAAGTTAAAAGAAGTCCGCAGGCTTTACGCAGGAAAACAAAAGCATGGGTATCTTTTGTCCGGACTAATTACCTGCGCCGATTGCGGCAATACAATGACGGGCGCTTACGCCAGGTGGTGGGGTAAGAGGGAAAGAAGATATACTTGTAATAAAACTTGCCAGGGATACAAAAACGAAGGGTGCAGACCGGTCAAATATATATTAGCAGACGCCCTGGAAGAAGCTGTTTGGAACCAAATACAAACATGGTTGATGGATCCTGACCGTCTGGCACGGGAGGCCATGGGCCAAATAGTTGGGCAGAATGACCCTAGGGAGCAGATCATGGTTATTAACAAGCACCTGGCCAGTATAGAAAAGGGACAGGAGGCGTTAATTGACGTGATTGCCAAAGGGTATCTTGACCATATGGACAGCATAGAGAAAAAACTGGCTGAATTGAAACGACGCAAAGAGAAGTTGGAAAAAAGAAAAGAGGAATTACTTCTGGCATACAGGCAACGTGAGGAGTTATCTGCTAAAATTGATGAGATAAGGGAAATATCCGAGTCCATCTTACGAAGGTTAAATGATTTGGCTTTTACTGAAAAGCGTTCCTTGGTCAGGGCACTAGTCAAGCAGGTTATTGTATCCGGCCGGGGGGTACCAGGAGGCAATGGGTTGCGGTTTATCAATGTTACCGTACTAGCCAAAATACCGGAGCAAAAAATATCGTCCTAGCCACGCAGGGCTTGCTATACTCTTGTCAGCGACATTTCGTTTTCGATACAGCGGGCCGCATAGGTAGCCAGTCGGGTGCCCTTGTCGGGTTTGAAGGTGTTAATGGCTTTGATCAAACCGATGGTGCCGATGGAAATCAGGTCATCAACATCTTCGCCGGTTGAATCAAATTTTTTTACAATGTGGGCCACCAGTCTCAGGTTTCTTTCGGTTAAAACATTGCGTGCCGATTCATCTCCTTCTGCCAGCAGCTCAAGATAATAGGCTTCTTCTTCCTCGTTTAGAGGATGGGGAAAGGTGTTGTTGGCAATGTAGGAAACCAGCGCCATGACCCCGTTCATAACCGACAGGACAGCGACCGTCCACAGGCCGGGTAGCATCAAGTAATCCCCCCTAATAAGAATTGAGTCAACAATATATGTTATGGGGAGAAAATGATTTGGTGTCTGTCCCAGGAAGAAGATGATCATACTATTTAATAGGCGTTGTTAAGTTGACGAAAGGTGCCAAATGCAGGTAAAATAAGCACAGCAAAAAGTTGTTAAAACATACGGGCGCCGCGGGTGCCCGGCGCAAAGTGGTGTGAAAAGATGCTTTCAGTACTTTATCCCAAGGCCTATGTGCCTTCCTTATTTCACATAAACTTGGGTGAATTAAAGAAAAGGGGAATCAAGGCCATTCTTTTTGATATCGACAACACACTGATTCCCTGGGACTGTCAGCACATGGACCCCAAAATTGAAACCTGGTTTCGAAATCTCTGCCAGCAGGGATTTAAGGTGTGTTTTGTATCCAACAATAATGAAAGCAGGGTCTCGGCATTATGCCGCTCTTTACAGGTGCCGGGGGTACACAAGGCGGCCAAGCCCCGGCGCAGAGGATTACGGCGGGCCCTCAGCATCCTGGGGACAGACACCCGTGAAACAGCGCTGGTAGGGGACCAGGTATTTACCGATGTACTGGCGGGCAACCGCTTGGGGCTGTATACCATTCTGGTAGCCCCCCTGGCCGGCAAGGAATTTATCGGCACCAGAATCAACAGGAAGTTGGAAAAGCTGGTGTTGGGTCGGATAAAAAAACTACAATCATAAATATTTCGCTTGGCGCGGGCCAAGCTTTTCTTACATACGGGAGGGAGTTCCCATGGGTTTTCCTAATATTAACGGTAAAACAAGGGTTTGTGGTTTGTTTGGTTTTCCGGTGGAGCATTCCTTTTCTCCCGCCATGCACAATGCCGCTTATGCAAAACTGGGGCTGAACTGGGTGTATGTGCCTTATGGCGTTCATCCTGACCGCCTTGCACAGGCAATGGAAGGTATACGTTCCCTCGAACTGACTGGGGTCAATGTGACGGTACCGCACAAACAAAACATCCTTCCCCTGCTGGATGAAATTGACCCGGCAGCCCGTATCATCGGTGCGGTCAACACCATTGTAAATGAGGGTGGAAAGCTGGTCGGATACAACACCGACGGGCCGGGTTTTATTCGGTCCCTGGAAACCGAAGCCGGTTTCTCGCCCCGGGGCAAAAGCATTTTACTGGTAGGGGCCGGCGGGGCCGCCAGGGCGGTGGCTATCGCTCTGGCTTTCGCCGGGGCTGACTCCCTTTATATTACCAACCGGACGCCCGAAAGAGCAGAGGGTTTGGCCAGGGATGTCTCCCGGGCCTGTCAAGTAAAGGCCCGTGTCCTTCCCTGGGGAAAACAACTGCCCAGGACAACGGTTTCGGAAGTGAATCTGGTGGTCCAGACCACCTCCATCGGCATGAGTCCCGGGGTAGACCAGGCTCCCGAGTTTCCCTTTACTGCCCTCAGGCCGGGTCAGTTGGTGTGTGACCTAATTTATAACCCTGCAAAGACTCTGTTTTTGCAGCGGGCGGCGGCACAGGGGGCGAAAACCTTTAACGGCCTGGGCATGCTGCTCTACCAGGGAGTTTTAGCATTTGAGCTGTGGACTGGCCTGCCTGCGCCGGTGGAGATTATGAGGGAAACGCTGCTCAGACAGGTTTCCGGACGAGAGGAGAGATAACTTTGCTTCGTTTTCTAACAGCGGGGGAATCCCATGGCCCGGCTCTGACGGCCATTGTGGAGGGAATGATCGCCGGTTTGCCCATTACCCGGGAATATATCAATGAGCAACTGGCCAGGCGCCAGGGAGGTTATGGCCGGGGTGGCCGTATGAAAATCGAAAAGGACCAGGTCCGGTTTCTTTCCGGGGTCCGGGGAGGGCGAACCACCGGCAGCCCCATCACCCTTCAAATCGTCAACAAAGACTGGGATAACTGGTCGGATATTATGGCTCCGGGGCCGGAGGCCCATCTACACGAAAGGGTAGTTACCAGACCCAGGCCGGGTCATGCGGATTTATCCGGTGCCATAAAGTACCGCCATGAAGATATACGGAACGTTTTAGAAAGGTCCAGCGCCAGAGAAACAGCTGCCCGGGTGGCTGTGGGAACCCTGGCCCGCTGTTTGCTGGAGGAACTGGGAGTAGAAATTGTAGGTTTCGTCCGCCGCATTGGGTCTGTAGAGGCCGTGATCGAAGAAGACCTGGGCACGTCAGAGTTGCAAAAACGCACCGCACGGTCCCAACTGCTTTGCCCGGATCCACAGGCAGAGGAGGCCATGGTCAAAGAAATTGACCGGGCCAGGGAAAATGGTGACTCCCTGGGAGGGATATTTGAAATACGGGCCTACGGGGTGCCAGTGGGGTTGGGCAGCCATGTCCACTGGGATCGTAAGTTAGACAGTCGTTTAGCCGGTGCGGTCATGGGAATTCAAGCGATTAAAGGGGTAGAAATCGGCATGGGTTTTGGTACCGCGGCTGTTCCCGGTTCCCAGGTGCACGACGAAATATATTATTCCCCTGACCGGGGCTTTTACCGGAATACCAACAGGGCCGGGGGGATCGAGGGAGGTATGAGTAACGGCGAACCTGTTGTGGTCAGGGCAGCCATGAAGCCCATCCCCACCCTGTATAAGCCCTTGCTCAGTGTCGATCTGAAAACCAGGGAACCCTTTGAGGCCTCGGTGGAAAGATCGGATGTTTGTGCTGTACCTGCCGCCTGTGTGGTGGGAGAAGCAGTGGTGGCCTGGGAATTGGCTTGTGCCATGATGGAGAAATTCGGTGGGGACAGCCTGGAAGAAATAAAAGAAAGGGTTAGCCAGTGGCGACAATTGGTTAGGCAGGTGTGAGATGAAAAACATTGTATTGATCGGTTTTATGGGATCGGGTAAATCCACCGTAGGGCGGGGATTGGCCAAACGTTTGGGGTACAGGTTTATCGATACGGATGATGCCATCGAACAAATCACCGGACTTACGGTGGAGCAGATTTTTCACAAGCATGGCGTAAAGCGATTCCGGGGAGAAGAAGCTTTGCTGGTAAGCAAGCTAGCCAATAAAAAGAACTTGGTCATCGCCACCGGCGGGGGACTGGTGCTGAACCCGGAAAATGTAAAAAAATTAAAAGCAAACGGTATCCTGATCGGTCTTGAGGCTTCTGCAGAAGTCATTTGCAAGAGAGTCCGCAACAAAAGAACCCGCCCCCTGTTGGCCCGGGGGAATCTCCAGGAGAAAGTGGAAAAGTTGCTGGCAGAGCGTAAAGAAGCCTATCAAGTTGCTGATTTTACCGTGCAAACTGATCAATTAAGTCCGGAAGAAATAGTTAACATAATATGCCATTACCTGGCGAAGAGGGAGGATATCCATGAGAAACATTAACGTGGCCTTAGGTAGCCGTAGTTACCCTATCTATATAGCCAACGGACTGATAAACGACCTGGGTACCTACCTGTCTGAAATGCCCCTTGGGAAAGAGGTGCTGCTTGTAACAGACACCAACGTAGGCCCACTCTACGGGCAGAAAGTTGCAGACGTTTTGCTCCGGGCCGGTTTTCAAGTGGCAGTTGCCCAGGTGCCGGCGGGGGAAAGTACCAAGACCCTGGACCAGGCAGCCAGGTTATATGATATGGCCTTCGACCATGGTTTGGACCGCACTTGCCCGGTGGTGGCCCTGGGCGGCGGTGTGGTGGGGGATTTGGCGGGATTCGTTGCTGCCACCTACATGAGGGGAGTTCCTTTCGTTCAAGTGCCCACCACCCTGCTGGCCCAGGTAGACAGCAGCGTGGGCGGCAAAGTGGCGGTGAACCACCCCCGGGGAAAAAACATCATCGGCGCCTTTTACCAACCCAGGGCGGTATTTATTGATGTGGATACGCTAACGACCTTAAGCCTCAGGGAACTAAAGGCCGGTTTGGCGGAAGTAATTAAGTACGGAGTCATCTGGGACAAAGAGTTTTTTGCCTGGCTGGAAGAAAATATTACCAGGGTCCTCAACCGGGAAGCTGACGCCTTGGGTTATGTTATAGAAACCTGCTGTAAAATTAAAGCGGCTGTGGTGGAACAGGACGAAACCGAACAAGGCCGCCGGGCGATATTAAACTACGGCCACACCGTGGGGCATGCCATCGAGGCATTAAGCGGGTATGGGACTTATTTACATGGCGAGGCAGTGGCTATCGGCATGGTCATGGCCGCCCGGATGGCAGTAAGCCAGGGACTGTTCAATCTTGCGGATTGCCAAAGGATCGAAAATTTAATCAGGGCCATAGGGTTACCAACAGACATGCCCGAAGGAATCAATCCCCATGAGGTGTTAGCCAGTATTTACCATGATAAAAAGGTCATAATGAATAAATTGGTTTTTGTCTTACCCAAAGAGATTGGACATGTGGGTATTTTCAAAGATGTACATGAAAAAGATGTGTTACATGTTCTGCAGCAAAAAAGAAAAGCAAATCCATCATAATCAACATAATCTAGTCAATGACCTGTATCAATATCTCGTCATATTTCCTTGTAGGGGGTGAACCATTTGTTAACCATAACCCCCAGGAAATTAATCGGAGATTTATTAGTCCTTACCGAGATTGATCAAAGCCTGCTCAGGTATATCCCAGAGCAATTAATCCGCAGGCATAAAGTTTTCCCTCTGCAAAAGAAGGGGAATATATTAACGGTTGCCATGGTGGAACCGGCTAACGTTGTGGCTATCGATGACCTGAGACTGATTTCCGGATTGGAGATTGAACCGGTTGCCGTTGAAGAAAGGGTTATCGATCTGGCTATTCAACAATATTTTGAGGAACTGTCCTCTGGCGGTGGAGTCTCCGATCTGGATACGGTTAAACCGGACGGGGATAATTCAGAAGATGATGCCCCCGTTATTCGATTGGTACATCAAATCTTTCAGCGGGCCGTCGAACAGGGGGCCAGTGACATTCATATCGAACCTCAGGAGACCAAGGTAAGGGTACGATACCGCATAGACGGCATGTTGAGGTGGGCTATGGACCTGCCTCGTAAAATCAGTCCAGCCATTGTTTCCAGGATAAAAATAATTGCTGAACTTGATATTGCGGAAAAAAGACTCCCTCAGGACGGTCGAATTCAATTTAAGGTGAATGGTCGTCAAATCGACATTCGCATTTCTACCATGCCTACCGTATCCGGGGAAAAGGTGGTAGCCCGTATCCTTGATACCAGTCGAGTAAAGAAGTATACGATTGACCAATTAGGCTTTTCCGAAAGAAATCTTCCCCGTTTTAAAGACTGTCTCCGGGCAGCCTATGGCATGCTGTTAATCACCGGGCCCACAGGCAGTGGAAAAACAACCACCTTATATGCCGCCTTGAACGAACTGAACCATGAAGAAAGAAACATCAGCACCATAGAAGATCCGGTGGAGTACCGGTTAGAAGGTGTAAACCAGACACAGGTGAATGTGAAGGCCGGTATGACCTTCGCCATTGGTTTACGTGCCCTGTTGCGCCAGGACCCGGATATTATCATGGTTGGGGAAATCCGGGATAAGGAAACCGCAGAAATAGCCGTGAAAGCCGGAAACACGGGTCATTTAGTGCTGTCCACATTACACACCAACGATGCCCTGGGGGCGGTGGACAGGCTTATCCACATGGGAATAGAACCTTTTCAAGTGGCTTCCTCGCTACTGGGAGTGGTTGCCCAGCGGCTGGTTCGCAGGCTGTGTCCCCATTGTAAAGAAATGTACCGGATTGAAAGTGACACTCCCGAAGGAATATTTACCGGGGTTACTCCCGGACAAGAGATCTTCTCCTACAGGCCCAGGGGTTGCGTTAAGTGTAATCATATTGGTTACCGGGGACGCATAGCCATTCAAGAAGTACTTGTGGTTTCCGGGAAAATCCGCTCTCTCTTAGTTGAAAGAACCACCGCAGATGAAATTAAGACAATTGCCATGAATGAAGGAATGCTAACATTAAAAATGGATGGACTGGAAAAAGCCCAACGTGGTTTAACCAGCATTCAAGAGGTGATGCGGGTTACCTATTCCGATGAAAATTAGGGGGAGTTCAAATGCAAATTAACGAACTTTTGCAGTTAGCCTTTCAGTACGGAGCATCTGATGTGCATATTACAGTGAATAGCGCGCCGTGTTTCCGAATAAATGGGCATTTAAGACCCCTGAACGCCCCGGAAATACAGAAACAATTTGGTCTAATGTCCTCAAAGGTTGACATTCTTACTGCCGCTGCCACTGAGCAAATGGTGAAAGACATTACCACTGCGGAACAATATGAAACCTTTTGTGCCACAGGAGATTTAGATTTCTCCTATGCAACTTCCGACGGGTATCGTTATCGTGTCAATGCCTATCGGCAGCAGGGCTGTGCTGCCATGGCCATTCGCCTTATTAATTCCCGCATTTACTCTTTTAAAGAACTAGGTTTGCCGGATGTTCTATCCTACCTGGCAAGAAGACCCAGAGGTTTGGTTTTAGTCACGGGGCCGACGGGCAGCGGGAAATCCACCACACTTGCCTCGATGATTGATTTAATTAACTCAGAGTTTGCCTACCATATCATAACCTTAGAGGATCCCATTGAGTTTGTCCACCAGCACAAAAAATCCTTAATTAACCAGCGGGAAATAGGCCGGGATAGCAAATCCTTTGCCAGTGCCCTACGGTCCGCCATGCGGGAGGATCCAGATGTGATTCTGGTGGGTGAAATGCGTGACCCGGAAACTATTGCCATTGCAATCACAGCAGCGGAGACTGGTCACTTGGTTTTTGGCACCCTGCACACATCCAGTGCTGCCCAGACTATCGACCGTATAATAGACGTATTTCCTCCTCACCAGCAGCAACAAATCCGGGTTCAATTGGCCAATACCATTCAGGGTGTGGTGGCCCAACAATTACTACCTAGAATCGATAGGCCCGGTCGAATTGCGGCCATAGAAGTGATGGTAGCCACTCCGGCCATTCGAAATCTTATTCGTGAAGGAAAAACCTATCAAATTATTTCTCAAATCCAGACCGGGGCAAAATTTGGTATGCAATCCCTGGATATGTCCTTAAAGGCATTGTACCAGATGAAGGCCGTTAGTAGAGATGAGGTTATTAACAGGGCAATTGACCCGGAAGGCTTACAAAGGATGTTAGGATAAATCTGAAAATGTCGAACGAATCCTGTCTAATGACGGCAGGATTTTTTATTATATTTGTGGAAAAGCAAGCTAAATGGAAAAAAATATCAACTAATCGGAGAAAGCGACAGGTGGTGAATGTGCCTGTTAACTTTTAAATACAGGGCCAGGAATCTCGCCGGTAAGGTGATAACCGGAAAGATAACAGCACCGCATAAAATTGAAGCAATCAATCGGCTCCGGCAAAAAAACCTGTTTGTTGCTGAAATTAAAGAAATGTCTACTGATAAAGGACTATTCAAATTCATGCCTGAAGCAAGGGTTAGTATTAAAGATTTATCATTATTTTGCCGCCAATTTGCCACTTTAACCAATGCAGGTATACCAATCATTCAGAGTTTAAACATTCTATATGAACAAACTGAAAATAAAGCTTTATTGCATGCCATAAAGGACATGAAGAAAAACCTTGAAGCCGGCTACTCTTTAAGCCAGTCTATGTCCTATCATTCCAAGATATTTCCGGTAATGTTTATGAATATGGTTGAGGCCGGGGAATTAAGCGGATCTCTGGATCAAATTCTCGACCGGTTAGCCACTTACTATGAAAATTCCCATGAATTAATGGAAAAGTTCAAATCCGCCATTACCTATCCCCTGTTTATCCTGGTAATGGCTATGGTTGCCGTGGCAGCCATATTCATCTTCGTGTTACCCACCTTTACTCAAATCATTATCGATATGCAGGCCCCTATTGCTCTTCCTACAGTTATTATGATAAAAATTAGTGACGTATTAAGGGGTTATTGGTATGTCCTAATGATCACGGCAATATGTCTGGTGGTTGGATATAAAAAGTTTTCCTCCACTTCCGGCGGCAAGAAAATAGTTGACCAAACTGTGCTTTTCCTTCCGGTGTATGGCAAACTGATTCAGCAAATCCATATTGTTCGTTTTAGCAGAACCCTTGCCATTCTTTTAAGCAGTGGCATTTCTCTTCTGGCATCCTTGGATGTGATGAAAAACCATGCCCAAAATTCAGTATTCGGCCAGGCCATCGGGCAGGCCATAACCAGCCTTAAAGAGGGGAGCGGGTTGGCTGCCCCTTTGCAGAAGAGTGAAGTGTTTCCTGCCATGGTTATAAACATGATCAGGGTTGGGGAAGAGACAGGAGAGTTAGAAGTATTACTGGAGAAAACAGCCAATTTTTATGAAAAAGCAGCGTACCAAACTATCACACGCCTGTCAACCTTGCTGGAACCGGTTTTAATCTGCCTGGTGGGCGGCATTGTGAGCCTCATCATGATCGCAATTTTAATACCCCTATTGAGCATTATGGACTCGTTACAGTAAAGCTGCCTGGAGGAGGGGAATTTTTTTAAAAAGGAGACGGTACCAGTGGCAAAGCTAAACAATAACAGGGGTTTTACCTTGATTGAGATTTTGGTTGTGATTACGATGGTGGGCATCCTTTCAACAATTCTCGTTCCCCAGATTACGAAACAACTGGACAAACCCAAGAAAAGCAGGGCTGTTATTGAGATAACCGCCATGAAGCATGTCCTGGACATGTATTTTGCTGAAAATAACGTTTATCCCACCGATAAGGCTATTATCAATGCCCTGATGAAGGAGAACGGGGTACTGGGAGGTAAGTACGGAGAAGCCACTGCTGATGATCCCTGGGGAAACCCCTATTATATTAAGACTACCGCTAACACCTACATCATCTGGTCCGAGGGGCCCAGGACAGACGATGAGGAGAAAGATGATATTTACACGGACCAAAATAAGACGGATGTCACGGTTCACAAGGACAACCTGCAAATCAACACAGCCACCACCAATTCCAACGATAATTCTTAACAAGTTGCCGGCCATTATGAATGGATTTGTTAGAAAAGCAACCCGGGTTCTCCAACAGAACGGTGCCTTCACCCTGGTGGAGGTGATGATTACTCTCATTCTTATAACCTTCATGTTATCTGTTGCCATGCCCCTGGCAGCCGATGCCCTGGCCCATTATCAAACTGTTACCACCGTTCGAAAACTTGTTTCAGATATTCAATACACCCAGCAACTGGCCACCAGGAGCGAAGATCCGAAGGCTTCCTTTGAAATCATATTCAGCCCCCCGCAGGAACAATACACCATCAAACACGGTTCAAAAACCCTGCGTACTGAAAAATTTCCCGTCTGGGTGCATTTGGCCGGAACAAACTTTGGCCAACCCGGTCTGCCGGAAATTTTAACCTTTAACATTCAAGGCAACCCGGTGCAGGCCGGTACCATTACCATTATCAACCGGCGGTCGGGCAAGGTCTATTATGTCAGGGTAGCGGTACTGACCGGCAGGGTAAGGGTTGAATCTTCATAGCCGGCAAGAGGTGAGAAAGAGAATTCTTTATGAACAATCAAAGGGGATTTACCCTAACAGAGGTTTTGGCTGCTATGTTCATATTGATCATGGTCTTGCTGCCTGTGGTGTCAACTCTTTTTGCCAACAGCCGGCAAAATATTGTCCTTGAGCGAAAACTTAAGGTCAAACACCTGGCCCAGTCAAAACTTGAGGAAGTAAAAGCTATGAACTGGTATGATTTCAAAACAAGCTTGGTGGACGAGATGGAACAGGCAGCGGCACCTGAGCCCCTCCGGTTTGGTAATGAGTACCGGGACGGAAAATACCTGACTGAGGATGACAGCCGGCCGGAGAACGACTTTACATATGAAATTAGGGTATGGCCCTCCCATCGCCATTTGATCTATACGGTGCAAGTAACCGTGTTTTATAAGGAAGCGGGACAGGAAAAATGGGAAACCCTGTATACGGAAAAAATGAGAAGGTAACACCTGGAAAAGCCTTTGCTCAGCAAGGTTTAACCCTGATCGAAGTACTGGTATCCATGGTTTTGTTCATCTTTCTGGTTAACACTGCCTATGCCTTCCTCTTTAGCGGAGTTATCTCTTACGTTAAGTACAGTGATGAAAACGATGTTCGAAGCCAGCTCAGGATAGGCATGAACCGGATGGAAAGGGAACTTAAGGAAGCCAGGTGGTTAACCACCAACACCGGCCCCTCTGTGTTAAAGTTCAGGCTACCCAAACATATGACGGATACCAACAAAGGGATACCTTTAACCTTTTCCAGGGATAAAATCGTCTCCTATTACGTGAAAGACGGCGAACTACTACGTCGCATTTATGATATCCCAAGCTCAGGATTTGACGGCCAGAGTCCCAACAGGGGTGACCCGGCCAGCCGCCCCAATGAGGGGGTAAATTCAATAGCCAGAAATATAGAGTCCCTGGAGCTTACCTACCTCCCGGAGGATGCTGCAGACAACTCCTATAAAACCACTGTCTTGATTACCCTTACGGGAAAAGGCCGTTCAGCCAAACCCATTGTATTAACATCAACTGTCCGGCTGAGGGCGCAAAAGGGGTGGTGAGGGCATGCCGAAATTATTTGATAACAACAAAGGCCAGGTCCTGCTGTTGGTTACCACCCTCTTAATGATACTGAGTCTCCTTTGTATAGCCGCTCTTATCCTTGCCAACACAGAAAAACTTACCGTGAAGGGATCCTTTGAAGAGGCTCAGGCCAATTATGTGGCCGATGCAGCACTGGAGAAGGTTCTCGCCATAGTAAAAGTTAACGTCCGGGTGTTGGATCAGCTTACGCTTAACAAGACTTACGGGAAACCCCAGTTAGAATCTTTACTGACACGACTGGCAGGCCAAGACCTTGCCAGTGTTCAAGGGTTAATAGGACTATTTAATTCAACCTATACACCCCCCCATAACCCGGTTCAAGCCACCAAACCCGGAACCATTCAGTCCATTAGCTTAACCAAGACAGTCCAAGACCAGAGCGGCTACCAGGTGAGAATTGAGGTTACCGGTACATACGGCCCGGCCAGGCGATCTCTGGTGGCCAATGTTAGGATTTCTTTACCCCTGAATGCCTTCCCGGGTGTACTGGTACAAAATACGCCTGTCTTTTCTAACACCGACATGCGTTCGCCGTTAACTGTACTTACAGGCGTAGACTTTAATGGGGACAGCAGATTTTATAACAGCATCTATATTCAAGGAGATTGTGCACTCCGGCAACATGCCAAGTTCATTGCAACGGGGGAACTGGTGGTGCTGGGCAACACCATCGTTGATTCCGACGCTCAATTTGACGGGGAAATTAAATCAACCGGCGATGTTTTCATCAACGGAGATGTTCTGGGGGGGCCGGTGAGAAGTACCGGCAGTGTATGGGTGGGGCAGGGTCACGTGGGCCACCAGGTATTTTCAGAACAGAAAACAGAATGGAACGGAGATATTTACGCAACAGGCACCATTTCACCTGCCTCCTCCGACAACTTCGGAACGGCCTATCCCAACACCCCTCAAACAATCAGTTACTCCTTTCCCAAGTTTCCTCTGCTTGACGGCCCCTGGTATGCCAGAAACTGCGACTATTATTACGCCGGAGATCAAATATTGAGGGCCGAAGACATGTCAACAGGGATCTACTATATAGACGGTGACGTAACAATTTCCGGGAACTACCAGGGAAATATCACCCTGGTGGCCTCCGGAACCATTGCAGTTCCTAACAGTGCCACTCTGAAGGCCCAGGACACCCGGGCCGATTCCCTGCTCTTAATGGGCCTGGGAGATGTTCACATCCATGAACAGGCACAGGTGGAAGCCATTGTTTATTCAAAGCAAAGGGTTATCCTGTCCAACAATGCTCAGTTAGTCGGCTCCCTGATCACAGCAAATTTAGACTGTCGCGGGGCGGTGGTTATTCATGAACCGCTGATCAGCAATACACACCCGCCCTGGACAACCACAGACATAAGTATCCTGACCTGGCAGGAAAAATACCCTGTTATACCCATGGACTAGCCCCAGTGGCGGAAAGTCTTTCCGAGGTACCAGATGTTGAGAGGTGCAAGGTGAAAAAGCTGTTACAAAAACTCTTATCCAGGCAGCAGCCTTGTTTAACTGCGATTGACATAGGCTCACATACAACTAAAGTGATGGAGATAAAACGACGCAAGGGTCTACCTTATATAACAGCTCTTGGTAGTATGCCGACCCCTCCGTTAAGGGACGGGGTAAAACTAGATGAAGAAGAACTGGCCCGGGTTATCTCACGGCTTGTGGAAACCGCCGGGGTGACCGGTACAGAGGTAATCACTGCCATCTCTGGCTCCAAGGTTATCACCCGCCAGATTAGAGTACCCGTTATGCCTGATGCTGAACTGCAAAAAACTGCCTGGGCGGAGGCTAAAAAACATATTCCCCTGCCGATAGAGGATCTTACGGTACGTTATGTAAAGTTGGGGGAAGAATCCGTGGACGGGATGACCCACATCAACCTGATGCTAATTGCTGTTCCAACGGCCCTGGTGGAACAGGTTTATCATATCTTCATGATGGCAGGGCTAAAAATTAGGGCGGTGGATTTACAAGCCTTTGCTCTCTGGCGGTTATTCGGCAAAGATCAAAGGGCTGCAACCTTAGACAAAGGCAATGCCGAAGCAGTGGCCGTATTGGAGATCGGTGCCGGTAATTCCCAACTGGTGATTATAAAAGGCGGGGAGATAAAATTTGTCAGGGTTATGGCTGCCGGTGGTAACGCAGTGATCGAGGCCATAGCCGGTCATTACAGAATCAGCGGTGAGGAAGCCCGGCAGCTAACGGAAGAAACAACAACCTCCTTCCCGGCCAGGCTACAGTTGGACTTTTATCTCAGGCAGGGGATTGATACCCTGGCCCGGGAGGTGGAGCGATCACTGGATTTTTATTGTTCCCAGCCAGGCAGTGTGCCTGTGAATAATATCCTTCTGGCCGGCGGCACTGCCAAACTCACTGGTTTAGCAGACTACCTGACTGAAAGATGGGGCATTGTCACGGAAATCAAGATACCTGACTGCTGGAACAACTACATATTAAATGATCAACAAGAAGCTTTATTTGAATATGACCCTGCCTATGCAGTGGCCCTGGGGCTGCTCATGGGGGAGGTGGAAGAGCATGTATAAGGTAAATTTACTCCCCGAGTATCTCCAACATCGGGATGTTGCTATTTGCAAACGTAAACTTCTTGTTTTGGGCGGCAGTGGCATTGTTCTTCTGTCTCTTCTTATCGGTTACGGGATTTTTTACCTTCAATTCATCTCCGACCAACACCGGTTGGACCGGGACACTGAAGAACTGGCCAAACTGCGACCCAGGGTGGCGGAGATACAGAGGCTCAAAGGGGAAATCAAAGCGAAACAGGAGCAGTACTATACCTTCTCTCGCATTCTTGAAAAACGTCTTTCCTGGCACCGGATGCTGCAGGATTTATCCCTGGCCCTGCCCAGGGATACCTGGATTAACCGACTGGAAATCAAAAAGGTGGAAAGGCCGCCGGGAAGCGGGGGCTTTGCTTCATCTGGCTATAAGCCTGTGGCAGAAGTCAAGGTAGAAAGCGCTGAGTCAAAGGGGAAGCCGGTAAGCAACCTCCAATCTCCTCCGGTTCCCAATGTAATGTATCTTTACGGAACCTGTTGGACCATGGGTTCCGTAGGTGTGCTGGTGAACAACCTTAGCCGTCTCCCCTATTTTGATTCCGTCAAACTGGTAGAAGCAAAACATGACAAGGAAAAGGGAATCATTCTGTTTGAACTGGCCGCCAGCGTGAGGGGAGGAGAATGGGATGTTAAAGAAATACCAAAATCTCAGCCCTAGAGAAAAGGTCTTATTAAGTGCCTTGGGTCTGCTGCTGTTGTTTACCGGGCTATACAGGTTTGTTTTGGAAAAACAGATTACGGCATATCTGGAGAACAAGAGTAAACTGGTTGAAACCCGGCAGCAATTAGCCATGGCCAGAAGCATGCTGGCCGGGGAAAAGGCCCAGCGGCAAAAGGCGAAGGATGTAGAAAAGAAACTGGCCTCTGTGCTGCCGTTTTTCGATACCCAGGTGCAGTCCGGCGGTGCACTGGTAGATTTGTCCTGGAAAGCTTATCAATGTAGAGTTTCCATAGAAGGGGTTAAACCTATGCCGGTAGTGGATAAACAGTACCACCTGGAGATACCTCTTACCCTTAAAATCAGCGGGCAATACCTGGATATCGTTGAGTTTTTGAAGGAGTTAGAAAATTTACCCAATGCCTCAGAAATCAGACGGGCTGATTTTTCTCCCGGGAATCAGGGAACCCCGGCCAACGTAGTGGGTACAACCACAGAAGTTTCGGACTGGCACCAGAACGGGGAGATTGATGTGGAACTGGATATGGTTCTTTTTTCCCACAGAGCGCCGGTCAAAACGGCAGATCAGGCCCGGAAGCTAATGGAAAGCTGGGCAGTGGGAAGAGCCAATGCCTTTCAATCGGTTGAACCTGTCTCTCACCTGGAAGAAATAACCATTCCGACAATCGAGACCAATTCTATAGAAAAAGATTTTCCTGACAATTAACCTGTCATGAAGTTAGAACTGATTGGCAATAACTAGAATATACTATAAAATATTGAGGTACCGGTTCCTTTATGATGTCGGGTTTTGCATATCTTGCTTGCCCGGGGTGGAAACTAGTAAACAAACTCCAATATCACCTTGTGACCGATTGTTTTAGGAGGGATACCAAATTGATCAATCAAAATGATTTAAAGGAAGTACTCAGTGTCGCTTTATCCAATGGGGGCGACTTTGCTGATATTTTTCTTGAAGAGAAACAGACAACCGGCATCGGCATGGAAGCCGGGAGAATTGAGCGGGTAAGTTCCGGTTTGGATGCCGGGGCCGGCATCCGGGTGCTGTCCGGTGAGGCCACAGCCTATGCCTATACAAACGATACCAGCAAGGAAGGACTGCTGGAAGCAGCCAGGATTGTCAGCCATGCCGCCCAGGGGGGTAAAAAGGATCTAAATTTGGATCTTACAACTGTAAAACCCCTGGTTAACTTCGAAATTAAAACCCGCCCGGAAAGTGTTCCCACTTCCGGCAAGGTAGAACTGGTAAAAAGGGTGGATAGGGCTGCCCGGGCCGTTGATAATGAAAAGATTAAGCAGGTGATTGTAGGTTACGGAGATACGGTGCAGAAAGTCACCATTGCCAACAGCGAAGGCACCTATGTAGAGGATGAAAGAGTACGTACCCGCCTGGTGGTGAATGTGGTGGCCTCGGAAAACGGGAATATCCAAACAGGCTACGATGCAGTGGGGAGCCTGGCCGGTTTTGAACTATTTGAGCAATATAACCCTGAGGAATTGGCCAGGGTTGCGGCCCGGCGGGCGGTGAATATGCTGAGCGCGCGCCCGGCGCCCTCCGGCAAAATGCCGGTGGTGATGGCCGGGGAAGCCGGCGGCACCATGGTCCATGAGGCCTGCGGCCACGGCCTGGAGGCAGACCTGGAGCAAAGACAACTGTCGGTATACGCCGGCAAAAAGGGCCAGCCGGTGGCCAGCCCATTAATCACGGTCATCGACGATGCTACCCTGCCCAACCGTTACGGTTCTTACCGTTTTGACGATGAAGGGGTTCCTTCCCGCAAAGTAACCCTGATTGAAAAGGGAATTTTAACAGATTATCTTTACGACCGCCTCACCGCCGGCAAAGAAAAACGGGAATCCAACGGCCACGGACGCCGGGAGTCCTACCAGCACAAACCCCTGCCCCGGATGGCCAACACATATATTGCCCCGGGCAAGGAAGACCCGGACAAAATCATTAAAGATTATAAAAGCGGCCTGCTGGTGAAAAAAATGGGCGGCGGGCAGGTAAATACCACCACCGGAGATTTTGTATTTGACGTGGCCGAAGGCTACTTAATTCAAGACGGGGAAATCGGCCCGCTGGTGCGCGGCGCCACCCTCACCGGCAACGGCCCGGAGGTTTTGCGGCTGGTGGAACGGGTGGGCTCCGACCTGGGCTTTACCATCGGCACCTGCGGCAAGGACGGTCAGGGTGCCCCGGTTTCGGATGCCCAGCCAACCATGGCCATCAAAGAATTGATTGTGGGGGGGACGGCTCACGGGTCTGGCGATAAGCAGCTGAGCCGCCGGCTTACTGCCGGTTATGGTAAAATAAGGCGCATATAGCACACTGAAACGGCCGCAAGGCCGTTTCTGACTGTAAACAAAGACTGCAAAACAATGTCAAGGTGGTTTTATGATCCCCTGCCGACGACTTGTCGAAGCACCGGTAACAGCACTTGATGAGCGAAGGAGCCATTGGGGTGGCGCCCACAGGACGTGGATTTTTAACAAAGTTTTTAATTATGCAAAGTAGGAATTTTAAATTGTGTGACGAAAATAATTACAAGCAAGGCAATAAATAACAGACGCTATACAAAAGGCAAACTCTTTGAAAAAAGAGGACGCAAAGCCACGGGCCTAAGGACATTTGTCTATGGCGGCCGGGTTGCCTTAGGTATGCTGCTATCCAAAACCTAAGTTAAATTAGAGTTTTGGTTTTTTCATTTTCACCTTAAAACAGGGGTAATGGCGATGAAATTCACCCGCAGTTTTTTAGGAACCTGGCTGGTTAACGAAGGAATCATCACCCAGAAACAACTGGAGGAAGCCCTGGCCTACCAAAAATCAAATAAAGACAAGTCACTGGTCCTGGGCAAAGCCCTGGTACAGCTGGGTTATTGTTCGGAAGACGATATTGCCAGGGTAATTGCCAAGCATGCCGGGGTACCCTTTGTGTCCCTGGAAAAATATAATATTGACCCGGCGGCGCTGGCTGCCTTGCCGCTGGAAGCCGTTAAGCGTTACCGGGCGCTGCCCATCGGGTTTGCCGAAGGCAAGCTGGTGGTGGCTATGCAAAAGCCCACCGACATCATGGCCATTGATGACTTGCGGGTGTTGGCCGGCTACGACATCAAACCGGTATTTGCACCGGACAGTGAGCTGGAAGTGGCCATCGAAAAATACAGCCGCAGCAGCATGGAGTTTAGCCAAACAGAAGAAGAAGCGGCGCCGGTCACTGAATTATTTGCCGAACCGGAAGATACCGGCCAGCCGGCGGTGCAGCTGGCCAACCTGATACTAACCCAGGCGGTCAGTGCCAATGCCAGCGACGTGCATATCGAACGCTATGAAAAACACATGCGGGTTCGTTTCAGAATTGACGGCGTGCTGCACGATATAATGGAGCCCCCTGTAAAAATGCACGCTTCCCTGGTTTCCCGCATTAAAGTGATGGCTAATATGGACATTGCCGACCGGCGCGTACCCCAGGACGGGCGCATGTCCGTAAAAATAGAAGGAAAGCCCATCGATATAAGGGTAGCTTCCCTGCCCACCAGCTTCGGAGAAAGATTAACCCTCCGGCTGCTGGACAGTTCGGCCCGCCGCATCAGCCTGGAAGAATTAGGGCTGTCCCCGGCGGTATTGGAACGCTTCCGGGAAGCCATTAAACTGCCCTATGGTTTTATCCTGGTCACCGGCCCCACCGGCAGCGGCAAAAGCACCACCCTGTACGCCGGCCTTAATGCGGTGGATCGGGTGAGCAAGAATGTCATTACCGTGGAAGACCCGGTGGAATACCGGATGGAAGGCATTAACCAAATTCAAATTAACCCGCAGGCCGGCCTTACCTTTGCTTCCGGGCTGCGTTCCATACTGCGCAGCGACCCTGACGTTATCATGGTGGGTGAAATTCGCGACCATGAAACAGCCAAAATTGCCATTGAATCTGCCATGACCGGCCACATGGTCTTTTCTACCCTGCATACCAACGATGCCCCGGGGGCCATCAGCCGGTTAACCGAGATGGGTATCGAACCTTTCTTAACGGCTTCTTCGCTGGTGTGTGTGCTGGCCCAGCGTTTGGCCAGGATCTTATGCAGCCATTGCAAGGAAAAGATTGAACTGACCCCGCAGGACCTGGCCCATGTGCCTGATTTTCCCATAGACCCCGGAAGCAACCGGATAACCCTCTATAAGCCCAGGGGCTGCATGCGTTGCAGCAATACCGGCTACCGGGGCCGCACAGGCATTTATGAATTACTTATTGTCAGTGAAACAATCCAGCGTTTAACCCTGGCACGGGCCTCGGCCAGGGAAATTAAACAAGCAGCCCTGGCCGAGGGCATGGTTACCCTGCGCCAGGACGGCTTGCTTAAGGTGAAACAAGGTATCACTTCCCTGGAGGAAGTGTTAAGGGTGGTCGTTTAAATTGAGCGAACAAGCATTGCCGCACATCAATGAAATACTGGCCCGTACCGTCCGGATGAACGGTTCGGATCTGCACCTGAACGTAGGAACGCCGCCGGTGGTACGGGTATTCGGCGAACTGGTCAGGATGGCCGACCTGCCCTGTTTATTGCCCCAGGATGTGCAAAATTTAATTTACCCCATTTTACAACCCCACTACCGGGAACAGTTGGAAAAAGACCTGGAACTGGATTTTGCTTATTCAATTGCCGGCGTTGGGCGTTTTCGCGGTAACATTATGTGGCAAAGGGGCACGCTGGCGGCCAACTTCCGGGTAGTAGCCATGCAGATTCCCCGCCTGGAGGACCTTGGGTTACCGCCTTCGGTGAAAGAGCTGGCCCGCCTGCCCCGGGGCTTGGTGCTGGTTACCGGGCCCACCGGCAGCGGCAAATCAACCACCCTGGCAGCCATCATTGACGTGATTAACCGGGAGAGAAGCTGCAATATTGTAACCATCGAGAATCCCATTGAATTTTTGCACAGCCATCAAAAATCCATTATTAAACAGCGGGAGGTGGGGGTGGATACCCATTCTTTTGCCAGCGCCCTAAGGCATGTGTTGCGTCACGACCCGGACGTTATTCTGGTGGGGGAAATGCGTGACCGGGAAAGCATTGCCATAGCCCTCACCGCTGCGGAAACCGGGCACCTGGTGTTTTCCACCCTGCACACCCAGACCGCGGCCCTGGCCGTCCACCGCATTGTGGATGTGTTTGCTGACAGCATGCGTAACCAGATTAGGCAGCAGCTGGCCGATTCACTGCAGGGTATTATTGCCCAGCAGTTAATTCCCCGGGCGGACGGCCAGGGCAGGGTGGCGGCGGTGGAGTTGCTGCTCAGCACGCCCGCTGTCAGAAACCTGATTCGTGAAGGCAAGGAACACCAGCTTTATACCGTTATGCAAACAGCCCGGGCAGCCGGCATGCAGACCATGGATCAAGCCCTGGCCAACTTGTGCCTGACCGGACGGATCAGCCGCAGCATGGCCCTGGAGCGCTGTGTAGACAAGGTGGAGCTGGAACGTGCCATCAGCAGGGGTTTTTAATTAGTATTTTAAGTATTTAATTAAAAGCAGGTAGATAGTATGCCGTTATATTCCTACCAGGTCATCGATAAAACAGGCAATCTGCTGGAGGGCCGGCTGGCAGCGGAAAGCCGGCAAGCGGCCGCCGACCGTTTAAGCCAAATGGGGTATGCCCCGGTTGAGATAAAGGAAATTAAAGACTCCCCCCTGCGTGGTTCTCTTTTAAAACGCAAAAAAGTAAAGCTGGGCGAACTGGCTTTTTTCAGCCGCCAGCTGGCGGCCATGCTGGCTTCCGGTATCCCCCTCACCCGCTGCCTGTATACCCTCAGCGAGCAAACCGGCAATGCCTGGCTGGCCAGCTGCACCGGGGAAATAGCCCGCCGGGTGGAAGGCGGCATGAGCTTTTCGGAAGCACTGGGGGGCTACCCGGACATTTTTTCCGGCATGTACATAGAAATGATTAAAGCGGGCGAACTGGGGGGTGCTTTAAATGAAATTCTTCAGCGGCTGTCCCAGCAGCTGGAAAAAGAAAAATACCTGCGGGACAGCATCCGGTCCGCCACCTTTTACCCCTCGGTGGTCATTGTATTTGCTACCGTTATTGTACTGGCCATGATGTTTTGGGTGGTGCCGATATTTGTAGGATTTTTCCCCCAGCAGGCGGCGCTGCCCCTGCCCACCCGGCTGGTGGTGGGTTTCAGCAGCTCACTGCGCTAATTCTGGTATTTCTACCTGTTGGGGCTGGCGGCCATCATTGGGGGGATGCGGTGGTATGTCAACAGCCCCGCCGGCAGTCGCGCCTGGGATAAGATTAAATTTCGTCTGCCTGTCTTTGGTGACCTCTTTAAAAAAGCCACCGTTGCCCGCTTCTGCCGCACCCTGTCAACCCTTTTAGGCGGCGGCATTCCGGTACTGCAGGCCCTGGCAGCGGCCGGGCCGGCCTCCGGCAGCAGCCAGGTGGCGGAAACCGTCAAACAGGCGGCGGTGGGTATCCAGGAGGGCCAGAGCATTGCTGCCCCGCTTAAGAAAAGCGGTTTTTTCCCGCCCATGGTTATTAACATGGTGTCGGTGGGTGAAGAAACCGGCCAGCTGGCTGCCCTGCTGGGGCGGGTGGCAGATTTTTACGAAGAAGAAGTGGCCACCGTCACCAAGGAACTAACCGCCCTGATTGAGCCGTTGCTGCTTATCTTTGTGGGTTTCATCATCGGTGCCATTGTAATTGCCATCTACCTGCCCATCTTTACGGTGGTTACCTCGGTGGGCAGATGAGTGTTTTATGTCAAATTAAACCGCGATACGGAGCTGAATGGAAAAGCATGGGATTTTTTACAAACCCGGGAGCTGTGGGAGTAGAAATAGATACCGGTGTTATTCGGGCGGTGGAACTGAAGGGCAGCGGCCGGGCGGTCTCCCTGGCGGCGGCCGGTCAAATAGATATTCCGCTGCCGGCGGTATCCGAAGGGGTGGTGGCACAGGCGGCTGTGGTTGCCGGGGCCCTGCGGGAGCTCTGGTCCCGCTGCGGTATCAGCAAACAGCGTGTGGTGCTGGGAATTTGCAATCAAAATGTGTTTATGCGCATTGCCACCCTACCTAAAATACCGGAAAAAAAGTTAGCCCAGGCCCTGCGTTTCCAGGCCGGCCAGTATTTCCCTGTCAACATCTCCCAACTGGTTTTTGATTATGCCCTGCTGGGCGAGGTAAGCAAAGCCAAGGCAGCAGAACTGGAAGTTTTGCTGGTGGCCTCCCGGCGGGATATCGTGCAAACCAACCTGCAGGCCCTGGAGGCTGCCGGCCTGCAGACCGAGATACTGGATATTTCCTATCTGGCCCTGCTGCGCACCCTGTCGGCCACCCAGCGTTCGGATACCCTGGTGCTGGTTGATATTGCCAACGGGTTAACAACCATTCAACTGGTTAGCCGGGGAGTACCCAGGTTTTCCAGAGTAATTGCCCACTCCTTAATCACTTATGCCGGCGAAGCTGACCTTGCCCTGCAAGAAGCAGCTCTCTTGTCCCGGCCGCCGGACGGGGATTGGCTTGTTACCCTGGCCAATGAAATTCGTTCCTCGGTAAGCTACTACCTTGCCCAGGGCAATGCCGGTATGGTTAATTCGGTGCTGCTTAGCGGCCGCGGAGCCCGCCTTAAGGGACTGCCGGAACGGCTGCAGGAAGAACTGGAAGTGCCGGTGGAAGTGCTGGATCCTTTACAAAACCTCAGCCAATCTTTACCGGCCAGCGGCGTCGATTTAGGAGCGGCAGGAGCAGACTTTGCGGTGTGCATCGGCCTGGCCCTGCGGGGATTGGGGGCTTAACAATGGATATCAAAATCAACCTGCTGCCTCCGGAAATACTGCAGCAGCGGCAGCGCTTACGGCGGCAGAAAAAAATCCTGGCGGCCGGCCTGGTGATTTTGTGCTTTCTGGTGGGCGTGTATGCTGCGCTGCACCTGGCTGTCCTGCAAGCCCGGCAGGAGATGGCCCGGCTGCAGGCCGATCAACAGGCCCTGCAAAAAGACATGGCCGCTTACCGGCCCTATGAACAATTACAGGCGCAGACCAACCGGCTAACCGGCCTGTACCGTACCGCCATGGGCACGCCGCCGGACTATTATAAAATTTTAGAGGGCATCGGCCTAGCCATTCCGCCGGATGTCTGGCTGACGGATTTTCAGGCCGCATACCAAACCGGCGGGGCGGCGGGGGCCCCGGATGCCGGCGGGCAGCCGGCAGCGCCAAAGGGTGAAATGGTAATCCGGGGCAACGCCCTTAACCACGCGGCGGTGGCCCGCTGGTTAACAGATTTGCAACAAATTCCCGGCTTGGCCGACATCCGCTGCCGGTTTATTGATCAAGCAGACCCGGCGAGTCCCTACAGCCGCTTTGAGATTAAGGCGGTCCTGTCGGCCGGCCAAGGGCCGTCCTTAAGTCAGGGCAAGGCAGGTGGTTTGCCATAGCAGAAAGAACCCTGTCCAAAGAAAAAATTACACTCATTATTGGCGCCGCGGCCCTGGTTGTGATGCTGTTGCTGGTTTACAGCCAGTTCAGCACCCTGCGGGCGGTGCGGCAGCAGGTGACGGCCCAGCAGGACGCCCTGCAGCAGGCCCGGCTGCGGCTGCAGGCATTGGCACAGGTCAAAGGTCAGGCGGACCGCTTGCAGCAGCAATTGTCAACCCTGCAGGGGCTGCTGCCCGACCGGCCGGACGAAGGCGGGCTGCTTGCCGAATGGCAGGGCATGGCCAATGACTGTGGCCTGCAACTGCTGCAGGTGCAATTTGCCGACTACCTCCAGCAAAAAGAATATGTGGAGATGCCGGTAACCATTGTTCTGGAAGGACAGTATGAAGGCCTGCTGGCTTTTTTGATGGATCTGCAGCAGGGCACCCGGGCTGTCAAAGTTAAGGAAATAAAAATCGGCAAAGGCAGACAGGAAGCGCCGCTAATGAGGGTGGAGCTGACCGCCGCTGTTTTTTATACCGGGCAACTAAAGTAATTTACCAAGCCATTAGGCCAGCAATAACCGTCAGGAGGAACCGGTATCACCATGGCAGATAACCGTATAAAAATAGATAAAGAGACAATTAAACAATTCTGGGCCCGGCTTAATGAAATTAAGGTGGAAGATATAGTACCTTACATTAAGCAAAACAAGCGCCAATCTCTGCTGGCCGGCGGTGCTTTGCTTGTTCTTATTGGCCTTGTCCTGCTCATTAAATGGAATGTGGCTTTTTTCAACAGCCAGGCTGACCGGCCGGCCCCCGCCGGGGCAGGGTTAAACCAGGCCGGCTCCGCCGCTTCCCAACCCACCACCACTCTGTTGCCGGAAACCAAGCGAACCATGGAGGAACGCCCCCAGCCCAGGGATCCCTTCAGCGGCTCGCTGCAGCTGAAGGGTGTAATTACCGGCGGCGGTGGCGACAACCTGGCCATTATTGAAGCAGGCAACGTTTCTTATATTGTGGGGCCGGGCCAAGAACTGGCAGGCGGCCTGGTGGTGAAGGAAGTTAACAACAACTCGGTGGTTCTGCAAGCGGCAAGCGGCAAAATATATCTGGAATTCAACGGACGAGTGAAAAGGGAAGCATCGCCTGCAGCAGCCAAGCAGGATAAGCAAGCGGCGGGCGCGGCTGCCGCCCAACCGGCCGGCAGTCAAAACAAAGGGGGTGACAACTGATGCGGGGTAAAACAGGACGGCTAACCTGCCGACATAGGTTAAAGGCCTACCTGAATAAACTGTTAATAATAGTGTGGCTGGCCGGCAGCCTGTACCCGGCCGGGGCGGCAGCGGCCGACGATGCCCTGGCGGCCGGTTCCGACTACCCGGCTTTCACAGAGGCGGCCTACGACATCGGCAGCATGAATATGGATGTGCGGGATGCCGACCTGCGCGATGTGCTGTCCGCCCTGGCCGTAAAAATGGGCGTCAACATCCTGCTGCTGGATACAGAACCCGAACCGGTAACCTTCCGGGCCTACCGTGTAACTCCCCGGCTGGCCATGGAACTGATTATCCAGAGCAAAGGCCTGGCCTACCTGCAAAAGGGTGATATTATTGTGGTGGGCCCGCCGGATACCCTGCTGCAGGATTTCTTTGACCAGATGGTGCTTACCCGCTTTGACACCGTTTATATTAAAACCGATAAACTAAAAAGCATGCTGAGCGAGCTGGGCATCCAGGGGGTAAAAAGTGTGGTACTGGATACCAATCCCCATGTGATCTGGGTGCAGGGCACTGCCGCCGGCCTGAAAAAAGTGAAGGAAGTAATTGCCTCGGTGGATGTCCCGGAACAGGCCGTAGAAGAAGATAAAACCCGCTTTGTTTACAAGCTGACCTATATTGTGGCTGAGGATGCCGCCAAGCGGTTGGAGAAATTCGGTTTTCAAGACCTTCAAACCATCACCACCGACGGTGACCGCTTTGGCCACGAAATTATGGTGATCTGCCCCAAAAAGATAGAAACCCAGGTTAAAAGTGCCCTGAACAGTCTGGATATGCCCCGCCAAAAAACCAAAGCCCCCCTGATTACCGCCAAGGGGGACTATGCCCACCAAACGCTGGCGGCGGCCCGGGACCTGCTCAGCCAGTTAAGCGGCATACCGGTGAGCAACATGAGCATCTCCAGGAATTTAGGCACCAGCAAATCGCCTGTGCATGTTTTATGGGTGGAGGAAACGCCGGATAAAATCAGGCTGCTGCGCGATTTGATCCAGGAAATGGATTTAGGAAATATGGGCAGCCAGGACAGTTAACATAACGAAGATATGAATCAGAATCGTTTTAAGTATTTGTTTATATAGAGCAGTAATGAAATTTTATGTAAACTAACCGGAAAGGGGGTGAAATTATGTTCCAAAAACTGTGCGCCCTGTTAAAAAACCGCCGGGGCTTTACCCTGGTGGAATTAATGGTAGTGGTTGTCATTATCGGCATCCTGGTGGCCATTGCAGTGCCGGTTTATAACTCAACTCAGCAAACCGCAAAAGATAATGCAGATAAGGCAAATATTAGGACATTACAAGGTGCTGCGGCTCAGTATATGGCTGAAACGAGTGATACTGATTTTAAGTGGCCAGAAGAAGATACTTGGAAAAAATATCTGGCAGAGTGGCCTAAAGACCCTAAAAATCAAGGTAAAACTTACAAAGTTACTGTTACTAATGGAGTAATAACAGTAGAAGGCAACCAATAACCAGGCACAAATTAAGGCACACCTTAATAGAAATAAATTTTTATTCATCGTCCACAACACCACATTCTCCAGGGGAGTGCTGATTGCGCACTCCCCTTGCAACAATGCGGCGTAAACAATCAGCAAAGGAGGCGAGCGGGTGAGGTTGCTGACCAATCAATTGTCTAACCGGCAGGGGTTTACCCTGGTGGAACTGCTGGTGGCCATCACCGTTTTGCTGGTGTTTGTCCTGGCTTATATCCCCCTGTCCACCTTTATTGCCCAGGGTTCCCAGGCCAACCGGGCCCGCCTGACCGCCGGCAACCTGGCTGACAACATGATTGAGGAAATCCGCAGCCGTCCCTATAACGATGTGGGGGTGCAGGGCGGCAACCCGGCCGGCGACATACCGCCTGTGCAAACCGTCACCCTGGACGGCATTACTTATACCATTCAAACCTGGATCAACTGGGTGGATGACCCGGCCGGCACCGGCAGCTGCACAGGCAGCGGCCTGCCTTACGACTACAAACTGGTCAGGGTTGTTGTGACCGCCCAGGGCTTTTTTAACAACGGGGCCGCTGTCCGGGCGGATGCCCAGACCCTGGTGGCCCGGGAAGGAGAGCAGGTTTTACTGCCCGGCGGCAATATCAGGGCCTGTGTCTTCCGGGGCTGGCGGACGGATGCCGCTGCTCCGGATGTACCGGTAGAAAGCGTGACGGTGGAGCTTACGGCAGGGCCCAGTGCGCCCCAGACCCTCTGGACCACCCGCTACGGCGGCGCCATTTTTGCCGGCCTCAAGCCCGGCACTTACACCGTAGAAGTGCGTCCCTACAGCCTGGGCATGATGCCACGGCCCGACCAGGCTGTCTGGCAGGCCCAGGTAGCAGAAGGCAGCACTGCGGCCAATAAGTTTGAGGTGGAGTACCCGGCCCGCCTGCGACTGAAGTTGGAAGACCTCGCCCACAAACCGATAACCGGCTTGGCCGGGCAGATGGTTTTGCATCTTACTGCCCCTTACGGGGCGGCTGTTGAGAAAGTGGTGACCGCCGACCACCTGCAGGCAGACGGACGGCTGCCGGATGATTTGCTGCCCCCTCTCTGGCCGGTGGGCAGCGGTTACCCCGGGCAATACCAACTGACAGTAACCCCCGACGAGGCAACCGGATACTTGTTCTCCCGGGTGGTTGAGCGGGACGACAACGGCGAAAAAGACTGGGATGGGCGTTTTGCCGGGCCGGGAACGGTAAAACAGCTGGTCATTTACCTGGCAGCCATACCGTCGCCCCCCGGAGATGCCGGGCAGGCCGCTGCCAGTAATTTTTCAACCGGCGAATAACCAATCCCCTATCAAAACCACCGAAAATATGCAGTCGGATTTTACCGCTTCAGCCATGTATTGGCAAAAAGACCTGGAGATTGCCAGCCGGTTCCGGCTCACCCTGCGCAGCCGGCAAATTGTCTTCAAGGGCAAGGTGGTGCTGGAGGAACATAATAACAAACCGGCCGGTGAATTACTGTTGTTCGTGCCCCAGGGAGATACAGCCGGCGGGGAGACAGGCGGCCTGCCTGGTCCAACCTACGGTGAGGTGTATTTTGCCAAGGGCGTCTGGCTGGGTGATCAACAAATCGTTGAACCCGGCGCTTATTACTGGCCGCACGGCTTCAGCCTGCCCGCGGACTACAGTAAAACACCGGAGCAGGGCGGCTTAATCAGGCGCTGACCGGCCGCCGCAAGAGGGTGAAAGTATATGCCATATAAAAGGTTGATGGGCTGCTGCCGTAAAAAACTTAGGAACAACCGGGGTTTTTCACTGGTGGAATTAATCATTGCACTGGCCCTGCTCAGCCTTGTGCTGGCTGCCGCTTACCAGTTTTATTTTTTCAGCCAGCGCAGCTGGCAGCGGGCTGAGGCGGAAGCAGGCACCATCCAGGAAGCCCGCCTGGCGGTTATGCAGCTGGCCAGGGAAATACGCAGCGCCCGCAAAGCCACCGCCAACTTAGCTGCCGTCAATATTGCCGACGGTGTTACGCCCGCCGGCAGCCAGCTGGATATTTATACGGATGTTAATAATGACGGCAAACCCGAACGGGTTTGCTACCGCCTGCAAAACGGTACCCTGCAGCGGGGGGTGGCGCTGCGCCAGAGCCGGCAGCCGGATGCCTTTCCCTATACCTACGGCAGCCCGGCGACCTGGCAGACGGTGGTGGCCGGGGTGGCCAATACCGCCGACCAGCCTGTTTTTTCCCTCAAAGAAAATTATCCTAATGTGGTACAGATAAATTTAATCATCAACGCCGACGGTTTAAGCAAACCCGTTACTGTCAAGAGCAGCCTGGTTATCCGCAGCCGGTCGGCGGCGGAATGATACTGCTGCAGCAAAGGGGTGAGATAAATGGGTGTATGGCGGGATCAAAGGGGTATTGCCTTACCTATGGTGCTGGTGTTTATAACTGTCTTTACCCTGCTCGGCTTTACCGCCGCTTATCTGGTAACCAGCCAGACTACCCTGGGCAGCCGTTATGCCGGCAGCCAGGACGCTCTGCACTACGCCGAGGCAGGCTGTCAAAACTACCTCTGGCACCTCAACGAAGGCACCCCCAATAATGTTGAGTTTAATAAGGATATCAAGTTTACCGACGGCTACTACCGGCTGCAGTTAATAAATACCGGCCAGCAGACGGTTACCCTGCGTGCCACCGGGTGGCCGGCCGCCGACCCCACCAACAAGCGGACCATTGAAACCCGCTTCCGAAAGCGGCAGTTTAACCAGCATGTTTATTTATCCCACGATGACGGTTCCGATATCTGGTGGGCGGACGGTGAAAAGTGCTACGGGCCTCTGCACACCAACACCGACCTGCGTATTCAGGGCAGGCCTGTCTTTTACGGCAAGGTTACCTACAGCAACCAGTTGATTAAAGGCACTAAATACAACCCTGATTTCCGGGCAGGCCCGCCCCAAAAGGTGGCCGGCCTGGTATTTCCTGCCAGCAATAACCAGCTTAAGCTTTTGGCCAGGCAGGGCGGCTATTACTACGAGGGGCGCACCTGCATTATGCTGCTGGGCAGCGGCCAGATTGTCACCCGCAATGCCAAGCGTGCCGGGGATGACGGGAAATTGGACAGCCCGGAAACCCGGCCGCTGCCGGCTAACGGGGTCATTTATGTGGACGGCACCACCGGCAATGACCAGTACAGCATTAACAAGTTTGACCTCTCCCGGGGCAATGCCTTTATTTCCGGCACCTTAAAGGGGCAGTTAACCGTCGGGGCAGCCAACGACATTTACATTACCGGCAAAGACCCCACCAACTATGATTACAAAAAAGCTGCCGCCACCGGCGGGGTACGCTATGCCGCCACCACCTTTACCCCGGTTTACCAGAACAGCGAACAGGTGGGCTGGACGGTCAGCGGGAATGATATGCTGGGGCTGGTGGCCAACAATAATGTTTGGATTTTAGGGCAATATTGGTTTACCGGCAGTGTTACGGACGTAGCACCCTATGACATTGCCATTCAAGGGGTGGTTTTTGCCATTAACAAAGGCTTCGGCTATGAAACCTATGATTTGTACGATAAAGGAACCATCAACCTGATCGGTTCCCTGATCCAGCACCAACGTTTGCCGGTTGGCTTAGTCGGGCAGACCGGCTACAGCAAAAATTATTCCTTTGACCCGCGCATGAATTACCAGACGCCGCCGCATTTTTTGGAACCAAGCGAAGCAGGCTGGGAAGTGGATTACTGGCAAGAGGTGGCTAATCCCTAAGCCATCCCGGCGGCAGATTTATTGCGGCACATTTACTTTAGACAGGTACACCTGCACAGTATGTTATTTATTGTCCAGCCGGGATTATTAACCGGCTCACCGGTCACTGACTGATTATTTTCAACTTACTTGCAGCAAGGACGGCAAAAAGCAATAAATTATTGACAGGGATCGCAGGCAAGCAAAAATAAATGATGGAAAGATTAAAGGATTGAAGCAAATACATGGAAATATATGTTCTTTGGTTTATCCTGGGATTAATTACAGGCAGTTTTTTAAATGTTTGTATTGTCCGGGTGCCCTTAGGCAGGTCGGTAGTTACCGCGCCGTCCCACTGTTTTTCTTGCGGCACCAGGTTAAGGCCCTGGGACTTAATTCCCCTGGTCAGTTTTATTATACTGCAAGGCAAATGCCGCTACTGTGGTGCAGGCATTGCCTGGCACTACCCCCTGGTTGAGCTGGCCGGCGGTTTGCTGTTTACGGCCGTCCTGTATTACTGGGGGCTGTCCTGGCAGGCCGCCGCCATGCTGGTGTTCTTTTCCCTGCTGCTGGTTGTTGCCGTAATCGACCTGCAGCACCAAATCATCCCGGACGGCATCCTGCTGGCCGGCGCCTTGCTGGGTATACCCTTTTTATATCTGCAAGGGCCGGCGCTGCTGAAAGACGGTATTGCAGGTTTGCTGGCCGCCGGGATACTTATGCTGGCCATTGCCCTGCTGGCCAAGGGGGGGATGGGAGGCGGCGATATCAAATTGGCTGCCGTCATGGGGCTGTTCCTGGGCTTAAAGCAAGTGGCAGTGGCCCTGCTGATAGCTTTTTTGCTGGGGGGCACCACCGGCCTGGTCTTGCTGGCCACAGGCCGCAAAGGCAGGAAAGACCCCATTCCCTTTGGGCCTTTTTTAGCCCTGGGCTCTCTTATAGCAGCTGTGGCAGGAGAGCAGTTGGCAGCCTGGTATATTAATTTGCTCTCGTAATATATGCAAAGAACCTTCCTAAAAAGAATCCGTGGCCAGACACACCTGATAGCCGGACGTCATATGTTAATGTAGAAAACGGCAGAGGACTCATGAGTTTTTTGTTGAGAATAGGCGTCTAGGGGGTCGTGGCTGGTGAAAATAGGTGATATCGTAACCAGAAAAATTTATGGGGAAGACATGCAGTTTTGTGTTTTGGGCTTTTATACTAACCAGAGAACCGGTGAAAAGGTTGCTATATTAGCTTTGTTGGATCCAAACCTGATTGTGGAAGCGTCTGTGCAGGAATTAAATCCCGTCTCAGCCAGAAAACTCTTTGCTTTAACCCAAAACTTTGTGCATTAAGCCAACCGTTCCAGGTCGCCCGGCAGGGCGGCTCAGACTGTAGACAAAGGCTGCAAAACAATGTCAAGGTGGTTTTATGATCCCCTGCCGGCGACTTGTCGAAGCACCGGTAACAGCACTTGATGAGCGAAGGAGCCATTGGGGTGGCGCCCACAGGACGTGGGCGCCAGCCGAACCGGGCCAGGAGGGCCCGTTTGAGGCGACCCCAATGGCGACCGTAGCGAATCATAGTGCTGTCGGTGCGTAGACCGGAGCCAAAGGGGATCATAAACCACCGATAATGTTTGTCGACACTCTGGGCCGCCCGGCGGGGCGGCTTCGTTTTTTATGGGGGCAAAGTTTTGTTAGCTGAATCACCCTGCCCCCGGAAGGAATATTTTGTCTGTGAGAGAACAATACTTATGGTGTAAGAAAGGAGATGCTGTTTCCTTGCATAATCACAACTATCTAACCATTGCCGAAAATGCTGTGCAAAAAGCCAAAGCCGCCGGGGCGGCCATGGCCGAAGCTTACCTGCTGAGCAGCAAAGAGCTGCTGATAGAAGTGCGCCAGCAAGAAGTGGAAACCATGAAACTGGCGGAAGATCGTGGTTTAGGACTGCGCGTCATCAACCATGGGCGGGTAGGTTTTGCCTATACCACCGAGCTTAATGAGAGCGGTTTGGCCCGGGTGGTGAGCCAGGCCCTGGCCAACAGCCCCATTGCCGAGCCGGACCAATTCTACACGCTGCCGGAAATAACAGGCCCCTATCCGGAGCTGGCAATTTACGACCCGGCCATTCGCGAGGCCACCGTTGAGCACAAAATAGACATGGCCCTGGCCATGGAAAGGGCAGCCAAAGCCTTTGATGCAAGGGTAAAAGTCATCGAGAGTTCCGCCTATCAGGATGCCGAGGTTGCTGTCAGCGTGGTTAATTCCCTGGGTTTACAGGCCTGGTATAAAAGCGCCTATTGCGGCATTTACCTATCCCTGGTGGCAGGAGAAGGGGAGGACAGCCAGACCGGCTTTGCCATGAAATACAGTCTTCAGTTGGCCGATCTGGATCCCGCTTTAATTGGGCGGCAGGCAGCGGAGCGGGCGGTTCGCATGCTGGGCGCCAAACCGGTTAATTCCCAGCGAGCCACGGTGGTGCTGGATCCCTATGTGGCGGCCGGTTTCCTGGGGTTGCTGGCCCCTGCCCTGTCGGGGGAAGCGGTGCAAAAGGGACGTTCCCTGTTTGCGGGCAAAGTGGGACAAAAGGTGGCCAGCCCGCTGGTCACCATCGTAGACGACGGGCGGCTGCCCGGCGGTATTGTTTCCGCTCCCTTTGACGGGGAAGGGGTGCCTACATCTGAAACCGTCCTGATTAAAGACGGCATGCTGCAGGGATTCCTGCACAACACCTATACCGCCGCCAGGGAAGGTGTCCGCTCTACCGGCAACGGCGTGCGGGGTTCCTTTAAAAGCACACCGGAAGTGGGAACCACCAACTTCTTCATCCGGCCGGGTCAGGTCAGCGGTGAGCAAATTATTAAAGATGTCGCCCGGGGCCTGTATGTTACCGAAGTGCTCGGCATGCACACCGCCAATCCCATTTCCGGCGATTTTTCACTGGGGGCGGCCGGCCTCTGGATTGAAAACGGCCAATTTACCAGGCCGGTGCGCGGCGTGGCCATTGCCGGCAATATTATGGATTTGCTTGGTTCAGTTGACGCTGTAGGCAGCGACCTGGAGTTTTTTGGCGGCAAAGGATCCCCCACCCTGCGCATTGCTGCCATGACCTTGAGCGGCAGTTAATAAAAAACCAAGAACCCGGGTTAACCAGGGTAAACAGTCTGTAAAACTTTTGCCGGTGCCCGGGTTTTCTTATGCATTCATCTGAGCAAGCCCCTTTCCAAAGAGGTATTAAATATGGTAAAATGTGTGTCGGTAATGCGGGTTTGGCAGGATTGCCGACCTTTGGGAGAAATTATCATGAATATTCTGGTTTTGCACGGTCCCAACCTCAACCGGTTGGGCAAAAGGGAACCTGCGGTTTATGGCACCGTCACGCTGGAACAAATTAATTCCCTGGTTAAAGAATTGGCCCGGGAGTTAGGGGCGGAAGTAGAGTGTTTTCAATCCAACCACGAGGGAGAATTGATCGATAAACTCCAGGCAGCCACCGAGGTCATGGATGCCGTGGTGTTTAACCCGGGGGCCTTTACCCATTACAGCATCGCCCTGCGGGATGCTGTGGCTTCCCTGGATATTCCGGTGGTGGAGGTCCATTTGTCCAATATCCATGCCCGGGAGGAGTTTCGCCACAAATCCGTTATTGCACCGGTGGCCGCCGGGCAAATCAGCGGTTTTGGCCCGGAAAGTTATCTTCTGGGCCTCAGGGCAGCGGTATCCCTCGCACAATCCAGGAGGAAAACAAATTGAATAAACGATTGGAAAAGCTTCGCCAGCAGATGTCCCAGAGGGGAATTTCCCATATACTTATAACGAAACCTGAGAATCGTTTATACCTCAGTGGATTTACCGGTACCACCGGAGTTTTGCTGATTGGACTGGAAACAGCGGATTTTTTAACGGATTTCCGGTATGTTGAACAGGTGAAGCAGCAAAGCCCCCATTTTAACGTGGTTAAAATTGAACAGGGATCCGCCTTTGGAGCGGTAGCTGAAGTATTAAGGCAGTATAAAAGTGAAAAGCTATTTTTTGAAGAAGAGCATCTCACGGTAAAACAGTACCGTGAACTAAAGGAACATCTCCGGGACATTGGCCTTGAACCGGGCAGCGGATTGGTAGAAGAGCTGAGGTTGATTAAAGATGACGAGGAAATCAGCATCATCCGCCGTGCCATGGAGATTGGGGACAAGGCCTTTGCCCATATTTTAAATTACATAAAACCCGGCGTTTCCGAAAAGGACCTGGCCCTGGAACTGGAGTTTTTTATGCGCCGGCAGGGAGCAGCGGGAACCGCCTTTGATACCATTATAGCCTCCGGGCCCCGGTCTGCCCTGCCCCATGGTGTGGCCGGCGACCGGCAGCTACAGCCCGGTGACCTGTTAACCATGGACTTCGGCGCCCTTTACCGGGGGTACAACTCGGACATGACCCGTACCGTTGTACTGGGTGAACCGGATGAGAAGCAGCAGGAGATTTATAACATTGTCCTGGAAGCCCAGTTGGCCGGACTGGCTGCGGTACGAGAAGGGGTGACGGCCAGGGCAGTGGACGAGGCCGCCCGCCAAATCATTACCGACCGGGGATACGGGGAATACTTCGGGCATGGCACCGGTCACGGGGTGGGGCTGGCCATACATGAAAGACCAAGGCTGGCCGCCAAAGATGACACTGTGTTAAAAGCAGGTATGGTGGTTACTGTGGAACCCGGCATTTACCTGCCCGGCTGGGGCGGGGTGCGGATAGAGGATAGTATACTGGTAACCGAAGAGGGCTGTGAGATCCTGACCTCTTCGCCAAAACATGAGCTATTAAAACTTTAAAATTGTTTTAGGAGGCGATTTTGTTGATTTCCACCAGTGATTTCAGAACCGGTTTAACGGTCGAGGTTGATAACGACGTATATCAAATCATTGAATTCCAGCATGTTAAACCCGGTAAAGGCGCCGCTTTTGTGCGCACCAAGATGAAAAATATGCGCACCGGAGCCGTCATTGAAAGAACCTTTAACCCCAACGAAAAACTGGCCCCTGCCAGAATTGAACGGCAGGAGGTTCAATATCTTTACAACGACGGCGAAAACTACAACGTGATGAACATGGAAACCTTCGACCAGTTTACCATCTCCAAAGCAGACATGGGAGATGCCGTTAAGTGGCTGAAGGAAAATATGACCCTCACCGTTGCCACCTACAATGGACAGATTATTGGTGTCGACTTACCAAACGTTGTTGAGCTTGCAGTGGTAGAGACTGCCCCCGGCATTAAAGGCGATACTGCTTCCGGTGGTGGTAAGCCCGCAACCCTGGAAACCGGCGCTGTTATTACCGTACCTTTCTTTGTTAACGTGGGTGACGTGCTGCAGGTTGATACCCGGACCGGTAGCTATGTAAAAAGGGTATAATTCTATAATATGTTTAAAACCCCCTGGATTGCGGAATAATACTGTAGTGTTATTACGGTACCAAGTCAAAGGGGGTTTTTGCATGGAAAGTTTGAAGTCGAAGGTGGCTTACCTGCAGGGACTGGCGGACGGCATGGACTTGCCGGTGGAAAGCAAAGAGGGCCGTTTGCTGAACGGGATTATTGATGTATTACAGGATTTTGCCGACCATTTGGAAGGCCTGGAGGAAGCCCAGGAACAACTGGAAGACTATGTAGAGACCATTGACGAGGATCTCTACACGCTGGAGGAAGACCTCAACGAATGCCGGGGTGACGATGACGACTATGTCGAAGTTGACTGCCCCGGCTGTGGTGAAACAGTCATGTTCCATTCCGATATTCTGGAAGATGACGACATCATTGAAGTTACCTGCCCTAACTGCAATGAAGTGGTATTTGTCAATGACGATACCTATGCCAGCGCGGACGAGGCTGAATCGCTGGAAGGCCGGGAGACGGACAAGCAACGGTAAGAAACGGCGGTATCATTAATAAGTTATAAGGCTTTATGAAAGGACAGAACCCGTAAACTCTGTCCTTTCATTTATTTTGTAAAAAAAGTACAAGGATTCCCTTGCCATTGCCGTAGAAATTGTATAAAATAAAAAACAAATTTCATAGACAAAAGTCCATGAAGGAGAAAAGTAGGTTAGACCCAGTCTCCCAGGGAGGAAACGTCACCGACTGAGAGCGTTTCCAGATATGGCTAATTGAAGTTCTCTCCGGAGATGCCGACTGAACTAATAGTAGGTTGGGCCGTTGTTCCCACGTTACAGGGAAGGGGGTATCGGACTTTGTTCCCGTACTCTGCACAGAGGGGATCTCCAAGTTTTTTGGGATCAACTAGGGTGGTAACGCGGTAGCGATCAGCTTCTCGTCCCTAAAGGGATGGGAAGCTTTTTTAATGTTCCCCCCTGTACGGGGAACCTTAGTCCCGTACCCTGCCGAGGGGGCCTTCGGGCCAATAAGGGTGGTACCGCGGAAGTCTATGGCTTTCGTCCCTTAGTAGATTTTGCAAAATTAAATTTACGGAGGGATGATTTATGGTAGTGGTTATGCAGCCCCAGGCAACTGAAGAACACATATTGGATGTGGATGCCAGGTTAACGGCGGTGGGATTCCGTACGCAGGTGATTTACGGGGTTAAACGAACCGTTGTGGCCGCCGTGGGCGACCGGCGGGTCATTGAGTCCCTAGGCTTGGAAGCTTTGCCCGGGGTGGAAAAAGTGGTTCCCATTATGAAGCCCTTCAAGCTGGCCAGCCGGGAAGTAAAGGAAGAAAACACCGTCATTCAGGTGAAGGGCGCAACCATCGGCGGTAAGGAACTGGCGGTCATTGCCGGTCCCTGTGCGGTGGAAAGCCGCGAGCAATTGATAGAGGCAGCCTGGGCGGCCCGGGAAGCAGGCGCCAGGTTTTTAAGGGGAGGGGCCTTCAAACCCCGGACATCTCCCTACAGCTTCCAGGGAATGGAGGAGCAGGGTCTAAAACTGCTGGCGGAAGCCTCTGAGTTAACCGGTATGGTTACAGTCAGTGAAGTGATTGATGAAGAAAGCCTGGCCATGGCTTTAGATTATATTGATATTTTACAAATAGGAACTCGCAATATGCAAAATTTCCGGCTGTTAAAGGCAGCCGGAAAATCCGACAAACCTATTTTATTGAAGAGAGGTCTCTCGGCTACGGTGGAAGAGTGGCTGATGGCTGCTGAATATGTGATGTCTGAAGGCAACCAGAATGTAATTCTCTGTGAACGGGGCATTCGAACCTTTGAATCCTACACCCGAAACACCCTGGACTTAAGCGCGGTGCCCCTGGTGCAGGGTCTGAGCCACCTGCCGGTGGTGGTGGATCCCAGTCATGCCACCGGCAAGCGGGATCTGGTGCTGCCCATGGCCATGGCGGCGGTGGCAGCCGGCGCCAGCGGGCTGCTGGTGGAAATGCACCCGGATCCGTCCCGGGCCCTCTGTGACGGTCCGCAATCTCTCTCCCCCCGGGAGTTTGCCCAACTGATGGAAAAAATAAGACCGGTGGCTGCGGCCGTGGGCAAAACACTTTAGGGTGGGGAACGCCATATGAGAAGGATTGCGTATCTTGGACCCAGGGGAACTTTTTCCGAGCAGGCCGCCCTGGACTATGCGGGGGATCAATCGGTTGAACTGGTTCCCTGTGAATCCTTACAGGAAGTTTGTTTGGGGGTTGCCGACGGCCGCTATACACAGGGAGTCTTGCCTTTGGAAAATCTTATTGAAGGCACCGTGAACCCGGTTCTGGATTTGTTGCTGGAACTGCCCGTTTTAAAAATCCAGGCAGAAATGATGCTGCCGGTGGCTCATCACCTGCTGGTGCAGCCGGGCAGTGCTGTCCGGGATATCCGGACTGTCCTGTCCCACCCCCAGGCCCTGGCCCAGTGCCGCCGGTACTTGGCCCGCAAGTTACCCGCTGCCAAACTTTTGCCGGTGGAAAGTACCGCCTTGGCGGCCAGCATGGTAGCCGGCGGGGAGAAAACCATGGCTGCCATCGGGACTACCGCTGCAGCAAAACACTACAACCTGACCACCTTGGAACAAAACATTCAAGACCGGTCCAATAACTGTACCCGCTTTGTGGTGGTGGGCCGGGAAGACATTCCCTGCAGGGAGGTTCCCTGCAAAACCTCCCTGGTGGTTTCCCTGCTTGACCGTCCCGGGGCCCTTTACAGCATTTTAAAGGAATTTGCCTGGCGGGGAATCAATTTAACCCGCATTGAATCCCGCCCTGCCAGAACCTGCCTGGGTGAATATATTTTCTTTATCGACCTGGAGGGCCACCTTGGCGAACCGGCGGTAAAAGAGGCACTGGAAGACATTACTGCTTTGTCCCGGCAAGTTCGTATCCTTGGATGTTACCCGGCCTGTCAAAGCGCCGGTTGCCAGAGCGGGAAGAAGGAAGAAACATTGGAGGAACTCCGGGCGGATATCGACATCATCGACCGGCAGGTCATTGAATTGCTGGGCAAAAGGGCCAAGCTGGTCACCAGAGTGGGAGAGCTGAAACAAAATGCCGGGCAGGTTCGAGACCCGGCCAGAGAAGCACAGGTGTTGGCACAGGTGCGCCGGTTGGCCCAACATCATGGGCTGTCCCCCGATGTACTGGAGACTGTTTACCGGACCCTGCTGGACTATTTTGTGGAACTTCAGGTAAACCAATTAACATCCCGGGTCCCATGACTGGGATGTTATTTTTTAGTTCCCATACAAATTAGTTTTGGTAATAAGAGTGGGCAAGTATTGAATCTATTCTATCGTTGGCGTTATAATATAATTGTTGAAATTTTGAAGAAATGGGGGGACTATTCTTGTCCAGCAAAAAAATCCTTATTATCGGCGGCGTTGCCGCAGGTCCCAAAACAGCAGCCAGGGCGCGCCGTTTAGATCCCGATGCGCAAATTACTATTCTTGAAAAGGGTAAGTACATATCTTTTGCCGGATGCGGTATGCCTTTCTACCTTTCCGGAAAGATTCACGATTTTGACCACCTTTACTCTACCTCCTACGGCGTTAAGCGCGACCCCGAGTTTTTCAAATCCGAACGGGGTGTGGACGTGTTTACCGGCATGGAAGCCATCTCCATCGACAGGGCCAACAAAAGGGTGATTGCCCGTAATGTTGATACCGGCGAAGAAAGGGTTTTTGAATATGACAAATTGGTTCTGGGTACCGGTTCTTATCCCATTACTCCTCCCATAGAAAACCTGGACCTTAAAGGGGTTTACCGTTTAAATCACCTGGAGGATGCCCAGACTATCAAGCAGGCTTTGGACGCCGGGGAAGTTAACGATGTGGTGATTATCGGTACCGGTTTTATCGGCATGGAAGCTGTGGATGCCGTGTTCAGCCCCATGCGTACCGTAACCGTGGTGGAATTCAGAGACACCCTGCTACCTGGCATTCTGGACCCGGATATGGGTACACTGCTGTACAAGAACTTCTATGAGCAGGGCCTGGAAGGCCGCTTTGGAGAAAAGGTTCTCCGCCTGGAAGGCGAAGACGGCAGAGTTACCAAAGTCATTACCGACAAGGGCTCCATTGATGCGGACGCCGTTATTTTAGCCGTTGGGGTTCGGCCCAATGTGAAACTGGCCCAGGAGGCCGGTCTGACCATCGGTGAAACCGGCGCCATCGTTGTCAATGAATATATGCAGACCAGTGACCCTGACATTTATGCCCTGGGCGACTGCGTGGAAAATACCCATCTCTTGACCGGTAAAAAGGTTTACGCCCCCATGGCCACCTATGCCAACCGCCAGGGCCGTGTGGTGGGGGACAACGTTACCGGCGGCAAATCTACCTTTAAGGGGATTCTGGGCACCGGTGTGCTGCACTGTATGGGCATGAATGTGGCCCGTACCGGTCTGGGGGAAGTACAGGCCCGTGCCCTGGGGTATGACATTGAATCCATCCTGGTTGCCACCTTTGATATGACCCACTATCATCCCAACAGCAACAAGATTTTACTGAAGATGATCGTGGAAAAGAACACCCGGAAGCTGTTAGGGATCCAGGGTATCGGCAAGGGGGAAGTGGCCAAGCGCATCGATGTGGCAGCTACCATGATGTATTACGGCGGCACCCTGGACGACCTGCTGAACCTGGACCTCGGTTATGCGCCTCCTTACAACACACCCATCGACCCCATGGTGCATACCGGTATGGCCCTGAAGAACAAACTGGAAGGCGTGGCCAACACCTATACTCCGCAAGAAGTCAAAGAAAAACTGGCACGCGGGGAGGACTTTGTCCTGCTGGATGTTCGGACACCCCAGCAGTTTAACATGCGCCACATTGAAGACGACCGGGTACAGCAGTTGACCCTGGGCGAACTTAGGGAGAAACTGGACCAGGTACCGGGAGACAAGGAAATTGTCACCGTCTGCGTCATGGGGACCCGGGCCTATGAAGCCTCCCGTATCCTGCAGGGCGCCGGATTTAAGAATGTCAAGTTTATGGAAGCCGGCATGGAAGGCTGGCCCTTCGATATGGATGATTTTTAAGAAATTAAAAGGCCCGTACGAATTCGTACGGGTTTTCTTTATTCAGCGCCGAAAGGCGCTCTTTTTTTGTCCTGATGCGATAGTTATTTGGTATAAATTGGGGCCTGGACCAATATGTATAAAATAGGGAGGGGACAAACTATGTCTGTCTTAAGGCCATTACAACCCCCTGACATTAAAAGAGCGACACCCCTGGATGAGGTGTTAAACTTACTGCCCCCGAACCTGCGGCAAATGCTTAGTGAGTTACCGTTAGCCCTTAGAGAAACAGTGGAGGAAATTCGCATCCGGCAGGGGCGACCCTTGATGCTGGGCCTGGCCCAGGGCGATTGCTATGTCACGGAAAAGGGGGAGCCTGCTTCCTGTGTGACCGACGCCTATGTGGTAAGCGCCGGCGATGTGGAAAGAGTCACCCAGCTGGTGAGCCGCAGTTCCCTCTATGCACTGGAAGAAGAACTGCGGAACGGTTTTATTACCCTGCCGGGGGGACACCGGGTGGGTATTACCGGGAAAGTGCTCACGGACCAGGGGGTGGTTAGAAATATTAAATACATTTCTGGTTTTAATGTTCGTATTTCTCGTGCCGTCAAGGGGGTGGCGGACAGGGTGTTGCCCTATCTTATTTCACCCGACGGCAGATTTTATCACACGGTGCTGGTGTCACCACCCCGCTGCGGCAAAACCACCCTGTTGAGGGACCTGGTGCGCAGGCTGAGCGAAGGAATCCCCGAACTGGGATTTCCGGGGGTCAATGTCGGGGTGGTGGACGAGCGTTCAGAAATTGCCGGCTGTTACCGCGGCATACCCCAGCGGGATATCGGCCCCCGTACCGATGTGCTGGATGCCTGCCCCAAAGCGGCGGGCATGATGATGCTGCTTCGTTCCATGGGGCCGGCGGTAATCGCCACCGACGAAATTGGCCGCCGGGAGGATGTGGCGGCCCTGGAGGAGGTCTTAAATGCCGGGGTGAAGGTCTTGACCACCGTGCACGGCGCCTCTCTGGAAGAACTGGCTGACCGCCCGGCCTTACAGTATTTATTTAAAATAAAGGCCATCCAGCGGTTTGTTTTGTTGGGCAGATCAAAGGGTGTAGGAACGGTGGAGGACATTATTGACGGCCGCACCATGCGGTCGCTGGGGGTGAAAAAATGCTGAAATTTATAGGAGCGGCGGCAGTGGTACTTTCCTGCACGTTAATCGGCATGACCGTTGCAAGCAGTTACAGCCGGCGTCCCGGTGAGATCAGGTCCCTGCTGACCGCCCTGCAGATGTTGGAAACAGAGGTCTCCTACGGGGCCACTCCTCTGCCGGAGGCCCTGGCCTATGTGGCGGAACGGTGTGACCCCAGGGTGGCCCTTTTGTTCAGCCGTACCGCCCAGGAACTGATGACCATGCGGGGCATCACTGCCAGGGAGGCCTGGGAGATGGCGCTGAATGAATATTATCCCAGGTCGGCGCTGACCAAAACCGACCGGGCCATCCTATTGGAATTGGGGAACAGCCTGGGGATTTCTGACCGGGAGGACCAGGTGAAACACCTGGTTCTGGCCAAGGAACAGCTGAAGCTGGAGCAGGCCAAGGCCGAGGAGGCCTCCCTGAAAAATACCAAAGTATATAACTACCTGGGTTTTCTGGGCGGTCTTACAATCGTACTGATCCTGATCTAGGAAAGGGGAAGAAAATCATGGGGAATATCGACTTGATCTTTAAGATTGCCGGCGTGGGGCTGTTAACCGCCGTATTAAGCACCTTGCTGAAGGAGTATAAAAAGGACGACTATGCCGTCCTGGCCACCCTAGGCGGCCTGACCGTGGTTTTGTTCTGGGTGGTGCAGCTCCTGGGAAACCTGTTTGACCAGGTTAAATCGGTGTTCAAACTTTTCTAAGTCCTGATGTTAAGCAGGTGAGGTGTCAGGGGTATGGATATTTTACAAATCGTAGGACTTGGTTTGGTGGTATGTGTCTTGGCCATCATTCTGCGCCAGCAAAAGCCGCCCATGGCCACATTACTGACCATGACAGCAGGAGTCATCATTTTCTTTATCATGATGCCTCAAATTACGGGTGTGTTTAATATTCTGAGGGATCTGGCCGGCCAGGCCAATATCAGTATGGTATACATGGGGACCATTTTGAAAATCGCGGGGATTGCCTATATTGCCGACTTTGGTTCCCAAATCTGCCGGGATGCCGGTGAGAATGCCCTGGCATCCAAGATTGAATTTGCGGCCAAAATTATTGTGCTGGTGATGGCGGTACCCATCATTGTTGCGGTATTACAGTCACTGATAAAACTGGTGCCTTAAGGTGGGGAGAAGGTTGCCCAAAATAATTTGTACGCTGTTGTTAATTTGTTTGTTCTTATCCCCGGTTCCCGTGCAGGCGGCGCCTGAACCGCAGGGCGTAAGTCCCGAAGGACAACTGAACGAACTGGAGATGGGTAAACTGGAGGAGTTCGTGGAACACTTGAACTCCGAAATCGAGGGAGCGGTTCCGGAACTGAAGTTTAAGGAACTGGTTGTTCAACTGGTGAAGGGGAATTTTGACTGGCAGGTTACCGACATTTTTACGGGACTGTTTAAATTCTTCTTTAAAGAAGTGGTGGCCAACGCATCGCTGCTGGGGAAGCTGGTGGTGCTGGCAGTGATCTGTGCGGTGCTGCAAAATTTAATGTCTTCCTTTGAAAAGGGCACCACAGGGAAATTAGCCTATGCCGTCAGTTACATGGTGTTGATCAGCCTGGCAGTGGGTACCTTTACCCTGGCAGTCAATACCGGTCGGGAAGCGGTGGACAACATGGTTCACTTCATGCAGGCCCTGCTTCCCCTGTTGTTGACCCTGCTGGCGGCCATGGGCGGGGTTGCTTCGACGGCCATCTTTCATCCCATCATTTTCGGTTCTATTACCGCCATCGGCACAATTATAAAAATCATTGTTTTTCCTTTAATCTTCTTTTCGGCGGTTTTGACCATCTTAAGCAACCTGTCGGAGAGATTTCAGGTATCCCGCCTGGCGGATTTAATGAAAACGGTGGCCATGGGTGTGCTGGGATTATGCTCCACCGTTTTCCTTGGTATTCTGGCCATTAAAGGGGTTGCCGGTTCGGTGACCGACGGGGTGGCCATCCGGACGGCCAAATTTGCCACAGACGCCTTTATCCCGGTGGTGGGCGGGATGTTCTCGGATGCGCTGGATGCCGTGATCGGGTCTTCCCTGTTAATTAAAAATGCCGTAGGGATGGCCGGTGTCATTATCATCTTTGTCTTAACCATCTTACCCATGCTGAAGATTTTTGCAGTGGCCTTTGTGTACAAACTGGCGGGCGCCCTCATTCAACCGGTGGGTGACAAGCAGATGGCAGACTGCCTCACCGGTTTGGGCAAGAGTTTGATCAGTATCTTTGCTGCGGTGGCTACGGTGGGATTGCTGTTTTTCTTTGCCATCACCATCGTGGTGGGAATGGGCGATTTGATGACCATGCTGCGTTAAGGAAAGGTGATGACGGGTTTGGAAATTATCAAGACACTGGTACAGGTTTTAGTCATCATCATCGTGCTGGCGGTGTTTTTGGAAATGCTACTGCCCAGCAGCCAAATGCATGCTTATGTGAAGATGGTTATGGGGCTGCTGGTGATTGTGGTGGTGTTGGAAGCCGGGGCCAACCTGGTCCGGCAGGATTTTAAGTTTGCATTGCCGGCCCTCAACCAAAACGCACAGGGTCCTTCCCTGGAAAACATTATGGCCGAGGGACAGAAGCTGGGCGATAAACAAAAGGAACGGGCTGCGGCGGAATACCGGCAGGGACTGGAGAAGCAGGTGCTGGCCCTGGCCAGGCTGCAAAACAACCTGAACGTGACCGGGGTGCAAGTAAAAATTTCCGATCATGCGGGAAACCAGGATTATGGCCGGTTAACCGGCATTATTCTGGAGATTTCCCCCGAACCTGCCCGGGACAGTTCAACAACGGTGCAAAGGGTAAAACCTGTGGAAGTAACCCTAGAAGCCAACAGTACCCCGGATAAAACCCCGGAGGCTGCCCTGACCAACAGTGAGCAAGCCCGCCGGCTGGCCCAAACGGTGGCAAATTTTTATAACATACCGGTGGATCAGGTGCGAGTAGTGGAAAAATAAGCTGTCAGCCTTCAGCCATCAGCTATTAATTTCTAAAGCTTGGCAGCCTAAAACATAAACTGCTGGTGGTTAAAGGCGGGCAAGTTAGAACAAAATCAATCCCCGGAAGCCGACAGTTGAGGGCTGAAGGCCGATGGCTAAAAGGAGGGTTTTCTATGAGCTGGTTAAAAAACCTGGTAGGAGACGGAGAAGCGGGCGGGCCGAAGAAGGAACAAATGAAAAAAATAAAGCTGATGGCTGCCGCTGCTGTGGTGGGAATTGGTTTGCTTTTCCTGGGCGGACTGGGCGATGACAAACCTGACCGGACGCCTCCCCCGGTTAAAGAAAAGGCAGCGGCAAATGAAAACCGGAGCAACCCGGCCAGGACGGCTATGGCCTCGGAAGAGGAGTACCTGTCCCAGAGGTTATGCCAGATGCTGGAACAGGTGGAGGGAGCGGGTAAAGTAAAGGTTACGGTAAGGCTGCAAAATTCCACCCGCACCGAATATGCCATCAATACGACCACCGGCAAGAAGACCACCCAGGAGAAAGACCAGTCCGGCGGCACCAGAGTTCTCACGGAGGACACTGACAGCGGGCAACTGGTGCTGGTCACCCGTAACGGTGAAGAAACCCCGGTGATGAGCAGGGAAGTGGCGCCCACAGTAGCGGGGGTGCTGGTGGTGGCAGACGGCGCCGGTGACCCCGCGGTGAAGGCCCGGTTGTTCAGAGCAACCCAGGTGGCTCTGGGGGTAGAACCCCAGAAGGTCATTGTGATGGCCAGAAAGGCAGGTGAATAATATGTCCAAACGATTTTGGTTCCTCGGGTTGTTAACAATCCTGGGCATCACCCTGCTGGCCGTAGGTTACAGGGGGATCGGTGAAATTAAAAATGCTGTCAAAATGAACAACCCACAGGCGATCCGGGAAAGCCCCCGGAACAATGCAACGGCTTCCCATGGAAAGCAGGAATCAGCGCCGGAAAAAGTCCAAAATACTGCCGGAGACAACATCATTAAGCCGGACAGCACTCCTTCCGGCAATGCCGTGCAGGTTGAGCAGGGGGAAACAGGAAGCCGGGTTGACGATGTTATGCAAGAGGGAAGCGGCTTCTTTGTGGAATACCGGTTAGAAAGGGAAAGAAGCCGGGGGCATCAAATTGAAATTGCCAGAGAAATTATTAATAATACCAACTCCGACCCGGACATTCGGAAAAAAGCCCAGGAGCAGTTGTATTTGATCAGCAATAATTTGCAAAAAGAACTAGAAGTAGAAAGCCTCATCCGGGCCAAGGGATACAAGGATGCGGTGGTGTTTCTTGAGGGCAAGACCGTAACCGTGGTCATTCAGTCAAAGGACATGAACCAGGAGGACGCCATTAAGATTACCGATCTGGTGTCTCGCAGCACCCAGGTCAGTCCGCAAAACATTGTGATTATACCAAAATATTAAGTGTAAGCGATGGGACGAGCTTTTCCTACTAAGTGGTATCTTAGTGGTATCTTAGCCCTCATCTCAACGTCATGGCCGAATGGAAAAAGTTTGTACAAAAAGCAAAATTAAAGCAGGCTTTTCGCCAAGATCGTAGAAATATTGTATACTTGTTGTTGCTTGGTAGCCAAACCTCCACTCCTTCTATATAATTTATATTGTAACTAAATTCAATCTTTTTTACAGCAACTGACGGACCCGCTCAGGTTGTTTGGTTTTACAATAACCTGAGTTTTCTGTTGTTTATTTTGGGGGAGGAGGAACTATGACACATCGGGTAAAAATCACCGACACAACCCTGAGGGACGGACACCAAAGCCTGTGGGCGACCCGGATGGCAACCGAAGATATGTTGCCCATCCTGGAAAAACTGGATCAAATGGGTTACCACTCCCTGGAGGTTTGGGGCGGGGCAACCTTTGATGTCTGCCTGCGCTTTCTTAATGAGGACCCATGGGAGCGTCTCCGGTTGATTAAAAAGCATGTCAAAAACACCCCTCTGCAGATGCTGCTACGGGGGCAGTCCCTGCTGGGCTATATGCATTATCCCGATGACGTACTGGAAGCCTTTATTCATAAAACCGTAGAAAACGGCATGGATATCATCCGGATATTTGATGCCTTGAACGATATCCGCAATATGGAAAAGGCCCTGCAGGTTACCAAGCGGGCCGGGGCCCATGCCCAGGCCACTGTGGTCTACACCGTCAGCCCGGTTCACACCACCCAGCATTACCTGGAAACCGCCCTGCGTTTGGAGGAAATGGGTGCCGACTCCATTTGTATCAAGGACATGGCCGGTCTTTTAGCGCCCTTTAAAGCTTACGAACTGGTCAAACTGTTTAAAGCTCACTTGAGTGTTCCTGTGCAGCTGCACTGTCACTACATCGGCGGCATGGCCTTAGGGGCCTACCTCAAAGCGGCGGAAGCCGGCGTGGATGTGGTGGATACTGCCTCGGTACCCCTGGCCTTTGGCGCCTCTCAACCTCCCGTTGAGACCGTTGTACGGGCCCTTAAGGGAACCCCCTATGATACAGGTTTAAGCATCAAGGCCCTGTTTGAAGTTGCCCAATATTTTGAAGACCTGCGGAAAGAATTGGGACAGCAACGCGGTGTGACCCGCATTAGCGACATGCGGGTGTTTGAACACCAGGTGCCCGGCGGCATGATTTCCAACCTGGTATCCCAGCTGGAAGAACAAAAGGCCCTGCACCGGTTGGACGAAGTCCTGGAGGAGATCCCCCGGGTGAGGGAGGAACTGGGCTTCCCGCCGCTGGTGACGCCCACCAGCCAGATTGTTGGCACCCAGGCGGTATTAAACGTGCTCACCGGCCAGCGTTACAAGCTGATTCCCGGTGAAGTAAAACTGTATGTCCAGGGGTATTACGGCCGGCCGCCGGCTACCATTGATCCGGCCATCAGTCGTAAAGTGCTGGGAGACAAGGAGCCCATCACCTGCCGCCCTGCCGACTTGCTGGAACCAAAATTGGATAAACTAAGAGAAGAAATTAAGGATTTGGCCATTAGCCAGGAGGATGTGCTGACCTATGCCATGTTCCCCCAGGTGGCCCGCAAGTTTTTTGAGGCCCGGCGAAGGGGAGAAACCGGTCCCCACCGGAAGGCTGCATCCATCAAGTCGGGATCACCTGCTGACGCTAGTGGCACCAAGCGTACCAAGGAGGCCAAAAACGTGAACCTTAACGAATTAAAAGAACTGATTAAGGTACTTGACCAAACGGATATTACTGAAATAGATTTGGAAAGTGACGGGGTTAAAGTGTCCATCCGCAAGGGTGGCAAGGTATCCGCTTCTGTGACAACTCCGGCGGCTGCGCCTGCAGCAGAGGCTCAGGTTGTAGAAACCGTTAAAACTCCGGAGGTTCCGGCAGCGGCTCCCGCTCAGCCGGCGGCAGGGCTGGTTCCGGTTACCGCGCCCATGGTGGGAACCTTTTACCGGGCCCCGGCTCCGGACGCCGATCCCTTTGTGCAGGTGGGGGATGTTGTGCAGCCGGGTCAGACCCTGTGTATCATTGAAGCCATGAAATTAATGAATGAAATCGAAGCGGAAATAGCCGGCGAAATCGTAGAAATCCTGGTGGAAAACGGTCAGCCCGTGGAATACGGACAGAAATTGTTCTTGATCAAAAAGAAGTAGGGAGAGCGCATGTTTAAAAAAATACTGATCGCCAACCGGGGTGAAATCGCCCTGAGAATTATCCGTGCCTGTCAGGAGTTAGGCATTAAGACGGTGATGGTATATTCCGAGGCGGACAGGGACAGTTTGCCTGTTCGCCTGGCTGATGAAGCCTACTGCATCGGGCCGGCTCCCTCGGGCAAGAGTTACTTAAATATTACCAATATCATCAGTGCAGCGGAAGTTTCCGGGGCGGATGCAATCCATCCAGGTTACGGCTTTTTGGCGGAAAATCACAACTTTGCCATGATTTGCGAGGATTGCGGCATTACCTTTATCGGCCCTTCCCCCCATGCCATTGAATACATGGGGAATAAAGCCCTGGCCCGCAGGACCATGATAGAGGCCGGCGTACCGGTGGTACCCGGTTCCGAAGGCGCCGTTAAGGACGATGAGGAGGCCGTTGCCATTGCCAGGGAAATTGGCTACCCGGTTTTAATCAAGGCTTCCGCCGGCGGCGGCGGTCGTGGTATGCGGGTGGCCCACAGTGAAGAGGACTTGCTGAAGGCCATCAACACCGCCAGGAACGAAGCCCAGGCAGCCTTTGGCAACGGAGACGTTTATTTGGAGAAATATGTGGAAGAACCACGCCATATTGAAATCCAGGTCCTGGGGGACAAAGAGGGGAACCTGGTCTACCTGGGAGAGCGGGACTGCTCTGTGCAGCGGCGCAACCAGAAGGTCATTGAAGAGGCCCCTTCGGTGGCCTTAACCCCGTCTCTCCGTCGCAAAATGGGTGAAACGGCCATTAAAGCAGCCAAAGCGGTGGGCTATTACAATGCGGGAACCGTTGAGTTTCTGCTGGACAAACATAACAAGTTCTATTTTATTGAAATGAATACCCGCATTCAGGTGGAGCACCCGGTCACCGAACTGATCACCGGGATTGATCTCATAAAAGAGCAGATCCGCATCGCCGCCGGGGAGCCCCTGGGCTATGGCCAGCATGATATTCGCATTGACGGCTGGGCCATTGAATGCCGCATCAATGCGGAAGACCCGGATAAAAACTTTATGCCCCACCCCGGCACCATCACGCTGTATCATCCTCCCGGCGGACCCGGTGTAAGGGTGGACAGCGCCGCCTTTACGGGCTATGTCATACCACCCTATTATGATTCGATGATTGGCAAGTTAATTGTATGGGGTAGGGACCGGGACGAGGCCATTCGGAGAATGCAAAGGGCTTTGGACGAATTTGTGGTGGAAGGAATCCCCACCACCATTCCCTTCCACAAGAAGGTCCTTAACAATGCCTTTTTCCGCCGGGGCGAAGTCTACACCAACTTTATCCAGAGACGAATTTTACCGGAGCCGTAACCCGGGTTGCTGTGTATTGCCAGAATATGTTATAATGCACATGGAAGTTAATGGATCATTTGGAGGTGTACCATGGCAGACAATAAACGGGATATAGTGGTGATGACTCCCCAGGAGGGACTGGGCGGTATCCGCATAGCCGATGACGTGGTAGGCGTTATCGCCGGTATGGCGGCAACCGAGGTTCCCGGCGTGGCAGGCATGAGCGGCGGCATCGGCGGCGGCATTGCCGAAATGCTGGGCCGCAAGAACCTGTCCAAGGGTGTCAAGGTAGAGGTGGGCGAAAAGGAAGCCGCCGTAGATCTCTTTGTGATTGTGGAATATGGCGTTCGTATTCCTGACGTGGCGTCCCAAATTCAAATGAATGTAAAACGTGCCATTGAGGGAATGACCGGTCTTTCGGTGGTGGAAGTCAATGTCCATGTACAGGGAGTGGCCTTTGCCAATACCGAAAACAAAGACGAAGAACCTCACCGGGTAAGGTAATCTTAATTTAACAACACTTAAAAGAATCGGAACCAATGTAATGTTGGTTCCGCATTTTATATGTATAACGTAAATATTTTATAGTATGATAGTGATTTTGGTTTATAGTATTATAGCAAAAAGGGAGGGGGATTTGTGAGCCCCTTTGATCGAGGTCTTCTTTTTATTTATACCCTGTTAATGACAGTCTTTTGTTCGCTGTTGCTTTCTATTGTTGCCGGCTGGTGGCAGCAGCCTTTGTACTTCCTGTGGCAAAGCCCCTATGTATATGACCTGCAGCTGTACCTGTCTGTCTTTATCGGATTGCTGCTGCTGGTGGGACTGCGGTTGCTGTGGGTCTCCCTGACCCGGCGTGAGTCCGGCAAAGCGGTTGTCCACGACTATATGCTGGGACAGGTACGCATCTCGTTGCAGGCCATTGAAAACCTGGTGAAAAAGGTGGTTTACCAGATTTCCGGTGTAAAGGAAGTGAAACCCCGTGTGGTCCAGACCCCTGCGGGCATGGGACTGCATATCAGGGCCATTGTGGCGCCGGATATCAGCATTCCGGAAATCAGCCGGGAAATCCAGCACAGGGTTCAGGAGTATATATCGCAAACCACCGGTATTACCGTAAACGATATTAAAATTGTTGTGGACAATATTTCCACCACCCGTCCCCGGGTAGAGTAGGCCCATAGGAGGGAGGGTTTGAGATGATCTACAAATTCATCCAGGACATTTTAGAAAACCACCGGGGAAAAGCCCTGGGCATCACCTTGGGCCTGGTATTTGGTTGGTTTGCCATAAACTATGGGCTTTTTAAAGCTGTTTTTGTAGCCTTATGCGTAATTGTTGGTTATTTTATCGGCAAGGGGGTGGACGAAAGGTTCGATTTTCGGGGAGCCTTTGACCGACTTTTTCGGGACCGTTGGTAACAATTCAGGGAGTGTTTATGTAAATGAGCTATATGGGAAAAACTAGGGACACAATGACTATGACATTAGAGGAGGTCCTAACTTGGGTAGAAGGCAGGCCAGGGAAACTGCGCTGCAGGTTTTATTTCAAATTGATGTAGGGAAAATCGAACCGGACTTTGCCATCAACAATACTGCCAAGGAGTTTGGAGCCGGTCCCCAGGAATTAGAATTTGCACAACAATTAGTTAAGGGCACCCTGGAGCACATAGATGAAATAGACACAATGATCAGCGGGGTTAGCAAAGACTGGCAATTAAGCCGCATGGCCAACGTTGACCGCAACATTATACGGCTGGCCCTTTATGAAATGAAGTTCCGGGATGATATTCCCCCCAGCGTGTCGGTGAACGAAGCGGTGGAATTGGCCAAGGTTTTTGGAGGGGCGGATTCCGGCAGATTCGTTAACGGCATTTTAGGTAAGTTTGTGCGTGACGGCGAAATTGAAGCCGCAGAAACTGCAGCATCGATTAAGAAAGTCTAGAAATATTTACATTAGATACCGGTCCGAAAACTTGGAATGCTATATTATATCTTGTTGTGCTAAACGCTCGAAGAGGAGGAAACCAGGATGTATCAGATCATGTCCAAAAAAACTTTGGCGCCGGCTATCCATGAATATGAAATTCTTGCTCCCAAGGTGGCCAAGAAAGCCAAAGCGGGGCAGTTTATTATCCTGAGAGTAGACGAAAACGGGGAGAGAATTCCCCTTACCATTGCAGACTATAACCGGGAAGCAGGGACCATAACCATAGTATTTGCTGAGGCCGGTTATTCCACCAAAAAATTAGGTAAATTGAACGCCGGTGATGCCGTGCAGGACTTCGTGGGACCCCTGGGTGTTCCTTCTCATGTGGACAAGTTCGGTAAAGTTGTCATGGTTGCCGGTGGTGTCGGGGTGGCTCCGGTCTTTCCCATCGCCAGGGAAATGAAGGCCGCAGGCAATCATGTTGTGGGCATCATGGGCGCTCGCAGCAAAAACCTGATTTTCTGGGAGGAGCGCATGAAGGAAGTATGCCACGAACTGCTGGTAACCACCGATGACGGTTCCTATGTACGCAAGGGCTTTGTGACCGACGTGCTGCGTGAATATATTGAAAAAGAAGGAAAACCCGATCTGGTAATGGCCATTGGTCCCCTGCCCATGATGAGGGCGGTGGCCAACCTGACCAAAGAATATGGAATCAAGACTATGGTCAGTCTGAACTCCATTATGGTGGACGGCACAGGCATGTGCGGCGCCTGCCGGGTAACGGTGGGAGGAGAAACCCGGTTTGTCTGTGTGGACGGCCCCGAATTTGACGGTCATTTAGTTGATTTTGAAGAGCAGTTAATGCGTTCCCGTAAGTATAAAGCCGAAGAACAGCACGCTCTGAACCGGGGCGGTTGTGGCTGTGGTGGAGGAGGTAAATGCCATGGCTAAACAAATCATTCCGAAAAAGCATCCCATGCCCCATCAAGACCCCCAGGTACGGGCAAAAAACTTTGACGAAGTGGCTTTGGGATATACCGAAGAATTAGCAGTGGCCGAAGCCGAGCGCTGTCTTAACTGTAAAAAGCCTTTGTGCAAGCAGGGCTGCCCCGTTGGCGTAGATATTCCGGAGTTTATTGCTCTGGTTAAAGAAAGAAAATTTGATGAAGCAGCCAGAGTGATTAAACGCACCAATGCCCTGCCCGCGGTTTGTGGACGGGTATGTCCCCAGGAAAACCAGTGTGAAAAGTTCTGTGTGGTGGGCAAGAAACACGAGCCCGTGGGCATTGGCCGCCTGGAGCGTTTTGTGGGCGACTACATTATGAATAAAGAAGAAGAGATTGAAAAGTCCGAACCCACCGGTTATAAAGTGGCCATCGTCGGTTCAGGTCCTGCCGGTCTGGCCTGTGCCGCTGACCTGGCGCGCTGGGGCCACAGTGTAACCATATTTGAAGCGCTGCATACCCCCGGCGGTGTTTTGATGTATGGTATCCCCGAGTTCCGCCTGCCCAAGCGGATCGTGCAAAAGGAAATTGAGAACCTGAAAAAGATGGGCGTGGAAATTGAAACCAATGCCATCATCGGTCAAATTGCCTCTTTGGATGAACTGCTGAATGAGGAAGGCTATGATGCCGTTTTCCTGGGCACCGGTGCAGGAACCCCTTACTTTATGAATTTGCCCGGGGAGAACTTAAACGGTGTTTATTCCGCCAACGAATTTTTGACCCGTTCCAATTTGATGAAAGCCTACCGCTTCCCCGTGTCTGACACCCCCATTAAGGTGGGCAAGAAGGTCGCTGTTCTGGGCGGCGGCAACGTAGCCATGGACGCAGCCCGTACTGCCCTTCGTCTGGGCGCCGAGGAAGTTTATATCGTATACCGTCGTTCCCGGGCTGAACTGCCCGCCCGTCTGGAAGAAATTGAACACGCCGAGGAAGAAGGCGTTAAGTTTCTGTTCCTGACCAACCCCACCAGATACATCGGTAACGAAGAAGGTTGGTTGACCGGTCTGGAATGCATTAAGATGGAGCTGGGTGAACCGGATGCCTCCGGCCGCCGGAAACCGATACCCATTGCCGGCTCCGAATTTGTACTTCCCGTGGACATTGCCATCGTGGCCATTGGACAGGGACCGAACCCGCTGCTCACCAAAACCACACCGGATTTGGAAACCAACAAGCGGGGCAACATTGTGGCCGATGAAACCGGTAAAACATCCAAAGAGGGTGTTTACGCCGGGGGTGACGTAGTAACCGGTGCCGCCACCGTAATTAAGGCCATGGGCGCCGGACGGGTAGCCGCCAGGAGCATTCACGAGTATTTAATGGCCAAGGGGCCGAAGAAAAACTAACCAGTGTCTGTCCAGGTGTATCGCTCCTTCAGGGGCGGTACACTTTTGGCTTATGGGTATGTCTTTGGGGTCTGGCCGTCAGCATTCAGCCTTCAGCTTTATATTTTGGGTAATTCTCTTGGGTCTTTTAATAGATTGCTCTTGACAATGCTATTTTTATGCCCCACAATTTGGCTGATGGCTGATGGCTGATGGCTGATGGCTGATGGCTGATGGCTGATGGCTGATGGCTGATGGCTGATGGCTGATGGCTGATGGCTGATGGCTGATGGCTGATGGCTAAAATTATCGCTGAAAGGAATATTGTATGAAAATCCTTTCCGTTTCAGAAGTCACCAAGTACATAAAAGACAAAATCGAAAACGACTTTCTGCTGGCTAATATTTGGGTAAAAGGGGAAATCTCTAACCTTAAAAACCATAGCTCCGGGCATGTTTACCTTACTTTGAAGGACCGGGACGCCTGCCTCAAGGTGGTGATGTTCCGTTCCCGGGCCAAGGGGCTTTTGTTTCGGCCGGAAAACGGCATGTCTGTGGTTATTCGTGGTTATATTTCTGTCTACGAGCGGGACGGCAGCTACCAGCTCTATGCCGAGGGTATGGAACCGGAGGGAATCGGGGCCCTCTATATCGCCTTCGAGCAGCTGAAACAAAAGCTGGCGGCCCGGGGGCTGTTTGACCCGGACAGGAAGCGTCCCATCCCCAGAATTCCCAAGGTGGTGGGGATTATCACCTCCCCCACCGGGGCGGCGGTACAGGATATGCTGAACATTATCCGCCGGCGCTGGCCAAAGGTGCAGATCATCCTGGCGCCGGTTCTGGTACAGGGAGAAGGGGCGCCGGCATCCATCGCCCGGGCCATTGCCCAAATGAACGGCTTGCATAACATAGATGTACTGATTGTGGGTCGGGGCGGCGGCTCTCTGGAGGAATTATGGGCCTTTAATACCGAGGAAGTGGCCCTGGCCATCGCCAATTCACAAATTCCCGTTATTTCAGCGGTGGGCCATGAAACAGACTATACCATTGCGGATATGGTGGCCGATTTACGTGCCCCCACCCCTTCGGCAGCGGCGGAGCTGGTGGTGCCCGATTGCCGGGAAATGGCACGCTACCTGCAGGGGCTGGAACAGAGACTGGTCAAGGGTATGGCCAACGGCCTGGAACGGGCCCGGCAAAGGGTAAAAAATTGTACCGACAGCCAGCCGCTGCGGAGACCTTATCTGATCACCGGCAACCGGCAGCAGACTGTGGACATGCTTACCAGCAACCTGCAGCGGGCAGGTAAACTCTTGCTGGCGGATAAAACAGCTTTGCTGGCCGGCCTGGCGGGGAAACTGCATGTCCTGAGCCCCCTCGCCACCATGGCCCGAGGCTATAGCATTTGTACTACCAGCGAGGGAAAAGTGGTAACCGATGCCGGCAGCCTGGCAATCGGACAGACCGTTCATGTGTTATTAAGTAAAGGGGAAATTGGATGCAAAGTTGAATCCAAGTTCGAGGTTGCATGGGGAGAAAAATAATAGAATAAAGAAGACATTAAATACCCAACCCCAAGGAAGGAGACATCATGGCACAGATACTGGATGGCAAGAAAGTGACGGCGATTCTCAGGGAAGAATTAAATCAGCAAATTGCGGCGCTAAAGGAAAAAGGGACGAAACCCAAACTGGCAGTGCTTCTGGTAGGAGAGGACCCGGCCTCGGTGGCCTATGCCAGATTCCTGGAAAAAGTCAGTGAGAACGCCGGTGTTTGTTTTGAACTGCATCAATTGCCGGCCAATGCCAGTGAACTTTATGTAAAGCTAAAAATAGAGGACCTTAACAATGAACCTTCCGTTCACGGAATCTTAATTATGATGCCCCTGCCGTCTCATATCAACAAGCAGCGGGTCATGGAAGCCGTTTCACCGCTCAAGGATGTGGATGGTTTACACCCCTTCAACCGTGGCCATTTGATCAGCGGAGGTGTCTGCCTGCAGCCCGCCACGCCCATGAGCTGCCTGGAGATTATGAAACGGTCCGGCATCTCCCTGGCGGGTAAACACATGGTGATCGTAGGTCGGGGTGAGACGGTGGGGAAACCACTGGTATTTATGGCCCTGGCCGAACATGCCACCGTAACGGTATGCCACACTCGGACAAAGGATTTAGCTCACCTAACCCGGCAGGCAGATATTCTTGTCTCGGCGGTGGGCAAGCCCGGTTTGATTACGGCGGATATGGTGAAACCCGGAGCGGTGGTGGTGGATGCTGGCATCAGCGAAGTGGATGGCCAGATTACCGGGGACGTGGACTTTGAGCGGGTTAAAGAGGTGGCAGGGGCCATTACCCCTGTACCCGGAGGGGTGGGAAGTTTGACCACCGTTTTGATGCTTAAGAACCTGATCAAAGGTATTCACCTGCAGGAGAAGGCCAGGCAATGGGAGGAAGCGGAGAACTTATGTTAGATTATTTAAACTGGTCGGTGGAAGAATTATTCCAAAAGGCCGCATCGCCTGCCCCGGAGCCCGGTGGCGGCGGGGTCTCTGCCATGACCGGCTGCCTTGGCGCCGGGCTGCTGAGCATGGTGGCCCGTATTACGGTAGGTAAAGAAAAATATAAAGAGTTTATGCAGGAAATAACCGGAATAATAAGTTCCCTGGATAAAAATATGGAAGCCCTCAAATCCCTGGCCCAAAGGGATATGGATGCCTTTAACGGTTTTATGGAGGCGCTGGCTATGCCCAGGCATACCCCGGAAGAAAAGGCCCTGCGGGAACAGAAAAAGCAGCAGGCCGCGCTGCTGTCTGCAGGAGTCCCGCTGGAGATCGCCAGGACTTGCCTGTCCTGCCTGAAGGCAGCCAATGAACTGGCAGCCATTGGTGCCAAGTTGGCCATCAGTGATGTGGGCGTCGGGGCTCACCTGTTGGAGGCGTCCCTCAAGGGGGCCCTCATGATGGTGGACGACAACCTTGGTTACATAAACGACATGGAAAAAGTTAAGAAATTAATTGAAGAAAAAGAACAACTGACGCTGGAGGCTGAGGAAGTCTACAGGAGTACCCTGGAAAGGGTTCGGGCACGAATGAAAGAGTAACGGGGGTGTACAATGGAGGTCGAAAAACTTAGCTTTGAACAGGCGCTGGGTAGATTGGAAGAAGTTGTGAGGGAATTGGAATCAAATCAACTTCTCCTTGACCGGGCTCTGGAATTGTTTGCGGAGGGAATCACCCTGTCCAAGTATTGCAACAGTTGTTTGGAACAGGCCGAACAAAAAATCAGCATGCTTATGGCAGACGGTGAATTGAAAGAAGCTCCCTCTGTTTGTCAGGGAGGTAATCGCTAGTGTCTTTTCACGAAGAATTAAAACAATGGTCCCGGCAGGTAGATGATGCTTTAAATGATTACCTTCCGCCGGCGGATGCCTATCCGGCCACCATACACGAGGCCATGCGCTACAGTGTTTTTGCGGGAGGGAAAAGGTTACGACCCATTCTGGTTTTGGCAGCGGCAAAGGCTGTGGGGGGCAGTACAGATAAGGTCATGCCGGTGGCCTGTGCCCTGGAACTGATTCATACCTATTCCCTGGTGCATGATGATCTGCCGGCCATGGATAATGATGATTTTCGGCGGGGACGTCCCACCAGCCACAAGGTGTACGGGGAAGCCATGGCCATTCTGACGGGGGATGCACTGCTTACCATAGCCTTTGAACTGATTGCCCGCTGCGGGGAACAGTGCCCTGCGGAGGCAGTGAACCGGGTCACCCTGGAAATTGCTCAGGCCGCAGGGTCCCGCGGCTTGATCGGCGGCCAGGTGGTGGATCTTCTTTCCGAAAATAAGCAAATTGAGGCCCCTGTGCTGGAATACATCCACCGCCATAAAACCGGCGCTCTTTTCAGAGCCGCCGTCAGAGCGGGCGCCATTCTCGGAGGAGCCACCGCCGTTCAATTGGAGGCGCTGACCACCTATGCGGAGCAAATGGGTTTAGCCTTTCAGATTAAAGATGATTTATTGGATATCGAGGGAGACGAGACAAAAATCGGCAAGCCGGTGGGAAGCGATGTAAAAAACAAAAAAGTTACCTACCCGTCCCTTTACGGCCTGGAAAAGGCCAGGGAGATGGCCGCTGCCGCTGCCCGGGAAGCCACAGAAGCATTAAAAATTTTTGGTGCAGAAGCGGAATTTTTAAGATCGATGATGCATTTTATTATCAATAGAGATCACTAAAAGATAGCTATAGCAAGCCAGAGCTATAGCGTATATGATTAAAAGAGTTTTCGTTGTAAAAACCGGCTGTCATTGTATTGGCCGGTCCGGTTTAGTTTGAAAGCACATTTGAGGCAAAGGCTGCAGCATGTTATAATTCATAGCGTGCAAAAGACATACTTAAAAAATAAGTGATGCAGTATCCTAGTCAGCATCACCTTTCTGAAGGCGGGCCTAAAAATCCGTCAAGGGCACATCGATGAAGTTCCTGGTGCTGGCTTCCGACGCCCAGTTGGGGGCTGGTACTGGGAGTTAAGGGGATGGGGCGACCTGCAACGGCATGTGGGCATCGACCCCGTCCCCGTGGAGACCCAAGTGCGTGGGGAGTCGGCAACGACGAACTATGGCTTGGTTGTTAACCTGCATGTGGTAGGAAGCTGCGTGCAGCGTAGCCTGACTTGAAGTGGCACTGGTGAATTCCCCTGGTACAACGGCAGCATACGGGCCCGTAGGCCGCTGTTGTGGGATGAAACTTTTGCTGCAAAAGAGTCTAAGAAAGACTGATGCTGTTGAGGAAAACTCCTAGGCTGTCCGGTAGCACGCCGGGGCAGGTCAGGGATTAAAGTGTGGACTAAGTGGTAATCTAGCCCTGAGAGCGGTGACGCCTCAGATAGGGTTTAATGGGAAACCGCCGGTTTGGCGACAGCCGGTACCGCTATGGGAAAACCTGCTGGACCTAAGCCACAACGTTTACCTGATCTGCTACCACTTATTCAATTTACATACTCACATGAGGTGAACTTTTTGGGTAATCATAAATCAAATGTTTCAAGGGGCTATCTTCTTTTTGTATCCGTTGGATCTTTCCTTCTGGCGGTTATTTTTTCTCTCCTGTCTGAAACCATGACCAGGAGTGTAAAAAGTGTACTTATATCCTTGGCAGGTTTATTGATTATTATACTTATCGGGATCCTGGCTGATATTATCGGAACAGCTGTTACGGCTGCCCAGGAAGCACCTTTTCATGCCAAAGCGGCCAAACGTGTACGCGGGGCAAAGGAAGGTGTTTTTTTGTTACGCAACGCCGGTAAGGTTGCCAATATATGCAACGATGTCATTGGCGATATCGTCGGTACAGTGAGCGGCGCTTTAGGGATCTCAATTGTGGTTAAAATAGTTAGTAACAACCCGGGCACCGATGCCTTTTGGACCAATATCATCATGACGGCGTTGATTGCTTCCATGACGATTTCAGGTAAAGCATTGGGAAAAACACTGGCGTTAACCAGGGCAAATGATGTAATATTCTTGGTAGGGAAGCTTTTGGCTTACTGGCAGAAACTTACCGGTAAAAACCTGGGAAAAAAGAATCGTCCCAGATCTTAAAAAGAGGGTGGACAAGGTTTGACCTCATTATTAAAAAACATTTACAGTCCTCAGGACTTACAGAATTTAAGTCTGAAACAACTGGAAAGTTTAGCGGGGGAAATAAGGGAAAGGATTATTAACACCGTGGCGGTGACCGGCGGTCACCTGGCGCCCAACCTGGGCGTGGTGGAACTCACCCTGGCCCTGCACCGGGTCTTTAACTCCGCCGTGGACCGGATCATCTGGGACGTGGGTCACCAGAGTTATGTGCACAAACTGCTGACCGGCCGCCAGGCTCGGTTTGCCACCCTGCGGCAGTATGGCGGCATCAGCGGTTTTCCCAAGCCGGAGGAAAGCATCCATGATGCCTTTGCCACCGGCCACAGCAGCACCTCCATTTCTGCTGCCCTGGGGATGGCTTTGGCCAGAGACTTGAATGGAGAACAATATTCCGTGGTGGCTGTCATCGGCGATGGTTCCATGACCGGCGGCATGGCCTTTGAGGCCATGAATCATGCCGGTCATTTAAAAACCAATATAATCGTGGTCTTAAATGATAACGAAATGTCCATTGCGCCCAACGTGGGTGCTTTATCCGGCTATTTAAGCCGGTTGAGAACAGACCCCAAGTATTCAAAGGGTAAAGACGAGATTGCCGAACTACTGCAAAAATTTCCCCACGGTAACAAACTCCTGAAAGTCGTAGACAGGCTGAAGGACAGTTTGAAGTACCTGGTGGTGCCAGGGATGCTGTTTGAGGAACTGGGCTTTACCTATCTGGGGCCGGTGGACGGCCATGACATCAAGGCCATGATCACCATGCTCCAGCAGGCCAGGGCCGTCAGTGGGCCGGTTATGGTTCATGTGCTGACCCGCAAGGGCAAAGGGTATCAGCCGGCTGAGGAAAATCCCGACCGGTTCCATGGCGTGGGCCCCTTTGATGTGTCCACAGGAGCTGTGAAAAAATCCGGCGGGGCGCCCAGCTATACCGAGGTATTTGGCAAAACACTGGTTAAACTGGCTAAAGAGGATAACAAGATCATCGGGATTACCGCTGCCATGCCCAGTGGTACAGGATTAAACGCTTTTGCCAGGGAATTTCCCAAGCGGTATTTTGATGTGGGAATCGCAGAACAGCATGCTGTTACCATGGCGGCAGGTATGGCCATGGCAGGGTACCGTCCTGTGGCAGCCATTTACTCAACCTTTTTGCAGCGTGCTTACGACCAGGTCTTACATGATGTATGCCTGCAAAACCTGCCGGTGACCTTTGCTCTGGACAGGGGCGGTTTGGTGGGCGATGACGGTCCCACGCACCACGGAGTGTTTGATATTGCTTATTTACGCCACATACCAAACATTGTTATTATGTCTCCCAAGGATGAAAATGAACTGCAGCATATGCTGAAAACCGCTGTCAACCACAGCGGACCGGTGGCGGTCAGGTACCCCCGGGGCCAGGGAGTAGGGGTCCCCATGGATGAAGAAATGCAACGCCTGCCCATCGGAAAGGGTGAAGTCCTGCGCGAGGGAAACGACATTTTACTGATTGCCATTGGCAACATGGTGTCAGAGGCTATGAAAGCTGCGGAAAAACTCAGCGTCCAGGGGATTGAAGCTGCGGTGATCAACGCCCGCTATGTAAAACCGCTGGATGAAGAACTGATTTTGGATTATGCCGGCAGGATAAAAAATGTCATAACCATCGAAGAACATGTTCTCATGGGTGGTTTTGGCAGCGCGGTGGTGGAACTGTTGGAGGCCACCGGGCAGACGGATATTAAAGTGAAGCGAATCGGTCTTCCTGACGAATTTGTGGAGCACGGCAAACAAGATATTCTCAGGGCCAATTACGGGCTGACAGCCGAAGGCATTATTGAAACAGTTTTGGCATGGGGGAAAGACGTCAAGAAAGTCCGTAAGTTGAAAGCTATCCGGGCTAGAGGCTAGGTGTTTTGGCCTTTAGCATTTGGCCTTTGGCTGTTGGCTTTTGGTTTTTGGCCAATGGCTAATGGTCAATAGCTAATAGTCAATAACTAATAGCCCGTGCTTTAGATAACCTATATAACAAAACCATAACCATGGTTCTACTCCAACCAACCACTGGAGGCTATTCAATTGGCTGTTACTAAAGAACGTCTGGATGTTTATCTTGTGAACAACGGTTTTTTTTCCAGCCGGGAGAAGGCCCGCGCCGCGGTAATGGCCGGGCTTGTTTTTGTTGACGGGGTCAAGGTGGATAAACCCGGCCACCCGGTAAAAGCGGAATCCCATGTACAGGTGCAGGGAAACCCGCTCCCCTATGTAAGCCGGGGTGGGTTAAAGCTGGAAAAGGCCATCAAAGTATTTGGCATTGATTTAAAGGATAGGGTCGTCATCGACATTGGGGCCTCCACCGGGGGGTTTACGGATTGCGCGCTGCAAAACGGGGCCAGGCTGGTCTATGCCGTTGATGTGGGTTACGGACAGCTGGCCTGGAAACTCCGTTCTGATCCCCGGGTGGTTTCCCTGGAACGGACAAACATCCGGTATTTGGAACCGGGGGCCCTGACGGAAGTCCCCTCCTTTGCCACCATTGATGTTTCCTTTATTTCCTTATCCCTGGTGTTGCCCCGGGTGGACCTTCTGACCCGGCCGGAGGCGGCAGGAATCGCTTTGATTAAACCCCAGTTTGAAGCGGGGAAAGAAAAGGTAGGTAAAAAGGGCGTAGTCCGTGACCCGGAAGTCCATGTGGATGTCATCAATAAAATCTTAACCGTGGTGGACAGTCTTGGCTGGCAGGTGGGCGGCTTGGATTTTTCCCCCATCCGTGGCCCCGAAGGAAACATTGAATACCTGCTGTACTTTTTGAAAGGGCATGGGACAGCAGGAGTTGTGCCGGAGGTAAGTGAAGTAGTTGAAAAAACGCACTCGACTTTGGGGTAGGATTTATTAGTCTGGGCTAGGGGGTATTTCTTTGGGGTCTTGTCTGGGCTAGGGGATATTCCTCTGGGGTCCTGTTTTAAGTGTATGGTAGTCAATACAGGACCCAAAAGAAATACCCATTAGCCCAGACAGGACCCCAAAGGAATACCTTTTAGCCAGAGGTGGTGGTGTTTTCCATGCTCCCCGGTGACCTTCTCATTGTAGGCATTATCATTGGTGCAATTTTAATTTATAATATGATTAAAATGGGACAGTCCTATGCCGCCAGGCGACGGGTGTTGAAGGCCGGCAAAGCGGAGGCGGCGGCCAGAAGGTTTCTTGAGTCAGAGGGATATACGATTCTGGCTGTCCAGGAGAGAGTTCCCATTGTAACCAAAATAAACGGGAAACCACATAAAAGCCATATCCAGGCTGACCTGATTGTGCAAAAGGGTAATAAAGTATTTGTGGTGGACGTGAAAACCGGTGAAGTGGCCCAAAAACCGGCTGCGCCGGAAAACCGGAGGCAGTTGTTGGAGTATTTTCTGGTGTACCGCCCTGACGGGGTGCTGGTGCTTGACATGGACAATCAAAAAATCTATCGCATGGAGTTTCAGATCAAGTTCCCATCCTCCAGGGGTCTAAACCCGCTTCCCTATATCCTCTCATTTTGTGCAGGGATTATTGTGACTCTACTACTGATTAAAGGAGGAACGTTCAGTTGAACACCATTGGACTGGTGGTCAACAGCAATAAAGGTGATGTATCAGACCCTGTCGGCAAAGTGGTTTCCTGGCTAACGGAACAAAACATCAGAGTGTTATTTAACCAGGAAAGTGCAGCTTTGTTAGGACGCCGGGGAGAAGGAATGTCTACCAGGAACTTGGCGGAAAAATGCGACTGTATTATGGTTTGGGGCGGAGACGGTACCCTGCTGAACTGTGCCCGGCAAACCGCGTCAACCGGCACACCCATATTCGGCGTCAACCTGGGGCGTCTGGGTTTCTTGACAGAAATTGATATTCCTGATCTCAGAGAAAAGATGCAAGCCTTAATTGCCGGCCATTATTACATAGAAGAAAGAATGATGCTGGAAGCTGCCGTTATACGGGACGGAGAGATTATTGACAACTCCGTATGTTTAAATGATGCCGTGGTGTCAAAGGGAGCCTCCTTCCGAATGGTTCGCCTGAACATTAAGGTGAATGAGGAGTTTGTAGGAGAATTTTCGGCTGACGGGGTCATTATAGCCAGCCCCACCGGTTCCACAGCCTATTCCCTCTCGGCAGGCGGGCCCATCGTATCACCGGAAGTCCATGTTATGTTAATTACGCCCATCAGCCCCCATTCTCTCTCCAACCGCCCCATCGTCATCTCACCGGACAGCGAGGTAGAGATTCAGGTCTTGCCCTGTGTAGACGATGTGAGGTTAAATCTGGACGGGCAATACGGTTTTCCCTTAAAGGCAGGCGACAGGGTGCTGGTGAAAAAAGCGCCGGTGAAGGCCCGCTTTTTAAAAATTCAAAAGACCGGGTTTTATGAAGTCTTAAGGGAAAAATTAAAGGAGTGGCAGAGCGGTCTTGATTAACTGGTTTACGGCAGCCAAACTGGGACATCATTTTCTCTCGGAAATCCTACAAAAGGGGCACAGTGCCGTTGACGGAACAATGGGAAACGGCCATGATACCTTGATGCTGGCTCAACTGGTTGGTCCACAGGGGAAGGTGTATGCCTTTGATATTCAGGACCAGGCTTTGGAAAACACCAGGCAGCGGTTAGCTTCGGCAGGCGTACTGGATGAACGGGTTAAGTTGATCCGGGACGGCCACCAGAATATAAAAAAATATATCGATCATTCTATACAGGGGGCCATCTTTAATTTAGGGTATCTACCCGGAGGCAATCATGAAATCATAACGCAGGGCAGCACCACGCTGCCAGCCATTGAACATACCCTGGAACTGCTGGCTGCCGGCGGGCGGCTGGTGATTGTCCTTTACCCGGGTCACCCCGGGGGACAGGAAGAGAAGGAGGCCGTGGAAGCATTGGCTTCTCAGTTGGATTCTCTCAAATTCAAGGTTTTGAAACTAAATTTACTCAACCGGCCACCCTCAGCACCGGGAGTACTTTTGATAGAGAAGGCGGGGGATTAAGTGTGAAGACACAACGCCAGGCAAAAATATTGGAATTAGTCCGCGAAAGAACCATTGAGACCCAGGAAGAATTGGCGGCTGCATTGCGGGCGGAGGGGTTTGAGGTAACCCAGGCCACGGTGTCCAGGGACATTAAGGAACTAAGTCTGATCAAAATACCTGGTGAAAACAATACTTCTTACTATGCTTCTCCGGATGAACCCATGATGCGCCGTGGCAACGAAGACAGATTAAGACGCTTGGTTCGCATGTCTTTGAGCGATATTAATTCCAGCGAGAACTTGATCATTATTAAAACCCCCCCCGGCGAAGCCCAGGGCATGGCTTCCGCCATTGACCATGCCCACTGGCCGGAGATTATCGGCACGGTGGCCGGGGATGATACCATCTTGATTATTACCAAACCCAAAGAGGCCACGCCTCAGGTTGTGCAGCGATTCCTGGAATTGGCAAGGGGGTAAGCCTGTGCTCCGTTCGTTATATATAAGAAATTTTGCCCTCATCGATGATGTTGAGGTGAATTTTGACAAAGGTCTAACGATTGTCACGGGGGAAACCGGTGCGGGCAAATCCATGCTCATTGACGCCCTGCAGGTGGCTCTGGGAAGCCGGGCTTCAGCAGATTTTATCCGGTCCGGCAGGGAGAAGGCCACCGTTCAGGCCACCTTTGATGTTTCTAAGCTAACCTGGATGAAGAAGCGAATGGAAGAACTGGGAGTGGACTGCGAAGAAGACGGGCTGCTGTTTTTTTCCAGGGAGCTAAGCCACAGCGGCAAAAATACCTGCCGTATTAACGGGCGCCCGGTGAACCTGAGCCTTTATCGAGAAATAGGCAGCGGCTTAGTCGATATGCTGGGCCAGCATGAGCAACAAACTCTCCTTGATCAGGACAGGCACCGCTGGCTGTTGGACAAACTGGGCGGACCTGAATTGTTGGACCAGGCCGTAAAAGTTAAAGAAATTTATACCCGCTGGAGGAACACCTCTTCTGAGTTAAAGGACCTGGAGACCAGTGCCCGGGAGTTGGCCCGGCGCATGGATATGCTTTCTTTTCAAGTGCAGGAAATCACCAAAGCTCAATTGGCAGAGGACGAGGAAGACGAGCTTATCAACGAGCGGCGGCTTCTCATGAATTCCGAAAAAATTTCCCGTCTGGCAGGAGAAGCCTATGATTACCTTTACGGGGGAGAAACCGGTGTAACCCCGGCAATTGAGTCGGTAGGGAAGGCCCTGGCGTCCCTCAGAGAACTGGCGGAGATTGACTCCGACCTGGCGGGGCTGGTAGAGGTATTGGAGACCGCTCTTTACCAGATGGAGGATGCTGCCAGAGAGGTTTCTTCCTACCGGGACAACGTGGAGTACAACCCCGAGCGTCTTAACCAAATTGAGCATCGTCTTTCCTTAATCAAACAATTGAAATACAAATACGGTTCCACTGTCAAGGAAATACTGGAGTACAAGGATGCTGCCGTTGCCGAACTGAACACCCTGAACAACCGTACAGAAAAAGCAGAGGAATTAAAGGCAGCCATCAAGGATCTGGAGCAAGAATGGCGCCGGGAAGCAAAAGTTCTGACCAAACTTCGCCAGAAAGCGGCCAATCAGTTGGAAGAAAAGGCCGCAAAAGAGCTAAGGTATTTGGAAATGGGTGGCATAGAATTCAGGGTAAGTCTAACCCCTACAGAGGAAGTTTCGGCCCGGGGAATGGAGGACATTGAATTTCTGATCGCTCCCAACCCGGGGGAACCGCTGCGACCCCTGCAGAAGATTGCCTCGGGAGGGGAACTTTCCAGGATCATGCTGGCTCTCAAGGTGCTGTTGTCCGGCGTTGATGAAGTGCCAACCCTGATCTTTGATGAAATAGATACAGGCGTTGGCGGCAAGGCCCTGCAGGCTATCGGGGAAAAATTGGCCCAGGTTGGGCGTCACCGGCAGGTCATTTGTGTAACCCACGGGCCCCAGGTAGCATGTTTTGCGGACACTCATTATTTAATCAGTAAAAAAGTTGTCAACGGACATACTCAAACGTCGGTGGAGTGTTTAGACCAGACCGGAAGAGTGGAGGAATTGGCCAGAATGCTGGCCGGTCGGGAAATTACCGGTGTAGTAAAAGACCATGCTCTGCAAATGCTTAAAATGTCCGCTGCTTACAAAAAATAAAAATAATTCAGAGTGTTGACAAAGTCCGCGCAGGCAGCCTGGCAATTGAGAGGTTAGAAGTGAGATGTTGGAAGTGAGAAAGACCTCCAACCTCTAACTTCTCACATCTCACCTCTTACTTGCCCGCTTCGCTTTTGGAATAGCCAGGCTGCCTGCTTACTCTTAGTGGTTTGTCTACAGCCTGAATAATTTTAGGGTTTTTAACGACTGTGAAAGAAAGTCGTTTTTTTTTGTCCTTTTTATTGTAAGAAAATTAACATACCGGAAGCCCGCTTTTTTAAAAAAACAAAATCGGAAAAGGAAACAAAACTTACAAAATGGCTCTCAACAAGCAAAGACTCTGAATTCGGCAATTTCAGGCAGAAATAGCATGAGTAAAAGCATTTTTATAAGGTTATCTTAAGGTTACTAAGATTTAATTTGGATTTTGCCGCATTACTTAATTTTCGTTGTTTCAATTAGAATTAGGAGGTGATTATAAAACTTTATTAAATTAAAAAGGAGGGGCTGTATTTGGACTACCGGAAAAATAAAACGCCGCTGTTTTTTATGGTGGTCATATTCTTGGGCCTTTGTTTACAGCTACCGTTCCAAACCTTAAAAAAGTTACCTGTACACCAGAGAGTTTCGGTGGGAGAAAAATTAGATTTTGATCTTAGATTGCCCAAGTTTCTGGCACATAATTTTGAGTTTACCATTGACGGTGTAAAACCCTCAACATTTTATTTGGGAGATACTACACCGGTGGCAGCAACCCCGGGGGAATTGGAAGTAAAAGTCAAGTTATTTGGCTTAATCCCGCTCAGATACATGACGGTCAGTGTGGTGCCCGAAGTAAGGGTAATTCCCGGTGGCCAGGCCATTGGAGTGTTGGTGGAGTCAGAGGGAGTTATGGTGGTGGGCAGGTCAGCCGTTGTAGATGAAAAGGGCGTCAGGCATAACCCGGCTGCGGAAGCAGGGGTAGAACTGGGAGATGTACTGATCAAAGTAAACGGTGAGAAAGTAGAGACGGAAAGCCAGGTCAGGGATTTGATCAACAAATTAGGTCAAGACGGAAAACCCTTGAATATGGAATTTAAAGACCGGCATTCACAGGAAATTTATAAAACCATTATTAAACCGATTTACTGCAGCGAAACCAAGCGTTACCGAATAGGTCTGTTTGTTAGGGACAGTACTGCCGGTGTGGGTACCATGACTTTTTACGACCCGCAGACAAGGGCCTATGGAGCCTTAGGACATATTATCAGTGATATAGACACCTGCCAGCCCATCAATTTGAACAGGGGAAAAATTATCGGCGCCCGCATTGAAGGAATAAGAATGGGGAAAAAAGGTCAGCCCGGTGAAAAATTGGGTGTATTTCGGGGAGAAGATGATATTTCCGGCAATATAATAAAAAACACAAACTGTGGGATCTTCGGAAAACTAACAAAAGAACCAAACAATACCTACGAAAAGGAAACCATACCGGTGGCCATGGCCCAGGAAGTGAAGGAAGGGCCTGCTGAAATTTATACAGTGCTGCAGGGAGACAAAATTGAAAAGTTTGCAATAGAAATTCAGCAAGTACATCCCCAGGGAAGATCAGAGGGAAAGGGCATGATTATAAAAATCGTCGATCCTAAATTACTGCAAAAAACCGGGGGAATCGTTCAGGGCATGTCAGGAAGCCCCATAATTCAGAATGGAAAACTGGTGGGTGCCGTAACACATGTTTTTGTCAATGATCCCTCCAGAGGTTACGGTGTATTTGCGGAATGGATGTTGTATGATTCCGGAACTCTCCCGAAACAATTGAGCGGGAGAAATTGCGAAAAATTGACTCTATTAGAAATATCGCCTGCTAAGTTAGCCAAAATTTAAAATAATAGCCCAAAATGTGTCGAATTGAATCAATTTAACCATTTTGGTAAATTTTACGTTTTCAAGAAGGAGATTAAACCCCGCCTGTCGAATGACTTAAAGCATTAAAATCATTTTCCATTTTATGGAAAAATAAAGAGAAAAAATAGGAGGCGGGGTCTTACATTATGATTAGAAAGGCTATTAAGGTGTTAATTGCTGATGATAACAGAGAATTCTGTGAACTGTTGAAGGAATTTATCAATCAGCAGGATGATTTTGTATTGGTGGGCATTGCCAATAATGGTTTGGAAGCCCTGGAAATAATCAATCAACAGGCTCCGGATGTTATGGTGCTTGATATTATTATGCCTCACCTGGATGGTATAGGGGTGTTGGAGAAAATATCAACCGGCGCGGTGGGCCATAAACCCAAGGTTATTATGCTTACCGCCTTTGGCCAGGAAAATGTCACTGCCCGGGCCGTAGAACTGGGAGCTGATTATTATATTTTGAAACCCTTTGATTTTTCAGTCCTGGCAACCCGCATACGTCAGCTGGCAGACGGGGTGGCCGTTTCTCAATATATCTCCACCACGAAACCTCGCAATTTAGACGTTGCAGTTACCAACATCATCCATGAAATGGGAGTTCCTGCTCACATAAAAGGTTATCATTACTTAAGAGAAGCAATTCTTTGTGTTATAAATGAAGTCAACCTGCTGGGCGCCGTTACCAAAGAACTTTATCCGATGATTGCTCAAAAATATCAGACAACCCCCAGTCGTGTAGAACGAGCTATCAGACATGCCATTGAGTTGGCCTGGGATCGCGGCAATATCGAGATGATGACCAAATTTTTTGGTTACACCATCAACCTGGAACGGGGCAAACCCACCAACAGCGAGTTTATTGCCATGGTGGCGGACAAATTGAGAATTGAAAGTAAAGTAAGTTAATATTGCAAAAGGAGAGTAGCTTGATCTACTCTCCTATCTCAATATTTTGAGTAATACCTGCGTTTATCTCTTGATAACGCAGTTTTTCATATTTTGAAAGCCAATAAACCTTTCTACAAATACCCTAATATGTTTATTTTTGGAATGATATGGTGGTGTTACTTAAACCCATAGCATGGGCAGTTTTGTAGACTATGGTTCAGCCCACCGGTGTCTGATTTTCTCCGTTACACAACCCTATCATTTCTCCCGGAGTATTCCCTGGCGGGATCTCTACATTCCTTCGTTCGGCTTACCGGAGCCAGTGTGGCTTTATGTCTTTTTTGCGGGGTCAACCAATTGTTGCCCTGATGGAGGTGAACGTGCTCACTCGCTTACT
>NZ_FQUY01000049.1 GCF_900129195.1 Desulforamulus putei DSM 12395
GGCGATTTACAGACATATTGCATGAAAAAGGATACGCCTACATTTCATATTTACAGCCCGCATGCAAGGATTGGAATGAGGACTTGAAAGCGCAGCATGGCATAACACCGATTCCGGCAAAACCGCATCCGAAGCTTGAAGCCTGCAAAGAGCTGTGCGGAGAGATTCGTTACTTGTGTAGCCATATCAAATCCGTGAAAAATCCCCATGAAATGCTGATGGAGCACTATGAAAAAGCAGTGCCCCTCATGCAGTCATCAAGATCAACCGATAGACAAAAAGCTGTCCTGATGGAACAGCTGCTAAGCATGGCGGTATATGCGTTATTTGCAGTAATGGCGCAATACCGGCAGCTTGAAAAACCAATGAATTTTAAACAACTGACCGATGAACTCTGTCACAGCTATCATCCGCACCAGGACCGGGGAAAGCTGAAAACCAAAGCAGAGGATATCCAGCAGGATGTCAATGCCATTAATGCTCAGCTCAAAACATCTGGAATCCGTACCCTTGAGGATAAGCAAAAATTAATCGCATCGTATATGAGTTTTGCACTAAACTGTGTCAAGGCTCAAATTTTTATATGTCTTGAAGAGCAGGAGCAAAAAATTGAAGCTCTGCAAAAGCAGAATGAAGAGAGAGTCGATTATATGCAGGCTGTTTGCGAAGAATTTATGCAGCCTGGTATTTAGCAATATTATAACTGCATAATTGAAGAAAGCCATGTGCGAATGAAAAACCATTGGTGCATGGCTTTCTTAATTTTGCAAGAAGGAGGAAACCAATGCAGGCATCACAGGTGGTTACATTAATCATAGCTGCTGCAACTATGTTTGGAGTCATCAGTTTTATCATTCTCCTGGCCCATTACTATACCTTAAATGGCATCAAGGCCAGGACTGTAGGTGACGGCCAGCATGGCACGGCAAGGTTCGCAACGAAAAATGAAATAAAGAAGACCTATGCTCATGTACCCTATGAGCCGGAACGGTGGCGCAAGGGTATCAACCTGCCCAAGGTGCAGGGGCTGGTTGTGGGATGCAAAACGGCTCCAGGATCGGTCACCGCTCTTGTAGACCAGGGGGATGTTCATGCATTGATGATCGGAGCGGCGGGCGTTGGCAAAACTGCCAATTTCCTCTACCCCAATCTGGAATATGCCTGTGCGGCCGGGATGAGTTTTATCACCACTGATACCAAGGGCGACCTTTACAGGAATTATGGATGCATCGCCAAGGACTACTATAGCTATGATGTGTCCGTCATTGACCTGAGAAATCCCACCCGCAGCGACGGCAACAATATGCTGCACCTTGTAAACAAATATATGGATGAATACCTTGCCAATCCTGATAATCTCCCAGCAAAAGCCAGGGCGGAGAAATATGCAAAGATTATTGCCAAAACCATCGTCAACTCCGGGGGACTGGATGCAGGCTCCTACGGCCAGAATGCATTTTTCTACGATGCAGCCGAAGGCTTGCTGACCTCCGTCATTTTATTGGTGGCGGAATACTGTCCAAACGAGAAACGCCATATCATATCGGTCTTTAAGCTCATACAGGACTTGCTGGCTCCCTCAGGCGTAAAGGGAAAAAACCAGTTCCAGCTGCTCATTGAAAAGCTCCCTCCGGAGCATAAGGCAAGATGGTTTGCAGGAGCGGCATTAAACACTGCGGAGCAGGCGATGCAAAGCGTTCTGTCGACAGCTCTTTCCCGGTTAAATGCATTCCTGGACTCGGAACTGGAGCAGATACTGTGTTTTGACACTGCCATCGATGCAGAGCGTTTTTGCAAAAGAAAGTCTGCCATCTTCCTTGTCATGCCGGAAGAAGACAACACAAAATACTTTTTAATCTCTCTTATTGTCCAGCAGCTCTACCGGGAGATACTCTCAGTGGCCGATGAGCAGGGCGGCAGGCTTCAAAATCGTGTCATGATGTACCTCGATGAGATCGGCACCATACCCAAAATTGAATGTGCGGAGATGATGTTTTCCGCTTCCCGTTCCCGCCGTGTTTCCATCGTGGCCATCATACAGAGCTTTGCGCAGCTTGAAAAGAACTACGGCAAGGAAGGAGCCGCTATCATCATCGACAACTGCCAGGACACTATTTTTGGAGGCTTTGCCCCAAACTCGGAATCAGCCGAGATACTCTCTAAAAGCCTCGGTAATAAGACGGTTTTATCAGGTTCGGTCACCCGAGGGAAGCATGATCCATCCCAATCCCTGCAAATGATCCAGCGTCCCCTGATGACTCCCGACGAATTGAAGACCCTGCCCAAAGGCAGCTTCATTGTCGCAAAGACCGGCGCCTGTCCTATGAAAACCAGTTTAAAGCTGTTTATTGAATGGGGCATCCGGTTTGAAAAGGTGTATGAGCTGCAGGAAAAATCTGCCCGCAAGGTTGCCTATGCTGACAAAAAAGAGCTGGAAGAGGAAATCGTCAAGCGGCACATATCATATGAGGATATAGAAGAACAGGAACCATACTCCACATCAGCTCAAGGCGGCATATCCCTTGCACCTGTTAAAGAGAAAGAGATTCAGGGGAAAGCATTGAAGTCCAGGCTGCAAACAAAGATAAAAGCACAGCAGCAAATGGAGACGCCGCTGCGTACAGATTAGGAGGTGTTTGATGGGCTATTTTGAATCACTTTATGCATCGGAGCTTCCCCATAGAGCTGTAGCCGTCTACATGTACCTTCGTGACAGGGCGGACAAGGATGGCAAATGTTATCCGGCGATCGGTACCATCGCCGCGGAGCTGAAGCTGTCACGGAGCACTGTAAAAAGAGCCATTGCAGACCTTGAAAAGAGCGGTTATCTTCGCAAGGAGCAGCGGTGGCGTGAGAACGGGGGCAAGAGCAGCAATATGTATTTTTTGAAATCAGGGATGGGGTAACCTGAAAAAACTTTACTTTACACCAAGGGGGCAGTCTGTTTATTTGGTGAACTGTGGTACGGTTCATCGTGAGCTATGCAGTGAACTGCCCACTCTAAGAAATATTCAACGTCAGACAAAGAAACAAAATAGTTTAGTGGATAAATAACATGAAAGGTGGAAGATGAGATGAATTCAGAAAAATCAAGGAATGCGGAATACAAAAAGAGTGCAGCTTTATTGTCTCTGCTGGTTGGATTGGATGCTGATGCGGAAGAAAGGGTTTATAGATGTTTTCAAAACATGGGTGTAGATAACTTTTTTCTTTATCTCGAATCACTTGAACTTGGCTTATCCCAGGAGGCTACTGAGAAACTGAAAAGCCTAAAAGTCATTATTGATATATTTAGCGAGGGAAGGGGGCAAGCATAACATGAAGAAAAATATTCAGCATACCGAAAGCTTTTTAAAAGGGCTGACGACTTTAACAGGACTGCCCTACAAAAAGGTACGGCAGTATGCAAAAGAAAACAACCCCTTTAATATCTTGGAACACCCTCATATCATGGAACCAAATGAAAAACAGCTTGAAAAGATAGGGCTGCTCAACGAGTTCATTGCCTCCTATAACCTCTTGAAAATCTATGAAAGTGAGAAGAAGATTACGCTTAATTCATCAACTGTGTCGGGACAGTATTTTTTGGCTCTTTTAGGCGGAATGAAGGATAAAGAGAGGTTCATGGTTGCCTTTCTGGATAATGGCAATAACCTGATTGAAACAAAAACCATGTCTGAAGGGAGTGTTGGACAAGCAGTTGTTTATCCCAGAGAGGTATTGAAATATGCTATTGCCTGTGATTGCAGGGCGATAATCTTGGCCCACAATCATCCCGGCGGCTCCACAAATTTTTCTCCGGAAGATAGGGCATTGACACAGAGATTTGTTGATATTTTTCATCCTCTTGAAATCAAAGTCTTAGATCATATTGTTGTAGGTGGCACACGCTATTCTTCTATGGCGGAAAACGGAGAAATTCCTCATCAGTGTGTAAGTAAAGCAAATTATGAAGTGATTGCATTAGGCGAAACGGCAGTAGAAGAAAACCGGGATAGTTTTCAATATACTCAGTCATTTTAGATTGAGGTACCAAACATGAGGTTGTAATATCGCTTAAAAGGCTTGAGCCATGGCTTGGAGGGCATTTGGAAGAATGTAGATTTGTTCCTGTGCACTATGGAAAAAAACATTTGTTTCAAGATAAAATCATTAATTATTAAGACTGTTTTCTACCGTGCATATCAGAAAGCAAACACGATAGTGTCTTGTCAAATGATGTAAATTGACTTCTACTTTGGTCTCTAAACATTTTCGCTAATGTGGTTGTTAAGGGCTAAAACCTAGCTTATCCTTGATAACCACATTGGGGTCATGCGTCAATTTTATCACCGAGGGATGAAGGGGAGAAGCAAGATTAACTTAGCATATCCTCCGTAATTTTTCATTATAGCATGTCGGATGCTGATTGGGTTTTCAGCCTTTGAGCGGCAAGACGGAAAGCCTATAGTCTGGATACTGTGAAAATACTGCAGATGGCCGGATAAATCAGATAGTAAGGAGTTCCGCTTTAATGGTCGGTTTTTTATTGCATGCATTACACAAACTAAACTCTGCGTTCTCGCTGTTTTTATTGAGTTTTGTTAAGCAAAGTGATATAATGTAGGAAATGATTAACAGTGAGGTGGTTCCTGTGGCCGTAAGCTATAAGAAGTTATGGAAGCTGCTTATTGACCGGGATATGAAAAAGAAAGACCTGCTGGCAGCGGCGGGAATCAGCCAGTCTTCGCTGTCGAAAATGAAGAAAAACGAGAATGTCAATATGGATATTGTAGTAAAGGTGTGCAAAGCGCTGAACTGCGATATTTGTGATATTGTTGAGATTGTGCCGGATGATAAATAAGTGCGTTTTTTTGTACATGTAGTATGCGATTATTTTAGCGGTGGTGTTTGTGCATTATCTTTTTTATAGAATTTTGATAAGGAGCGATGAGAATATGGACAACCAGACCTACAATTCAATTGTCAGTTTTATATGGGGCATCGCGGATGACTGCCTGCGCGATGTATATGTACGCGGCAAGTATCGTGATGTCATCCTTCCAATGACAGTAATCCGCAGACTTGATGCGGTTCTCGAAGAAACAAAGCCGGCTGTGCTTGAAATGAAAAAGAAACTTGATAAAGCAGGCATCACAAATCAGACTGCCGCCTTATGCAACGCCGCAGGACAATCTTTCTGCAACAGCTCGCCTTTTTGCCTGCGCGACCTTACTTCAAGGGCAAAAAAACAAACCCTGAAGGCGGATTTTATTGCCTATCTTGACGGGTTTTCGCCTAATGTTCAGGAGATACTGGACAAATTCAAGTTCCGCAATCAAATAGACACAATGGTGGATGCAGATATTCTCGGTGCTGTTATTGAGAAGTTTGTGTCTCCCACTATTAACCTGAGTCCGAACCCGGTATATAAGGACGATGAAAAGAAGGAAATACGCCTACCCGGGATTGACAATCATACGATGGGATTGATTTTTGAGGAGCTTATTCGCCGTTTCAATGAAGAAAACAACGAAGAAGCCGGAGAGCACTTCACACCGCGCGATGTCGTGGAGTTGATGGCCGACCTTATATTTATTCCCATTGCCGACAAAATCAAGGATGCGACATATTCCTGCTATGACGGAGCCTGTGGTACCGGCGGTATGCTGACTGTTGCGCAGGATCGCCTTTTGGAGCTCGCCGAAAAAACAGGCAAAAAAGTATCTATTCACCTGTTTGGGCAGGAAATAAACCCTGAAACATATGCAATCGCGAAATCCGACCTTTTGCTGCAGGGGCAGGGTGACCAGGCCGACCATATCGCTTTTGGTTCCACACTCTCGAACGACCAGTTTCCTTCTTACCAGTTTGACTTTATGCTAAGTAATCCGCCGTACGGAAAATCGTGGAAGGTTGATGCCGAGAAGCTGGGCGGTAAAAAGGACATTATGGACAGCCGTTTTGTAACATATTTCGATGATAACCCTGAATTCAGCATGATTCCGAGGACAAGCGACGGCCAGCTGCTTTTCCTTCTGAATAACGTATCAAAAATGAAGAAAACCACAGAACTGGGCAGCCGCATTGCTGAAGTACATAACGGTTCTTCACTGTTTACCGGCGATGCCGGTTCCGGGGAAAGCAATGCCCGCCGCTATTTAATTGAGAATGACCTTGTGGAAGCGATTATCGCTTTGCCGGAAAACATGTTCTACAATACAGGCATAGGCACTTATATCTGGGTTCTTTCTGTTGGGGCTGAGTTAAAAAGCCCAGAAGCTGACGGTATTGCCTATCCAGAAATAGATGGATATAATGACCATAACTTAAAGAAAGGAAAAGGACATCTCTGTAGTGCGTGGTACTGCGCCAACAGTATCACTAGAGATGTCCACCCAACAAGTATGATCATTGTATCAGATTTTTCGCTGGTTGAGAATCCTGTAAATGGCGTTTTCTGTTAGGAGTGCGGAAATAGTCCCTTGCCCTTGTTGTGGCAGAGAGTTAAGGGTAATCGGAAGCCGTCTACGCAAATCGATCAAACCATCCGGTGATATTATCGTGTTGAACATTCG
>NZ_FQUY01000037.1 GCF_900129195.1 Desulforamulus putei DSM 12395
CCCCATCGCCATCGAAGAAGGATTGCGTTTTGCTATCCGTGAAGGCGGCCGTACCGTTGGCGCCGGTGTTGTAACCGCTATCCGCGAATAAATTTGGGGCTTTAAAACCAGCATTGATTTAAAGGGAGTGGGTTGGCTCACTCCCTTTTAAACTACTCTTTGCTTTTGAAATATGCTAAACTAACAACCCAAAACTGGTATATAAAACCAATTAAAGAGAGAAAATACGAATATGGGTTGTTGCCACAGGATAAGTATTGACATCCAACAATACATATGATAAATTTGTTAAGGTATATTACTAGACATCTGTGCCCAAGTCTTTTTTCGTTTTAGGGAGGTGGCAACAGTGCGAGTAGGCGTAACTCTGGCTTGCACCGAATGCAAACGGCGCAACTACACCACTACCAAGAATAAAAAGAACGATCCCAACCGGATCGAACTGAAAAAATATTGCAAGTGGTGTCATACCCACACAGTTCACAAAGAAACCAGATAGTTGAGCCGCCCAACCCCAAGCGTTACAATAACAGGCCGCATTCCGTATGGGGTTTTATTCGAGGCACTACTGGTAAAAACAAAAAAGTTAAGGATGTGGCGTTTTTCGATGGCTGTGCAAAAGAAGACACTTAAAAGGGCAAGCGCTGCCAGGGAAATAGCGGCAACCAAAGAGACCAGCGGGGCCGAGAATAAAAAGGATGCGGCCCCCAAGGATGCTGCTAAGGCTGTGGCCAAAAAAGAACCCGTTAAGGCGCCTAGGGCGTCCTTTTCCGATCGTGTCGGTAGCGTAAGCAAATATCTGCGTGGCGTTCAGAACGAGTTGAAAAAAGTCCACTGGCCCACCCGCAAAGAAATCGTCACTTATACTGCGGTGGTGCTGACTTCTGTCGCCGTGCTGGCTGTTGTCATCTGGGTCGTAGATTCGCTTCTCAGCTTGGGCGTTAAAGGCATCATTTCCTAATTGTAAACGAGGAGGTGGGGAACCCGCCATAAAGGGTTCCTTCTGCTGATGAGTACACAATGGTATGTTGTGCATACTTATTCCGGGTATGAGAATAAGGTAAAAGCCAACTTGGAGAAGCGAATTGAATCAATGAATATGGAAGATAAAATCTTTCGTATTCTTGTGCCCATGGAAGATGAAGTAGAAATCAAAAATGGCAAAAAAAAGGTCTCAAAGAAAAAGGTTTTCCCGGGCTACGTTCTGGTGGAAATGATTATGACCGATGATTCCTGGTATGTGGTACGCAACACACCGGGGGTTACCGGTTTTGTTGGCTCGGGCTCAAAACCCATTCCGTTAAGTCAGGAAGAGGCAAGGGCCATCATTAAGCAAATGGGTTTGGAAGAACCGAAAACCAGGATCGATGTTAACGTTGGTGAAAATGTCAAGGTTACCGACGGTCCCTTTGAGAACTTTGTTGGTGTGATAGAAGAAATTTACCTGGAAAAGGGTAAAGTTAAAGTTATGGTATCCATGTTTGGACGTGAAACTCCCATCGAACTTGATTTTTCCCAAATTGAAAAAATGCTTTAAGCTTGTAGGTTGTAAGGAGGTGGACTGGATATGGCCAAAAAGGTAGCTGCCATTATCAAACTGCAAATTCCGGCCGGTAAAGCCACCCCGGCGCCCCCGGTGGGTCCCGCCTTGGGTCAACACGGGGTTAACATCATGGCTTTTGTTAAACAGTATAATGAAGCCACTGCTGCGCAAGCTGGCTTGATTATTCCGGTTGAAATTACCGTATATGAAGACCGGTCCTTTACCTTTGTTACTAAAACGCCTCCTGCAGCAGTATTGCTGAAGAAGGCCCTGGGTATTGAGACCGCTTCCGGCGAGCCTAACAAGAAGAAGGTGGGCAAAGTTCCCCGTTCCAAAGTTAGAGAAATTGCCGAGTTAAAAATGCCTGATCTCAACGCTGCCAGCGTAGAAGCTGCCATGCGTATGATCGAAGGAACTGCCCGCAGCATGGGCATTGAAATTGTAGAAGGATAACTTCATCCGGTGGGAGGATGTAGTCCGCTAGTACCACAAAGGAGGGAAAAACATGCCCAAAGAAGGGAAAAAGCTTCAGGAAGCCAGAAAGCAGTATGACAGAAATACTCTTTATGAGCCTCTTGAAGCTATGGAACTGGTCAAGAAGACCGCTCCGGCCAAATTTGACGAAACCGTTGAAGTGGCTTTCCGTCTCGGAGTGGATCCCCGTCACGCAGATCAACAACTGAGAGGTGCAGTGGTACTGCCCCACGGAACCGGTAAATCCAAGACGGTTCTGGTCTTTGCCAAAGGAGAAAAGGCAAAGGAAGCTGAAGCTGCAGGCGCTGATTTTGTAGGCGCTGAAGAACTGGTTGAAAAGATTCAAGGCGGTTGGCTTGGCTTTGATGTAGCCATTGCCACCCCGGACATGATGGGGATGGTTGGCAAACTGGGCCGTATCCTGGGTCCCCGTGGCTTAATGCCCAACCCCAAAACCGGCACTGTGACCTTTGAGGTAGGAGCTGCCGTAAGAGACGCCAAGGGTGGTAAGATTACCTACCGTACCGATAAAGTGGGGATTGTTCATGCTCCCATTGGAAAAGTCTCCTTTGATACTCAAAAACTGGCTGAAAACTTTAAAACGCTGGCTGACACCCTGATCCGCGTGAAGCCTGCTACCGCCAAAGGGCAGTACATGAAGAGCATTACAGTGTCTTCTACCATGGGTCCCGGGATTAGAATTAATCCCAACAAGATCTAGCTGCCGCATTCCCGGTTATCTACAACTGAATAGCTCCAGTCGTAGACAGTTGGTGTTCTTTGACTTAATGGCATAAGCCACCAGCCGAGACCGGGTGAATCACTGCAAGTTTACAAAGATTGCGGGGAATTCTGCCTGTCTTGGCGGATTCCCCGTATTTGTTTTTATTCCAGCGGAAGGAGGTGTAGCTCTTGCCGACCACAAAAGCCCAAAAAGCAGTCATGCTGGAAGAAATAAAAGAAAAAATGTCCCAATCCCAGGTCACCATTTTGGCAGATTTTCGTGGTATTTCCGTAGCCAAAATCACTGACCTGCGGTCCCGCCTGCGTAAAGCCGGCAGTGAAATGAAGGTGGCCAAGAACACCATCGCCCGCATTGCCGCCAAAGAAATCGGTGTTGAGGGACTGGACCGGTACTTAGAAGGCCCTACCGTTTTCACCTTTGGTATTCAGGACCCTGTGGCTCCTGCCAAAATCCTTTCGGAATTTGCCAAGGAAGTTAAACAAGGTGTTGATATCAAAGCCGGTATTTTGGAAGGAAAAGTGATTGATGCCAACGGCGTCAAAGCCTTGGCAGATCTGCCTTCCAGAGAAGTTCTGCTGGCCAAGGTTCTGGGTGGCATGCAGGCTCCCCTGTACGGCTTTGCCAGTGTTCTGGCAGCCAACCTGCGCAATCTGGTTTACGTTCTGGATCAGGTTCGCCAGCAAAAAGAGGGTCAAGCTTCTTAATTTGTTCCGCAGCTTAAACCATTATTTTATAAACCTTGAGGAGGTACAGAATTACTATGTCTAAAGTAGCTGAAGTATTAGAAATCGTGAAAGGCCTAACCGTACTGGAACTGGCTGAACTGGTTAAAGCTTTTGAAGAAGAATTTGGCGTATCCGCTGCCGCTCCCGTAGCTGTTGCAGCGGCTCCTGTAGCCGGTGCCGCTGCTGCCCCTGCTGAAGAAGAAAAAACCGAATTTGATGTTATCCTGGCTAACGCCGGCGACAAGAAGATCAACGTTATTAAAGTTGTTCGTGAAATCACCGGCCTGGGTCTGAAAGAAGCCAAAGACCTGGTTGACGGCGCTCCCAAGCCTATCAAAGAGAAAACCACCAAAGAAGATGCTGAAGCTATCAAGGCCAAGCTCACCGAAGCCGGCGCCACTGTTGAAATTAAGTAATAAACTAAAATTTATCTTCATAACAAAAAAGCCGCCCAAAACATGGCGGCTTTTTTGTTATGAACCATAATAAATTTCTGTAAAACGACATGCCGGGAGAAAAAACACCTTGACAAATCTTAGTACTTATGCTAACATTACAAAATGTCATTCTATAGATAACGCTAAATAAACTTGGTTAGGTGGCAAAAATTGTGCATAATTTTTTGCATAAATGGCCAAAATAAAGTGGATAAGGCATTATAATGTTTGAAAGCGAGGGATTGTTGAAAAGGGCAAGACCTTGCTTTTCGTTGTCTGTAATTTTAAGTGTTACGTATTTATGTAATTATTTAAGGGGTGTGATGCGTTCGATGGCTTACCCGGAACAAGTAGGAAGCAGGGTGAGGTGGAACTACGGCAAACTTCGTGAAGTGCTGGATTTACCCAACCTGATTGAAGTTCAGCGAAACTCTTACGAATGGTTCCTGCAGGAGGGCCTGCGGGAAGTGTTCCATGACATCTCTCCCATCCAGGACTTTACAGGCAATCTGGTATTGGAATTCCTGGACTACACTCTGGGAGAACCCAAGTACTCGGTGGAAGAGTGCAAGGAACGCGACGTAACCTATGCTGCTCCCTTGCGAGTTAAAGTCCGCCTGATTAACAAAGAAACCGGGGAAGTAAAGGAACAGGAAGTCTTTATGGGAGACTTCCCGCTGATGACCAACAAAGGCACCTTTATCATCAACGGCGCCGAGCGTGTTATCGTAAGCCAGTTGGTTCGGTCACCCGGTGTTTACTTTGCAGACCAAATTGATTCCAGCGGCAAAAGACTGTTCACATCCACCGTGATTCCGAACCGTGGGGCCTGGTTGGAGTTTGAGACTGATGTCAATGACCACATCTTCGTTCGCATTGACCGCACCCGTAAAATCCCGGCAACTGTGTTGATCCGGGCTTTGGGCTATGGCTCCAATGCCATGATTCTTGAGCTGTTTGACAATGATAAATTTGTTCAGGAAACCTTAACCCGGGATAACACCGATTCCGAGGAAGAAGCCCTGGTGGAAATCTACAAGCGGTTGCGGCCGGGTGAACCGCCTACGGTAGAAAGTGCCCGCTCCTTATTAAATACTTTATTCTTTGACCCCAAGCGGTATGACCTGGCTCACGTAGGACGCTATAAACTGCAAAAGAAACTGAAGCACGGTGTTCTCTACCGCTATCCCAAAGGCGAAGACGGCCCCAAGGAATGGGACCGCTATTTGAATAAAGAAGTTCCTGTGGAACGCGAGTTTATACGGGAATTGACCAAAGAGGATATCATTGCCACCTTCCGGTACCTTCTCGGGCTGATGAAGGGGGAAGGAAGCGTTGACGATATTGACCACCTGGGTAACAGAAGACTTCGTTCCGTGGGCGAGCTGCTGCAGAACCAGTTCCGTATCGGTTTGTCCCGGATGGAACGGGTCGTCCGGGAAAGGATGACCATTCAGGATGTGGATGTTATCACACCCCAGGTTCTTATTAATATTCGCCCGGTGGTTGCCGCCATTAAAGAATTCTTTGGTTCCAGCCAGCTGTCCCAATTTATGGACCAAACCAACCCGCTGGCGGAATTAACCCATAAAAGACGGCTTTCGGCCTTGGGCCCCGGCGGCCTGTCCCGGGAGCGTGCAGGTTTTGAAGTGCGTGACGTGCACCATTCGCACTACGGCCGCATGTGCCCCATTGAGACGCCGGAAGGTCCCAACATCGGTCTGATCGGTTCCCTGTCCACCTATGCACGCATTAACAGCTTCGGTTTTATCGAGACGCCCTATCGCAAGGTGGATAAGGAAAACAAGCGGGTTACCGATGAGATTGTCTACCTCACTGCCGACGAGGAAGAAGGACATATTATCGCCCAGGCCAACGCACCCTTAGATGAGAATGGGTACTTTGTGGAAGAGCGGGTCAATGCCCGCCGGGGCCACGATACTCTGCTGGTTCCCACTGACCGGGTTGACTATATGGACGTGTCACCCAAGCAGGTCTTCTCAGTGGCCACATCCTTAATCCCCTTCCTGGAACACGACGACGCCAACCGGGCCCTGATGGGCGCCAACATGCAGCGTCAGGCCGTACCCCTGCTGAAATGCCAGGCTCCTGTGGTGGGCACCGGTATTGAACACAGGGCAGCCAAGGACTCCGGCGTGGTGGTGGTAGCCCAAAACGGCGGCGAAGTGGTCAGGGTCACCGCCAACGAAATTGTTATTCGTACCGACGAAGGACAAAACGAAAAGTATAAACTGCTGAAATTTACCCGTTCCAACCAGGGCACCTGCATAAACCAGAAGCCCATCGTTGCCAAGGGCGACAGGGTGGAAGCGGGACAAATTATCGCCGACGGGCCTGCCACCGACAAGGGTGAACTGGCCCTGGGACGCAACGTTCTGGTGGCTTTCATGACCTGGGAGGGCAACAACTACGAGGATGCCATTCTGATCAGTGAAAAGGCCGTTAAAGAAGACTTCTTTACTTCCATTCACATAGAAGAATATGAATGCGACGCCAGGGATACCAAGCTGGGTCCTGAAGAAATTACCCGGGATATTCCCAACGTGGGCGAAGATATCTTAAAGGATCTGGATGAAAGAGGCATCATTCGGGTGGGCGCCGAAGTCAGGCCCGGCGATATCCTGGTGGGTAAAGTGACCCCCAAGGGTGAGACCGAACTGACCGCGGAAGAACGCCTGCTGCGGGCCATCTTCGGCGAAAAGGCTCGGGAAGTCAGGGATACCTCCTTGCGGGTGCCCCACGGGGAAGCCGGTAAAATTGTGGATGTTAAAGTATTCTCCCGGGAGAACGGCGATGAACTGCCGCCGGGTGTCAACCAGCTGGTCCGCGTCTACATTGCTCAAAAGAGAAAGATCTCCGAGGGTGACAAGATGGCCGGACGCCACGGGAACAAAGGGGTTGTGGCCCGTATCCTGCCGGAAGAAGACATGCCCTTTATGGCGGACGGTACACCGGTGGAAATTGTGCTGAATCCCCTGGGTGTGCCTTCCCGTATGAACATCGGGCAGGTGCTGGAGACGCACTTGGGCTGGGCCGCCAAGACCCTGGGTTTCCATGTAGCTACCCCGGTCTTTAACGGGGCCTCCGAAGAGGACATCTGGGAATCCCTCAAACGGGCCGGCCTGCCGGAAGACGGCAAAACAGTGCTCTATGACGGGCGTACCGGCGAACCCTTTGATAACCGTGTCACCGTTGGATATATTTACATGATTAAATTGCATCACCTGGTGGACGACAAGATCCACGCCCGCTCCACCGGGCCCTACTCCCTGGTCACCCAGCAGCCCCTGGGTGGTAAAGCCCAGTTTGGCGGCCAGCGTTTCGGTGAAATGGAAGTTTGGGCCCTGGAAGCCTATGGGGCAGCCTATACCCTGCAGGAAATTCTCACCGTCAAGTCCGACGATGTGGTGGGCCGCGTCAAGACCTATGAGGCCATTGTCAAGGGAGAAAACGTTCCGGAGCCCGGCGTACCGGAGTCTTTCAAGGTGTTGATCAAGGAACTGCAGTCCCTGGGCCTGGACGTCAAGGTGCTGTCTGAAAATGCAGAGGAAATTGAGATAAAGGAAATTGAAGAGGACGTAACCGAAACCGCCAAAGAATTAGGCATTGACCTGCCGGAGGAAAGACGCATCGGCACTCCCAAACAGGAAAACGACGAGGAAGATGAATACGATGAAGACACCGATGATTTCGACGAGACCTTCCTCGAAGAGGCCGAAGATGAATTCAGTTTGGATGACGAGGACTAAAACAAGCGGTATTGAAACCATCTACCCAAATCCGCTATAAGGGGGAGTAGGTCCTTTGTTAGAATTAAATAACTTTGATAGTATTCGTATCGGTTTGGCTTCACCGGACAAGATCCGTCAATGGTCCAGCGGGGAAGTCAAAAAACCGGAAACCATCAACTATCGGACCCTGAAACCCGAACGGGACGGCCTGTTTTGTGAACGGATTTTCGGTCCCACCCGGGACTGGGAATGTCATTGCGGCAAATACAAGCGTGTTCGCTACAAAGGGGTTGTCTGTGACCGCTGTGGCGTAGAGGTAACCCGTTCTAAAGTGCGCCGTGAGCGATTGGGGCACATTGAGCTGGCCGCCCCGGTATCCCATATCTGGTACTTCAAGGGTATTCCCAGTCGTATGGGACTTTTGCTGGATATGTCCCCCCGGGCGCTGGAAAAGGTATTATACTTTGTTTCCTATATCGTTATTGAACCGGGCGATACACCGCTTTTGAAGAAGCAGCTGCTGACAGAAACCGAGTACAGGGAGTACAAGGAAAAGTTCGGCAACAGCTTTAAAGCTGGCATGGGCGCCGAAGCCATAAAAACCCTGCTGGAAGAAATCAATCTTGAAGAACTGGCCAGAGAACTGCGCCAGGAATTGAAAGAGGTTTCCGGCCAGCGTAAGATTCGTGCCATCCGCCGCCTGGAAGTGGTGGAGGCCTTCAGAAAGTCCGGCAACCGCCCGGAATGGATGATCCTGGATGTGGTTCCTGTTATTCCCCCGGAACTGCGGCCCATGGTTCAACTGGACGGCGGGCGTTTTGCCACCTCCGACCTCAATGACCTGTACCGCCGGGTCATTAACCGTAACAACCGCTTAAAGCGCCTGCTGGATCTGGGAGCCCCGGACATTATCGTGCGCAACGAAAAGCGAATGCTGCAGGAAGCGGTGGATGCACTGATTGATAACGGTCGCCGCGGGCGTCCGGTCACCGGACCCGGCAACCGTCCGTTAAAATCCCTGTCCGACATGTTAAAGGGCAAGCAGGGTCGATTCCGCCAGAACCTGTTGGGTAAGAGGGTGGACTACTCCGGCCGTTCGGTGATTGTGGTGGGGCCCAACTTAAAGATGCACCAGTGCGGGTTGCCCAAGGAAATGGCCCTGGAATTGTTCAAACCCTTTGTTATGAAAAAGTTGGTCAACGACGGTTATGCCCATAACATCAAGAGCGCTAAGCGGATGGTGGAAAGGGTGCGGCCCGAGGTATGGGATGTCCTGGAAGAGGTTATTAAAGAACATCCTGTCCTGTTGAACCGTGCCCCGACCCTGCACCGCCTGGGCATCCAGGCCTTTGAGCCGGTGCTGGTGGAGGGCCGGGCCATCAAGATTCACCCCATGGTCTGTACCGCCTACAACGCTGACTTCGACGGTGACCAGATGGCCGTTCACGTGCCCCTGTCCGCTGAGGCCCAGGCGGAAGCAAGGCTTTTAATGCTGGCTGCCAATAACATTCTGAACCCGAAGGACGGCAAGCCGGTGGCCAGTCCTACCCAGGATATGGTTTTGGGGTGCTACTACCTCACCATGGAGAAAGACGGCGCCAAGGGCGAAGGTATGATCTTTAAGGACGAGGATGAAGCCATACTGGCCTATGATAACCATGCAGTTTCCCTGCATGCCAAAATCACCGTTCGCCGGAAAAACGGGGAAAGACTGCAGACCACCGTCGGCCGAATTATTTTTAACGAGATCATCCCGGAAGAACTGGGCTTTATCAATAAGGTTTGCGATAAAAAGACCCTCAGCAAAATTGTGGCCGATTGCTACCGCAAACTGGGCAACGCCCATACTGCGGAGTTGTTAGACGGCATCAAGGACCTGGGTTACAAATTCTCCACCCGGGCCGGCATTACCATCGGTGTTGCCGATATCACCATTCCCGCGGCCAAGAAGGAAATTCTGGCCAACGCCGAGGAGCAGGTCAATAAAATTGAAAACCAATTCCGCCGCGGTCTGATTACCGAAGACGAGCGCTACCGGAAAGTCATTGCGGTCTGGAATGACGCTACTGATAAGGTAACAAAAGCATTGATGGATACTTTGGACAAGTTCAATAACGTCTATATGATGGCTACTTCCGGCGCCCGCGGTAACATCCAGCAAATTCGACAGCTGGCCGGTATGCGGGGCCTGATGGCCGACCCCTCCGGTCGCATTATTGACCTGCCCATCAAGGCAAACTTCCGTGAAGGGCTGACGGTTTTGGAGTACTTTATTTCCACCCACGGCGCCCGCAAAGGTCTGGCCGACACGGCACTCCGTACCGCTGACTCAGGTTACTTAACCAGACGTCTGGTGGACGTGGCCCAGGACGTCATTGTACGGGAAGAGGACTGCGGCACCACCGAGGGGATTGAGGTCAGCGAAATCAGGGACGGTACCGAAATCATCGAAAGACTGGCGGAACGCCTGGAAGGCCGGGTACCTATGGAACCGGTGATCCATCCGCAAACCGGCGAAGTAATCATTTCCCAGGAGAAGGTGGATCAACACGGTCTCATTACGGCAGACGAAGCACAAAAGATTGAGGAAGCAGGTATTCAAAAAGTCAAAATAAGATCTGTTATTACCTGCAAGACCCGCTATGGCGTATGCAAGCACTGCTACGGCAAGAACCTGGCCACCGGCGGCACCATTGATATCGGTGAAGCGGTGGGTATTATCGCCGCCCAGTCCATCGGCGAACCGGGTACCCAGTTAACCATGCGTACCTTCCACACCGGCGGTGTAGCCGGTGATGATATTACCCAGGGTCTCCCCCGGGTTGAGGAACTCTTTGAAGCCCGCCGGCCCAAAGGCCAGGCCATTGTGGCCGAAGAGGACGGTGTCGTCGCCATCCGGGAAGTAAAGGGCCGCCGGGAAATTGAAATCACCAAGGACAACGGTGAAAAGAATGTCTACGCTGTACCTTACGGCGCCAGATTAAAGGTAAGAGAAGGCCAGCGGGTGGAGGCCGGGGATGAACTGACCGAAGGTTCCGTGAACCCCCATGACCTGCTTAAAATCAAAGGCCCTGCCGGTGTGCAGATCTACCTGTTGCAGGAAGTGCAGCGAGTATACCGTCTGCAGGGTGTAGAAATTAACGACAAGCACATCGAAGTGATGATCCGTCAAATGCTGAGAAAAGTGAAGGTCGAGGAAGCTGGCGACACCGATCTGCTGCCGGGCGGCCTGATTGATGTCTTTGAATTTGAGGAGGAGAACCGCAAGGCTATTGAGGCCGGTAAGGAACCGGCCGTTGCCAAACCGGTGCTGCTGGGCATCACCAAAGCCTCTCTGGCCACCGATTCCTTCCTGTCAGCAGCATCCTTCCAGGAGACCACCCGGGTGCTTACCGAAGCAGCCATCAAAGGTAAGACGGACCCGCTGCTCGGCCTGAAGGAAAACGTCATCATCGGCAAACTGGTGCCTGCCGGCACAGGAATGTCCCGCTACCGCAATATCGAGGTAACAACCCGGGACCAGCAGGAGCGGGAAGAGGATTTTGACATTCTGCTACCCGCCGGTGACCGCAACCGGGACTACAATGTGATACCGGAAGAAAAGGTTGAGGATTTCGACCTGTCATTAGAAAAATAACCCTGGTGGAACTAAAAATACAAATTATTGACACGAGTTATGGTAAATGATATTATATGTAAGTGTTTGATTGCTGGAGGTGGGATTACCATGTCTTTAGAGCCTTTAAAGTCAGCACGCAAGAAAACAGTGGGAGCAAAACAGACATTAAAGGCCGTGGAAAAACTTCAGGCAAAGCAAGTATACTGGGCCGCTGACGCCGAGGCCCGCGTGGTGGATCCCATCCTTCGGATTTGTTCTTCTAAAAACATACCTACTGTCAAGGTAGAAAGCATGAAAGATTTGGGCAGAGCCTGCGGCATTGAAGTGGGCTGTGCCATTGCTTCTATCACAGAGTATTAACTCGAAGTTCGAGGTTCGAAGTTCGAAGTTCGGTCTAAAACAACCATTCATTAGAATCGAACCTCGAACCTCGAATCTCGAACGTCGATCATGCAGAACTTCGAGAGGAGGTGTAGAGAGATATGCCTACCATTAACCAGCTGATTCGCAAGGGCCGCGAGCAGGTTGTTTACAAATCCACTGCCCCTGCTCTGAAAGAATGCCCCCAAAAGCGCGGTGTATGTACCAGGGTTTACACCACAACCCCCAAGAAGCCTAACTCTGCCCTGCGCAAGGTGGCCCGTGTTCGTTTAACCAACGGCATTGAGGTTACATCATACATCCCGGGCATCGGCCACAACCTCCAAGAACACTCGGTGGTGCTTGTGCGTGGCGGCCGTGTGAAGGACCTGCCTGGCGTGCGTTACCATATCGTGCGCGGCGCACTGGATTCCGCCGGCGTGCAAAACCGCAACCGCGGCCGTTCCAAGTACGGGGCGAAGCGTCCTAAAAAATAAGAGTTATAAATTTTTACTTCATATAAAATAGATTACTGCGTAAAGGGGGGAAAAGTAGTGCCGAGAAGAGGTGGAATCCCCAAACGGGAAGTGCTTCCCGATCCCGTATATGGCAGCAAGGTGGTTACAAAGCTCATCAATCAAGTCATGTTAAACGGTAAGCGCGGCTTGGCCGAAAGAATCGTATACCAAGCCTTTGAGATGATCCGGGAAAAAACCGGCAAAAACCCGTTGGAAGTTTTTGATGCAGCCATGAAGAACGTGATGCCCGTGCTGGAAGTAAAAGCCCGCCGCGTAGGTGGCGCCAACTACCAGGTGCCTGTTGAGGTTCGGGCAGAGCGCCGTCAAACCTTGGGTATTCGCTGGCTGGTGCTGTTCACCCGCAAGCGTGCCGGTAAATCCATGTCTGAAAAACTGGCTGCTGAAATCATGGATGCAGCAAACAATGTCGGAGCAACTGTTAAAAAGCGTGAAGATACACATAAAATGGCGGAAGCCAACAAGGCGTTTGCTCACTACAGGTGGTAAGGGAGGATCATTATGGCCCGACAGTTTCCTTTGGAAAGAACCCGCAACATTGGTATAATGGCCCATATTGATGCCGGAAAAACCACTACCACAGAGCGTATTTTGTTCTACACCGGGAAAGTTCATAAGATTGGTGAAGTACACGATGGCGCAGCCACCATGGACTGGATGGTACAGGAGCAGGAGAGAGGGATTACCATTACATCTGCTGCTACCACCGCCCAGTGGAAAAATCACCGCATCAATATTATAGACACACCCGGGCACGTGGATTTTACAGTAGAGGTAGAACGTTCGCTAAGGGTGTTAGATGGTGCTGTGGCTGTGTTCTGTTCGGTCGGTGGGGTAGAACCCCAATCTGAAACTGTCTGGAGGCAGGCCGATAAATACGGCGTGCCCAGAATAGCTTACATTAACAAAATGGACCGCGTTGGCGCCGATTTCTTTAACGGCATTAACATGATCAGAGAACGCCTAGGCGCAAACCCGGTAGCAATCCAATTGCCCATTGGCAGCGAAGACCAGTTCCGCGGTATTGTTGATTTGGTAACCAACAAGGCCATCATCTATGTGGATGACCTGGGCACCAAGAGTGAAGAAACCGATATTCCCGCAGATATGGTAGACTTGGTTGCTGAGTACCGGGAAAAGCTGCTGGAAGCTGTGGCTGAGTTCGATGAAGAACTGATGATGAAGTACCTTGAGGGTGAAGAACTGACCGAGGAAGAAATTAAACTGGTCATTCGTAAAGCCACCTTGGCTGTTAAAATCACTCCGGTACTGTGCGGTTCTTCCTTTAAAAACAAGGGCGTTCAGCCTTTGCTGGATGCAATCGTGGATTACCTGCCGGCCCCCACGGATGTGCCGGCCATTCAGGGCATTAATCCCGAAACCGGCGCTGAGGACCGGAGAATTTCCAGCGATGCTGAGCCTTTTGCCGCACTGGCATTTAAGATCATGTCCGACCCCTACGTAGGCAAGTTAACCTACTTCCGGGTCTATTCTGGTGTATTAAATGCCGGGTCCTATGTGTACAACACCACGAAAGGCAGAAAAGAACGTATCGGTCGTATTCTCCAAATGCACGCCAACCACCGGGAAGAAATTCCCCAGGTGTTTGCCGGAGATATTGCCGCGGCCGTAGGTCTGAAGGACACCACCACCGGTGATACCCTCTGTGATGAAAAGCATCCCATTATCCTTGAATCCATGGAGTTCCCCGATCCGGTTATCTCCGTGGCCATTGAACCAAAAACCAAAGCTGACCAGGACAAAATGGGTGTTGCCTTAAGCAAACTCTCCGAAGAGGATCCCACCTTTAAGGTAAGCACCAACGAAGAAACCGGTCAGACCATTATTTCCGGCATGGGCGAGCTGCACCTGGAGATCATTGTGGATCGACTGATGCGTGAGTTTAAGGTGCAGGCCAATGTGGGACGGCCTCAGGTGGCCTACAAAGAAACCATTCGTAAAGCCGTTAAGGCGGAAGGTAAGTTTGTACGGCAATCCGGCGGTAAAGGCCAGTACGGCCATGTTTGGATCGAACTGGAACCTCTGGAGCCGGGTGGTCCGGGTTACGAGTTTGTTAATAAAATTGTCGGCGGCGTCGTTCCCAAAGAATACATCCCAGCCGTTGATGCCGGTATCAGAGAAGCCATGGAAAACGGTATCCTGGCCGGTTATCCCATGGTTGATATTAGGGCTACCATTTACGACGGGTCTTACCACGAAGTGGACTCCTCGGAAATGGCCTTTAAGATTGCCGGTTCCATGGCCTTTAAAAACGGCGCAGAAAAGGCTAACCCGGTGCTGCTGGAGCCCATCTTCAAGGTTGAAGTGGTTGTTCCGGAAGAGTACATGGGCGATGTGATAGGCGATTTGAACAGCCGCCGGGGACGTATTGAAGAAATGGGTCAACGTGGTAATGCGCGTGTTGTGACCGCCTATGTTCCTCTGGCGGAAATGTTTGGTTACGCTACCGACCTGCGTTCCAAGACCCAGGGGCGCGGCACTTACACCATGCAGCATGACCACTATGAAGAAGTTCCTAAAAACATTGCTGAAGGTATTATCGCCAAGCGAAACGGATAAACCAAAAGATTCTTTCGCGTGTGAGCAAGGAGGAAAGTAATAAAAATGGCTAAGGCTAAATTTGAACGTACCAAACCCCACGTAAACATTGGTACCATCGGTCACGTTGACCACGGTAAAACCACTCTGACCGCTGC
>NZ_FQUY01000018.1 GCF_900129195.1 Desulforamulus putei DSM 12395
AGTACACCGCAATCTACGAATGTTCAACACGATAATATCACCGGATGGTTTGATCGATTTGCGTAGACGGCTTCCGATTACCCTTAACTCTCTGCCACAACAAGGGCAAGGGACTATTTCCGCACCCCTAACAGAAAACGCCATTTACAGGATTCTCAACCAGCGAAAAATCTGATACAATGATCATACTTGTTAGGTGGACATCTCTAGTGATACTGTTGGCGCAGTACCACGCACTACAGAGATGTCCTTTTCCTTTCTTTAAGTTATGGTCATTATATCCATCTATTTCTGGACAGGCAATACCGTCAGCTTCTGGGCTTTTTAACTCAGCCCCAACAGTAAGATTTTAGCCATATAATATCTTATAGGAAGCATAATAACTTTTTCCCGGAGGTGAAGAGAATGTTTACCAAACACTGGATGCTGCGTGAAGTAGCTCACTGCAAAGAAGGTTGTTCTAGATAGTCCTGGACAAGACGTTAAACTGTCCCCAGATGAGGAATGGTAAAGGGTCCGCCCCGGGTTCGGGAGCGGACCCTTTAAACTTATGCAGAATTAATTTAACAAAGGATTTTTCCAAAACAATGCTCTGCCCGGCGGAATTTACCTTCCCCCTTCGTGTTCCTTTTAATTTTGCCAGCTTCCCCGGAAATCTTCGCCATTTCGCCATTCCCAGAGTCTGTCGGCAGCAAACCCCGACCGGGGTTTCGATTACCGTCAACCAGCGGCGGTGCCGGGAGTACCACTGCAACAAGGGGTATTTTTATGCTTGTCGGGATAAGACAGATTCTGCTCAGGCTGTAATCCTAACAAGCGAATACCGTTGAGGGTGACCAGCAGTGTGGTACCCATATCCGCTAGGATGGCCAGCCAGAGGGTGAGCCAGCCGGGGAATACCAGGAGTACAGCCAGCATTTTGATGCCGATGGAAAAGAAAATATTTTGTTTAATCACCTGTCTGGCCGCTCTGCCCATACGAACAGCAAAGGGTAGCTTGCTTAAATCATCTCCCATCAAAACCACATCTGCGGTTTCCAGGGCGGTATCGTTGCCTGCGCCACCCATGGCAATGCCTGTATTTGCCGCTGCCAGGGCAGGGGCGTCGTTGATACCGTCGCCCACCATGCCAATGAAACCGGTTTTATCCCGCAATTCTTTGACAGCCAAAACTTTGTCCTGGGGCAGCAGGTTTGCCTGAAAGGAATCTATTCCTGTTTGATGAGCAATGGAACGGGCGGTTTCCTGATGATCCCCAGTTAACATAGCCAGTGGTGAAATACCAAGTTTCTTAAGGGCTGCCAGGGTACCGGCGGCTTGCGGACGGACACTGTCCGCCAGTGCAATGCAGCCAGCCACGGTTCCATCTATAGCAACCATAACAACCGTATGGCCTTCTCTTTGCAGGCAGGATAATTTTTCCTGCCAGGGGCCCATGGCAATGCCCTGTTGCTCAAGCAAACGGGGGCTGCCCAGAAAAATTTCATGTCCTTCTACCATTGCTCTGGCGCCAAGACCGGTAAAGGATTTGAAGTTTTCCGCCGGCGGCAGGTACCCGTTCTCTGAGGTGGCCCTGGCCTTGCGAAGTATGGCTTTGGCCAGGGGGTGCTCCGAATGATGCTCTACGGCGGCGGCCAGGGTCAATAACCTGTCTTTGGAGATGCCCGGGGAAGAAAAAATTTGCGTGACCTCCGGTGTCCCGGTGGTCAGGGTGCCGGTTTTATCGAAGGCCAGCGCTTTCAGTTGTCCCAGGGTTTCCAAATGAATGCCTCCCTTGATTAGCACACCGTGCCGGGCGCTGCCGCCGATGGCCGAGACGATGGCCACCGGTGTGGAAACCACCAGAGCGCAGGGGCAGGCTACCACCAGTAATGCCAGGCCCCTGTAGATCCAAGGTTCCCAAGGTTGTGCCAGTACCAAAGGAGGAACGGTGACAAGCAGTGCTGCCAGGACCATGACCACCGGCGTGTAAACCGCTGCAAAGCGGTCCACAAAGGTTTGGGAGGGCGCCCTTTGGGCCTGGGCTTCTTCTACCAGATGAATGATCCGGGACAGGGTGGTGTCCTTCACCGGCCTGGTCACCTTCACCTTCAGGCTGCCTTCGCCGTTCATTGTGCCGGCAAATACTTCATCGCCGGGTTGGCGGTCCACCGGCACCGACTCCCCGGTGATAGCCGACTGATTAATTGACGAAGTACCGGATAAAATGATGCCGTCCAGGGCAATTTTTTCACCGGGTCGGATCACCAAAATGTCACCTGCGGCAATTTCGCCCACGGGCAGTCTCATTTCCTGATTGTCCCGAATGACCACGGCCGATTCCGGCGCCAGCCTCATCAACCGGCGGATGGAGTTGCGGGCTTTATCCATGGTATAGGACTCCAGCGCTTCGCTTACCGAGAACAGGAAAGCCACCGTGGCCCCTTCACTCCATTCCCCGATGAGAATGGCCCCGGTAACCGCCACGCCCATGAGTACATTCATATCCAGGCGAAAGCGACTGAGGGACAAAAGCGCCTTGCGGCCCACCGCAAAACCGCCTGCGGCAATGCAGGCCAGGTACAAGGTCCTGGCCGCCGTTTCCGTTTCCAGGACATAATCCAGGCACCAGCCCAGAGCTAATAATAAACCTGCTATGGCGCTGGTTATGGCCCAGCGGTTTTTCGTCCAAAAGTTTGCTCCGGTCTGTTCTTTATACTCACCGGCCGGGATGGCCTTGACACCGTCCCGTCTGGCCTCGTTAATAACAGCGTCTGCCGACATATCACCGTGAACGGTCAGTTTGGCGGCGGTAAAATTTAATTTGGCTTCCTGTACGCCGGGCAGAGAAGCAATCTGACGCTCCAGTTTTGCCGCGCAGTCGGCGCAGGACAGGCCTTCCAGACGAAATTCCAGAACAGCGCCGTTACCCATTGTGTCTTTCCTCCTTCATATGATCAAAGGCAGCGTTGATGATTTGAGAAACATGGTGGTCATCAATGTTGTAGTAAATGAATTTTCCCTCTTTACGGCTCCTGGCCAGCCCCATAGTTCGCAAAATGCGCAGATGATGAGAAACCGCCGGCAAGGTGCAGCCGGTCAACTCCGCTATATCACATACACATAATTCCTGCCGGGCCAGGGCATAAATAATTTTTACCCTGGTCTCATCTGACAGGGCCTTAAACAACGGCGCCAGTTTAGCAGCTTCTTCCATAACTGGTTTGAGACCGGCAATTTTTTCGTTGTGCACACAATATTCCTGACAGCGTTCATTGTGCATGCCATTCACCACCCATAAACATTTAAGCAAGTGTTTAATTGTAGTATATAACACCGGGTTTCACCTGTCACTACATTTTTTCGAAAAGAAGTGGTCACAATAAGGTTAATGGTTTAATGATGGTCATTGTTTGTCAATTTATTTAAAGATTGACATACGAACAAACTCAGGAATATAATGGACTTAATTAAAAATGAGTAAGACCTTCAGGGATAGGTGTAATTCCTTACCGGCGGTATGGCCTTGGCCGAGCCCGCGAGCCCCTCGGGGCAGATCCGGTGAGAAGCCGGAGCCGACAGTGAAAGTCTGGATGGGAGAAGGTTCATGCAAGCCTGGCAAAAATGTCTTTTTGTTAGGTCTTTGTCCTTTTGCCCTTTTGCCCTTTTGCCCTGGAGTTTTCCGGGGTTTTACTTTTTCTGTTTGGGAGATGACGTTATTGAACCAGGACAGACATTACATGCGGATGGCCCTTGAGCTGGCAGCCAAAGCTAGGGGGCGCACCAGTCCCAACCCCATGGTGGGGGCGGTTGTGGTGAAGGATGGCGAGGTGGTTGGCAAGGGGTTTCATGCCAGGGCAGGCAGCGCCCATGCAGAAGTGGTGGCGCTGGCCGATGCCGGGGAAAAGGCCAGGGGCGCCACCGTCTATGTCACGTTGGAACCCTGCTGCCACCACGGCAGGACCGGTCCCTGCACCGAGGCATTGCTAAAGGCCGGGGTCAAAAGAGTTGTGGCGGCCATGACCGATCCCAATCCCCTGGTGGCCGGTAAGGGTCTGGCTGTTTTAAGAGAAGCAGGGGTGGAAGTTCAATCCGGCCTGCTGCAAGAAGAAGCCCTTCGCCTGAATGAAGTCTTTATTAAATATATCACCACCAAACGGCCCTTTGTGGTACTGAAGGCTGCCACCAGCCTGGATGGAAAAATTGCCACCGCGGCCGGGGAATCCAAATGGATTACCGGCCATGCAGCCAGGGAGTACGGACACCGTTTAAGGGACATTTATGATGCCATCCTGGTGGGCGTTAACACCATTTTGGCGGACGATCCTTCCCTGACGGCTCGGCTGCCGGAGGGCAGGGGAAAGGACCCCGTTCGGATTATCGTCGACAGCGCCGCCCGCACTCCCACCGCGGCGAAGGTACTCACCCAGTTATCCGCCGCCCATACCATCATCGCCACCACCGAAAGGGCGCCGGTGGAACGCAGGGCCAGTTTAATGGCTGCCGGGGCAGAAGTGATGGTGGTCCCCGGAGAAGGCTCCCGGGTCGATTTTGTCAAACTGATGGAAATGCTGGGTGAAAAAGAGATTACCAGCGTGTTAATTGAGGGCGGCGGCCAGGTGAACGGCGCTGCCCTGGCTGCCGGCATCGTGGATAAGGTGGCCTGGTTCCTGGCCCCCAAAATCATCGGCGGGGATGCGGCGCCCGGACCGGTGAGAGGAGAAGGAATTGCGTCTCTTCAGGACGCCATAAAACTATATGATGTGTCCGTGGAAAGGTTGGGAGAGGATATTTTGGTCACAGGATATACCTCGGAAAGGGGTGGCAGACTATCTTTACCGGAATAGTTGAGGAAATCGGCACCATCAAGGGCATCTCCAGGGGCCCGGATTCCGCCAAACTGCACATTCTCGGTTCTAAGGTGCTGGAGGATGTAAAGATTGGCGACAGCATCGCGGTAAACGGCGTCTGCCTCACCGTTACCGCCTTTGGGGACGGGGTCTTTACAGCGGATGTCATGGCGGAAACCCTGGCCAAGACCAATTTGAGGGATCTGCGGCCGGGCAGCAAAGTAAATTTGGAGCGGGCCCTGCGGCTGGGTGACCGGCTGGGCGGCCACCTGGTGTCCGGCCACGTGGACGGGGTCGGAACCATCGCCGGACTGGAGAAGCATGATATCGCCACGCTGGTTACCATTAAAGCGCCACCCCAGGTGATGAAATATATCATAAAAAAGGGGTCGGTGGCCATCGATGGCACCAGCCTGACAGTGGTAGATTTTCATCAGGAAAAGTTTCGGGTTTCCCTGATACCCCATACGGCCCAGGCCACTGTGCTGGGAAGTAAAAAAATCGGGGATACCGTCAATCTGGAAGCCGATATTTTAGGTAAATATATTGAACGCCTGCTGCAAGCCCGGGAGGAGCAGCCCGCCCAAAACAGCAAGCTAAGCCCGGAATTTTTATCCGCCCATGGATTTTTATAAGGAGGGACAGGCTATGACATTCAAGTTTAATACCATAGAAGAGGCCATTGAAGATATTCGGGCCGGCAAGATGATTGTGGTGGTGGACGACGAAGACAGGGAAAACGAGGGCGACCTGGTGATGGCCGCGGAAAAGGTCACCGCCGAAGCCATTAATTTTATGGCCACCTATGGCCGCGGATTAATCTGTATGCCCATTTACGGCGAACGGCTGGATGAATTAAACTTACCGGCCATGGTGACCAACAACACCGATCCCCACGGCACTGCCTTTACCGTCTCGGTGGATGCCAAAGAGTGCACCACCGGTATTTCCGCTGTTGAAAGGGCATTAACCATTCAGAAAATTTTAGATCCCCGTACCAAACCCGAAGATTTGCGCCGCCCGGGACACATCTTCCCCCTGCGGGCCAAAGAGGGCGGGGTCCTGGTAAGGTCCGGCCATACAGAGGCCGCGGTGGACCTGGCCAGACTGGCCGGCCTGAAATCCGCCGGTGTCATTTGTGAGATTATGAAGGACGACGGAACCATGGCCAGGGTGCCGGAGTTGATTGAGTTTTGCAAAACTCATAATTTGAAAATAGTCACCATTGCGGATCTCATTAAATATCGCCGGCATCATGAAAAGTTCGTAAGAAGAGTGGAATCTGCCAAAATGCCCACTAAGTATGGCGATTTTATTGCCATCGGTTATGAAAGCTTAATTGACGGCAAAGGGCATATTGCCCTGGTGAAAGGGGATCTTTCCAGCGTTGAAGCTCCCCTGGTAAGGGTACACTCCGAATGTCTGACAGGCGATGTCTTTGGTTCCTGCCGCTGTGACTGTGGGGATCAGCTGGCCCGGGCCTTGCAGGCCATTGAGAAGGAAGGTGTGGGTGTACTTCTGTACATGAGACAGGAGGGACGGGGCATTGGTCTCATGAACAAGATCAGAGCCTATAAACTGCAGGATATGGGGGCCGATACTGTAGAAGCCAACCTGGCTCTGGGTTTCCCGGCCGACCTCAGGGACTACGGCATCGGCGCTCAGATTTTGGCCGACCTGGGCCTGAAAAAAATCCGTTTACTGACCAATAACCCCCGCAAGATTGCAGGGTTGGAAGGGTACGGGCTGGAAGTGGTGGACCGGGTACCCATTGAAATCCCGGCCGGCAAGGCCAACAAAAAATACCTAAGCACCAAAAAATGCAAACTGGGGCACCTGCTCACCCTGGATGAAAGGGCCCAAAAACCGGTAAACGAATAAAGATGCAATTTAGTAAACATACAGGAGGACGAATTTATGCCGAGAGTTTTTGAAGGACATTTGCTGGGACAGGGGTTAAAATTTGGTATCGTGGTGGGACGTTTTAACGAATTTATCACCAACAAATTGCTAAGCGGTGCACTGGACGCTTTAAAACGCCACGGGGTAGAGGACCAGGATATTGACATCGCCTGGGTTCCCGGCGCCTTTGAAATCCCCCTGGTGGCTAAGAAAATGGCAACACTTGGCCGTTATGACGGGGTGATTTGCCTGGGAGCCATCATCCGGGGCGCCACACCGCACTTCGATTATGTGGCGGCGGAGGTCTCCAAAGGGGTTGCCAAGGTTGGGCTGGATGCCGGTTTACCCGTTATTTTCGGCGTTCTAACTGTGGATACCATTGAACAAGCCATTGAACGGGCCGGTACCAAAGCCGGTAACAAGGGCTGGGAAGCCGCCAACACCGCCATTGAAATGGCCAACCTGATGAAAACATTTCCAAAAGGGGTCTGACCCCTTTTGGAAATGTTTGTTAAAATAAAAAACGGCCCGAGGCCGTTTTAGGAACTGTTTTTTTAGAGAGGGTGCAACTAGATAGCCCGCTGAACTTTTCCGCTCCGGAGACAACGGGTGCAAACCATAATCCGCTTGGGGGAACCGTCTACGATGGCTTTTACCCTTTGTAAGTTGGGGCTCCAGGTCCGCTTGGTCCGGATATGGGAGTGGCTTAACTTAATGCCAACGGTAACACCTTTGTCACAAATCGCGCACTTGGCCATTGTTACACCTCCTTTAACGACAATAACCCTATGTCACAAAGTATACTCCAATAATCTCACTAGGTTAGTATACCACAAATAAAACCAAAATCAAACGAAAATTTATGAATTCTTGCTACCCATGGAAATTGTGCCCATGCTATAATGGAACATATGTTTTGAAACTGGTGATTGTGAATGGCAGACTTGAACAAACCGGTACAATTCCTTAAAGGGGTAGGACCCCGGAGGGCCAAACAACTGGAACGAATGGGCATCTTCACCCTTTGGGATCTGCTTTACCACTTCCCAAGGGAATACCAGGACAGAAGCATCATACGCCCGGTTCATACCTTTGCCCACGGAGATATTGCCACCGTAAAGGGAACGGTGCTAGCCAGTCAGGAAACTAAGCCCCGACGGGGTTTAATCATTACCAAACTGGTCCTTCAGGAAGGCGGCGGTACCTTTTATGCCGTGTGGTTCAATCAGCCCTACATTCGTAAACAGTACCCTCCGGGCAAAAAGCTACTCATTACTGGCAAAGTAGACAGGGGGTTCGGGGTGCCGCAGGTACACGTCACCGATCATGAAGTTCTCGAGGGAGATGAAGGGCTGCACAGCGGCAGGATCGTACCCATTTACCCCTTGTCCGAAAATATCAGTCAGCGTTTCCTGCGGACCCTCTTGAAAACAACCCTGGATCAAATCGGTTCCCAGGTACAAGAATTTTTGCCGGATGGCTTGCTGGACCGCTATAATCTGCCCTGCCTGCCGGAGGCCCTGCAGGAGATTCATTTTCCTCATAATACCTCTTCCTGTGAAAGGGCGAGAAAAAGATTTATTCTGGAAGAATTGTTCCTGTTCCAGTTGGGATTGGGCTTACAAAGGAACCGTAACATTAAAAAAGCCAAAAAACATAAATATATGAAGGAATCCTTAACCGGTATGCTGTTAAAAAACCTCCCGTTCCGCTTAACGCCTGCCCAGCAAAGGGTCTGGCAGGAAATTGAGTCGGACCTTGTCGGTCCCTACCCCATGAACCGCCTGCTGCAGGGGGATGTGGGAGCGGGTAAAACTGTGGTGGCGGCCCTGGCCCTTTGTAAAGCTGCCGGTTCCGGCCTGCAGAGCGCCCTGATGGCTCCTACCGAACTGCTGGCTGAACAACATGCCAAAAGCATCATGGGTCTTCTAACCCCCCTAGGCATTCGGGTGGCCCTGCTGACCGGAAGCACCCGGCGGGGCAGGAAACAACTTCTGGAGGGGGTGGCCGGCGGGGAAATACAGGTGGTGATCGGTACCCATGCCCTCATTCAAGGAGAAGTCGAATTTAAGAACCTGGCCCTGGTGGTGGTGGATGAGCAGCACCGCTTTGGTGTTCGCCAGCGGGCAGCCCTGCAGGACAAAGGAATTACACCGGATGTGCTGGTGATGACCGCCACACCCATTCCCCGGACCCTGGCCCTAACCCTGTACGGCGATCTGGATGTCTCCGTTATTGATCAGATGCCGCCTGGCAGGCAAAGCATCAAAACCCACCTGCTCAGCCTAGCCCAGGCGGGCAAGGCCGTGGGACTGATCAAACAACAGGCGGACCAGGGCCGTCAGGCCTATGTGGTGTGCCCTCTGGTGGAAGAATCGGAGAAAATTGATACCCAGGCTGCCATTGAATTGTATGAAAGGTTGAAAAAAGCGCTGTCGGGGTATACCGTGGGTCTGCTGCACGGCAGAATGAAGTCTACGGACAAGGAAACCGTCATGGATGGCTTTCGCCGGGGGGACATCGATGTGCTGGTTTCCACCACCGTCATTGAGGTGGGGGTGGATGTGCCCAATGCCACGGTCATGGTCATTTGGGACGCCCAGAGATTTGGGCTGGCCCAGTTGCACCAGTTAAGGGGCAGAGTGGGCCGGGGCAGCCACCAGTCTTACTGCATTATGGTAGGGGACCCCGTCACCAGGGAGGCCAAGGAGCGTCTGGCGGCCATGTGCCGTACCCAGGACGGTTTTGCGCTGGCGGAGGAAGACCTGAAACTCCGGGGCCCCGGTGAATTTTTCGGCACCCGCCAGTCCGGGCTGCCCGATTTCAAAATGGCCAATCTGGTGCGGGACAGCCGGGAAATTGAACAAGCCAAAAGGGAAGCGGAACGTTTGCTGAAGGAGGACCCCTATTTACTGCAACCGCAAAACAAGCTGCTTTTTGAGCAGTTTGCCCGGCGTTTCCCCGATTTCATAAAATACAGCGATGTAAGTTAAGGCGTGGCAGAAAAACCACGCCTTTTTTGTTAGAATTTGCTTGTTATGCCGGGAAGTCTTGGACAAACAATAAGTTCGAGGAGTGATGACCGTGCCAAAAAACAAAAATGAGAAGGATCTCCTGTTGAAGCAAAGGGCCAATGATGAAATCCGGTTTGAAGTGGGACAGGAAATCGGTTTTGTGGACGAGGGCAATAAAATTGGCTTGACCCAGCCCACCACCGGCGCGGATTCCCTGACCAAAACGGACCACGGCAATTATGCCGCAATTTAATCCTGGAATTTAGGTATCAGTGCAAATACTGACTGTATTCATCAGCGGCTATGGACGGGTGCAGGGCCAGGGAAATACCCCCGGCAATGATTTTTGCGGTATTCTCAATCAACGTATCAATTTCCTTGGGCGTCACCATCAACTGGGCGGATGTATAGGGCTGCAGGACGGCGTTGACGATGGGTTGAATGGCTTCGGAATTCATAAATTGATAAATTCCTTGTAAATTAGGATTGTTTTTGGTTTGTTCAGCCAGGCGGTCCAGCGTTTCACCGGCAATGATGGCGGCCGGCACAACGGTGGGAACCCCGATGGCAATGACGGGCACACCCATGGACTCTTTATTGATACCGGCCCGCTTGTTTCCCACCCCTGAGCCGGGTGCGATACCCGTATCGGCCAGTTGAATGGTGGTGCCGATCCGTTCCACCGACCGGGAAGCCAGGGCGTCAACTGCGATAATTAGTTCGGGCTTTATTCTGTCCACCACACCTTTAATGATCTCGGCCGTTTCAATGCCGGTCAAGCCTAAAACTCCCGGGGAGAGGGCGCTGACTGAACGCATGCCGCCTCTGATTTCTTCCGGGGCATAATTGTACATATGACGGGTCACCAGGGTCATGCCCACCACTTTGGGGCCCAAGGCATCAGGGGTGGCGTTCCAGTTGCCCAGGCCAACTACCAGCACATTGGCGTGTTCAGGTAGATTAAATAAGGAAGAGAGCTGACGTGCAAAGACTTCTACAATCTCCTGGTGGACATGGCGGTTGTTTTCACGAATTGCAGGGGCTTCAATGGTGATGTAGGTTCCCCGGGGTTTGCCCATTATTTGTTCTGCATACTCCTCTTCTATGTGAACAATGGTAACGGTTGCATTGGAGTATGTTTCTTTGTCCATCCGGCAGCCTGGGATTTCCTGGCCCGTTTGGCCCCGGATCACTTCCCTGGCCTCCACGGCCAGATCCAGACTGATATTGTTGCTTTTATAGAAGTTGAGATCCATACAAAACCTCCTTGACTTTTAAAAAGACATTGCCTATATCCTGTTCTTTCCATGAGCAATTTATGCAAAACCTGTCTCAAATGTAAAAAAATCGATTTTTTTCATACATTATGCTATAATAATGAAAGTTAGCAACCAAGACCAGTTAAGGAAGGGAATCTCAGGATTGCGAATCATTGCCGGTTCTGCCAGGGGAAGAAATTTAAAAAGCCCCAGAGGGATGTCCACCAGACCTACTGCTGACAGGGTCAGGGAGGCCCTTTTTAATATTCTGTCCCCTCTGGTACCGGGCAGCCGTTTTTTGGATTTATTCAGCGGCACCGGCGCTGTGGCCATCGAAGCCCTCAGCCGTGGTGCGGAAAAAGCTGTACTGGTGGAAAAGGACCGCAATACCGCCAGGATTATTTACCACAACCTGAGGCTGTGCGGTATGCTTGATAACGCAGAAATTCTTACTATGGATGTCGGTAAGGGTATCCAGGTTCTGGGCCAAAGAAAAGAAACTTTTGATTTAATTTTTATTGACCCTCCCTATAAAAAAGGGTTTGAGAGACCCACCATGGAAAAGGTTTTACAACAGGAACTCCTCGCCGCCGGTGGCATACTGGTGGTGGAAAGCGATAGGGCAGACCTGCCGCCGGATCAGGTAGAAGGTTTGAAGGCATACCGGCGGGAGCGGTATGGAGATACAGCACTGACATTTTATAGGTTTGACATCTAAGGGGGAAAAGGAATGCGAATTGGTATCTATCCCGGTAGTTTCGACCCTGTCACCAACGGGCATCTGGATATTATCGAGCGGTCTGCCGGGCTCTTTGACCGACTGATTGTAGCAGTGGCCAGGAACCCACAAAAGATTAAACCCCTTTTTACGGTGGACGAGCGGGTTCAAATATTAGAATCTGTGTTAGATAAATACCCCAATATTATTGTGGACTCCTACGACGGTTTGACGGTCAACTATGCTTTGAAACAGGGGGCCAATGCCATTGTACGGGGGCTGCGGGCCATCACTGATTTTGAGAGTGAATTTGTTTTTGCCCTCACCAACAAGAAATTGGCGCCGCAATTAGAAACGGTCTATCTGATGACCCGGGCGGAATACTCTTTCATCAGTTCATCCACAGTGAAGGAAGTGGCCTCTTATAACGGCTGTTTAAGCGCAATGGTGCCGGATCTGGTGGCTGTAAAACTAAAGGAAAAATATGGTTATGGTAAATAATTAAGGAGGGGTAGAATTGTGGAGCTCTTTAATATCCTGAATGAGCTGGAGGAACTCATTGAGGAGAGCCCCAAGGTGCCTATGACCAGGCGGGTCATGGTAGACGAGAATAGGGTTCTGGACTACCTGGACCGCATTCGCACCTCGCTTCCCGAAGAAGTTCGCCAGGCAAAGTGGCTGGTGAAAGAAAGGGATAAGGTACTCTCTGAATCCAAAAAAGAAGCCCAACGGATGTTGGAGGATGTGGCCCGTGAAATTGAACAGCGGGCCGAAGATCACGAAATAGTTAAGAAGGCCGAAAAAATAGCCCAGGAGACCATTAAAAAGGCGGAAGATGTATCTGCCCAGATTCGCCAGGGCGCCCGGGAATACGCAGATGAAATCCTGCAGTCCCTGGAAGAAAAACTAAGTAAAATGCTGCAAGAAATTCAACAGGGCAGAAATGAATTAAGAAAGTAGTTAATTAGTTAACCGGAGAAGCACTCCGGTTTTTGCTTTAAAGGGGTCAGACCCCTAAAGGAAATAAATTCCAAAAGGGGTCTGACCCCGGACTTTATTTCAGGCTGTTTAAAATACCTTGCCAGTCACAATAACGTTCCACATTTTCAACGGCTTTGTTAATGCTTTCTTTATTATTTGGGGTAATCCGGCCGGAAAGTTCACTGAGTTTTTCGATGGCGGTGTAAGTATCGTAATGAACCAGCAGCACCGGCACGCCCTTTTCCATGGCCCGGCTGATGACCTTTACGTCGGGATAAAGACCGCCCGTCAGGACAATGGCGGAAGTGCTGGTTTCCAGGGCTGCCAGGGCCATATCCGCCCGGTCGCCGCCGGTGATAAAGATTTTGTTGTTGGAGCGCCGTAGATAACCCAGTGCGCTTTCGATGGTCATGGCGCCCACCATTATGTCTTCCACCAGCAGGTCCAGGTTTCTCTCGCCGGTTAACAGCTCCCCGCCCAGCAGTTCATGTACCTGGGCAACCGAAGGGGAGGATAATTCCCTTACCCTGGGAACGATGCCCAGGGTGCGAAAACCAAGATTGTCCAGCAAAGGTTTATAGACCCCTTCAATTTTTGCTTGAATGGGCCTGGGAACATGGGTAAAAATGTTTCCCAGCACCGGTACGCCCTTGTATTGGAGGTACTGGTTGAAGAACACAGACTGGTCCAGGCTGTAGTCGTTTTTTACATTTATCAAATACAACACGCCGGCGCCAAGTTCCGACGCCAGGGAAGGTGCATCCAGGCCAATGGTGCCCATAATATGGGGGAAAATGGCACTGTCAATGATCACCAGGTCGGCATGGCGCGCAATTTCCTGGTAAGCCCTTTTGATGGTTGCCAGCATTTCAGCGGAACGGTTGCCCCGGGAGAGGTAAAAGGGACTGGCCATGGTCGGCGCAATGACCTCAAGAGGCGCTGCCATATCTAATAATTCTTTCATTAATACGGCGTCTTCATCGGCTTTGCCGGTTACAGTGGAAGTTCCTACAGGTTTAAAGTAAGACACCCTGAGTCCTTCCTGTTTAAACTTTAATGACAATCCTACTGCCATGGCTGTTTTACCACTGCCTGCGGAACCCATAATATACAGGTTTTTCACTGGTAACACCTCACCTATTGAAATATTTAAAGCGTGCCTACAGTTCGATGGTGATTTTGATATCCAAGGCCGAGTACCCGTCGGGATAAGCGAATACCGGGTTGATGTCCATTTCACTGATCTCTTCAAAGTCTAAAATCAACTTGGCCGCCCGGGCTACCATATCGATGAGGCTCATCATATCCGCCGGTTGTTCACCGCGGTAGCCGCGGAGCAAGGTAGAGGCTTTGGTTTCTGCAATCATGGCGGCGATTTCAGCGTGGGTAATTCCCTTGGCCAGGCGGAAGGATACATCCTTTAACAGGTTTACGTAAATGCCGCCCAAGCCGAAGGCGATCAAGGGGCCAAACTGCATGTCCCGGGTCATACCGACAATCAATTCCGTACCCTTTGGCATCATTTTGCTGACTTCAATGCCGTAGGGAACAACGTTAGGCAAATATCGCTGCACGTTTTCCAAAATCTCAATGAACCCGTTGCGGACATCTTCGGCGTTGTTCAAACCAATCTTAACGCCGCCCACATCGGTTTTGTGCATGATCTTGGGGGAAGCTACCTTCAGTACCACCGGATATCCTATGGATTCAGCCAGGGCAACCGCTTCCTCCGGCGATATAGCAAGCTTTACGGGAGCGGCAGAAATTCCATAGGCTTCCGCCACGGCGGCGGCTTCACTGCCCAGCAGGACACTGCGGCGGTCACGGATTACATCATAGAAAATGGCTTTCACTTTATCGGGGTTGATATCGTCATACCGGATTTCTTCTCCTTCAACCCGGCTTTCCATGCGGCGCACATAATTCACCATACCGGCAATGGAACGGATGGCCGGTTCCGGGAAGGTAAAGACCGGAATCTTAGCCCGGGTTAAAATTTTAACACCTTTGGCTAAAGTCATCCCACCCATATAAGCTGTTAAAAGTGGTTTTTCGGGGTATTTTCGGTGCAGCTCGATAATCCTTTGGGCAATATTTTCCGGGTCGGTGACGGCGGTGGGACAAACCAAAACAACCACACTGTCCACATGGGGGTCCTTTAAGACAGCTTCCAGGGCAAAGGCGTAACGATCGGCCCTGGCGTCCCCGATTACATCCACCGGGTTATATATATTGGCTTCCGCAGGCAGGTTGGCCCGCAGGGCGTCCAACGTTTCCTTGTCAAAGCGCGCCATGGTCAAACGGGCCTCTTCAATGGCATCCGAGGCCACAATGCCAGGTCCTCCGGCATTGGTGACAATGGCCACACGATCTCCCTTGGGCAGGGGCTGGTAAGAAAAGCAGGTGGCCAGGTCAAACAACTCTGTCATGCTACGGGCCCGCAAAATGCCAGCCTGGGTAAAGGCCGTTTCATAGGCCAGGTCGCTGCCGGCCAGGGCGCCGGTATGTGAAGAGGCGGCCAGGGCGCCGGCTTGACTGGTGCCGGACTTCAATACAATGACCGGTTTTTTTCTGGCGGCCCGGCTGGCTGCCTCCAGGAAATACTTGCCGTTATGTACATCTTCGATATAGCAGAGGATCACTTTGGTGAACGGGTCGTCCGCCATGGCATCGATAAAATCCGCTTCGTTCAGGTCTGCCTTGTTTCCCAGGCTGATGACCCGGCTAAAGCCAAGGCCGATGGACTTTGCCCAGTCCATAATGGAAACCAGCATGGCCCCGCTTTGGGAAATAAAGGCGATATCCCCTTGCACAGGAAAACCGGCAGCAAAGGAGGTGTTAATGGGGATATGGGTGTCCATAATTCCTACACAATTGGGACCCACCATGCGAATGCCGTATTTTTTACAAATAAACAGAAGTTTTTTCTCCAATTCCAGTCCTTCCGGACCCACTTCCTTAAAGCCCGCTGTGATTACCACGGCATACTTGATCCCCGTCTTGCCGCACTCTTCCATCACATCGGGGCAGAATTTGGCCGGCACGCAAACAACGGCCAGGTCAATCTTGTCCGGCGCCTGACTGACGCTGCTGTAGCAGGGTAACCCTTCTATTTCTGTTTCTTTGGGGTTAATGGGAAAAATCTTACCGGCAAAACCGCTTTCAATGATATTTTTAACAATCACATTGCCGATTTTACCCGGTTTGTTGGACGCCCCGATAATGGCCACGGACTTCACATTAAACAAGGGTGTTAAGTCTGCCATTGCTTTCACCTTCCCTACACATAAATCCCACATAAACTTCTTCCCAAACAGAACAGGCTGGTTATGTAAATATGATGTAGTTTTTTCCACGGCAGAGCCCCCAATACCTTTTTTCAATAAAAAATTAAATGACTAACGGCAAAAAATTTTACCCAGCCGCCACAAAATCTGCAGGGAAAAGCCAAACAGGGTTAATAACACAATAGAGACAACCATACCCAGGAAAGAAATGGCGACCATGGCAAGGAAAGGGTAAGAATAGAAATCAAACACCGGCGCCAATGCCGGTAAAACCGGCGTGGCACCCGATCCTTCGGGGTTATAAAATAAAAAGGTAAAAAAAGCAGCCAGGGCCCCATGGGCCATGCGTGTTACCACAAACAACCCCATGCGGATATCGGTTTTGGCGATCATGCTGGCCACCTGGGCGTGGATAGAAAGCCCGCTCCACCCCAGGATCATGGCCACCGCCATGAGGCGCTGCAATTCCGGAGCGGCTGCTTCGGAGGCCAGTTTGGTGCCGATGGTCATTTCAAACACCCCGCTGGCCAGGGCCGTTAAGATGTCCGGTGACAACCCCATAGGAATTAACACTGCACCCAGCCAAGAGGCCAGTAAATCAATGACCCCGGCATAACTGAGCAGCCTGATAATGACCGCAAATAAAATGATAAAACCACCGATATGCAAAAGCTTGGTCACCGAGGATGCCACCGCCTCACCCAGCAGTTGGCCGACGGGCTGCCTTTCCTGAGGATTTTGCTGCAGCAGCACCTGGAAAGCTTGCCTGAGGGACCAGGCAGCAGGGGGGAGGCTGTTGGCATGAGGTTCATGGCGCCGGTAAAAGCGTAATAATAAACCCAACAGGATATTAGCCAGGTAATGGGAGCCGGCAATTACCACCCCCAGGTCGGGCCGTCCGAACATGCCCACGGCCACGGCGGTCAGCATGAACAGCGGGCTGGAATTGTTGGTAAAGCTAATTAAACGTTCGGCCTCCACACGGCTACATAAACCCTGCTGCCTGAGTTTGGCGGTAACCATGCTGCCAATGGGAAAGCCGCTGGTAAAACCAATTACCATCACAAAGGCTCCCGCCCCCGGCACATTAAAAAGCGGTCGCATCACGGGTTCCAGCAAAGCACCCATAAATCGCACCAGGCCCAGCTTCATCAAAATTTCAGAGGCAATGAAAAAGGGCAGCAGGGAGGGGAAAACAATGTTCCACCAGGCCTGCAGCCCGTTGATGGAACCGTCGTAAACAATTTTCGGCTGGAGCACCATCCCCAGCACAAAACACAACGCCAGAGCCAACCAGACAAGAGAAAGGGCATCTTGTTTGCGCAGCCCCACGGTAAGCCGGTTTTTTTTCGGCAGCAAAACCATCACCCCATGCATAGGATTAGACAAGTCCCTAACAATATATATAAATGGAAAACCTTGACTTTAGACCAGGTCCGGGGAGTTGCGCGATATACAGGATTTTTCCTTGACAAATAAGGACCTGCTTTATATAATGAATTTTGTTAAATATTGAGGTGACTTTGAACCAGTGAAAATTAACATCCTGAACATGAAGAACGCACCCGGCGACAAACTTTCGTTTAGCTTCAGCAAGGAATTGGAGGCCTTGGAAGTAGGCGGTCAAATATTTACTTTTGTAACGCCGGTGGAAGCCGCCGGAGAGGTGGTTAATCGAAATCAACTTTTTCATGTCAAAGGAGTGACCCGGGCAACGGTCTCCACCAACTGTGCCAACTGCCTGGAACCCTTTGAGTTAAACCTGCGGGGTTCTCTGGAAGAAGTATACACCAGGATGGATGATGATTTTACCAATGATCCTGATTCGGAGATGATTGGGTTCAACGGGGATGTTATTGATGTTGAACCTGAAGTTATCAAATCACTCCTGTTAGAAATTCCCATGCGCTTGGTTTGTTCACCCGACTGCCGGGGTCTGTGTCAGCAGTGCGGCAGCAACTTGAATGTTCAACCATGTAATTGCCAAGTTGAGGACATTGACCCAAGGTTGGCGGTTCTTAAAAATTACAACAATAATAAGTTTTGACTTTTTGAAGGGGGTGTAAGAAAATGGGTGTACCGAAAAGGAAACTTGCAAAGCATCGGGGAAGACAACGCCGGGCTATGAACATGAAGTTGGAAGCCCCCAGCCTGGTAGCTTGTCCGCAGTGCCATGCCTTGATCCAACCGCACCATCTGTGCCCCGAGTGTGGTTATTACAAAAACCGCGAAGTCGTTGCGGCTGCCAATAAGTAATGATAAATACAAGCCCTTTCTCAGTTGACGAGAAAGGGTTTTTACTTTTTTTGGAAAATTCATTTAAAATGGTTTGCATTACAAGGAAATTCCGGGTATAATTAGTACCAGGTACTAATTATTGACGGTGGTAACAAAAATGGCTAGAGGTGGGAAAGCCAAAAATCTGAGACAAAGGGAGCTAATCAGGTACCTTGCCAATAACCCCCTGCTGAAAGATGAGGAACTGGCAGGTTTGTTTGGGGTTAGTATTCAGACCATTCGTTTGGACCGTTCTGAATTACAGATTCCTGAACTTCGGGAGCGTATGAAAACAGCCCTGCAGGCCCGCCATCCGGTGCGTTCCCTGGGCAGTGATGAACTGGTGGGGGAACTGCTGGATATTGAGGTGGGTCAATATGGTGTTTCTATGTTAAAGATAACTCCTGAAATGATCTTTCGCAAAAATTTAGTTGCCAGGGGCCACCACCTGTTTGCACAGGCTAATTCCCTGGCCGTGGCTGTTATTGATGCCGAAGTTGCTTTAACCGGTTCAGCAAGGGTGCTGTTTAAACTTCCCGTTAAAGCTGGTGATCTGGTGCTTGCCAGGGCGGAAATAAGCAGCCGGAAGGGTCATAAAACCATCGTTAAGGTGGTTTCCAGGGTGAAAGAAACCATTGTATTTGAAGGGATCTTCACGGTATTTGCCTTGCAAGAGGAGGAAAATCAATGACCAGAATTGCGTTAGATGCCATGGGGGGCGATTACGCGCCCATAGAGATTGTCCGTGGCGCTAGGGATGCTGCTCATGAATTAGGTGTTCAAATCATTTTGGTTGGTGACCGGGATAAAATACAAAGGGAATTGGACGGAGATGATGTCGGGGGACTGATATCCATTGTTCATGCTTCGGAAGTAGTGGGAATGGACGAACACCCGGTCAGCGCCATCCGCAAAAAGAAAGACTCTTCCATTGTTGTGGCCACTCAATTGGTCAAGGAAGGGGCTGCCGATGCGGTGGTTTCTGCGGGCAGCACCGGGGCTCAAATGGCTTCTTCTTTATTAATCCTGGGTCGCATTGCAGGTGTTGACCGTCCTGCCATCAGCACCCTGCTACCCACAGCCGGTGGCGTGGTGGCTCTTTTGGATGTGGGGGCCAATGTAGATTGCCGTCCCCAGCACCTAAAACAATTTGCAGTGATGGGTTCCCTGTACGCAGAAAAAATTTTGGGACTTCCCAATCCCAAAGTGGGACTGCTGAACATAGGCGCTGAGGAAACCAAGGGTAACGAACTTACCTTGGCGGCCTATAACCTGCTTAAGGAAACCAACATTAATTTTATCGGCAATATCGAAGGAAGGGATCTTTTTCTGGGCACCGGTGATGTGGTGGTTTGCGATGGTTTTGTGGGAAACGTCGTTTTAAAGTCTGCCGAAGGTTTGGCCATGTCCATTTTGGGGATGTTTCAGCAGGAATTGGGCAGACTGGAAGATATCCTTGGACGTGAAAGAATTATGCACATCATGGGCGGCTTTAAACGGCGCATGGATTACGCAGAGTATGGCGGGGCGCCGCTGCTGGGAGTAGACGGGGTCTCCGTGATCAGCCATGGCAGTTCACGGGCTAGGGCCATTAAAAATGCCGTCCGGGTGGCCAAGGAGACAGTTGAACAGGGGTTGGTTCAGGCCATTAAGGTGAGCCTGGAGAAAGAGATTGTTAAGGGGGGAGACTGGTAAATGCCCAACCACCTAATTCAGGCCGGCATCCTAGGTGTGGGGAGTTATGTGCCTGAACGAATACTCACTAATAAAGAGTTGGAACAAATGGTGGATACCAGCGATGAGTGGATCACAACGCGGACCGGTATCCGGGAGCGAAGAATTGCAGATCCGGCCGTATCCACCTCCGATCTGGCTGTCCGGGCCTCTCGTAAAGCGTTGGAACACGCCGGTGTAAAGCCCGAAGAACTGGATTTAATCATTCTTACCACTTGTTCCAAGGACATGCCACTTCCGGCCGGCGCCTGTCTGGTACAAACAGAGTTGGGGGCGCCCCAGGCAGGGGCCTTTGACTTGGAAGCAGGCTGCAGCGGTTTTGTTTATGGGCTCACCATCGCATCCCAGTTTATTGCCACCGGGGCCATGAAACGAATCCTGGTCATTGGTGCGGAGGTATTATCCAGAATTATCAACTGGCAAGACCGCAATACCTGCGTGTTGTTTGGGGACGGAGCCGGCGCTGTGGTTGTCGGCCCGGTGGCTCCCGGGGAAGGCATCCTGGCCAGTAAATTAAGCGCCGAGGGCGCCGGCTGGGAGCATCTGTATATCCCGGCCGGGGGCGCCAAAATGCCGGCCGACCCGGTAACCGTCGAGAAAAAACTTCATTATGTTCATATGAACGGGAAAGAAGTATTCCGTTATGCCACCAGGGTCATGGAGGAGGAGTCCATTCATTTAATTAAGGCGGCCAATCTCCGACTGGAGGATATTGACTTGCTGATACCCCACCAGGCCAATATTCGAATTATTGAACACGCCGCCAGGAAGCTGAAGTTACCCATGGAGAAAGTGGTGGTAAATTTAGACCGTTACGGCAACACTTCGTCGGCTTCCATTCCATTGGCCCTGGATGAGGCAGTAAAATCCGGACGTGTTAAAGCCGGAGACAACATCGTCATGGTGGCCTTCGGAGCGGGCCTCACTTCCGGCGGTATTGTTCTAAAGTGGAGTAAAGGGGAGGGGGAGAGTAATGAAACTTAGAACCAAGTTGTGCGATTTGCTGGAAATTGAATACCCAATTTTACAAGGCGGTATGGCCTGGGTTTCCACAGCTGAACTGGCTGCGGCGGTCTCCGAGGCCGGTGGTCTGGGTATTATCGGTTCGGGGCATGCTCCCACGGAATGGTTGGAGGAACAGATCAAAAAGGCCAAAGTCCTTACCAATAAACCCTTTGGGGTTAACGTCATGCTGATGTCCCCCTTTGTAGAACAAAACATGGAGTTGATTGTTCGTGAGAGAGTACCGGTGGTCACCACCGGCGCCGGCAACCCCGGAAAATTCATTCCCCGGCTGAAGGAAGTGGGTACCAAAGTCATTCCCGTCATCCCATCGGTGGCGCTGGCCCAACGGATGGCCAGGGCTGGGGTGGATGCGGTGATCGCCGAGGGTGGCGAGTCCGGCGGCCACATTGGCGAACTGCATACCATGCCCCTGGTACCCCAGGTGGTGGATGCGGTGGACATCCCCGTCATCGCTGCAGGCGGATTTTTTGACGGCAGGGGGCTGGTGGCAGCCCTAGCCCTAGGGGCCCAGGGTATCCAGATGGGAACCCGCTTCATGTGCGCCACAGAATGTACCATTCATGATAATGTGAAGCAGCTGCTGGTGAAGGCCAAAGACCGTGATACCGTGGTAACTGGCCGTACCACCGGGCATCCTGTGCGCATTATACGTAATAAGTTAGCCAAGCAATTTGAAGAAAAAGAACGCCAGGGGGCGCCGGTGGAGGAGTTGGAAAAATTGGGCGTCGGCCGCCTGCGTATGGCCATGGTGGAAGGCGACATTCAGGAAGGTTCCGTCATGGCCGGCCAGGTCTGCGGCATGATTAAAAGAGTTGAACCGGCAGCGGAGATCATTAAAGACATTGTAACCGGCGCTGAACAAGTCTTGAGCCGACTGAGCAAAGGGGAGTTTTAGGAATTGTTAAAGACTGCCTTTATTTTCCCCGGACAGGGTTCCCAGTATGTGGGAATGGGCCGGGAACTGTATAACAATTTTAAAGTTTGTCGTGAAACCCTGGAAGAAGCAGATGATACTTTGGGGTTTGGCTTGACCAAATTGTGTTTTGAGGGACCGGCGGAGGAATTAAACCGTACCGTCAATACCCAACCGGCCATCCTGGCTGTCAGTATGGCTGCCCTCAGAGTTTTGCAGCAGGAGTGCGGACTAAAGCCTCAGGCGGTGGCCGGGCACAGCCTGGGGGAATATGCTGCTCTGGTGGCTGCCGGTTCCCTCAGGTACTCGGACGCCATCAAGGTGGTTCGCCAAAGGGGTCAATTTATGCAGGAGGCTGCACCGGTGGGATTGGGCGGTATGGCAGCCATCCTGGGACTGGACCGGCAAAAGGTGATTGCCAGTTGCCGCGAGGCAGCCGCCTACGGGGTGGTGGAACCGGTGAATTTTAACTGTCCCGGCCAGGTGGTGATTGCCGGTCAATGGGAGCCGCTGCAAAAAGCCATGGAACTCTGCCGTCAGGCAGGGGCAAAAAGAGCCGTCGAACTGGCGGTCAGCGGCCCCTTCCACTCCAGCTTAATGCGCTCGGCCAGCGAAAGACTGGCAGAGGTCTTGGCACAGATTGAGGTCCAAGATCCGGACATCCCGGTGATAGCCAACATCAGCGCCGACTATGTCCGCAATGCTTCTGAAATAAGAGATTTACTGGCCAGGCAGGTGTGCGGGGCGGTGCTCTGGGAAGACAGCGTGCAAAGGATGGCTGAGGAGGGAATCAGTGCCATGATAGAATTAGGGCCGGGGAAGGTTTTATGCGGCCTGGTAAAAAAAATAAACAAGGAAATAAGGACAAACAACGTAGAAGATTTGGCAAGCCTGGAAAAAGTCCTTGCAGAGTTCAAGGAGGTTGGCTAAAATGTTTCTGAGCGGCAAAGTTGCCATTGTCACCGGCGCTTCCAGGGGAATCGGCAAAGCCATTGCTCTGGCCATGGCCGGGGCCCAGGCCGATATCGTTATTAACTATGCCGGCAGAGCCGATGCTGCGGAAGAAACGGCTGAGGCCGTCCGCAAGATTGGCCGCCGGGCGCTGGTTTATCAAGCCGATGTGTCCGATACCCGCCAGGTGCAACAGATGGTGGATACCGTCATTGCAGAATTCGGCAAAGTGGATATCCTGGTGAATAATGCCGGGATTACCCGGGACAATTTAATCCTGAGAATGAAAGAAGAAGATTGGGACACGGTCATGGCAGTAAACCTTAAGTCCGCCTTTAATACCATTAAAGCGGTGGCCCGTCCCATGGTGAAGGCCCGTTACGGGCGCATTATCAATGTTTCTTCCGTGGTGGGTCTCTATGGTAACCCGGGGCAGGCCAACTATGCCGCTGCCAAAGCCGGTCTCATTGGGCTTACCAAGTCCATGGCCAAGGAACTGGGCCCCAGAAATATTACAGTGAACGCAGTGGCGCCCGGTTTTATCATGACCGATATGACCGAACACCTGACCCCTGAGGCTAAGGAGAGACTGACTTCCTCCATTGCTCTAAATCGCCTGGGTACTCCGGAAGATGTTGCCGGCGTGGTAGCCTTCCTGGCCAGTGATTTTTGCAGCTATATCACCGGGCAGGTCATTGGTGTGGACGGTGGCATTGTAATGTAAAGGTTCGGGGTACAAAACTCTACCTCGAAATTAAATACTTTGTATGAATAGATTGATGAGATCCCGGAAGGGGGTGAACAACTTGGCAACCTTTGACAGGATTAAAGCAATTATTGTAGATCAACTGGGTGTTGATGAAGCAGATGTAACCATGGACGCTTCCTTTGTGGATGATCTGGGCGCTGATTCTCTTGATATTGTTGAGCTGGTCATGGCTTTGGAAGAAGAGTTCGGCCTGGAAATCCCCGATGAAGAGGCCGAAAAAATTCGCACCGTTGGCGATGCCGTTAATTTTATTCAGGACCGCCTGTAATAATGGTAAAAGTCCCGGCATTTATAATCCGGGACTTTTTTCAAATGTAAGGAGGAAATGACTTTGTCAAAACGGGTTGTTATAACCGGCATGGGGGTGATTTCTCCCGTTGGTACCGGGCTGGATAATTTCTGGAACGCCCTTACAGCGGGGGTTTCCGGAATTGCCAGAATAACCAGGTTCGACCCGTCCGAATACAGCACGCAAATTGCGGGTGAGGTTAAGGATTTTGATTATTCCAAGTATATAGATAAAAAAGAAGGCCGCCGCATGGATAAGTTTTCCCAGTATGCAGTGGTGGCAGCGGCCATGGCCATTGAGGATGCCGGCATGGACCTGCAGTCCCTTGATAAAGACCGTACCGGTGTCATTGTGGGGTCGGGGATCGGTGGCATGGAAACCTTTGAGGAACAGTGCCGCGTCCTAGTAAACCGTGGTCCCAGCCGTATCAGTCCCTTCTTAATTCCGATGATGATTGCCAACATGGCGGCCGGCCAGATCGCCATTAAATTTGGATTGCGGGGCCCCAACATTACGGCTATTACCGCCTGTGCTTCCAGCGGTAATGCCATTGGGGATGCTTTTAAATTAATCCAGCGGGGCGGTGCAGAAGTGGTGATCACCGGAGGCACCGAAGCCCCCATAACTCCTCTGTCAGTAGCCGGTTTTTGTGCTATGAAAGCCATGTCCACCAGAAATGAAGAACCGGTACGGGCCAGCAGGCCCTTTGATGCTGACCGGGATGGCTTTGTCATGGGGGAAGGCGCTGCCATGATGGTTCTGGAGACGCTGGAGCACGCCCAAAAACGGGGGGCCAACATTTATGCGGAAATTGTAGGGTATGGCAGTTCCTGCGATGCTTATCATATTACCGCTCCCGACCCGGAAGGTTCCGGGGCTGCCGCAGCTATGAAGATGGCTTTGGCTGACGGGGACTTAAAACCCGAGGATGTGCAGTACATTAACGCCCATGGTACCTCCACCCCGGTGGGAGATGTCGCCGAAGTAGTCGCCATCAAGAAAGTGTTTGGCGATCATGCCTACAAACTGACCGTCAGTTCAACCAAATCCATGACGGGGCATATGCTGGGGGCTGCCGGAGCGGTGGAAGGGATTGCCACTGTACTTGCCATTCGGGATGATCTTGTACCCCCTACCATCAATTTGGAAAACCCCGACCCGGCCTGTGATTTGGATTTTGTTCCCAATCAGGCACGTAAAATGACTGTGCATGTGGCCCTTTCCAATTCCTTCGGATTTGGCGGGCATAACGTTACACTGGCATTTAAAAAGTTCAGACCTTAGATCCGGGTGATGCAATTGTCTAAACTGGACGAGCAAACCGGTCGCCTAAAACAAAGACTTGGTTTTCAATGGCACAATCCATCCCTGCTGCTCCAGGCGCTGACACACAGTTCCTGTGTCCATGAAAGCAGGGGACATGGTTTATACCACAATCAAAGGCTGGAATTTCTGGGCGATGCGGTTTTAGAGTTAATCATCAGTGAAGAACTGTACCGAATGTTTCCGGACCGAACTGAGGGTGAACTGACCAAAATGCGGGCAGCTTCGGTTTGCGAGCCTTCCCTGGCCAAAGCAGCCCGGGAACTGGACCTGGGCCGTTGCCTGCGCATGGGGCGTGGTGAAGAACGCTCCGGCGGCAGGGAGCGGCCATCCATCCTGGCGGATGCCTTTGAGGCATTGTTAGGCGCCGTTTATTTGGACCAGGGTTTGGAAGTGGCCAGGAATTTTGTGTTAAGCTGTTTAAGACCCATCATTGAAGATGTTGTGGCAGGAAGGCTGGACAGGGATTATAAAACAGAACTGCAGGAAACGCTGCAACAGACTTCACCGGAACCCTTAATCTACAGGATTATGGATGAATCGGGGCCGGATCACGATAAAACCTTTACTGCCGGGGTCTTTTACCGGGGCCGGGTGATTGGCCGGGGCAGCGGTCATTCCAAGAAAGAAGCGGAACAGCAAGCAGCCAAGGATGCCTTTAAGAATTTGGATTGGCTGAAAACGCCCGGGCCCAAACCAACCGGAGCCACCCAATAAAGCTTGACAACAGGGGGCAGGAAGCTTTGTGTCTGAAAAGAATCGATATTCAGGGATTTAAGTCCTTTGGCGACCGTGTCAGGTTAGAGCTGCATCCTGGTTTATCCGTCATCGTGGGTCCCAATGGCAGCGGCAAAAGTAATATTTCAGATGCCATCAGCTGGTGTCTGGGAGAACAGCGGGCTTCCCATCTCAGGGGTTCTCGCATGGAAGATGTTATTTTTGCCGGCAGCGACAAGAGAAAACCTGTTAGTTTGGCGGAAGTAACCTTAACCCTGGACAACGGGGCCAAAAACTTCCCCCTGCCCTATGAAGAAGTCGCCATAACGAGACGTCTATACCGTTCCGGAGAAAGTGAATTTTTGATCAACAAGGTGCCCTGCAGGCTAAAGGATATCCAGGCCCTCTTTATGGATACCGGGTTAGGCCGCGGGGCCTACTCTCTTATAGGGCAAGGTAAGGTGGATGAAATTTTAAACAGCAGGCCGGAAGAAAGACGGTCTGTCATTGAAGAAGCGGCGGGTATCGTTAAATACCGCCACCGGAAAGAAGAGGCGCTGCGAAAACTATCTTCTGCTCAGCAGGATTTAAATAGAATTTCCGATATCATCAACGAACTGGCAGGACGCATCGAACCGCTGGCCCGGCAAGCCGACAAGGCCAGACAGTATAAAGAACTGAAAAATAAAGCCTGGCAATTGGAGTTGGCGTTGTTTAAGCGGGACTGGCAGGACCTGACTGCCAAAGCAAAGGAAATTTCCGAGCAGTTGCAACAGGTCAAAAGGGAGTTTCAGGACGAAAGACCGGTTATTGAAGAAAAATTGGAGCATGCCAGGAGAAGGCTCCTTACCATAGAAAAAAACATCGGCGAAGCCAGGGACCGATATTTTAAAATTATATCAAACATTGAAACAACGCAAAATAAATTGACCCTGGTTAACGAACAGATTTCCCACCACACGGCGGAGACGCAGAGGGTAGAAAATGACCTCCGGGAATCCCAAACAGCTTTGCAAAAACTTATTTCTGAATTAAGTGAGGAAAGGGAAAAACTGCTTAAATTAAAACAGGATGCAGCACAAAGGTTTTCCTCTGCCGGCGATAAGGCGCTGCAACAGCTTGAACAGGAAGTTCAGGAAAAACAGGCATTGCTGCAAAACCTGAACACCGATTTAATTGATCAACTGAACAGGGTGGCCCACCAGCGCAACATCCGGAACCAGGCGGCGGACCGCAAAGAGCAGTTAAACCAACGGTTAAATCACATGCGCAAGATGGCCGGAGAGGCTATGGAGAGGGAGAAAACCCTTGGTGTATCCATTGACGCTGCCAGGTACAGGTTGGAGGAAGCAGGCAGAAGAAAACAGGCGCTGTTATCAGAAACCCGGCAAACGGAAGAGGAACTGAAACAATTAAACCAGGAGTTGTCCCGCATCCAAGCAAAACTTTTGGCTGCTAAAGAAGAAATGGTAGCCAAACACTCCCGGTTAAAGGTACTGGAAGAGAACTTGAGTTCTCACAGTGGTTTCATGAAGCCGGTCAGAGAACTGCTAAAGGCTTCCAAGCACCGGCAGGAGGTGTTCTCAGGCATATGTGGGGCGGTGGCAGACTTGATCAAAGTCCCCAAAGGATTGGAAACTGCCATCGAAGCGGCACTGGGCGGCGCCCTGCAAAACCTGGTCACCGAAACCTCCTCCCAGGCCAAAGCGGCCATTGAGTATTTAAAGAAACATAACCTGGGCAGGGCCACTTTTCTTCCTTTGGATTCATTGCGGCCAACCCCGGCCGGCGAATGGGAGAAAAAATCCCTCGGGTTGCCGGGTGTTATCGGTCTGGCAGCCGGTCTGACCGAGACAGAGTCCAAGTACCGTCCGGTGGTGGAATTATTGTTGGGTCGCCTGGTGGTGGTGGATACCCTGGACAATGCCATCAAAGTGGCCAGGCAAATGCAGCAGAGAATCAGAATAGTCACTCTCACCGGCGAGTTGTTTCATCCCGGCGGATCGTTGTCCGGGGGTGGCCCTGTCCGCAATGCCGGTGGCATGCTGCACACCCGCAGGGAGCGGGACGAACTGGCCCGGTATGTGCAGGAATTGCATTTGCAAGTCCATGAACTGACCGGCAGGTTGACGGAGAAACAACTGAAACAGCGGGAACTGTCCGGCCGGCTGCAGTCCTGCCAGCAGGAACTGGTTGCCCTGGGATTGGAGCTGCAGGCGGCGGAAATGGACTTAACCAAGGCCAAAGAAGAGTTAACCAAGGCCCGTGAACGCAGCCAGGAGAGTCAATGGGAAATCGCCAAAACAGAGCAGGAAGTTAAACATTGGTCGGAAACCGAGACGGAGGCAGCGGAGAAACTGGCGGCCCTGGAACAGGAATTGGAACAATTACAAGATCAACTGGTGGTTACACAGGAAGAACTGGCAGCCGCCAGGGACCAAAAGGCCCAATTGGAAAGTGCAGTACACCGGGAAAAAATACGACAGGCGGAGCTGCGCCAGGAAATCTTAGGGTCGCAAAAAATTACGGACCGGCTGACGAAGGAAGTCGAGGAAAAAAGAATGTCGGTTACTGCCGCCGAGGCTTTGCTGGCGCACCTGCATAACAGGGCCCAAGAACTGGAAGAACAGAGGTCTTTATTAGCAACAGAATTACAAAAACTGGAACAGGAGCAAATATTGGCTGATGAAAACCTCAAGTCACAGCAAACAAAATATGAGGCTGAGGCAGCGGTCTTAAAGGAACTGGAGGACCAGTGGCAAAGACTTCAGGAGCAGTGGCACAGGACCCGGGAGCAGATTCATGCTTTGGAGCTGCAGCAGGCCCGGAACCAAACCGAACTGGAACTGTTAACCAACCGGCTGGCGGAATACGGCATTGACGACCCGGCCGGGATTAACGTGGAACCGGCGGCCAGCAAAAGGCAGGCCAGGGCCGATTTGCAGGAGATCAGGGGGCAAATGGCAGCGCTGGGACCGGTAAATGCCGGAGCTGAGGCGGAATATCAGGAAGTGATGGAAAGGTATCATTTTCTTTTAGGCCAAAAACAAGACCTGGAGGAAAGCAGAAGGTCGCTGGAACAGCTGGTAGAGGAATTAAACCGTTTAATGTCCAGTCAATTTGAACATGCCTTTACCGTTATTAACCAAAACTTCAACAGGGTGTTTCAACAGTTGTTTGGCGGCGGGGGCGCCTCCATGTCCCTCACCGGCGGGGATGCCCTCACCTGTGGCATTGAAATCACCGCCCGACCTCCGGGTAAGAAGAATCAAAGTCTGTCTCTTCTCTCCGGGGGAGAAAGGGCATTAACGGCCATCGCCCTGTTATTTGCCATCTTACAATACAAGCCCAGCCCCTTTTGCGTGTTGGATGAAATAGAAGCATCCCTGGATGAAGCCAATGTAAAACGGTTTGCTGATTATTTGTCCCGCACATCCCAGGAAGTGCAGTTTATTGTCATCAGTCACCGTAAAGGCACCATGGAACGGGCCGATGCCCTTTACGGCGTCACCATGGACGAAGCGGGGGTCACCCGGCTGCTTTCCATGTCCCTGGAAGAAATAAAGGGAAATAAACGGTTGGCATAACATAAACCCTGGCTTCCATGATTGACAGGGCCTTTTATTTGGCATTATAGTATGGACAGGCTCTGCCAAATACGAGTATTGTACTGGAGGTATTGTGAAGTGGGCTTTTTCAGCCGTTTGAAAGAGAGCTTAACCAAGACCCGCCAAACCTTTATCGAAAAAATTGACCAGGTGGTTACCGGGCGGAAGGGTATTGATGAAGAATTATACGAGGAACTGGAAGAAGTATTAATCCAGGCAGATGTGGGTGTAAACACCGCCATGAAGCTGGTGGAGCGGGTGCGCAAGGGTGTTAAGGCCAGAAATGTACAGGAGGCTTCACGGCTGAAGGATATTTTCCAGGAAGAGTTGGCATACCTGATGGGTGAGAAGGTTACACCCATTCATGAGAACCCCGACGGACCTACGGTGATTATGGTGGTAGGCGTCAACGGGGTAGGAAAGACCACCACCATCGGTAAAATGGCCCATCAATACAAGGAACAGGGCAAAAAGGTCCTGCTGGCAGCCGGGGATACCTTCCGGGCCGCAGCTATCGACCAGTTGGAAATTTGGGCGCAACGGGTGGGTGTGGATATCATCAAACACCAGGAAGGCTCCGATCCGGGCGCCGTGGCTTATGATGCCGTTCATGCGGCGCGCTCCCGTAAGGTCGATGTCCTGCTGATTGATACCGCTGGACGGCTGCACAACAAAAGCAATTTAATGGACGAATTAAGGAAGGTGCACAAAATTATCGCCCGTGAGATGCCCGGCGCTCCCCACGAGGTGCTGCTGGTCCTGGATGCCACCACCGGTCAAAATGCCCTCAGCCAGGCGAAGATCTTCAGTGAGGCTGTCCATGTTACCGGTATCGCTTTAACCAAACTGGACGGTACCGCCAAGGGCGGCGTAGTTACCGCCATTGTTACTGAAATGGCCATTCCGGTGAAGCTGATCGGCATCGGGGAAAGAATGGATGACTTAAGACAATTCAACCCCAGGGACTTTATCGATGCGCTGTATGATAAAAGAAAAGACGATGAGTAGATAAAATCAGGATACAAGAAGAACTCTCCGGAAAGTCTTGAGTTCTTCTTTTTTATTTGTTTTTGTGAATAAATCTGCAGGAAAAATCAAAAGATATTCCTGACAAATCATTAGGAGGTATAAAAATGCCCGAAGTAGCATGCACCGTAAACAACTGCAAGTACTGGACCCAAAATAACCTTTGCACCGCTAAACAAATCATCGTCCAAAACGATTCTCAGGGTGGCGGTATCAGCCCCAATGCCAGCTTGCAAAACCTGACGGCAACTCCTGCCAACAGTATTGATGACACCTGCTGCCAAACCTTTAAACCTGTTAACGGATAACAGCAAACACCCCTGACGGGGTGTTTTTTTATGATATGAGAAAATCAAACTAAAAATTATTGGTTTTGGAGGAAATCAAACCTGGCAAGGAGAATATTTCAAGTTTGTATAACCCAAGCTATGTTTAGAAATTTGTGGGAAAAGGAGAATCGTTATGACGGTACGCATCGCCATTATTGGGGGGACCGGTGTCTATGACCCCAATATATTGACCAATATTCGGGACGAAAAAGTGAGTACCCCTTACGGTGAAGTCAGTTTAAAAATCGGTGACTATCAGGGGAAATCCGTGGCCTTTTTAAACCGCCACGGCGCCGGGCACTCGGTACCGCCTCACCTGGTGAATTACCGGGCCAATATTGCTGCCCTGAAGGAACTGGGGGTTAAAAGCATCTTTGCCACAGCCGCCGTGGGCTCGCTGAATATGAACATGGCGCCGGGACATTTTGTCTTTGCTGATCAATTTTTAGATTTTACCAAGGTCCGCCAGCATACTTTCTTTGAGGGCGGGGAACAGGGTGTTGTTCATATCGACATGACCGACCCCTACTGCCCGGAGTTGCGCCAGGTTTTAGCCGACGCTGCGGAAGAACTGGGTTTAACCTATCACAAGTACGGCACCTATGTAACCACCGAAGGACCTCGTTTTGAAACGCCGGCCGAAATTAAAATGTATAAACTGCTGGGGGGTGACCTGGTGGGCATGACCAGTGTACCGGAGGTTGTGCTGGCCCGGGAGAAAGAAATGTGCTATGCCAATATTTCCATGGTGACCAACTATGCAGCCGGCATTTCACCGACCAAACTGACCCACCAGGAAGTGTTGGATGTAATGGCTGCCAATGCAGAGAATCTGAGAAAATTGGCTATGAAAGCCATCAGCCTGATTGACCCGGAAAGGGGCTGCCTGTGCCAGGACGCACTGGAGAAGCTGAACAAGGAGTGAACCTCTAATGGATGCAATCATCTGGGAAAATGACAGTCTCCGCCTGCTGGATCAAACCAAGCTGCCCCGTAGCATCGAATATATCGAATGCAACGACTATCGGACGGTGGCGGAAGCCATCAAAAGACTTGCCGTCCGTGGCGCGCCGGCCATTGGCGCCGCCGCTGCCTACGGTTTGGTGGTAGGAGCCAGGCAAATCGAAGCTGCCGACCGCAAAACCTTTTTAGAGAAACTGGAGGCCATCGCCGGTGAATTGGGGGCCACCCGCCCCACCGCAGTCAACCTGCGCTGGGCCCTGGACCGTATGATGATGCGGCTTACCACCGCGCCGGAACAGGATGTTCAGGAACTGCGCAGGATCATGCTGGATGAAGCTCACGCCATCTATAACGAAGACGTCCAGAGCAATCGTAAAATGGGGGAATTTGGCCAGGAACTGCTGCCTGACGGGGCCAGGGTGTTAACCCACTGCAATGCCGGGGCCCTAGCCACCGCCGGTTACGGAACTGCCCTTGGCGTCATTCGGGCAGCCCATGAAAAGGGCAAGCAGATTAGTGTTTATGCCGATGAGACCAGGCCTCTGCTGCAGGGCGCCAGGCTGACCGCCTGGGAAATGGTGCAGGAGGGAATTCCTGTTACCTTAATCACCGACAACATGGCGGGTTATCTAATGGCCAAGAAAATGGTTGACTGCGTCATTGTAGGGGCCGACAGGATCACTGCCAACGGGGATGTGGCCAACAAAATCGGTACCTACGGAGTGGCGGTGCTGGCCAAGTACCACAACATTCCTTTTTACGTGGCAGCTCCCCTGTCCACCATTGACATGGGCCTTTCCTCCGGCGAAGAAATCCCCATCGAAGAAAGGGACCCCCGGGAAGTGACCCACCATGCCGGGCAGGCCATGGCGCCGGACGGTGTGCAGGTATGGAATCCGGCCTTTGATGTCACCCCCAATCATTTGGTGACGGCCATTATCACCGAAATGGGCATCGTTTACCCACCCTATATTGAAAATTTGGCAAAAATCTGCGGTTATAAAAAATAAGGAGGACAAAGATGCCGGATTATATTGTAAGGGACATTAACCTGGCTCCCTCCGGCCGTTTAAAAATCGACTGGGTACGCCAGCACATGCCGGTTTTAAACGTAATTCGGGAGCAGTTTGAAAAGGAACAGCCCTTTAAGGGATACCGGGTGGCGGTATGCATTCACCTGGAGGCAAAAACAGCTTATTTGGCTGAGGTGCTAAAGGCCGGCGGCGCGGATGTCTCCATCGCCGGTTCCAACCCGTTGTCCACCCAGGACGATGTGGCTGCCGCCCTGGCCGCCGCAGGCATCAATGTTTACTCCTGGTACAATGCCACCGATGAAGAATACAAGGCCCATCTTTTACATTTAATTGATGATCAACCGGACATCGTCATTGATGACGGCGGCGACGTGGTACAACTGCTGCACACCGAAAGAACTGATATGGCCGCTAGGGTCCTGGGTGGCTGCGAGGAGACCACCACCGGGGTTTTGCGCCTGCGTTCCCTGGAAAAACAGGGAGCCCTCAAGTTCCCCATGATTGCCGTCAACGATGCCTATTGCAAGTTCCTGTTTGACAACCGCTATGGCACCGGGGAGTCCGTGTGGTCCGGTATTATGCGCACCACCAACTTAATAACCGCCGGGAAGACGGTGGTGGTGGCCGGTTACGGCTGGTGCGGCAAAGGAATTGCCATGCGGGCCAGGGGACTGGGGGCCAGGGTCATTGTCACCGAGGTGGATCCTGTGAAGGCCATCGAAGCCTATATGGACGGCTTCCATCCCATGCACAGCCTGGAGGCTGCCAAACTGGGAGATGTTTTTATCACCGCCACCGGCTGTAAAGATGTCTTTACCGCCCAGCACTACCAGGTCATGAAAGACGGGGCCATTCTCTGCAACGCCGGTCATTTTGATGTGGAAGTCAATAAACCTGATTTGGCGGCCATGGCCACCGCCCGGCGAATTGTTCGCAAGGACATCGAAGAATTTACCCTCAAAGACGGCCGTAAACTCTATTTACTGGCAGAAGGGCGTCTGGTGAACCTGGCAGCGGGGGACGGCCATCCGGCGGAAATCATGGATATGTCCTTTGCCCTGCAGGCCTTAAGTGCCCGTTACGTGCTGGAAAACGCAAAAAGTTTGCAAAACAAGGTTTATGTAGTTCCCAAGGAAATTGATGACCGTGTGGCCAACCTGAAGCTTCAGTCGCTGGGAATCCGCATCGACCGGCTGACTCCCGAGCAGGAAGCTTATATCAATGAATGGAACCACGCCACCTAGGTGGGAGACCAAAGATGAATGCAGCCATTGAAACAGCGAAGGAAAAGGTAACGGAACTGGGAAAAAAGATGCTGACTGCCGGACTGGTGGCAGGCACCTGGGGCAATATCTCTGCCCTGGTCCGGGAGGCAGGGGTGGTGGTGATTACCCCCAGCGGTATGGACTACACCCGTCTCCAGGCAGCGGATATGGTGGTGCTGGACCTGAACGGTCGGGTCATAGACGGACATCGCAGACCCTCCAGCGAGGCGCCTTTGCACCTGGCCATTTATCGTGCCAGGGAGGACGTAGCGGGGATTGTTCACACCCATAGTGAAGTGGCATCGGCCTTTGCGGTGGTTCGGCAACCCATCCAACCGGTGGTGGAAGATGCAGCCATGCTGGTTGGGGGGGCGGTGGAAGTGGCTCTGTATGCCCTGCCAGGCACCGATGAATTGGCACAGAACGTGGTGGCCGCTCTGGGACAGCGATATGCCGTGTTGATGGCCAACCACGGGCTGGTGGGTGTGGGCCGCAGCGTCGAGGAGGCCTTTACGGTTTGCCAGGTGGTTGAGAAATGTGCCAGAATTTATGCCTGGTCCAAAACAATCGGGCAGCCGGTGGTAATACCGGAACAGGATGTGTTATTGCTGGGCAGGGCATACCGTAACGCCTACGGGCAGCCCTCAGAACAGAGAGTACCCTTTCGGGGGAGTGTAGGAGAGATGAATTTTGAATAAGCTACTGATCCGCGGGGCGACAATTCTAACCATGGAAGGTCCGGATGCCATTATCGACACAGGCGAAATCCTGATTGAAGACGGGTGGATTACCCATGTGGGGCTTCCAGGTTCGGCATCCGGCTCCTTTGATATGGACGAGGTCATTGAGGCTGACGGACAGGTAGCCATGCCAGGCTTTATCAACTGTCATACCCATGCGGCCATGACCTTGCTCCGAGGCTATGCAGACGACCTGCCGTTAATGAAATGGCTATCGGAAAAAATTTGGCCCTTTGAGGGAAGAATGACCGGTGAGGACATTTACTGGGGCACCATGCTGGCCTGTCTGGAAATGATCAAATCCGGCACCACCTGTTTTGGGGATATGTATGACCACATGCATGATGTGGCCCGGGCAGTGGAAAATACGGGGATGCGGGCGATGTTGTCCCGGGGCATGATCGGCGTGCTTCCCACCGGCGAGAAGGCCTTGGCTGACGCTGAGGAACTGGCAAAGAACTGGAACGGTAAAGCAGACGGGCGCATCACCGTGATGCTGGGGCCCCATGCCCCCTATACCTGCCCGCCGGAGTACCTGGACAAAGTCATGAATTTGGCCGCCAAGTTTAAGCTGGGTATTAACATCCATGTGGCGGAAACCCTGGCAGAAGTAGAGGAAATCAAAAAGCAGTACGGCAAAACGCCGGTGCAGCACCTGGACAGTTTAGGGTTATTTAAATTCCCCGTTTTAGCCGCCCATTGTGTGCATTTGGACGAGCAAGATATGGAAATCCTTGCCCAAAAGGCCATGGGCATTGCCTACAACCCCCAGAGCAATATGAAGCTGGCCAGCGGGATTGCGCCGGTGGCCAGGTTGTTGGAACTGGGTGCCACCGTGGGAATCGGAACGGACGGCACAGCCAGCAACAACAACCTGGACATGTTGGAAGAACTGAGAACCGGTTCCTACCTGCAAAAGGTCAGCACCATGAATCCGGAAGTCATTCCGGCCTACCGCGCCCTGCAGATGGCTACCATTGACGGCGCCCTGTGCATGGGCCTGGGTGACCGGGTCGGTTTGATTAAAGAAGGCATGCGGGCGGACATTATTTTAATTGATACCACCGAGCCCCACATGTGCCCCCGGCACAACCTGGTGGCCAACATTGCCTACGCAGCCAATGCTTCGGATGTCCGCACCGTCATCATTGACGGCAAAGTGGTGATGCTGGACCGTGTGGTCTTGACCATTGACGAAGAAAGGGTCATGTACGAAGTCCGGGAACGGGCTGAACGGTTGGCCGGCAAGTGAGCTGTGTAATGCGGAACGACGTAAGTGAGAAGCGGGTACTCTCGCTTCTTGTTTTTTGTGTTAACGAGTTTTACTCTGTGGTGTGATACTATTAGGTGACTTAATAGATAATCGGAGGTTTATGCATGGCCAAAGTAATCTTGCACCAGGGCAAACAAAAACGCATCACCGGCGGGCATCCCTGGGTTTATAGGACTGAGATTAAGGAAATCATCGGTGATTTTACGCCGGGGGACATCGTGGAAGTCTATGACTTCCGGGACAGGTTTGTGGGCCGAGGCTATATCAATCCGGCCTCCCAAATTACCGTTCGTATCATGACCCGCCATCCCGAAGAGGAAATCAATGAGGAATTTTTCCGCCGCAGAATCCTGGCCGCCTGGGAATACCGTCAGAAAGTGGTGCGGGACAGCAATGCCTGCCGGGTGGTCTTTGGGGAGGCGGATTTCCTGCCTGCCTTGATTGTTGATAAATTCGGGGATTACCTGTCTGTGCAAACCCTGGCCCTTGGCATCGATGTGCATAAAGAAACCATATTTAAGCTATTGAAAGAGATCATCCAGCCCAGGGGGATGTACGAGCGAAATGATGTGTCCGTCCGCAAACTGGAGGGGCTGCCCTTTATCACGGGCTTTATCGGGGAACCCTTTGATCCCAAGGTGGTCATTCACGAAAACGGCATCCGGTTTGTGGTGGATTTGGCAGGGGGGCAGAAGACCGGTTATTTCCTGGACCAGCGGGAAAACCGTATGGCATTGCAGGGGCTGGTGAAGGGAGGCCGGGTGCTGGACTGCTTCTGCCATACCGGTACCTTCTCCATGTATGCCGCCAAATACGGTGCCGGGGAGGTTGTGGGACTGGACATTGCCGCCCCGGCCCTGGAAGTGGCCCGGGTCAATGCCCGGTTAAACGGTTACGGAGATGTTTGTTCCTTTAAGGAGGCCAACAGTTTTGATGAACTGAGGGCCATGGAGAAGGCCGGAGAGAAATTTGACGTGGTGATCCTGGACCCGCCGGCCTTTACCAAATCCCGCCAGGCTGTGGAGGGAGCCGTCCGGGGCTATAAAGAAATCAACCTCCGGGGCATGAAACTGTTGCCGCCGGGAGGTTACTTAATCACCTGCTCCTGCTCCTACCACATGAAGGAGGACATGTTCCTGGATGTCATCCTGGATGCCGCCCGGGACGCCGGCCGCCAGCTGAGGCTGGTGGAACTGCGCCGCCAGGCCAAGGACCATCCGATGCTGCTGGCCTATCCCGAAAGTCATTATTTGAAATGTGTGGTGCTGCAGGTTTGGTAAGTTTTTGGCTTTCAGCCTTCAGCCGTCAGCTATCAGCTTAAATTTGTTCCTTTCATTGAGTTGAAGGATCACACAAACGTAACTACCTCGCCAATTCTGCCCGGGCGATGGAATGGGTATCCAGGGCCTCAAAGCCGAAGCAGCGGTAGATATAGCGCAGCAGGATATCCGCTACTTGGCGGGGTGTTTCCATGGTTTTGGCTTCCATGGGGCTGAAGCCGTAGGGAAGGATGATGTCGGAATAGCTGCACTGGGGACCGGGGGTGTTTTTGTAAAAGTGAAAGAACTTGGGGTCGTCCAGTCCCTTGCCTGCAATGTTTTCCAGGGCCACTTTGGGCACAAACAAGCCCATGTAGCCGGTAAAGCGGTACACTTCCCGGGCCAGTTTGATGGTGCGCAGCAGGGCCACTTGCAGGGCGCGGTAATCCAGAAAATCCAGTGTAAAGGGTTCGCTCGGCCTTTCGATTTTTTTCACACAGGTGGGGATGGTGCAGAAGTAGCAGACAACCCCGGAACGAAGAATTTCCAACCGGTGGTTTTCCCCATCAAAGGCAAAGCCCTCGGGTTCAAAACGTATGATGTGGGGTAAGGTATCCTTCCAGATGCTGCGGGCCATTTTTTTCAGCCGGGAGATGCGTTCCGGCACAAAGAAAGGGTCAATTAATTTTAAGTTTAAAGGGACAGGGCAGCACATAACCTTGAACATGACTTTGTCCTGGTCGCTTTTTTGCAGCTTGCGGTTGATAAAGGCCTTGACCTCGGTTTTATTAAGCCTGCTTTTTTCAAAGAGACGGTCCAGGATGTGCCGGTCTGTTTCGGGAACCGGGTCGGAACCTTCCATATTCCGACGATAAATGCGACCGTCATTGGTGATATGGGGCGGGTAGGTACTTTCAGGAATTTTGACCACCAGCACACCCCGTTTGGCATCCTCTGCTTTGAGGATCAGTTTGGAGGAAAACAGGGGCACCGGGGTAATGTTCCCCTGGCAGATATTGCGAAAGCGATCCTTGGGGTCGTTGGAGATGTCGATACCCGGAAAGGATGTGGGGACATTCCTAGGGTTCCGCGCATCCGCCCCGATGATGAGCCAGCCCCCGAAGGTATTGGCAAAACTGGCTACAATTTTGGCCAGGTGCCTGGGAAAATCTTCCTTGTATTCCACATAGAGCCCTTCCGGGGTTTCTTCCTCAATTAGTTTATGAAGGTCTGCCTCTTCCAGTTGCTCCAGGGGTTTTCCGAAGGGATTAATCATAGCTTCCACCACGCGAATTTTTTATTATTCTATCATATTTTTGCCAATTTCTTAACAGAAAAGCCATCACCCTGGCCGGGTGGCGGCTTTTCATATTTATTTCCTCATTTTCAGGATGGCATTTTTGGCGCCGGAGCCGACCATGCTTAAAAAACCGGTGTGATTGGCCAGCACTTCCTCCAGGGCGTTCAACACACGGTCTATTTGTTCCCTGGAAACAATGAGGGGCGGTTCCAAGCGGATGACATTGGGGTTGTTCAAGGTGTAGGCGGTTATAATCCGGTGTTTATTGAACAGTTCCCCGGCCACCAAGCTGCCCATGTATTCCTGGGCCAGCTTATTCACCACATTCATGGTAAACTTGAAGGAATATTTTTTGCCGTCGGATGCCGGTTGTTGAAATTCCAGTCCGATCATGAGGCCGCGTCCCCGCACATCTTTCAGCAGGGGGTATTTTTCTTTCAGCTTTCTTAACTGAGCAATTAAGTAGTCGCCCTTTTCCTTTGCCTGTCGGCATAAATCGTGCTTTATTATAATCTCGATGGTTTTGAGAGCCGCGGCACAGGCCGCTGTATTGCCGCCAAAGGTTGAGGTATGGAGGAGGGCTTTCTCCATGGTCCCATAGGCCTTACGCCACAGTTCATCGCTGGTTATATAAGCTCCCGTGGGCATTACACCGCCGCCTAGGGATTTGGCCAAACAGAGAATGTCCGGTACCAGGTCTTCCGCCTCACAGGCGAAAAATGTCCCGGTACGGCCAAAGCCGGTTTGTACCTCGTCGGCGATCAGCAGGGTACCGTACTGGGCACAGAGCTTCTTGGCCCTGGCTAAATAGCCCGCCGGCGGTTCGATGATGCCCCCTTCCCCCTGTACGGGCTCCACGATAAAAGCGGCTGCTTCTCTGGAGGAAAGCTGCTGCTGCAAGGCAGTCAGGTCGCCGTAGGGAACCCCTGCACATTGGCTGATCAGGGGCTTAAAGGGGGCTTGATACTTGTCACGGCCGGTCACCGAGAGGGCCCCGAAGGTTTTGCCATGGAAGGAATTATGACAATAAATAAACTTTTGCCTGCCGGTGGCGATTCTGGCCAGCTTCAGGGCGCCTTCCACCGCTTCCGCCCCGCTGTTGCAGAAAAAGCTCCGCTGCAGGTTGCCCGGGGCCAGGTGAGCCAGGTTATGGGCCAGGGCTGCGGCAACACCGTTCATGGAGGCTTGCAGCAAATTGGGCCAGGACTGAACCCTTTGTAATGCCGTTAAAAGTTCCGGGTGGTTATGTCCTAAATTGAGGGCGCCGTAAGCGCCTAAGAAATCCAGGTATTCGTTGCCCCGGGCATCGTAAACCGACACACCGGAGGCGGCGACAAATTGAGTATCAAAGTTAATCAGACTGAGCAGTGTAACCAGACTGGCATTCAGGTACCGGCTGTGCAGGTCCTTTACCTGATTTTGCTGCAGTTCCAGGGCCTGCTCAAGGTGGATAAGGTTACAGCAGCCACAGGAACAGTGGTGGTGGGACAAGGGCGTACACCTCCCAAAATTTTTTCTTACCAATAAAGTATGTGGACTGGCCCAACAAATGACAGTTTTATTTAACGGGTGGGCGTTTGCTATAAAATCTTTGACCTTGACAGGAAACGGGCTGTTCAGTAAAATAAATATATCTGTAAAGTGAAAGTCCTTTATACCTCAATAAGGGGGACTGCGCTTTGAAGGAGTTCCATAAGATAAATCTTCTCTATGATTTTTACGGCAGCCTGTTGACCGAAAGGCAGCAAAATTTTATTGAGTTATATTACGGGGAAGATTTGTCTCTGGGCGAAATTGCGGAACAGTTTGATGTGACACGCCAGGCTGTACACGATACCCTAAAAAGGGCGGAACAGATCCTGGAGAATTATGAAGAAAAGCTGGGTTTGGTTGGTAAATTCAGCCAGGAGTACAGGTCCATTGAAGAGGCTTTAAACTTCCTACAGCGTTATCAGGCCGGTCAAGAACCCGATGGGTTGGACAAATCCATAGAGATATTACAATCTATCCTAAGAAACCGGCAGGAGTTTTAATGTTTAGCTTTTTTCTCAGGAACCTTTCAACAGACTGAGGAAAGGAGGCGTCTGGTATGTTTAAAGGCTTAGGGGAACGCCTGGATGAAATCTTCAAATCGTTAAAGGGTAAAGGACGCCTTACGGAAGACGATGTTAACCAGGCCATGCGGGAAGTAAAAATGGCCCTTCTGGAAGCGGATGTCAACTTCAAGGTTGTGAAAGAATTTGTTGCCCAGGTCAAGCAACGGGCCGTGGGTCAGGATGTATTGGAAAGCCTCAGCCCGGCCCAGCAGGTTATTAAGATTGTTAAGGACGAGCTGACAGAGCTTTTAGGCGGGACCCAGGCTAAAATCAATTTATCTCCCAAACCGCCCACCGTCATCATGCTGGTGGGTTTGCAGGGGGCCGGTAAAACCACCACCGCCGGTAAGCTGGCCAAGCTTTTAAGCAAGCAGGGCCGCCGCCCGCTGCTGGTGGCAGCCGATATTTACCGCCCCGCAGCCATTAAGCAGTTACAGGTACTGGGGGAACAGCTGAAAATCCCTGTCTTCAGCATGGGACAGGAAAATCCGGTTAAAATTGCCCGGGCAGCGGTGGAACACGCCGACAGTACCGGCAAGGATGTAGTGATTATCGATACCGCCGGCCGTCTTCACATTAATGAGGAATTAATGGGCGAACTGGCCGATATGAAAGCATCCGTCAAGCCCCACGAGATCCTGCTGGTGGTGGATGCCATGACCGGTCAGGAAGCGGTTAATGTGGCGGATACCTTTAACCAAAAGCTGGGCCTGGATGGCATCATCATGACCAAGCTGGACGGTGATGCCAGGGGTGGGGCCGCCCTGTCAGTCCGCAAGGTAACCGGTACACCCATTAAATTTGCCGGTATGGGTGAGAAGCTGGATGCTCTGGAACCCTTCCACCCGGACAGAATGGCGGATCGTATTCTGGGCATGGGCGATGTATTAACGCTGATTGAAAAGGCCCAGGCCAACTTTGACGCCGAACAGGCCGCCAAACTGAACAAGAAAATCCGCCAGGCTGATTTCAACCTGGAAGATTTTCTGGAGCAACTGCAGCAGGTTAAGAAATTAGGCCCCCTGGAGCAGATTCTCAGCATGATTCCCGGCATGAGCAAATTGACCAAGCAGCTGAAGGATCAACAATTGGACGGGAAAGAACTGGCCCAGGTGGAGGCCATCATTTATTCCATGACACCCTGGGAACGCCGGCACCCGGAAAAAATTGACGGCAGCCGCAAAAAACGGATTGCCCGGGGCAGCGGCACCCGGGTGCAGGATGTCAACCAGCTGCTGAAACAGTTCGAACAAACCCGAAAAATGATGAAACAGATCTCCAATATGACCAAAGGTGGCAAGAAAAGCAAAATTAAATTGCCTTTCTTTCAATAATGCTTTTTAAACCTGTCTAAGGAGGTGAAATGCAAAAGTGGCTGTTAAAATCCGCCTGAGACGTATGGGGGCCAAGAAAAACCCCTTTTACCGTATAGTGGTGGCCGATTCCCGTTCCCCGCGTGACGGCCGTTTCATTGAGGAAATCGGGTACTATGATCCCGTCAAGCAACCCGCTGAGGTAAAAATTGACGAGGCCAAAGCCCAGGACTGGCTGAAGAAAGGCGCTCAGCTTTCCGATACCGCCAAGTCCCTGTTTATAAAAGCCGGTATTATCCCGGGCCGGGCCAAAACCAATGAGGCCTAAGGTTCACAGGGGAGGTCCAGAGCTGTGAAAGAACTTGTGGAAATTCTGGCCAAAGCCCTGGTAGACCAACCGGACAAAGTGGAAGTAACCATGGTGGAAAAGGAAAGATCTGTGGTTATCGAGCTCAGAGTGGCCCCTGAGGACATGGGAAAAGTGATTGGCAAACAAGGGCGTATCGCCCGGGCCATCCGTTCGGTGGTTAAGGCTGCGGCAACCAAGCAGCGTAAGAAAGTGGTCGTTGAAATTATTTAAACCGGCACAAAATTCCGGTCAGGCAAAGGGGGCGTAAAGCCTCCTTTGCTATCCTGTAGGGGGTCGGTTGTTTGCTAACCATTACTCGCCCTGTTATGGTGAAAGTCCGTGTGACGGACAACTACAAAAAAAGCCTGGCCATGGAACTCCGGCAAACCGTTGCCAAGCTGGAGTTGGAGCTGCAGCAGATTGAGTACCAAACTCGTAAACTGCAGGAAATAGCGAAGAAAAATCCCGGTGCAGCAGAGGCCGCCCTAGCGCAATGGGAACAGGAGAAACAAAAGCGCCTGGATACCAGGCTGAAGCTACTGGATAAAATAAAAGAAGTAGGTAAACTGGAAAACGGTTCCGAGGTGCTGCAGGGCAAGGTAGAGAGCTTTGTGCAGGTACAAGTGGGCGATGATTGGAACCGCTTGATGAGCGCTGAAATTATTCTGGTAGACGGCAAGGTGGCAGAAATCAGAGGTTCGTAAGCCGGAGGAATAACCGTGACGGAACAATACATTACAGTGGGGGAAATTGTCAACACCCAGGGGGTCCGGGGAGAGGTCAGAGTCCTGCCCACTACGGATTTTCCCGAGCGTTTTGCAAAAAATAAAAAGATAACCCTTTTTCTTAAAAATCAACGCCGTAACTTAACCATTGAAAAGGTTTGGCCCCATAAGCAGTTTATCATTATTAAATTCGCCGAGATCCCGGACATGACCGCCGCGGAGAAACTAAAGGGCGGGCTGCTGCAGGTGACGACTGAAGAATTAACGCCCTTGCCCGAGGATAGTTACTATATTTTCCAGATTGTGGGCTTAACGGTTATTGACGAGAAAGGTCAGGAGCTGGGCAAGGTGGTTCAAGTATTACAGACCGGGGCCAACGACGTTTATGTGGTCAAGAGAGAACAAGGTAAAGATATTTTAATTCCTGCCTTAAAATCTGTGGTAAAGAAAATCGATGTTCCCGGCGGCAAGATGGAAGTGGAACTTCCCGAAGGATTACTCTAAAAAAGGTGAAGCCATGAAAATTGATATCCTGACACTCTTCCCGGAAATGTTTGAGGGTCCCTTCAGTCACAGTATTTTGAAGCGGGCCCGGGAAAAAAAGCTCCTGCAGATCAATACCATTAATATCCGTGACTTTTCCCGCAACAAACACCATACGGTGGACGATACCCCCTATGGCGGCGGCGCGGGCATGGTCATGGGTCCGGAACCCCTGTTTGAGTGTTTTGATCACCTGGAAAAAATCTATGGCGGTAAGCCGGAGCGGGTCATCATGATGTGTCCCCAGGGAGAGCCCTTCAGTCAGGCCTATGCCAGGGAACTGGCCCGGGAAGAACACCTGGTGATCGTGTGTGGTCACTACGAAGGGATTGATGAAAGGGTCCGGGAAGCGCTGGTCACCGATGAGATCTCCATTGGGGATTATGTCCTGACCGGCGGTGAACTGCCGGCCATGGTGGTGGTGGATGCCGTGGCCAGGATGATACCCGGGGTCCTAGGTGAAGCGGCCAGCGCCGAGGAAGATTCCTTTTATCATGGCTTACTGGAATATCCCCACTATACCAAGCCCAGGTCATACCGGGGCTATGAGGTGCCGGAGATTCTGTTGTCTGGCCACCATGAAAACATCCGCAAGTGGCGCAGGCGCCAATCTCTTTTACGGACCCTGGAGCGCCGGCCGGAATTGCTGCAAGAAGTGGAATTAACCAAAGAGGATAAGAAGGTTTTATCAGAATTACTGAATCTTCTGCAGTCACTGGATTTGACTTAGATTTGCCACAAATTCTTGCCAGCTTGGGAAGTATATGATACAATTTTTTATGTGTGTATTACGGGCGGTCCGCTGCCTTCGGGAAAAGGTACGAACGCCTAGGCGAGGAAGGGGGTACAGCAAATGAACCTCATTCAATCTTTGGAACAAGAACAAATTAGGAAGGACATCCCTTCATTCAGACCCGGCGACACCGTTAAAGTGAATTACAAGGTTATTGAAGGTAACCGTGAACGTATTCAGGTGTTTGAAGGTATTGTGATTCGCCGCCGTGGCGGTGGCCTGAGCGAGACCTTTACCGTCCGCCGTGTCTCTTATGGCGTTGGTGTAGAGAGAACTTTCCCCCTACACTCTCCCAAGATTGACAGCATTGAAGTGGTTCGTCGCGGTAAAGTGCGGAGGGCCAGACTTTACTACCTGCGTGCTCTGCGTGGTAAGAAAGCCCGTATTAAAGAACTTACCACTCACTAAACCGGAGGGGACTGGCTTACAGTCCCTTTTCGGCTTTTGGGAGGAATATTCAATGGAGCAGTTGGATTCTCAGCAGGAAATGCAAACTGAAACCAAGCCTAAAAAGTCGGCCCTGCGGGAAATGCTGGAATCGATTGTTATAGCGGTATTGCTGGCCGCTGTCATCCGGCTTTTTATTCTGGAACCCTTTTATATTCCATCTGGCTCCATGGAGCCTACCTTGCTGATCGGTGATAGAATTATTGTAAGTAAAGTTACGTATCACCTGAGAGATCCCCGGCCCGGTGATATTGTGGTATTTAAATTCCCGCTGGACCCCAGCCGCAATTTTGTCAAAAGGCTGATCGCCAGGGGTGGAGATACTGTAGAAATCAAAGACAGTGTTCTCTATATCAACAATAAGCCCGTTCAGGAGCCTTATTTACCAAAGGGGCTGACATTTCAAGATTACGGGCCCAAAACCGTTCCCCCGGGTCACTACTTTATGATGGGTGACAACAGAAACAACAGTGACGACAGCAGGGTTTGGGGCTTCCTGGATGAGGATTTAATTGTAGGTAAGGCGGAAGTGATTTACTGGCCCCTGAACCGCATCGGTTTGGTAAAATAATTTTTTTAGCGCAAGCTTTCGTAGAGGCCGTTTCCGGGTAAACTCTTACGGAAGCTTTTTTCACATGGAGGTACCGTAAGTGGATATTCAAATACAATGGTTTCCCGGGCATATGGCAAAGGCCAGGCGCCAGGTGCAAGGGGTTTTAAAGCTGGTTGACGTGGCCATTGAATTGTTGGATGCCCGTATTCCGGTCAGCAGTGGTAATCCCATGATTAATCAGATCCTGGAAAAAAAACCAAGATTGGTGATACTAAATAAAAGTGACCTAGCAGATCCGGCCTTGACCAAGCAGTGGCTAAAGGTCCTGGAACGCCCCTGGGTGAAGGCTGTAGCGGTGGACACCATCAAAGGGGAGGGGCTTAAAGAAGTTCCCAGGGCGGCAGCGGCGCTGGCGGCCGAGCAAATGGCCAAACTGGCGGCCAGGGGACGGCGCCCTAGGGCCATCCGCTGTATGGTGCTGGGGATTCCCAATGTGGGGAAGTCTTCCTTTATCAACCGCCTGGTGGGCAGGAAGGCAGCCAAAACCGGCGACTTACCGGGGGTCACCAAGGGCCAGCAGTGGATCAGGACCGAAGGGTCCCTGGAATTATTGGATACTCCGGGTATCCTGTGGCCGAAATTTGAAGATCCCGAGGTGGGCTACAAGTTGGCTGTTACCGGGGCCATCAAAGAACAGGTCTTTGATGTTTATGAAGTGGCCTTGAAGCTTCTCCGCTGGTTGGCAGAACATAATCCGGATAAAGTAAAGGAAAGATATAAGCTGCCTGAACTTTCACAGGATATTCCAAAGCTGTTATCCGATATAGGAGCCCGCCGGGGGATGCTGGTGTCCGGCGGGGTGGTGGACGAACAAAAGGCAGCCCAACTGATTTTAAAGGAGTTCAGGGAGGGCACCCTGGGCAGGTATACCCTTGATGTGCCCCCGGCCAATGAATAAAAGAGATTCAAAAAGAAGGAATGATTCCCCTGGAATCGAATATTTCAGGGGGATTTATTTGTTGACTTTTCTGGTTGTCTGTATCAGAAAATGAGAGGTAGTATTTTATGGTTTCTTTGGCATTGGAGCAAAAGTTGTGGGACAGGGGAATTGAACTGGTTGCCTTCTGTGATGAGGTTGGCAGAGGTCCGCTGCTGGGCAGTGTTGTGGCTGCGGCGGTCATTTTGCCTGTGGCCCTGTGTATAGAAGGGGTTGACGATTCAAAGAAACTCTCTGTTAAAAAGAGAGAAGCTTTACATGACATCATTTACGAACATGCCCTGGCGGTAGGCATCGGAGAGGTTGACAACCGGCACATCGATAAAATAAATATCCGGCAGGCCAGCAGGTTGGCCATGAAAAAAGCGGTATTGAACTTGCAGAACAAACAGGGAGCGCCTGTCAGGCCTGATTACCTGCTAATTGACGGACGAGAAACCATTGACTTGGACATACCCCAGGAAGGCATTATCCACGGGGATGCCATTTCCCATGGGATTGCCGCCGCCTCGATTCTGGCCAAGGTCTTCCGGGACCGGAGATGTTTGGAATGGGATAACCGTTATCCTGACTATGGGATTGCCAGCCATAAAGGCTATTGTACCAGGGCTCACGTGGACGCCCTGTTAAAACTGGGTCCCACCCCCATTCACCGGATAACCTTTTTAAAAAAGATAATCGCAAAGGCCACTGTTGAGCAGCAGGTTCTGTTTAAATAAATATTCGAAATGTACAGGTGTGGTAAGAATCCCACCTGTTTTCTTTTTGCAGGTGTGATTTAAATCACACCCTTTTCGTAACCCTCATCACTTACAGTCAAATCTTACTTTTGCAAAGTATGTCTAGGTAATTAAGTTAGTTGAGATAGTTAAAAAATTAAGTTAAGTTAATGTTCAAGATACTAAAAATACAAAAAAATCAGAATTAATAGAATTTAAAGTCGGGTGAGCGACAGAACATATGAAAGTTAATGCTTTAACATCGTTAATAGTTAGGGCTTGCTGTGTAAACGGACTGGTGTTCTTTAATGGAACAGATAAAAGACCACCTGTTTTTGTAACCTGTTACAACTTGGAACGACCAGATTTTTTGGAATAAATATTGGGTATCTTATCCTATAGGTAAAATCAAAAAAATTCGTAAGAGTGATGTTGGCGAAGTAATTGCATCTTAAGTTAAAAGTTATTATCTTGTCATTTCTTTTCGATACAATTACTCATCATAGAAGTATTTGATTATTTTTATTATTCATCATTTTAATAAACACGAAAGGAGAGGATACTTTGTCAGAGTGGGTAGGCGTTGCCCTGTTTATGGTGGTGGGTATTGTTTTTGGCGCAGGAGGACTTTTAACCAGCTTTTTGATTCACCCCCGGAGCAAAAACAGGTTTAAGTTAGAAACTTACGAGTGCGGTTTGCCAACGCAAGGAGCCTCCTGGGTGCAGTTTAAGACTCAATATTTTACCTATGCCTTAATGTTTGTCATCTTCGACGTGGAAGTGATTTACCTGTATCCATGGGCAGTGAGTTTTGAAAACCTGGGATTTGCCGGTCTTATTAAAATGTTTATCTTTATTTTTATTCTTGTTTTAGGTCTCTGGTACGCCTGGAAGGAAGGTGCCCTTGAATGGAGATAAAAGATCAAGACAAAACGGTAGACGTTCCTGTTAAGGATGAGATGTACGAGGAAACGGTAAAACGGTTAAAAAAATTAGGCGCCGAACCCGCAGTCATCGGAGAGGTTACCAAAGTGGTTTCCGTGGGTCCCCTGGAAAAACTGCTCAACCTGGCCAGGGCCAACTCCCTCTGGCCCATGGGATTCGGTTTGGCCTGCTGCGCCATTGAAGGTTTGATGGCTGCCAATATGGCCCGGTTTGATTTATCCAGATTCGGCTATGAGGTGATGCGGGCATCCCCGCGCCAGGCCGATGTGATGCTGGTTTGCGGTACCGTAACCAAGAAGGCCGCCCCTTTTGTGGTCCGACTGTACGAACAGATGGCCGAACCCAAGTATGTGATTGCCATGGGCAGCTGCGCCATTTCCGGCGGCCCCTTTGTGGATTCCTACCATGTGGTCCCCGGTGTGGATAAATTGATTCCGGTGGATGTATACCTGCCCGGCTGTCCCCCCAGGCCCGATGCGGTCATTCATGCCTTCATGAAATTAAAGGAGAAAATTATTAATCCTGAGGTGGTGAATCGCCAATGACCCGCCAACCACTTGCGGATGTGATCGGGGAACTTGCTTCAAAATATCCGGGGATCGAGGTTTCCGAACAGGGTTACCTGACAGTACCGCTGGAAACCCTGGTGGAGTTTATGCGGGACCTGAAAGAAAACTATGGTTTTAACTTTCTTACCAATGTTACCGCAGTGGACTACCTCGAATATTTTGAGATGGTTTATGACGTAAGCGTCGTGGGGGAACCGGACATGATCCATATTAAATGCAGAGTGGACCGGCATCATCCCGTGGTCCCCTCCATGGTTCCCATCTGGGGCGGGGCCATCTGGCAGGAACGGGAGGTTTATGACTTGCTGGGCATTACCTTTCAGGATCATCCTGATCTTAGGAGGATTTTACTGGACGATAACTGGGAAGGTCACCCGCTGCGCAAGGACTACCGGTATGAAGGCGGCAGGGAATAAACGGTGGGAGAGAGGTGATGGGCTTTGACCATTAAGACCGAAGAATTTCTGTTAAACCTGGGTCCCCAGCACCCCAGTACCCACGGGGTGTTCAGGATTGTCTTAACCCTGGACGGCGAAACTGTGGTAAAGGCGGTGCCGGTGCCGGGTTATTTGCACAGGGGCATTGAAAAGATCGCCGAGTCCCGGACCTATACTCAGGTAATTCCTTACACTGACCGCCTGGATTACCTGGCCGGCATGCTGATGAACTGGGGCTATGTTATCGCGGTGGAAAAGTTAATGGGCGTGGAAGTGCCGGAGCGGGCCGAATATATCCGGGTCATCGTCGGAGAGCTGGCCAGGATCGCCAGTCACCTGGTGGCCACCGGCGCCTATGCCGCCGATATCGGGGGACTGACCGGATTTATTTATACCTTCCGGGACCGGGAAGAGATCATGGACCTGTTCGAAATGATCAGCGGCGCCCGGTTGACCCCCAGCTACATGCGCATCGGCGGCGTGGCCTATGATATTCCGGAGGGTTTTATCGAGAAATGCCGCAAGTTTCTTGATGATTTTCCTAAGGCCATTGAGGAATATAACGGGTTAATTACCGGCAACGAGATCTTTCAGGCCAGAACTAAGAACGTAGCCATTTTACCGGCAGAGAAGGCCATTGATATGAGTCTGTCCGGTCCGGTCCTGCGGGCTTCGGGGGTCAACTACGATCTCCGCAAGGCCAGACCCTACAGTGTGTACGACCGTTTTGAGTTTGAAGTCCCCATGGGCGCCAAAGGTGACTGTTTTGATCGTTATTACGTCCGCATTTTAGAGATGGAGCAGTCGGCTAAAATCATTCGTCAAGCCCTGGACCAATTGCCCGAGGGACCCATTAAGGGAAAGGTCCCCAAGGTGATTAAACCGCCTAGGGGTGAGGCCTATGCGGAGATTGAAAGTTCCAAGGGGATTATGGGAACCTATGTGGTCAGCGACGGCAGCACCCAACCCTACCGGGTGCACTTCCGCCGCCCGTCCTTTGTAAATTTAGGCTACTTGGATGAAATGCTCAAGGGATGGAAAATTGCCGATGTGATCGCCATCCTGGGCAGCATTGACATCGTTTTGGGTGAAGTAGACGCGTAGAAAGTGGGGAGTGAGGCAGCGTGGAGAACCTCTTTGTGAATATGGCCAGCGGGATGCGTTCCCTGCTGGCATCCGCCGGCCTACCCGATACGGCAACGGATTTTATCCTGATGTTTTTAAAACTGGGTGCCATTCTGGTATACATTTTGATCAGCGCCCTCTGGCTGGTGTATATGGAAAGAAAGGTATCCGCTTACATGCAGTGCCGCATCGGTCCCAACCGGGTGGGCCCGCTGGGATTGTTACAGACCACGGCGGATATAGGAAAATTAATCAGTAAGGAGATCATTATACCCCGGTGTGCGGATAAAAAACTGTTTTTATTGGGTCCCATTTTAATTTTTATGCCGCCCCTGGCGGTCTTTGCGGTGGCTCCCTTTGGCAAAGACATGGTGGCCATCGATATGAATATCGGTGTTTACTATTTCCTGGCCGTAGCCTCCCTGTCCACCGTTATTGTGTGGATGTCCGGTTGGGCCTCCAACAATAAATACTCCCTCATCGGCGGTATGCGGGTGGTGGCCCAGATGGTCAGTTATGAAATGCCTTTGATTCTATCCATCGTAGGGGTTATCATCCTTACCGGGACCTTGAACATGAGTGAAATCATCCGGGCCCAGGAAAACGTCTGGTTTATCTTCTTGCAACCCTTGGGATTTTTAATTTATTTAATTGCCGGTGTAGCAGAAACCAACCGGGCCCCCTTTGACCTGGTGGAAGGGGAGTCGGAAATCATTTGCGGCCCCTTTACCGAGTACAGCGGGATGGGGTTTGCCATGTTTTTCCTGGCGGAATATGCCAACGTGGTTCTGGTATCCGTCATGGCCACCACGCTGTTTTTGGGCGGCTGGCACGCACCCTTTGGTCTTACCTTTATTCCCTCCTGGATCTGGTTCCTGCTCAAGGTCTACGTCATGATTTTCCTGTTCATGTGGTTCCGCTGGACCTACCCCCGTGTCCGGGTAGACCAGTTGATGGAATTTGGCTGGAAGGTACTGGTGCCCCTCTCCATCGCCAATATTTTTGTAACCGGCATCGGTAAATACCTGTACCAGACCATAAGGTGGTGATCTAGCACATGGCAAAAGGACTTATTAAAGGACTGGGAATCACGTTAAACCGCTTTTTCAAACCCAAGGTGACGGTGCAGTACCCGGAGGAACGTCTGCCCCTGCCGGACCGCTTCTACGGCAGGCCGGAATTCTATTACGACAAATGTATTGCCTGCAACATGTGCGTAAATGCCTGCCCCAACCGGGTGATAAAGCTGGAAACCGAGACGGTGGATAAGAAGAAAGTGGTCACCAAATACGATTTTGACCAGCAGTACTGCCTGTTTTGCGGGCTCTGTCAGGAGGCCTGCCCCAAAGACGCCATCAAATTTTCCAAAGACTTTGAGCTAACCCGGTATCACCGCCCTGATATTAAAATTGAGTTCGTGAAGCCAGAAATGGTAGAGAGAAAGAAAGCGGAAATTAAAAAGGCCGCCGCTGAAAAGGCCGCTGCCGAGGCGGCCAAAGCCAGGGAACAAGAGGAGCAAAACCCGGCAGCAGGCAAGGAGGGGAGTTAAGGTGGAAAATATCTATAGTTATATTGCCTTTGTACTGCTCAGCGGCATGATTTTGGGTTCCGCTCTGCTGGTGGTCACCTTGAAGAACCTGGTTCACAGCGTGCTCTGGCTGATTGTTGCCTTTATTGGGGTGGCGGGGATCTTTCTCCTGCTCAATGCGGATTTTGTGGCGGCGGTTCAGGTGCTGGTTTATGCCGGTGCCGTTTGTATTATGATTGTCTTTGGCGTTATGCTGGTACAGCGAATCGACATGGCGAACTCCAACCCGGTAAACCGGCGTTTTAAAATTGCCGCTCCTGTGGTAGGGGGACTGTTTATCGTCATAGGACTGCTTACCGCCAGGGCCCAGTGGGTGGCGGCCGGTAAGGAAGTACCGACGCAAACGGTGCAGAACCTGGCCCCCATTTTATTGCAGGATTTTGTCATTCCCTTTGAAGTGGCGGCTATTTTACTGACCGTGGCTCTAACAGGCGCCCTGGTGCTGGTGAAGGAGGTAAAATCAAATGGCGACAGGTCTTAATCCCTCTTATTTTGTCGCCCTCAGTGCGGCGCTCTTTTGCATTGGTTTGTACGGCGCCATTTCCCGTAAAAATGCCATTGCAGTGCTCGTCTCTATAGAATTGATGCTCACAGCGGTCAATATTAACCTGGTGGCCTTTAATAAGTTTCTTACCCCGGAGGCTTTCATCGGACAAATTTTCGCCATCTTTGTCATTACCGTGGCAGCGGCGGAAGTGGGGTTGGGATTGGCCATTGTCATCGCCATTTACCGCAACCGTAAATCGGTTGACCTTGACGATTTTGACTGGATGAAGTGGTAGGGGTGGAAGGTAGGTGTTAACGGAATGGTTCAATTTGCTTTAAATCATGCCTGGTTGGTGCCCCTGTTGCCGGCTCTGGCCTTTGTGATCATCGTATTTCTGACAAGGCCCTGGCCAAAGGTCAGTTCAACGGTATCCATTGCTGCAATTTTATCGTCCTTTGTCCTGTCTTCTTCCATTGCCTACGGGGTGTTTACCAATCCAGGGTTTATTGAAAAGCCGCTGGTTTATTCCCTGCGCTGGTTTGGTATGGAAGGGTTTACGGTGCATGTGGGAGTCATGCTGGACCCCACCTCCACTATGATGCTCTTTATGGTATCCATGGTAGCAACCCTGATTCAAATCTACTCCACCGGTTACATGGAGGGAGACCCGCAGTACTCGGTATTTTTCTCTTATCTCTCCCTGTTTGCCGCTTCCATGCTGGGATTGGTCATTTCCAGCAACCTGCTGCAGATGTTTGTCATGTGGGAACTGGTGGGGCTCTGTTCTTTCCTCTTAATTGGGTTTTACACCTTCAAGATATCTGCCCGGGAAGCAGCCAAAAAAGCCTTTATCACCACTCGCATCGGTGATTTTGGCATGCTGCTGGGCCTGCTGTTTTTACAAATTGTTTTTGGCACCCTGGATTTAACGGAACTGGCTCAAAGGGTGCCGGCCTTCGAGCAGTTTGGTATTTCCCTGGGACTGCTGACCCTCATTGCCATCCTGTTGTTTATCGGTCCCATCGGTAAGTCCGGTCAGTTTCCGCTGCATGTCTGGCTGCCTGACGCCATGGAAGGCCCCACCCCGGTTTCCGCTTTAATCCACGCTGCCACCATGGTGGTTGCGGGTGTTTACCTGGTGGGCAGGACCCTGTTCCTGTTTGCCGAAGTCCCCGGCGCCATGGAAGTGGTGGCCTTTACCGGTGCCTTCACGGCGTTGTTTGCGGCCACCATTGCCGTTACTCAGAGGGAAATTAAGCGTATTCTGGCCTATTCCACCGTGTCTCAACTGGGCTACATGATGCTGGCCCTGGGGGTGGGCAGCCTGTCCGCCAGTATGTTCCACCTCTGGACCCACGCCTTCTTCAAAGCGCTGATGTTCCTGGGGGCCGGTTCGGTGCTGCATGCCCTGCATCACAAGGCAGACGTCTGGGACATGGGCGGCCTGATTAAAAAGATGCCCATCACAGGCTGGACCTTTGTGGTGGGGGGGCTGGCCATTGCAGGGATTCCGCCCTTTGCCGGCTTTTGGTCCAAGGATGAAATTCTGGCGGTAACCCTGGAATATGCCAAACATGGCCATACACTGGGGTATGTTTTATTCCTGATGGCAACCTTCACTGCTTTTCTCACCGCTTTCTACATGTGGCGGATGATTTTCCTGGCCTTCTTCGGCAAGGAAAAACCGGAGAACCACCCCCACGAATCCCCCTGGAACATGACCTTCCCCCTGATTGTGCTGGCCGTGCTGGCCGCAGTGGGGGGGCTTATCGGTACACCATGGGCCAATTGGTGGTCCCGGTGGATCCATTTCGGCCAACCCCATCATGGGGAACCTGCCATCGGGTTGATGCTCCTCTCGGTGGTTCTGGCATTGGCCGGCATCGGGCTGGCGTATCTTCTGTATTACAAGGATGAAGAAAAAAGAACAGCACAGGAACTGGCCAAGCGTTACCCGACTCTCTACCGAATCTCCTTTAACAAGTATTACGTGGATGAATTATACCAGTGGTTTACCCGAACCGTGGTGGATGCCGGCGCCAACGTGCTGTACTGGTTTGACATCCATGTGGTGGACGGTATTGTGAACGGCCTGGCCGGTATTACAAAAACGTCCGGGAAGGGTCTCCGTTACTTGCAAACAGGCAAACTGCAAACCTATGCGCTGGTGTTCTTCGTGGCCGTACTGGTCATCACTGTGGTGCTGGCCTTTGGCGACCCCACTTCGGCCGGTATCATGGGAGGTGGTAAATAGATGAATATCCCGGTATTAACTTTAACCCTGCTGGCCCCTGTTATCGCTGCCCTGTTCATTGTGTTTATCCCGAAAGAGGAAGAAAAACTCTGCAAGTGGGTGGCGGCCCTGGGGACAGGGGTTGCCCTGGTCCTCAGCCTTTATGTGTATTTTGGTTATGACCGGTCTGTGGGTGGTTTGCAGTGGGTGGACTTCGGCGGGCCTGTTCCCTGGATTGGCGATTTAGGCGTTTCCTACTACATGGCAGTGGACGGTTTAAGTTTACCCATGCTGCTGCTGACCAATTTGATCGGTTTTTCCGCGGTCTTTGCCTCCTGGAACGTCACCCACCGGGCCAAGGAGCTCATGATTTATCTGCTCATCCTCATTGCAGGCGTCATGGGGACCTTCATCGCCCAAGATTTATTTATTTTCCTGTTGTTCTACGAGGTTGTGGTGATTCCCATTTACATTATGGTGATTATCTGGGGGAGTTCCAAGCGGGTCACCAAGGAATACGCCGGTATGAAGCTGACCATCTACCTGCTGATTGGTTCGGCCTTCCTGCTGGTGGGAGTCATTGCTACCTTTGTCCAGTCGGTGGCCATTACAGGTACGCCCGACATGAGCTTTGAAGGGTTGGCCAGGGTGGCCTTTCCGGAAGAGTTCCAGATCTATATGTTTGGTTTAATGCTGCTGGGCTTTGGTTCGCTGCTATCCATGTGGCCCTTCCATTCCTGGTCCCCGGACGGTTATGCCGGCGCTCCCACCGCCGTGTCTATGATCCACGCGGGGGTGCTGAAAAAGATCGGGGGCTACGGCTTAATCCGCATTGCTATTTTTGTTTTACCCATGGGCGCCAAGTTCTGGGCTCCCTGGATTGCCGTACTGGGGGTCATTGGGGTAGCCTATGCCGCCATGGGCGCGCTGGCCCAAAGAGACCTGAAATATGTGGTGGGTTACTCATCGGTTTCCCACATGGGCTATGTTTTACTGGGTGTCGCTTCCCTGGGGGTGATCGGGGTCAACGGGGCGGTGGCCAATATGTTTGCCCACGGGGTGATGGCGGCACTGTTCTTCTCCATGATCGGGTTCATCTATGAGAAAACCCATACCCGCTGGATTCCGGACCTGGGCGGCTTGTCCCACCAGGCGCCCCGGCTGTCGGTGGGATTTATGATGGCGGCCATGGCTTCCCTGGGACTGCCCGGTTTAATCAGTTTTATTCCGGAGTTTACCATTTTCGTGGAATCCTTCAGGGTCTTTGGCTGGTTGGCAGTTCTGGCCATCGCCGGTATCATTATCACCGCTTTGTACGTGCTGCGTGCCGGGGCCAATACCCTGTTTGGCCCGGCCAGAGAGGAATACAACCATATTAAAGATATAAGGGGTCCCGAACTGGTGCCGCTGGTGGTGCTGGGCGGTGTCCTGGTGATCGGCGGGATTCTTCCCTCGTTGCTGTTTGATATGGTGAACAGCGGGGTGGCGCCCATTTTAGCGCACATTCAGGAAGCCCTGCAGATAGGGGGGAGATAAATGAGCTTTGACTTTTCCCTGCTGACAACCGAACTGGCGATGTTTGTATTGGGTTTAACCACCTTTGTGCTGGGTCTGGTGGTTCCTTCCGGCTCCCGCAGGGGATTGGGGAGCTTCGCTGTGCTGGGACTGCTGCTGGTGCTGGGCATCACCGTTGTCAACCGGTCTCACCAGGGGGAACTGCTGAACGGCATGTACCTGGTGGACGGTTACGCTGCTTTCTTCAAGATATTATTCTTAATGGCAGCCATTTTGGTGATTTTTGGCTCTTTCCGCTATGTAGACCAGCACGTGGGCAATCACTTTGAGTATTACTCCACGGTGATCTTTGCTACCCTGGGCATGATTGTCATGGCCTCCGCAGGCGACTTTATTACCCTCTACCTGGGCATGGAACTGATGACCATCTCCTTCATTATATTGGTGGCCTTTCGTTTCATTGAGGGGAAATCCCTGGAGGCCGGTATAAAATACCTGCTGCTGGCTGCCATGTCCTCGGCGGTTACTCTTTATGGTTTGAGTCTGGTTTACGGGGCAACCGGCACCATCATCATTGGACAGGTTGCTCAGGCCGTTGCCGGAGGAGGAGCATCTCCGCTCCTGATTGTGGGGCTTACCATGCTGGTGGCGGGCCTTGGCTTTAAGGTAGCGGCTGTGCCTTTCCATATGTGGTCCCCGGATGTTTACGAGGGTGCGCCGACACCTGTGACATCTTTCCTGGCAGTGGGTTCCAAGGCAGCTTCCTTCGCGGTGTTACTCCGGTTATTTATAGGAGGATTGGCGGAACTCCATGGACAGTGGGCCATGCTGGTGGCCGTCCTGGCTGCCTTGAGTATGCTGATTGGCAACCTGGTGGCCATTCCCCAAACCAATATTAAAAGGATGCTGGCTTACTCCAGTATTGCCCAGGCTGGCTATATCCTGGTGGGATTGGTGGCTGCCACGGAAGCAGGGATCAAGGGTGTTATGTTCTATGCTTTCCTTTATGTCTTTGCCACCGTGGGGGCCTTTACGGTGGTAGCGGCGGTCTATAATAAAATTCACAGTGACGAAATTGCTGACTATGCCGGTTTGGTTCAAAGGGCCCCGCTGGCGGCCACCGTTATGCTGGTCTGCCTGCTTTCCATGGCCGGTATACCGCCCCTGGCGGGTTTTGTGGGCAAGTTCTACCTGTTTAAAACCGTGGTGGAAGGGTATATGTGGCTGGTTTACCTGGGATTAATCATGAGCATGGTGTCGGTATACTACTACCTGCGGGTGGTTTTGGTGATGTTCCGGGACGATCCCAAAGACCCGTCGCCCATTGAACTGGGCAGCGCCACAACCCTGACCCTGTTTATTGCTCTGGTAACAACCATTGTTCTGGGTATTTATCCTGGTCCTCTGGCAGAGGTGGCCAACATGGCGGCCCAATCCTTCTTCCTGCATTAGGCTGATGAATAGATAACTAAATCTCCCGCATCTTTAGCCGGCGGGAGATTTTCTTTTTTGCGGTACCGGCTGTTGAAATACATAAAAATTGAAGGGAAAAGCATTCATGGTCCAGAAAGAAATAGTAGTTTTTTCTGGAGAAGAGGTAAAACCGTGAAATTAAGTAGAAAAGATCTGGGCAACAGGGGAGAAGATGAGGCTGTCAAATTGCTTTCCAGCATGGGCTGGCAGGTGCTTGAAAGAAATTATCGCTGCCGTATCGGGGAACTGGATATCGTGGCCAGGGATACCACCGGTGCGCTGGTATTTGTGGAGGTGCGCTCCCGCACCGGTGTAAGCCACGGTTTACCGGAAGAGAGTGTGGATTACAGAAAACAAAACAAGCTCAGGATGCTGGCTCAACAATACCTGCTGGCCCGCCCAAAGCTTGCCAATAGTTCCTGCCGCTTTGATGTGGTGGCAGTTTATTTTGATGAAGATGGGAAGAAAAAATTTATCAGGCATATTCCCAATGCCTTGTAACCAGCTAACTAACTAACTGCCTTGCGCATACCTGCAGAACTTCTTGCACTCCGGTTTGAAAAAAGGAGAAATACAGTCTTCAGGGTAACCCGGCAGGCTTTCATAGCAGGCCGGGATATTCTTCGGCCGGGAATAGTAACAGGCCACACAGGCCGGCGTGCAGCCGTATCGTAAACAGGCCGTTCCACGGACCCCGAAGCCAAACTCTTGATAGCAACTCGGGGGACAATCACATCGATGATAGTTTAGATTTGGTCCGCCACCCATTTCAAGGTCCTCCTTATATATTAATAATTTATTTGCCCGGTCTTTTAAACTGCATGGTTCCCAGGACAAAAAAGGCAATGCCCAGGAGACCAAACTCAACTTTCTGATCCACAAAGAAACTTATAATAATCAGTAGTATTCCGGCGGTCCGCAATGATTTCGAAATGCTGGGGCGTTCCCGCTGCATGAATCATCACCTCTGGTACTAATTTTAGCCTATGTTAACACGTAGAGATGAAAAAGAAAAGGGTTGGGCTAAAACAAGCCCCAACCAATTATTATGTCCTGTAGGTATGGCGGTCTTTTACTTGTGCCATAATAACCGGTTATCCTGAATGGTCGTTTTAGCGCGTCCCTGTTCATATAAATAACTGAGAAACGCCACAACGGCAGTTCGATACAGGAAAAACAGTCCGGGGTTGGCTGCCGTAACGCCCAGGTGAGAGCATAATTGAGACACCAATCCCTCCGCTTCCCAAGACTCGGAAAGCCGGCTCTCAATTTGTTCGATCAGCTTTAGTACTTTACTGCGGTTGTACTCGATGTCAGAGGTGATATCTTGGGAAGGTTCCCCGTGTGAGGGGACATACCATTCACAGGATAAAGACCCTAACTTTTCCAAGCTTGCCAGGTATGCCTGAATATCCACATTGTAAGGAATGCCGTGTTTTTCCAATAGACTTCCGCTTATGTAAGCATCTCCCGCAAATAAAACCCCGTCATACAGCACCCCGATTTGATCCACGCTGTGCCCGGGAAGGGCCACAATCTCCAGGTGCAACCCGCAGAGGTTCACAGGGCCGGCTTGCAGTTTTTCACCCACTGTACTGGGCTTGGCCAGCAAAAACTTATTGCGCATTTCCTTCCAGGGGGAAGCCCCGCCGGTAAGCATAACGGGTTCAAAGAGCGGAGTTTCAATAAAAGGTGTTTCTAACGGCGATGCACAGACAACTGCACCGGTGCGAGCAGTTATGAATGGGTTTCCCCCGATATGATCCGCATGGGAATGGGTATTAACAATGGCTTTTATGCGAAAACCTTCCTTTTCCACTTCCCGCAGCAGTTTTCTAGCTACGGATTCATCAATACCGGTGTCGATGACGATGGCTTCCCCGGTATCGGAAGCGATGACCCCAATATTGGTGGGTGCTTTAAAAACATAAACGGAATTCTTTATTTTTTCCAGTGCCAAGGTGTTACCCCCCCTTAAGATTGAAATCTTTCCAATTCCCCATTTTAGAAAATAATCAACTATTGCCCTGAAAATAAGGCCCGGGTAGGTCCTGCAAACCCTTTACAAGATCAGCCAGCACCTGGCTGGCCGATTCACGAAAAACCAGCTCTGCATCATGATCCCAGGGTGTCGGTTCCCGGTTTATTATGACTACCTGCCGTGACAGGGAAGGAAGACTTGCCACCGGCTGAACCTGCAAACTGCTGCCGATAACCAGCAGCAGCTGGCAGCCGGACAGCACCTTTTCGGCGATGTAATAGTCGCGGGGCATGGGGTCGCCGAAGAGCACCACGTTAGGACGCAGCAGCCCGCCACATTGTTCACAGGAAAAGTCTTGGTAAAGCTGCTTTATAGCATACTCTTTGCCACAGGCCAGACAGTGACAGCTTCTTAAATTCCCATGCACTTCCCAGACCCTTTGAGATCCGGCTGCCTGATGTAAACCATCAATATTTTGGGTGATGACCCCCAACAGCCAGCCTGACTTTTCCAACCTGGCAAGCGCTTCATGGGCCGCATTGGGTTTTGCCCTGAGACAATCTTTCCACCATTGCAAATTAAACCGGTAAAAAGATTGGGGGTCCTTCTTCAGTGCCTGTATGCCGGCAACCTCTTCGGGATTAAATTGTTCCCACAGGCCTGTATTTTTGGTTCGAAAATCCGGAATGCCGCTTTCGGTACTGATCCCGGCGCCGGTTAAAGCCAGAACTTTTCCGGCATGCCTGACTAAATGAATCAATTGTTGAATTTGTTCCAGGTATTGCAGAGGCAACTTCCTTTCAAATAATTATTTTAATGTATCTTTCCAGTTTAAAATCCTGTAGTTTCATTAAAGAACTCTCCCTTTGTAATACTTACCGAATTCGGTTATTGAGGCGGCCCCATTTCGGCCGGAGCGAGTCTTAGTGCTGTCGGTGCGAAGCTTCGGAGCGAGCGGGTAACACCGTACCTGAGACATTGTGAGTCCAACTGTGAAAGTTTAGTTAATCAGAAAGGCCCACCGGATACTGGTTTGTTAGGCCTGCTTTGGGTGAAAATTATTACAGGTGTTCAAGATCATTAGTTGATAAGGAATTAAAGGCCGGGGGCCCCAATTAAGATAGCTTTCTTTTGCTCGTCCCACCTTACTTCATAACCAAATGCCTCTGCTATCCAGCGAGCCGGCAGATAAGTACGACCATTCTTCATGATGGGTGCCGCATCCAGGTCTACGACAAGATCACCCTGTATAGACTGGTCAATACCCACCTGCATCTGGAGTATCGTATCACCTAATTTCATTGTAACTGTTTCAAGGGTATTGTCCCATTTAATGTCTTCATCTTTTACACCACATGCATATGCAAGGTAACGAATGGGTACAAAGGTACGATTGTTTTCAATAAACGGCGTTGCATCCATAGTGAACTGACGATTGTTAACCATGTATTTGTTCAGGTTAAGGTAAAATACTGCATTATAGGTTGGAGCAGCAATAGCTGTAACTGTAACACTGAGAACCAGAAAGCATGCCAGAATTATTGAAATAAGCTTTTTCATTTTCTGCCTCCACATAAAATTCGTCAATTTATTAGACGAATGAAAAGCAGCATATGTTCAATACAATAAAACTCCCCGTGAACAATAAAATTTTTATCACCGTGGGAAAGAAAACTTAACAAGGTCCTGCCGGAAAACTACATGGATAATGGTAGAGGATAAGACATCCTGAAAAACAGTTTGTTTATTCCTTGTTATTTTCCAAAGACACAAGGAAAAGTCAGAATTTTGTTGAAGTGTTGATATATGATTCTTTGTAAGGGATTAAATGCACTATTTAAGTATCGGGGGAAATATTGTGCTGGCTATTATTGACAGCGTGGCATTGTTAGGGTTAGATGGTCAAAAAGTAAGGGTAGAGGTAGACGTGTCGAACGGGTTGCCTGCCCTGGATATTGTCGGGTTACCCGACGCAGCTGTACGGGAAGCCAAGGATCGGGTTCGAACAGCTATTAAAAACTCGGGATTGGATTTTCCCATCCAGAGGATCACGGTAAACCTGGCCCCGGCGGATCTGAGGAAGGAGGGTCCGGCCTTTGATCTGCCTATTGCTGTGGGAATCCTGGCAGCCACCGGTCAGATCAATCCCGAGCGGTTCTCCGGTATGTTATTTCTGGGAGAGCTGTCTTTGGACGGATCAATTCGTGGTGTTAATGGGGTTTTACCGCTGGTTTTAGCTGCTCGGGAATTAGGGTTTAAAAAAGTGGTAGTGCCCCTGAACAACGCTCCGGAAGCGGCACTGGTACAAGGTATGAACGTATTTGGGTTAACAAGCCTGACCGAATTATCTGCTGCATTGAAGGGTGAAGTTGAGTTAAAACCCTACAAACCGGAGATGATAGCAACCGATCATTCGGCCGGAGAAAAAGAACTGGACTTTGCCGATGTCCGGGGACAGTTGGCTGCCAAGCGCGCCATGGAAGTGGCCGCAGCAGGGGGCCACAACATTTTGATGCTGGGTAGCCCCGGCTGCGGCAAAACCATGCTGGCCAGGAGGTTACCCTCCATTTTACCCGATCTCACCTTTGAGGAAGCCATTGAGGTCACAAAAATTTATAGCATTGCCGGACAACTTTCCGCCAAGAATCCCCTGGTCACAAGACGTCCTTTCCGGGCACCCCACCATACATCTTCCACAGCCAGCTTGGTGGGAGGGGGGAGAATTCCTAAACCGGGGGAAATCAGCCTAGCCCACCATGGGATTCTGTTTATGGACGAACTGCCGGAATTTCATAAAGACAGCTTGGAGGCATTAAGACAGCCGTTGGAAGACGGATGCGTCAGTGTTTCCAGAGTGGCGGCCAGTTTTATTTTCCCGGCCCAAATAATGCTGGTAGGAGCTGCTAATCCCTGTCCCTGCGGATTTTTACTGGATAAAGAGAAAGAATGTAACTGCACTCCTTACCAAGTACAGAAATATATCAACCGTATTTCCGGGCCGCTGCTGGATCGCATTGATATTCATCTGGAAGTCCCCAAGATTTCATATTCTGAATTACATGAAGCGCCCCCGGGGGAGGCCTCGCTGCAGATAAAAAAAAGGGTGGAAAAGGCAAGATCAATCCAGCGTGAAAGATTTAAAGATTTATCCATTTCCTACAATGCAGCCATGGGTGCCAGGGAAGTACGACGGTTTTGCAAACCGGATGCCGAAGGCGCAAAACTACTCCAGGATGCCTTTAAACGGATGGCTTTAAGTGCCCGTTCCCATGACAGAATTTTGAAAGTGGCACGAACCATTGCCGATTTAGATGGAAGTGAAACCATTTCCGCTCAACATCTGGCCGAAGCCATCCAGTACCGTGGACTGGATCGTTTGTTTAGGTAAAGCCTTGATTGAGGAGGTTTTAAAAGAAGGATGTCATCCGAGGATGGCGTCCCTTCTTTAGACTCTACTTTTTTCGTTCCACCAAGAGTTCAGTACCTACCCCAACATTTTCCGGTTCTGTTTAAATAACAAAGGCTGAAATCATCAGTAGCCTCCGAATTTAGCATAAATTTTATCCTTATAATAGCTTAAAGCCGGAGAACTTATTTTTCTTTTTTCCATAAGGATGTTAAACCGAAGTATTTTCTCATTTAGTTTTTTTATTAATCGACGTTTTTCGTCTTCATCATAACAATAGTTAATAAGCTTTTGTAAGGTCACAACCTCTTTTTTAATCTCCATTTCTTCCGGTAGTACTCCGGCATTCTTTAATAACCTGTAGCCGGCTCTAAGCTCATCCGGAATATGGGACAAATCTTCAATTTCCAATGGTTTTCCGCTTCCTGGCAGGTTGCTGAGTTCACCTTTTTCAATGGCTTCACGAATTTTATTTTCCGCAAGTAATGCGAAGATGTCCATTTTTTCACCTTCTGTTATATGATTATATTTCGATACACCTAGAAATTATGAGCTTTCTATGAGTTGTTTGACACTGTTTGTTATATTCCCTTCAACAAAGCAATAATACATAAAAATTTCCTCTTGCGTTAAGTCAACATGCGTGTTAATATAACAAATGTCGCTGCGAGGTGGCGGTTAAAAATTACCACTTGCAACAAGCAAATGAAAGTGGTAAGATGAGTTTCCTGCCGTCGATAAGGTGGTCAGCAAATTACCAAAAACTTTCACTTGCAACAACAGTGAAAGTTGTAGTAAGATAAAGTTCCGGTCGCGAGATCGGGCCTGACAAGCTGGTCTTTGAAAACTAAACAGTGGATGATGGATGCACAACAGGTCAAGTCAAAAGTCATCGATACAAGATGAAACTGTGACAGACCACATCCTCGTCAAGCGTGAACAAAGACGCTAGCGAGTAATTCACGGATAACAAA
>NZ_FQUY01000009.1 GCF_900129195.1 Desulforamulus putei DSM 12395
ATTTCCCGCGCTCCAGGCGCCGGTAATATAGCCAGAACCCGTTGTGATCCCAGCGAAGTATTTTGAGTTTATCTCGTTGCCGGTTGCAAAAAACAAACAGACAGGGCGCAAAGGGATCTAGGGCGAAGCCCTCCTTTACCAGGGCGGCCAGACCATCAATGGACTTGCGTAAATCAGTGGCTCCGCAGGCCAGGTAAACCCTATCAATACCGGCATCACTCAGCATACGGCCACCAGGATACGAATTATTTCGGAGAGCATGGCCGGATCAAAGCCGGGGTTTACTTCGACGCTGGCCTGTCCTATTCTGATCAGTACAGCATTGTTCTGGTTCCCGGGCATTTGTTCACTAACTTCCACCGGCAACCACTGGGGTGTTTTTGGCGTTTTTACGGGACTAGCTGTCTGGTTTTTATTTCTCCGCAGCCAGTACCATAGCCGGTCGGGATTGACGCCGTGTGCGGCGCACCACTCTCTGACACTGAGGCCGCTGGCCTGATATGCCGCTATTCTGTCTTCCCATTCTTTTTGTCGTTGGGCTTTAGTCATAAAAAAATCCTCCTCGTTTGTATCCTGAGGAAGATTATCCTACAAGCTAAAACATAAAGCTAGGTGGGTACGGTTTGACGCTTACGTTGACGCGGAGTGGGCGGTACGTAAGAATAACCGGATGGCTCGGCTCATCAAAAAGGCCGATTATGCTATCAGTGGCGCGTGCGTCGAGGACATTGAGTACCACCCGGACCGAAAGCTTGACAAGGCACAGATAATCAGACTGGCTACCTGCAACTACATCCAGGAATATCACAATGTAGTCATTCTCGGGGCGACAGGAAGTGGCAAAACCTACCTCTCTAATGCCTTCGGAATGGCGGCCAGCCGTAACTTCTACACCGTGAAATATGTGAGATTACCAGATCTGCTGAGCGAGTTGGCAATCGCCCGCGGCGAAGGAACCTACCGCAAGGTTATCAAGCAGTACAAGCAAGTGAAATTATTGATTTTAGATGAGTGGCTGCTATTTCCTCTCAAAGAGAGTGAAGCGCGGGATCTGCTTGAAATCGTCGAGGCAAGGCATAAAAAAGCCTCCACCATTTTCTGCTCCCAATTTGATGTTGCCGGCTGGCATCTTAAAATCGGTGAGCCGACGCTTGCAGACGCTATCTGCGACAGAATAGTCCACGACTCTTACAGAATTATGATTGAAGGAGACTCCATGCGCAAGAGAAAGGGTATTATGGAATAGATCTGTCTTTTGGGGAACTGGTGTCGGGGCAACCGGCACCAGGATTCCAAATTAAGATACTATCCTCTAGCTACCGTGATCAGTTGTAACGAAACCTATGCCCAATATCAGCGGAAGGTGTGCACAACGTCAAACGGTTAACGTGCACTCGCGCACCGAAATATTCACCACGGTCTGATCCAAGTAGAACACGCTGGACACCACGTTGGCCGCCCGGAGCAGCTCTTCCTCGCTGTAGCGTACTACGTCGAAGAGGATGTAGGAGAAGTCCAGCAGGCGACCGGGGAACCGCTCGTGCCCCGACTGGTACTCCCTGAAGCTCCTGCGGGCCGTCCAGCCTCTCTCGCCGTTGTAGATGACGGCGGGGACGATGGCCGGCAGCCGGAAGCCCTTGCGCCTCCGCTCTTTCTCCGGGGTATTGTTGTAGACGTCCCGCCATATTTCCAGCATGTATTGCAGCAAGCGGAAGGGCATGGTGTGGTCCACGGTGGGCTGCAGTTCCAGCAGGACGTAGAATTGCACTTTAATTTAGTAAAATGCAAGTGTTTTTTGGTGCAATTTTCCCAATTTACCAGGGGCGGTGCCTGGTTCCGTCCGCCGGTAACTTTTTGTGCTCGTATACAACTTTCATGCGAGACGGTACCTGGCACCGCCTAGGTAGCCTTTCATTGAAACCACCAGACCCAAAAGGATGACCCGGAAAAGAAAAAGCGCCTTCACTTTAGTTTAGTAAAGTGCCAGGCACCTTTTGGAAATCCCTGGCAGAGGTTTTCTGCCAGGGATTTCCTCGAGCACGAACTGTTTTTACGTTAATCTTCAATCGCCTGGCTACTTGGGCCTTATTTAAGCCCATGTTTTTAAGTTGATGAATTTCACTATACATTTTCCACCTCATCAAGTTATCCTCTCCTTTCGTTATCTGAGTAAATATACAGTTAACGAAGAAGAGTTGAACTGTGAACTGGAAAAAAGTGTCCATTTTTATTGGCCGAAATTCGTCCCTTTTATTTTACCGCTTACAACCCTCCTATAAATTCCCAGAAATAGGAACAGGGGGTGCTTCAAAAATTTACTTCCATTTGCTATTTTTTATCTTGCCGAATACACATGGACGGTTAATTTATTTAGTACCTTCCATGCTCTTTCCCTCTTCATTCTTTTACTCGGGTTCGCACTCACTACACTGGTAAAAACCTTTCCCTCTAGCTTCTAGGCTATTAGAAAACCAAATCTGGTTTTCAACATTCAAATTCTTTATTAAGGTGCAGTCGGGTTTGTGGTAAAAGTTGCTCTCATCGCTGGCTACAACTTCCCCCTTAACAGGAATGACATCAGAAGCCGGGTTGGTTACCGTCTCCATTTCCTTACCTTTTGATGTAACTACAGTGTAACTCTTGCCGTCCGTTGTTACAACGATATTTCCATTTAAATCCGTACGGTATACTTTTGCCCCGCTGTGCTGCAATCTTTCAATAACCTTTGATGATGGGAAACCATAGGAATTTTGCCCCACACTGATCACAGCAACGGCGGGTTTTACTCTTTCTATAAATTCATAAGAACTGGCATCATTGCTACCATGATGCCCAACCTTCAAGAATTGGGACTGAATGTTCCCTTTAATATCTTGCTCTACAGGTTGTTCAAAGTCGCCGGCAAAGAAGAACTTTATATCACCAATAGTCAGCTTTACCCCCAGTGAAGAATTATTATAATCAGCAAAATAATGTTCCGGAGGAACTATGGTTTCCAAAACTGAATCTCCAAATCTCCAGATCTTGCCGATGTTAGGGTTTCGGTTTCGCAAAGACCAAACTGCCTGTTTATATTTTTGGTAGTAGGCGTGGGAGGTTACTACCCCGTTATCAATTACTTCCTTAACTGGAAAGGCCTTAATAATCTCTGGAATGGCACCAATATGGTCCTCGTGGGGGTGCGTCGCAATAAGCAGTTCTATATCCTTTACTCCCTGATTTTTTAGGTAATTGATAACATCGCTAGATTTTTCAGCACTGCCGCCATCGATTAAAATATCGGCATCTCCTGGTAAATCGATATATGTGCAATCCCCGTAACCTACATCAAGGTAATGTATTTTAGCTAGGTCGGCTTTGACCAGTATATTTTCCTGTTTTTTTGAATTGATAATCACTGACCCACTTGTCTGATCAAAAAAAACCTGTGCCCCCAATGCCTCTGAAACAAATCGTAAGGGTACGTACGTACTTCCTTTGATAAACTGGGGCTCGAGTTCAAGAATATAGGGGTTCTCGTTTACAAAAGCTTTTGCGCTACCTAAGCACAAAGTAATGTGTTTATCTTCTTTTAATATGTCTATGGTCTGATTTGAAACCGTAAATCGGACTTCTGCTCCCAGAGCCGTCGAAATTGACCTGAGGGGGACAAGAATGCGGTTATACAGCATTACAGTAGATTGGTTCTGGCTAAGGACTTTGTTATCCACAATAATTTTTGATTCCCCCCAGGATATACCTGGCGTTAAAAAAAACACTAACAATACCATCAAGTATGCAATTCTTTTCACTTTCATCCCCTCCCTTTTTTATTTAATTTATATGCACAGAATAATATTCCAAGCTGCAATAACGGAAGTGTGTATTTAGCTATTTTTAAGGTATCTTATCATTAGCGTTACATAAAATAAACTTGCATTTATGGCATTAAATGTGCTATTTTGGGTATGGATTAGAAATTGGTAGTGTGTTCAAACGCTTATTATGGTAATAATTCAACATTATATAATTTATTTTATTACAAAACCAAGGAGCTCCCGCATTGGAGGCAACCCCTTGGTTTCTCCTGTTATTTAATATCATAATTTTGTCCAGTTATTCTGAAGCGCTAATAGTATTATTGACCGTTCCAGAATTGCTCGACATCCCAGCTAAATATGGAAAAGAACTCATTGCCACATCGTGTTTATACAGGGACTGCTTCAAGGAGTTTTCAGCTTCTTTTAACTTAGTTTCAGAAGACAATACTTCAAGCCTTGTAACCATACCTAGTTCATATTGAACAACCATATTCCTTAACGCTTCTTTACATGCCTTTACACTTTCTTCTTGAGTTTCGATGAGCTTTTCCAGATTAACAATATCGTTATACATTGAATGGACATCTCTTTCAACTTTATCTTTTGTATCTTTATAGTCAAGTTTTGCGATACTTTCTTCTAATTCTCCAATCTTATAATTAGACGCATGCTCCTTTAACTTGGCTTTTACTGTGACTAACTCTTTTGCTGCAAAAGCATCCGGTCTTTCTAGCATGACTTTATTAATCTCAGCTTGCATACTCTCAACTTTGATTTTGTCATAACCAGTTGGTTCTAATAATTCGGGACGTGATTCACGAGGAATACCTATTAAGTCATTCAATTCATAGTAAGCTTTTTCTAATGCTGCTTCTGCATTCTTCAATGCGGTCTGGGCTGCTGCAAGTTCTGTTCTGGCTTGAAACTCATGTAATTCTGTAGCCATACCAACTTCTTTTTTAGCAAGTATCTGAGATAGGGATATTTGAGCTTTTTGATATTCTAATTCCTTTAGCCTTAACGAGGCTTTTTTATTTAGAACATCATAGAACTTGTTTTTAGCATCTACAGTAACAACAATATTACTAAAATCTTTGTTTTTCTGGGCTAACCTTTGATTAAAATCGGCACCAATATACTGCGAATATGCTCCTGAGATTTCTCGAACATAATAGGGGCTAGTAGGAAGGTATTCCACTACACTGTAGGCATCTTTTCTGCTTTCTTCTTTCTGTTCTAACACAGCCTTTTTCTTAGCTAATTCTAAGCTATTAGCCTTTGCCATAGCAATGACCTGTTCAATACTTAAGTTTATGGTATATTTATCAATAGCAAAGGCGTTGTTAGTAAATATTAATGATATTACTAGCAATGATATTAATATAATGCGGCGCATATTTTCACCACCATACTTGTTATAAGGAAGTGAGCCCAGGTTTTAAGAAACCTGGGCTCATCTTATTTAGTTAAGCCTACTGACTTACTGGTTGATTACAACCTGACCGTTAGCATAGCCAACAGTAGCACCGAGAGCTTCAGCTACGAAGCGAGCGGGCAACATGGTACGACCGTTGTTAGTTTCAGGAGCTACATCCATTGTAGAAGTAGTTCCGTTAACATCCATAGTCTTGCTACCAATAGTCAGTTTAACAACTTTGTCACCTTTGGTTAAGGTTACAACGCCGTTTTCATATTGTACGTTATCTTCACTTACACCCAGAGCATAAGCCAGGTAGCGAACAGGTACGTAGGTGCGGCCTTCCTTGATGTAAGGAGCAACATCCATAACTTGGGCTACACCGTTAACAGTGTAGATACCGGAGCCGATGCTGAACACTGCAGATACGGAACCAGCGGGAGTTACAACGTTACCAGCTACGAACTTGATAGCGTTGTCTTCTACATCTTCATCAGTCTCAGAAACTTCATCAATTGCTCTGCCGTATACGCTGAACTTCATGGGACCAACAGCTACGGTACGGTCTACGTCAACTTTAACGTCCTTCAGAACAATGGTGGAAGGAGCCTTGGTGCTTTCTTCGTCAACAGTAATTTTCAGAACATCGTCGTCAGAGGTAGCAAACTTAATGGTGTCTACCTCGAAGTTGCCACTGGCAACTTCTACTTTGGGGACTTCGCTAAATTTAACGCCAGTAGGAGCTTTTACGTAGAGGTACTTGCCATCCTTAGTGATAGCACCGTCTACGGATTCAACAATTTGGATGTCACCGATAGTTTGGTTTTGAATACCAATCTTAACATCCTTATTAGCAGCCTTTACAGTAACAGGAGCTACAACTTTAGCAATAACTAATTCAGCCTTAATACCCAGAGTACCGGCAATTTCCAGTTTCAGATCTCCAGCGGGAGCATCTGCATCTACTGCGATTTCGATGCCATCTAACTCGATGGTTTCAGCATCTTTACCAGCGTTGTCTTTAGCTCTCAGGGTAATCTTGCTGGGATACTTCTTGTCAGAACGGGAAGAATCTTTTGCAAGTTTGTCTAAGCTGTCATAGGAAACAGTGTAGGTGATACCGCCTTCGGTGTAAACTTTGCTCTCATCAGTCATATCAGTGGGCAGAGCAGTAAAGTGTGCATAATCAGGCAATTCCAAAGTAATGGTGCGATTTTTCAGGAAGCTGTCTGCTACGGTTTCTTCGATGTTAATCTGGTCAATTTCGTTATCGAATACACCAGCTACAACAGTTTTAACATCATTGTCGTCAAGCTTAACCATTACATCATAGTCGGCAACCTTAGCGATAACTACGTCGGTAGAAGTAATGTTGTCGCCTTTAACAGTTGCTTCAACGTCACCAGCTTTGAAATCATCATCAGCATCGATAACAGGGGTGATGGTTACAAAACCAGGATACTTGGTGCTCTTGGTTTTAACTACTAACTTTAAGGTGTCACCACTGAAGCTGCTAGCACTAGGAGTTTCAATTTCGAAACCTACAGCGCTGATGTTTTTCAGAGTTTCGGTTACATCCCAGTCAATATCCTTGGGAAGAACTACTTTGATCTCATCATTAACATCAAAGGTACCAACTGCATTTTCTTCAATTTTGATCTGTGCAGCTTTAGCACTGTCACGACCGATGGTTTCAGGAGTTGCAACAGTTACAGTGGTGTCACCTTTGGAAGCACGACCCACTAAGAACTCGCCACTTTCGAAAGGAGTACCCTCAGCTTTAACTTTTACCTTCAGATCGCCAGCCGCAGAGGAAGCAATGTCAACATCATATTTGCTTAAGTTGAACACAAAACCAGCTTTTCCACCAGAATCGCCAGTAGCACTCTTAACTTCAAAGGTTACATAGTTAGAACCTACTTGTTTAACTTCAACATCACCGGTAGCAAGAGCGTTCGGTTTATCTTTCACATTGGCAGGTACTGTTACTAAAGAGCCATTTTTCTCAGCTACTACATCTGCTTTTTCAGAGAACTCAACGCCTGTGGGTAATTCAACAGTTAAAACAAAGTCACCGCCAGTAGAATAAGTGGTTCCTTGTACAGTTTCTACCAGCAACAGGTCACCCAGTCTTCTTTCGTCACCAGTTTTGACTTTCGGTACAGTTAAACCAGTAGTGTCGGCTGCGAATGCAGGAGCCATGATGCTCAACAGCATGCACAGTGTAACAAGAATAGATACAATCTTGTTAGCTTTTCTCACCTTTTTCCCTCCTAAATGTTATTCCAAGGATTCTTCATAATTTCCGGACTGAGCTATAAGAGCCTACCGGTTGGATCCCTTCCCTTGGAGAAGTTCGCCAAGCAGTTGATTAGTAAGTCGGACGAACCATTCCCTTCGGGTTCGTCATCCCCCCTTTCAACAAATTCATAAGGTGCCTAGATTTTTGCCATTTCCTGCAAGGTGTCAGTTATGGCAGTTACTTGCCAGAAATACGGGCACCAATGCTAGATTTGGTTAGTTCTACACTAACTGGCAAAAATCCTTTAAATCTGGGTTCTTTTTTCTCGGTAGGAGAGTTTTTACTCTCTGACCAACTCATTAACTTAGACGGGCTAGGTTTCTAAAAGGTTCCGTTAAGTTGAAAACTTTTAACTAAATCTAAAAACTTTGTTTCTTAGCATCAAAAAAGGAAGCGACTGTTCTTCCCTCATGAACATAGACGCTTCCGCTATATACTTTGTTCCCAAATTTATGCTTGTTTTGTGTTATCCCACCACCTTCTTAAACAATTTACTGCTCTTTGGCTTCGGCAAAACATTCATCATAGCTAAAGCCTTGCCGGTGCCCTGGGCCACGCAGGAGATGGCGTCGTCCGCCACATAGACCGGCAGGCCGGTTTCTTCGGACAGCAGCATGTCCAGGCCGTGCAGCAGGGAGCCGCCGCCGGTCATGACGATGCCTTTGTTGACGATGTCGGCCGCCAGTTCCGGGGGGGTGATTTCTAATACTTCCTTCACAGCGCCCACCACTGCTTCCAGGGGTTCCTCAATGGCGTGGTAGATCTGGTGGCTGCTGACGGTGACGGCTTTGGGCAGGCCGGTGATGAGGTCGCGGCCGCGGATCTGGGTGACCCGCTCGGGGGTTTTCTGGGGGAAGGCGGTGGCGATTTCTACTTTGATTTCTTCCCCGGTGCGTTCGCCGATCATGAGACTAAATTCTTTCCTTATATAACGTACGATGGCTTCGTCGAATTTATCGCCGCCGACCCGGATGGAGCGGCTGCAGACGATGCCGCCGAGGGAGAGAACAGCGACGTCGGAGGTGCCGCCACCGATGTCCACCACCATGGAACCGCTGGGTTCCGAGATGTCGATGCCGGCGCCTAGGGCGGCGGCCAGGGGTTCTTCGATGAGGTGGGCGCTGCGGGCGCCGGCGGAGATGGCGGCCTGGCGGACGGCCCGTTCCTCGACGCCGGTGACGCCGGAGGGGATGCAGACCATAACCCGGGGGCGGAAGAACCATTTTTTGCCCACGGCTTTATTAATGAAGTAGCGGAGCATTTTTTCGGTGACGTCGTAGTCGGCGATAACGCCCTCTCTTAACGGGCGGGTGGCGACGATGTTGCCGGGGGTGCGGCCCAGCATGCGGCGGGCTTCTTCGCCGACGGCGATGATGCGGCCGGTATCTTTGTTTATGGCTACCACCGAGGGTTCGCGGAGTACGATGCCTTTTCCTTTGACATAGACCAGGACGCTGGCGGTGCCGAGGTCGACGCCGATGTCGGAGCTGAATCCAAACATTTGTTTTCCTCCTAGCTTGTATGTATTCCATGTTAGTCGGGGTCATCGTCGTCGGGGTCAGGCACCTGCCGGTTGTAATGGCTTTTCTAAATGGGATGGGTTTGTTGCGGCAGGAGCCAGACCCCTGGGTTGTATGTGTCATCCTAGGTGTTAGTGACAATGTCGTCGGGGTCAGGCACCTGCCGGTGTAAGGGCTTGTCTAATGTGGCAGGTTTGTGGAGGCAGGAGCCAGACCCCTTTGGTTAGTTCTACTGATGGCCAAACTGCTTGTCCGCCATTCGGTGGGTGGTACACAGGGTATGTAAAAAGAAAAACAGGAATGGCAGATTGTCCTAAGGTGGTAGGATTCTCTCTTTCCTGCTAAAATTCCTCTCTATCTACAAAATTTCACAGTAGAGTTTTAGATGATTTCTTTATACTTGCGGCGGGTGGCTTCGCCGCCTCTGAGGTGGCGTTCGGCTTTGTTTTCGTCCAGGATGGCTTTGACTTCCTGTGCCAGGTGTTTATTTAGGGACGGGAGCCGTTCGGTCATGTCTTTGTGTACTGTGCTTTTGCTGACCTGAAAGACCTGGGCAGCTTTCCGGACCGTTGCCCTGGTTTCCAGAATATAAGCACAGATGTCCAGCACCCGCTTTTGGATATAGTCCTGCATTTCCCTACCTCCTGTTTCGGTCGTCGGACGTCGGATAATTATGGTTGTCGCAAACCAATTAGCCGGTTACATGTATGCTTTGGGATTTGTCCTTGAAATTTTATTAGTGCAGCAAATTAGTCCGAGGTTTAGTTGACGTTGCCGAGCTTACTTTTTACTTAAATATATGCGGGGGGGTGGGAGAAATGTCACAAAATAAAAAGAAAATGGCCATTATTCGGCCATTTGGATGAGCAATGACAAGCTATTATTTATTTCCAGTAAATATTGGGGTCTACGGGTTCGCCGTTCCTGGTTACTTTGAAGTACAGGTGGTTTTCCATGACCCCGTTGGTCCTGCTGTTGTTACCAAGGGTGCCGAGCGTTTCATTTTGTGCTACTTTTTGCCCGGCTTTGACGTGGACCCGATCCAGGCCGCTGTAGTAGGATTCCCAGCCGCTGCCGTGGTTGATGCTGACGGTGCTGGTGCCGCTTTCTGCGGTGAAAATCAGGGATACCGTGCCGGCCATGGCGGTTTTTACTTCTGTGCCCGGTGCGGCGGCCAGGGCCACGCCGGTATTGTAGCGGTAGTCCTTAAACACTTCGGAGTAGGTCATGCCCACGCCGGTCAGTACGTGCCCCATGACGGGTTTCACCATTTCTTCGGGGTTTGCCGCGGGCGGGGCCTGGGTTGCTCCGGCTTCCTGGGGCTGACCGGTTGTTGCGGACCGGCTTTGACTGCTAACGGGCGGCGTTTTTTGGATGTCCTGATTGATTACCTGGTTGGTGTTTGACGGTGTAACGGCCCTTTGCTCGGCGGGGCCGTGAAACCAGGCGTAGAGGCCATAGGCGGATAAGATGCCTGCGGTTAATAGGATGCCCAGCAGTGTAAAGGGGTTGATTTTGTTTCCTTTGAAAAGCCATTTTCTCAGCCAGTCGCGGAATTTTTTAATGAGATCCTGGTTTCGCAGCTGGTTTCGCAGGGAGTTTTCGAAGGGCCACATGTTTATAACCTCGCTTCCGGTGGTAGTTCTTTAGTTAGAGTATTGCCATATTGCGAAGGTTTTATACATGGTTCGGCGGGGTCAGGCACCTGCTGGTGGGATGGTCGTAATCTCCACGCCTGTGTAATAGTGCTTTAGTATCTGTTCGTAACTCTTGCCTTGTAATGCCATGCCTTTGGCGCCGTACTGGCAGAGGCCGACGCCGTGGCCGTAGCCGCGGGTGGTGAAGGTGATTTGGTCGCCCTCGATGCTCCAGCTAATGCGGGTGGAGCGGAGGTTCAGGAGTTCCCGGAGCATGGTGGCCGGGTAGGTTTTGTCGCCGATGCGTATTTCTTTGGGGCGGCCGGTGGCGGTTTCCTGAATGACGGCGAGGGCTTTGTTTTTGATGGTTGACACAGGCATGGCCGAGAGGTTTGTTTTTAGTTTCTTGTCCAGCTCGGCCAGGGTATATGTAACCTGCCTTTCCGGATCGGGGTCGGCGCAGTGGGGGCAGGGGACGCCTTTGAGGTAGGGGGCTGCCGTTACCCATACTTCTTCGGCGTTTTCGGTGCCGCCGCCGCAGGAGGCGTGGAAGGCCGGGAAGATGAGCTGGGATTTGTAGGTGATGACCTGGCCCCGGGTGCTGTCCACCGCCCATTTGATTTTATAGTAGTATTCCAGGGATTTGATTTTGCCCCAGCGTTTTTGCATCTCTTCCCGGGAGATCCAGGCCTGTCCTTCTCTGGGGTCGCTGGACACATCGGCTGCCGGGCGGCGGGCGTTTTGAACGCCGCCGGGGGCCAGGCGCTGCATGATATAGGTGCGGGCCGCCACGGCCTGGGCCTTGAGGGCTTCCACCGGGAAGGAGGCCGGCATTTCGGCTGCCACCACGCCAATGAGGTACTCTTCCAGGGGGATGGGTTGAATTTGCCCTGTCAGGTGGTTGTACATTTTGACGATGGTGCCCTGGGATTGGATTTGTGTTTTTGGGGCTTTTGGGGGAAGCAGGTAGGCCAGGAGGGCTATCGCCAGCAAGGCCAGGAGGAGTTTGCGCATGGTGTGGGGCCTGCCTTTCTTTGGGTTTGGCTTGGTTCGGCGGGGTCAGGCACCTGCTGGTGGGGATTCGGTGGGTTGGTGGGTGCGGTGGTTGGTGTATGGTGCGTGTTGTTATGATGATTGTGGGCAGCAGGAGCCAGACCCCTTGGGTTTGGCTGTCAGCTTTTTTATTGCTAGATTCTAGCGTTTCTCATAGATCTTGCTTTTAAGGAAGCACATAGGCCGTTCCTTATTTAATACATATGAAAGGGTGTGGAAATATATTCCACACCCGCGTTGTTATTCTATAAGTTTTTTACCGCTCCTATAGAGCTAAAGGCTAAGGGCCAATGGCCAATGGCCAACTAGAGTCAATGGCTAAGGGCCAAAGGCCAAAAGCTGACGGCTGAGGGCTGACAGCTGATAGCTGACAGCTGATAGCTTGACCCGAAAGCCTTACCCCAGAGCCGGTACGCATTCCTCCACACGCCGGATGTTGGCTCCTATCCCTTGCAGCTTCTCAATCAGGTTTTCGTAGCCGCGGTCGATGTGGTGGATGTTGGAGATGGCTGTTTCGCCTTCGGCGGCCAGGCCGGCCAGGATCATGGCGGCGCCGGCCCGCAGGTCGGTGGCTTTGACTGCGGCGCCGGTCAGGTTTTTAACGCCCTGGACAACGGCGGTGCGGCCTTCGATTTTGATTTTGGCGCCCATGCGTTTGAGTTCGCTGACATGCATGAAGCGGTTTTCAAAGACGGTTTCTGTGATGATGCTGGTGCCCTCCGCTACTGTCATAAGGGCCATGAATTGGGCCTGCATGTCGGTGGGAAAGCCGGGATAGGGGAGGGTTTTGATGTCGACTCCTTTGAGGACTTTGCCTGTGCAGTTGACCCGAACACCGGTTTCTTCTTCTGTCAGTTCCGCACCGGCTTCTATGAGCTTGGCGGCCACCGGTTTCAGGTGGTCGGCAATGACGTTTTCCACCAGCAGGTTACCTCTGGTAATGGCTGCCGCCACTAGGTAGGTGCCCGCTTCTATGCGGTCCGGGATGACGGCGTGGGTGGCGCCGCCGAGACGGTCCACGCCGTCGATGCGTATCACCTTGGTGCCGGCCCCTTTGATGTTGGCCCCCATGGAGTTGAGGAAATTGGCCAGATCCACGATTTCCGGTTCTTCGGCGGCATTTTCGATGGTAGTCTGGCCTTTGGCCAGGACCGCTGCCATCATGATGTTTTCGGTGGCCCCGACGCTGGGAAAGTCCAGGTAAATCCTGGCGCCTGTCAGCTGCCTGGCGGCGGCTTCGATGCAGCCGGCGCCGTAACGGATATCCGCCCCCAGGGCGGCAAAGCCTTTGAGGTGCAGGTCAATGGGCCTGGTGCCGATGGCACAGCCGCCGGGCAGGGAGATTCTGGCTTTTCCCGCCCGGGCCAGCAGGGGGCCCATGACAAGGAAGGAGGCCCTCATTTTACGGACATACTCGTAGGGCGCTTCCGTACCGGTGAGGCAGGGGACGGAGATGAGCAGTTCGCCGGGCTTTTTTTCTATTTTGGCGCCCAGTTCCTGCAGGACGGAGCTTATCACCTGAACGTCGGCCAGGTTGGGGACGTCCAGCAGTCTGGTTTGGGTTGTAGTTAACAGGGAAGCGGCCAGTATGGGCAGGACAGCGTTTTTGGCGCCGCTGACTTTTATGGTTCCTTGTAAGGGTTTTCCGCCGGTGATGATGATTTTTCCCATATTTGCTCCTGTTTAGCTTATTTCGTCGGGGTCAGGCACCTGCTGTTGGGTTGCACCACTTTGTTGGGGTGGTGGTTGGTGTCGGGTTTAGGCAGCTGGACAGTTGTGTGCAGCAGGAGCCAGACCCCTTGGGTTTTCTTATTTCGTCGGGGTCAGGCACCTGCTGTTGGGTTGCACCACTTTGTTGGGGTGGTGGTTGGTGTCGGCTTTAGGCAGCTGCGACAGTTGTGTGCAGCAGGAGCCAGACCCCTTGGGTTTTATTCTGCTTTTCTTTGGGGTCTTGTTATATTATTGCCAATGATTGCTAATAAAATACTAAAACCCAGGATAGGTTGGCTATCCTGGGTTTTCTCTGCTTACTCGGCCGCTTTGATGCGGTTGAGGGCTTTTTGGAGGGCGATTTCGGCCCGGGCGATGTCGATTTCGGGGCTTTTGCTGGCCAGGCGCTGTTCGGCGCGCTGCTTGGCAGCTCTGGCCCGCTCAACATCAATTTCATCGGCGCGTTCGGCGGTGTCAGCCAGAACAACGACCCGGCTGTTCTTGACTTCCATGAACCCACCGCTGACGGCCACTTTAAAGAACTTGCCGCCCTGCTGGACCCGCAAAACGCCAATTTTGAGGGCGGTGACCAGAGGAGCGTGTTCAGGCAAGATACCGAGTTCACCGTCGGCGCCGGGGGCCACGATGAATTCGATTTCCTCGCTGAAAACAACTTTTTCAGGAGTGACGATATCAAGGCGTTGGGTTTTAGCCATATTATGCACCAGCCTCAATACGTTTTGCCTTTTCCACAACTTCTTCGATGCCGCCTACCATATAGAAGGCTTGTTCAGGCAGGTGGTCGTATTTACCGGCAAGGATTTCGTTGAAGCCACGTATGGTGTCCTTCAAGGATACATATTTACCAGGTGCGCCGGTAAAGGTTTCCGCTACGTGGAAGGGCTGGGACAGGAAGCGCTGCAGCTTACGGGCGCGGGCCACGATCAGTTTATCTTCGTCGGACAGTTCGTCCATACCCAGAATGGCGATGATGTCCTGCAGTTCTTTATAGCGCTGCAGTACGGACTGTACGCCCCGGGCGCACTCATAGTGTTCTTTACCCACGATGTGGGGGTCCAGAATACGGGAGGTGGAATCCAGCGGGTCTACCGCGGGATAGATACCCAGCTCGGCGATCTGACGGCTCAGAACTACGGTGGCGTCCAGGTGCGCGAAGGCGTTGGCCGGCGCCGGGTCTGTCAGGTCGTCCGCCGGCACGTAAATGGCCTGTACCGAGGTAACGGAACCCTTGCGGGTGGAGGTAATACGTTCTTGCAATTGACCCATTTCAGTGGCCAGGGTGGGCTGGTAACCTACGGCGGAGGGCATACGGCCCAGCAGCGCGGAAACCTCGGAACCGGCCTGGGTGAAACGGAAGATGTTGTCGATGAACAGCAGGGTGTCGGCGCCCTCTTCATCACGGAAGTACTCGGCCATGGTAAGACCGGTGAGACCTACCCGGAGACGGGCTCCCGGGGGTTCGTTCATCTGACCGAACACCATGATGGTCTTATCCAATACGCCTGCTTCTTTCATTTCATGGTAGAGGTCGTTACCTTCACGGGTACGCTCACCTACGCCGGCGAATACCGAGATACCGCCGTGCTGCTTGGCGATGTTGTTGATGAGCTCCATAACGATAACGGTCTTGCCTACACCGGCGCCGCCGAAGAGACCGATTTTACCGCCCTTCAGGAAGGGGATCATCAGGTCGATAACCTTGATGCCGGTCTCCAGGATTTCTGCCTTGGTGGACTGGTCGATCAGGGCAGGGGCGGGACGGTGAATGGGATAGTATTTGTCGGATTTAATGGGTCCTTTGCCGTCAATTTCTTCGCCCAGAACGTTCAGCAGGCGGCCCAGAACGGGACGTCCTACGGGAACGGCGATGGGTTTACCGGTATTTACGACTTTCATGCCACGCTTGAGACCCTCGGTGGAGGACATGGCGATGCAGCGTACGCGGTTGTTACCCAGGTGCTGGGCCACTTCCAGGGTGAGGTTCCACTCGGTGGACTTGTCTTCCTGGTCTTCAGTACGGATTTTTACCGCACTATATATATCAGGTACCTGGCCTGGCGGGAACTCGACGTCCACAACCACACCGATAACACTGACGATATGGCCAACGTTCATGTTGTTCTCCGACCTCCTTGCAGTCAGATTTTCACGACATTATTATTCGAGCGCCGCAGCGCCGCCAACGATTTCGGAGATTTCCTTGGTAATGGCAGCCTGACGGGCGCGGTTCAAGGACAGGGTTAACTTGTAAATCAATTCTTTGGCGTTCTTGGTGGCGGAATCCATGGCGGTCATCCGGGCGCCTTGTTCGCCGGCCTTGGCTTCCAGCATAGCCCTGAATACGGTGGTTTCCACGTAGGTGGGCAGCAGGCTGGCCAAAACCGATTCGGCAGAGGGCTCGAAGATGTATTCCACCTTGGGACCCTTGTTCTCTTCGGCCGGGGTTTCCACCGGCAGCAGTTTGACTTTAACGGGACGCTGTGTCAGCACGTTAACAAACTCGCTGAAGATCAGGTATACCTCATCAACCTCGCCGGCCATGTATTTATCCATGACAAACTTGGCGATTTCTTTGGCCTGGGAGAACTGGATGGTCTCGCCTAAACGCACGTAAGATGCCGCCACATCAAAGCCACGGCGGGTAAAATAATCGCGGGACTTGCGGCCCACGGCAATGATGGCCGGGTTGGGCACATCCCTTACCTCGGCGGCGGCACGCCGCAGGACGTTGGCGTTAAAGCCGCCGCACAGGCCGCGGTCGGCGGTAATGACGATATAGGCCGTTCTTTTAACTTCCCGTACCTCTAACAGGGGGTGGCTGGCACCGCCGCTGGCAGCAGCCACACGGCTTAAAACATCTTTAATTTTCAGGGCAAAGGGACGGGCAGACTCTGCCGCCTCCTGGGCCCGGCGCAGTTTTGCAGCAGCCACCATCTTCATGGCTTTGGTGATTTGTTGGGTACTTTTAATACTCTTAATCCGGCGCCTTAAGTCACGGGCACTGGGCATTTACTAAATCACCACCTTTTCTCGATGTTCGGTGTTCGATGTCCGAGGCACGAATCATTTTATGAAGTCAACCTGCGAACAACGATGGCGAACCTCGATTCTCTACGCAAAGGTCTTCTTGAACTCTTCAATGGCTGCCACTAACTTGGCATCGGTCTCGGGCTTGATTTCTTTATCGGTCTTGATGGCCTTCAGGATATCGGCCTTGCTGGTACGCATGAAGTTGATGAAGCCCTCTTCAAAGGCGCTGATGCGGTTCAGCTCGATATCATCCAGGAAGCCTTTAACGGCGGTGTAGATGATAACAACCTGCTCTTCAACGGGATAGGGCTTGTACTGGGGCTGCTTCAGGATTTGCACGGTCCTGGCGCCGCGGTTCAGACGGGCCTGGGTGGCTTTGTCCAGGTCGGAACCGAACTGGGCGAAGGCAGCCAGCTCGCGGTACTGGGCCAGGTCCAGACGAAGCTGACCGGCAACCTGCTTCATGGCCTTAATTTGCGCAGCGCCACCAACGCGGGATACCGACAGACCTACGGAAATAGCAGGACGCTGACCGGCGTTGAATAGGTCGGTTTCCAGGAAGATCTGGCCGTCGGTAATGGAGATAACGTTGGTAGGAATGTAGGCAGACACGTCGCCGGCCTGGGTTTCGATGATGGGCAGCGCGGTCAAGGAACCGCCTCCGAACTCAGGCGCTAGGCGGGCAGCACGCTCCAGCAGGCGGGAGTGCAGGTAGAATACGTCACCGGGGAAGGCTTCACGGCCCGGCGGGCGGCGCAGCAGCAGGGACATTTCGCGGTAAGCGGCGGCCTGCTTGGACAGGTCATCGTAGATGATCAATACGTCTTTACCGTTGTCCATGAATTCTTCGCCCATGGCGCAGCCGGCATAGGGAGCCAGGTATAAAAGCGGAGCGGGTTCGGAAGCGTTGGCAGCTACCACGATGGAGTATTCCATGGCGCCGTGGGCTTCCAGGGTCTGTACCACGCCGGCCACGGTGGAGGCCTTCTGACCTACGGCCACGTAGATGCAGATAACGTCCTGACCCTTCTGGTTGATGATGGTATCAACGGCAATGGCGGTTTTACCGGTCTGGCGGTCGCCGATGATTAACTCACGCTGGCCGCGGCCGATGGGAACCATGGCGTCGATGGCCTTGATACCGGTTTGCAGAGGCACGCTAACGGATTTACGGGTAATAACGCCGGGAGCGATACGCTCGGTGGCGCGGTATTTATCGGTTTTAATGGGGCCTTTGCCGTCGATGGGCTGGCCCAGCGGGTTTACAACACGACCGATCAGGGCATCGCCGACGGGAACGGAGATAATACGACCGGTACGCTTAACGGGGTCGCCTTCTTTAATATGGGTGTAGGGACCCATAATAACGCAACCGATGTTATCTTCTTCCAGGTTAAGGGCCATACCGAGGGTACCGCCGGGGAATTCCAACAGTTCTGCGGCCATGCAGTCCTCGAGGCCATAAACACGGGCGATACCGTCGCCGACCTGGATAACGGTGCCCACGTCAGATACTTCTACCTGGGCCTCGTATTTGTCGATTTGCTGCCTAATGATCGAGCTGATCTCTTCAGGTCGCAAATTCATGTACTGGTTCACCCCTATCTATTAACTGGTTTTGGACATGAGGCGTGATTTCAGGGTAGCAAGGCGGGTCTTGATGCTGCCGTCGATAACCTTACTACCGATTTTTACAACAACGCCGCCGATAAGGGAAGGATCCACCGTAAAAGTCGGTTCCACTTCTTTACCGGCCAAGCGGGAGGCTACTTGCACCAATTGTTGTTTTTGTTCCTCGCTAAGTTCAATGGCGGAGGTTACTTCGGCGGCCACTTTACCGCGGGCTTCGTTGGCCAAGGCCGAAAACTCGGCGGCAATGCCTGCGATATAGTTCTCTCTGCGCTTATCTACAACAAGACCAAGGAAGTTCATGGTCTCGGCGGAAATTTTGTCGGCAAAGAGCGCCTTGAGAAGGTTTTTCTTCTCGCTGGGTAACACCTGCGGGTGGTATAATACCTTTTGGAGTTCCCTGGTCCCTTCGATTGCCTCGGCAATGCCCTTCAGTTCCTGTTCCATGGTTTCCAGGGCGTTTTTGTCCCGGGCAATTTCATACAGGGCCTGGGCATAACGTCTTGCCACAGCCCCTTTTAACATGGCAGATCGCCTGCCTCTTTAACAAATTTGTTAACCAGATCCTTATGAATGTCACCATTGAGTTTCTGGTCGATAATTTTGCCAGCCACCAAAATGGAGAGTGTAGCAACCTGGTCCCTGAGTTCGGCCACGGCCTTTTCCTTTTCACGCTGGATTTCGGCTAGGGCGCTGTCTTTCACACGGGCAGCTTCCGCTTTGGCTGCCTCGATGATCTGCTGGGCCTGTTCTTCAGCATTCTTGGTAGCCCGGGCCATCATTTCAGCGGCCTGTTCACGGGAACGCTGCAGTTCGGCCTGTAAAGCGGCGCGCATTTGTTCTGCCTGCTTTTTATCTTCTTCGGCCGCAGCAATGCTGCTTTCGATCAGTTCCCTGCGTTTTTCCAGCATGTTCATAAACGGCTTGTAGGCCACCGCCCGGAGCAGGATTAATAAGACCAGGAAGTTGAACATCTGGGCTAATAACGTAGCATTAAAACCTAAGCTCTCCACAAATTCCCCTCCTTCCGTCTGGGCGGACAATAAGGAAGGCGACTGCGGGCTTGGAGACAGCGTTAAGCCCGCCAAATCGCCCCCGTCCTTAAAAAAACTAGACTATCCTTCAAAATTAACCAATCTTACCAAACAGCATGAAGGCAAGAACTACGGCGATAATGGGGATAGATTCGATCAGACCTACGGAAATAAACATGGTGGTTTGAATGGTACCTTTAGCTTCGGGCTGACGGGCAATGCTTTCGATGGCTTTGCCGGTGCAGATACCGTCACCAACAGCGGCACCCAGAGCGCCTAAACCTACGGCCAGGCCGGTAGCGATGGCAGCAGCAGCAGTTACTTCCATTTCCATTTCCCCTCCTTTCGTAAGATGTTCATCACTTAAAACCTAGTGGTGGTCAGCAGCATCGTGATGAGCGGCGAACTGTGATACGTAGGCGATGGTCAGCATCGAGAAAACGAATGCTTGCACAAAACCGACAAACACCGAGAACGCCAACCAAATAACCGACGGGATAAATCCGCCGAATACATAGGCGTTTATGTTGATCAGACCTAACAGTACAGCGATCAGCACTTCACCGGCAAAGATGTTGCCGTAAAGACGGAAGGCCAGCGTCACCGGTCTGGCCACTTCTTCGATCAGGTGCAGAACCACGAAGGGTTTAAAGGGTTGGAAGTAGTGGCCGATGTGACCGCCGAGACCGTTGGATTTGATGCCGTGGTAATGAATTAAAAAGACAACGATTAAAGCTAAACCAAAGGTTGTGTTTTTATCTGCCGTGGGTGAACTTAACGTGGGTATCAGACCCAGCAGGTTGGCAAAGGCGATATAGGTAAAGAATGTTACGATGATGGGCAGCATAGCATTACCCAGCTTGTTTTTACCCAGGTTGGCAAACACCTGCCCGCCCAGGAATTCCCACAGCAATTCAAAGGTAGCCTGTCCTTTACCGGGGCTTCTGACGTTCAGATTTCTCGTGCAGGCCCAGGCAAAGAGCAATACAATGGCCATGGTGATCCAGGTCATGATCATGGTCCTGGGGCTGATGCTGAGGCCCATGATGTGCCAGTACTTGTCGTACTCCGAGAACAGCGGAATTCCCCAGTAGTTCAGGGCCACTTCCACCTGGTGCAGCATATCATGATGCTCTGCTGCATGCGCAGCTCCCGCCGCAGCGCTCATGCGTTTTCACCCCCTTCACGTTGAAATGAATTAACTTTATTTGCGAGGGCGTCTTTATTGAGGACGCTCTCTTTAAGCAACGTGATCAGAAAATCGGATATCGACAGGACCGGGGCAACAAACAAGCCTACCGCTGCGGCATGCACGCTGACACTGGGAATTCTGACAGACAGCCACAGGGTGGCCATAATAAGGATCAGGCGGATAAAAAAGCCCCTGCGCATGTATGCAATTGCTTTACCCACATCTTTGATGGTGGAAGCCTTTTTAATTCTCTTGCTGAGAAGGATGGCGTTTTGCAAGCTGACCAGGGAACCGATCAAAAAGCCCTTATAAACGGCGTTTTGATAATCCACCACAACCGCCAGCGCCATCAAGGCCACCACAATGGCCGTGCATTTGACGGTGCGTTTCAGTTGCACTTCCAGACTCGGTATGGTAGTGGATCCCAGCATCGACTCACCCCTTGTCTTTCTTGCGGAAGGTTTCCAGCGTATGGTAGACCCCCCACATCCCCCCGGCCATACCCAGCAGCAGCCCTGCCAGCATGAACCAGGGAGCGGTATCCAGCTTGCTGTCCAGCCACCGCCCTCCCATGAAGCCGGCAACCGTAGCGGCCGCGATCTCCACGCTGATGGACGATGCCAGCGCCAGTGCTCTAAGCGGGTCTCCTTTACCTTTTCCACTCATGGCTTTTGGGTATTCCTTTCGGGTCCAGTTGCCAGCCTTGCGGGTATTGCTTTTGGGTCCCGCTGTTGGCTGTTGCTAGCATTTGGCTTTTGTCATTACCCCGGGTCGCGGAAACGGACCATGTTAATTCCATTATTCACAATATGTGCCACCAGTTGGGAGTATAACTTTGTCAGCCAGACGCCAATCTTGTGAGGTTTGATATATAACTTCTACAAGATTTTCATTATTCCTCCAGCCGGTTAGGGATTTTAGGCAATTTTTTAAATTATTTTTTAATCTGACAACTTTCATGCAACTCCGACAGGCCGATTTTGCCTTATTTTTTGGGCAAAAATTCCTCCGGCCGGCCTTCTGTTAAATGAAATTTGTAACAAAGGAAATCCGCAATCCGCTTGGCAGCCAGACCGTCCCCGTAGGGGTTAACCGCCTCGGCCATGGCTTTGTAGGCCTCGGGGTTATTCAACAATTCTTTTGTGACAGACAGAACAACCTCCCGGTCGGTGCCGACCAGTTTTACGGTGCCTGCCTCAACGGCCTCCGGCCGCTCGGTGGTGCTGCGCAGGACTAAGACGGGCTTGCCCAGGGAAGGCGCTTCTTCCTGCAGGCCCCCCGAATCCGTCAGCACCAGGTAGCAGCGCTGCATCAGGTTGATAAAGGGCTCGTACTGGAGGGGCTCGATGAGGTGCACCCTGGGTATGTTGCCCAGGATTTCGTTGACCACTCGGCGGACGGCGGGATTCCTGTGTACCGGGAAGACAATTTCGACATCCGGGTAAGTTTCGACAATTTCTTTAAGGGCCCGGTAGATGTCGCGCATGGGCTGGCCCAGGTTTTCCCTGCGGTGGGTGGTTACCAGCAGGACACGCTGTCTGCCAAAATCTATATTATTCAAAAGGGGATCGGAAAATACATAGTTTTCTTTGACGGTTGCCTTTAAGGCATCAATGACGGTGTTGCCGGTGACGAAAATGTTGTCCGGATTGACGTTTTCCTTAATCAGATTTTGCATGGCCCTTTCGGTGGGCGCAAAATGGTATTCGGCCAGGGCCCCGGTAAGGTGACGGTTCATTTCCTCCGGAAAGGGGGAGTATTTGTTATGGGTGCGCAGGCCGGCCTCCACGTGGCCCACGGGAATTTGCCGGTAGTAGGCCGCCAGGGCCGCCGCAAAGGTGGTGGTGGTGTCGCCATGCACCAGCACCAGGTCCGGGTTGCTGTCTATGAGGACGTCTTTCAGCCCCTCCAGGGCGCGGACGGTGACGTCGTAGAGGGTCTGTCCCTCCTGCATGATATTGAGGTCGTAGTCCGGGACGATATCAAACAGTTCCAGGACCTGGTCCAGCATTTCTCTATGCTGCGCGGTTACAGCAACCAGGGACCGGATTTTATCGGGCCTGCTGTTGAGTTCTTTTACTAATGGGGCCATTTTGATGGCCTCGGGGCGGGTGCCGAAAACGGTGAGAATTTTGAGCATATTTAGCCTCCTGGGTAATGCTTTTGGCCATTGGCTATTGGCCGTTGGTTTTTAGGTATCCTTTTTTAACAAGCTTGCTGATATGCTGTTCCCGGGCCTTTTCTATGTTTACGCCGTAGTGTTCCTCCAAAACGAACATCATGCTGACGGCGGTTTGGGCTACGTCCAGCAGTTCTTTGGTGATCAGTTCCATAACTTCTTTTTCCTCCCACCTTGCCTGCTCCCCGCTCATGCCTCTGAGCTTGCCGATGGCCTGGGCCAGCTCGCCGGCCTCTTCCATGAGTTTCAGGGCGGTGGACTCCATGGTGGGCGAGAGGTTATTCAGTTTTGGCAGGGCAATGGTTTTCGTAAGCATAGCTTGCCTCCTCTCCCCCAGCAGGGAATTCAAGTTGGGGACGGTTCTTAACTTGAAAAGGGGGCTGACCCCTCTACGAGGGGAGTTTTATGAGTTCCACTTTGGCTTCTTGAAAGATTTTCAGGGACAGTTCGTCGGGGTAGTCGCCGGCAAAAATGACTTTTTTGATCCCGGCGTTGACGATCATTTTACTGCACATGACGCAAGGCTGGTTGGTGACGTAGATGATACTGCCCCGGATGGCGGTGCCGTGGACCGCTGCCTGGATAATGGCATTTTGCTCCGCATGCAGGCCACGGCATAGTTCGTGGCGCTGGCCGGAGGGGATGCTCATTTGTTCCCGCAGGCAGCCGATTTCCAGGCAGTGGGCCAATCCGGCGGGAGCGCCGTTGTAGCCGGTGGCCAGGATGCGGTTGTCCTTCACAATGACAGCTCCCACTTTGCGGCGCAAACAAGTAGAACGGGCGGCAACCACCCGGGTAATTTCCATAAAATATTCATCCCAGGAAGGGCGCATGGCTCGAACCTCCTGTCGTTCTTTGGGGTCATGTCTGGGCTTATGCTGCTTTTCTCTTGGGTCCTGCCCAAAAATACAGGACCCAAAAGTTCTACCCCAAAGCCCAGACCAGAACCCCAAAGTACTACCCAATAGCCCAGACAGGACCCTTGAGGAATGCTTCTCCGGCCCAGACTAGACCCGTAAGGAATACCCCTAAGCATACAGCGGGTACTTGTCGCACAGCTCTTTCACCATGGCCCGGGCTTTGTCTTTGATGGCGGGGTTGTCCTTGCCCTGGAGGGTCATGGCGATGATTTCGGCCACCTGGTCCAGGTCCTCTTCTTTAAAGCCCCGGGTGGTGACGGCAGGGGTGCCCAGGCGGATGCCGCTTGTAACAAAGGGCTTCTCGGGGTCGAAGGGGATGGCGTTTTTATTGCAAGTGATATGAACTTCATCCAGCAGTTTTTCAGCTTCTTTGCCGGTGATGCCGGTGCCCCGGAGATCCACCAGCATGAGGTGGTTGTCGGTGCCGCCGGAAACCAGGTTGAACCCGCGCTGCATCAAGCCTTGGGCCAGGGCCTGGGCGTTGTTGATGATTTGCTGCTGGTAAGCTTTGAATTCGGGCTTCAGCGCTTCCCCAAAGGCAGCGGCTTTGGCCGCTATGACGTGCATCAGGGGACCGCCCTGGCTGCCGGGGAAGATGGCTTTGTCAATCAGCTGGGCATATTGTTCTTTGCAGAGAATCATGCCGCCGCGGGGGCCGCGCAGGGTTTTGTGGGTGGTGGTGGTGACCACGTCGGCGTAAGGCACCGGGTTCTGGTGCAGTCCGGCTGCCACCAGTCCGGCAATATGAGCCATGTCCACAAAAAAGTAAGCCCCTGTTTCTTTGGCAATTTCCCCGATCCGTTTAAAGTCAATGGCCCGGGGGTAGGCGCTGGCGCCGGCTACAATCATTTTCGGTTTTTCCCGCAGGGCAATTTCGCGCAGCTGGTCGTAGTTGATGCGTCCGGTGGCTTCTTCGACGCCATAGGAGACGATTGTAAAGTATTTTCCGGAGACGTTAACCGGGCTGCCGTGGGTCAGGTGGCCGCCGTGGGCCAGGTTCATGCCGAGAATTTTATCGCCGGGCTGCAGCAGGGCAAAGTAGACCGCAAAGTTGGCTTGGGCTCCGGAGTGGGGCTGCACATTGACATGGTCTGCCCCGAACAGCTGCTTGGCCCTCTCAATGGCCAGGCTTTCCACTATATCGACAAATTCACAGCCGCCGTAGTAGCGCTTGCCGGGATAACCCTCGGCGTATTTGTTGGTTAACACCGACCCCTGGGCCTCCAGCACCGCAGGGCTGACGAAGTTTTCCGAGGCAATGAGCTCGATGTTTCTCTGCTGGCGTTGGAGTTCCAGTTGGATGGCATTAGCAAGCTCGGGATCGGTCTGTATAAGGTTTCCTTTGAACATAAGTGTCCTCTCCTTACAAAATTATAGTGGAAAAGCTTTTAGCCATCAGCCTTCAGCCGTCAGCCATCAGCTTTTTTGATTGCATTTCTTTTTGGTCATAATTTTCTATAAGCTATACTTTTTCTCAATCTCAGAAATTTTGTTAACCCGTCTGGCGTGGCGGTCGCCGGCGAAGTCGGTGGTCATGAATTTTTCTACGATTTCTCTGGCTTTTTCCAGGTCGATAAACCGGGAGCCCAGGGTGACGACGTTGGCGTCGTTGTGTTCCCGGGCCAGGACCGCAATGGCGGGGTCGAAGACGTTGGCGGCGCGGACGCCGGGAACTTTATTGACGGCAATGGCCATGCCTACGCCGGTGCCGCAGATGAGGATGCCCCGCTGGCATTCGCCGGAACGGATCTTTTCTCCCACTGCCAGTGCAAAGTCGGGATAATCGCAGGACTCTGTGCCCTGGCAGCCCATATCCTGAACAAAGTAGCCCCTGCCTTGCAGGTACTGGCGAATTTGTTCCTTCATCTCAAAACCGGCATGGTCACTGCCAAGAACCACTGAAATTTTATTCATCTTATAAAACCTCCATATCTGTCGATATTTGTTTCTTCGTCGAAGAGGGTAATTCCTTTGTTTTTTGAAAATATGTTTTAAGGTTTGTTTTGTTCATTGTTCAGTTTCTGCAATACCTTGCGGATCAAGGCTTTTATCTCCTCGGCGCAGCGGCGGTAGTTGTCCACCGGGCTGCCGTAAGGATCGGCAATATCGCCCGGAACGCCCGCAAATTCTCCCAGGGTAAAGACTTTTCCTTGGGCATCCGGCAGCAGGTTCAGTACTTGCCTGCGGTGACTCTCGGTCATGGTCAGCACCAGGTCGGCCTCCTCCACCAGTTGGGGGGTTAATAAAGTGGCCCGGTGCCGGGAAAGTTCGATTCCCTGTTCCGCCAGGGCTTCTACGGCCTGGTCGGACGCTTTGTCCCCGGGCCAGGCCAGGGTGCCGGCCGAAAGAAACTGTAATCCCGTAATCCCCATTTCCGATGCCACGGCCCGGGCCAGCGCCTCGGCCATGCTGCTGCGACAGGTATTTCCTGTACATACAAAAAGGACTTTCTTTGCCATCATTTGCATTCCTCCGCTGGTAGTATTTCCGACGCCGGTAAGTACAATAAGAAAAAACTGTCCAAAATTGCCGTGGACAGTTGATTTTTATGTATGATTTCTGCAATATCCCCTAAAAAAACAACTTAATACCTATCCCGGTCAGTATGACTCCTCCCGCCAACTGTGCCTTGTCGCCGATCCAACCGCCGACAAATTTGCCCAGGGTGAGTCCGGCCAGAGTCATGGCCCCCGCCACCATACCGATGACTCCTGCAGCCAGGGCCAGAGAAACCTGCCGGGTTCCCAGGGTAAAGCCTACGCTGAGAGCATCCATGCTGACACTGGCAGACAGCAGAAGCAGTCCTCCGGTGTTGGTGATGACAAACCGGGGTTCTTCAAGGCCGGGTTTTAAGGCATCCCAAATCATTTTCGCCCCCAGGTAGACCAGCAGCAGGGCCCCGGCAATGGAGGCCGCCTGACCCACTTTGCTTCCCAGAAAACCTCCCACATACCAGCCCAGCAGGGGCATGAAGATATGAAAAACCAGCACTGTCAGGCTGATAATGGCAATTTGCCGGCGGGTGACACCGGCCATGCCAATACCGACACATAAAGAAAAAGCATCCGACCCCAACGCAACGGCCAGGGCCAGCAGAGTAAAAAGATCCAAAGTAACACCGTCCTTGTCTTTGGGGGAATTCTTTGGGGTCAGGCCGTCGGCCTTTGGCCTTTGGCTGTGGGCCATCAGGGCTAATTTCTTCCGGGTTGATTATTCAAGCCATCGGCCATAGCTTTTTTCGTTAAGACTATTATCGGGTTATCTCAAATAGTGTTTCCCTAGCTACTATATGTATGTTTGAAGAAATAAAAAAATTATGCGCAGCGTCTAAAAGCCAATGGCCAGACCCCAAAGGAATACCCCAAAGCCCTCAGCACTTTACGATTTCCGAGGCGGCGCGGCGCAGGCGGTTCATGACCGCAAGGCCGATTCCCCGGGTTTCCATGCCTTCGGCCAGGATTACATCAACCTGCAGTTGATCAAACTGCCTCAACCGGCCAAAGAGTAACGCTGCGGCATCGGCAGGGTTTTTTCTGCGGCCCATGGTGAGTATCTTGGCTCCCCCGGCATACCCGGCAGCGGTTTCTTCGGTGGCCAGGATGCCCACCCGCTTGCCCCTGGCGGAAAGTTCCGCCGCGCGGCGGCTCAGGGCTTGCCGTACCTTTTCCGGCTCCCCTTCAAAAAGGATGACCGGAGCTGCCGGGGCATAGTGAATATATTTCATACCGGGGGAGCGGGGAACCTGGTCTTTGGATAACTTTTCTCCCAACACCGACCGGTCAATGGCCACCTCTTTGAGAACCCCGGCCAGTTGTTCATAGGTGACCCCGCCGGGACGCAAGATGATCGGGCAAGGGCCGGTTAAGTCGAGGACCGTAGATTCCAAACCAAGGCCGGCAGGTCCGCCGTCCAGGATGGCATCCACCCGTCCCTCCAAATCGGCCAGGACATGGTCCGCGGTGGTGGGACTGGGGCGGCCGGACCGGTTGGCGCTGGGGGCTGCGATGGGTACACCAGCAGCCTTAATTAGGGCCAACGCCACCGGGTGACCGGGCATCCGTACGGCCACGGTGTCCAGGCCCCCGGTCACTTGCTGCGGGATACCCCCGGCTTTGGGAACCACCAGGGTTAACGGCCCGGGCCAGAATTTTTCCATCAAAAGCGGTGCCTGCGGCGGCAGGTTGCGGCTGAGGCGGTTGGCCATATCCAGGTCGGCCACGTGTAAAATTAATGGGTTGTCCGAGGGTCTGCCCTTGGCCCGGTAGATACCGGCCACAGCCTCACCGTCCAGGCCGTTGGCGCCCAGGCCATAGACCGTTTCCGTGGGAAAGGCCACCAGGCCTCCTTTTTTTATGATCTCCGCCGCCCGGGAAATAATTTCCGGATCAGGTCTGTCGGGGTCCAGTTGCCACACCCGGGTACCGGTGTTTTTCATTAGGCATCTCCGTCCTTACGGTGGAAATTATATCATGTTTTTGAGCTCTGCGCCATTGGCTGTTGGTTGTTGGTTGTTGGCCTTTGGCCTTTACCTGTTGGTCATTGGTTCTTGGTTGTTGGCTGTTGGACACAGTTTTTTTAGAGAGGCGTGAATGCAGGCATTATTTGGCATAAATTGGTTTGACTCTTGAATACAATTTGGTAAAAACCGTTTCCTTAAGGGGCCAGGGCTAATAACTAATAGCCAAAGGCTAACGGCCAACAGTCAATGGCTAACGGCCAATGGCCGACCCCAAAGGAATACCCTTAAGCAAGCGCTGCACAGGAGGAATGAGCCGTGGATTTTTGGTTGTATTTCTGGTCGGCTCTGGGTATCGGGGCTTTGCACGCGTTGGAGCCGGGCCACGGCAAGAGCATCATGGGAGCCTATTTAATGATGTCCCGGGGAAGGTCAAGGGATGCCGTTCTGCTGGGCCTGACTTCGGCCGTTACGCACACATTGGTGATCGTGATGATGGCCGTCATGGCCCACTCGGCTGCAGCGCTGGCCATGTCCGGCGCTGTTTTGCCGCAGGACCGTATGGAAATCTGGCTGAAGCTGATTTCCGGTGTTATTATCGTACTGGTGGGGCTGCGCATGATGCTGCGAAAAAATGATGCCTGCAGCTGCGGCTGCGGGGGTTCCCGCCATCCACGCAAGTTCTCGGTCAAGAATGACAGCCCGCCCAAAGGCAATCTGTTGGATGTGCTGATGCTGGGATTTACCAACGGCCTGATGCCCTGCCCCAGCGCCCTGGCCGTGCTGCTGCTTTCTGTCAGCAGCGGGGCGATGCTGACCGGCCTCGCCCTAGTTGTTGCCTTTGGCATCGGCGGGGCCGTCGCCCTGGTGGCTGTGGGGCTGGTCTTCGTGAAGCTGTCCTCCTTTGCGGGAACGCTGCTAGAGCGCGGCCCTTGCCGCCTGCTGCCCCGGCTCAGCGGCTTGCTGATAACCGTCATCGGGGGACTCACTTCCTACAACGCTTTAACCAAAATGATGTCCTAATAAGGCGCCCGGTACCCAAGTTATTAACATAATTTGTATACCACGACAAAATCCCCAGGGTTACCCCGGGGATTTTCTGCTATGGCTGCTTCTACGCCCAGAATTACTCATTAATATGGATCATTTCTTTTTCGCCGCCACCAGCCGCTGACGGCCGGCGAGGTCAAGCTTTATTTCTGAATGCCACCGGTCGGCAGGCAAAATCCTACGAGCTGGTTCGCCCTGTCCCGGGCCGATTTCCATCAGCAGCAGCCCGCCCGGCTGCAGGAAACGGCAGGCCCCGGGAATCAGGAGGCGGTAAAGGTCTAAACCGTCCAGGCCGCCGTCTAGGGCCAGGTGGGGTTCGAAGTCCTTGACGTCAGGCATGAGTCCGGGGATGTCGCCGCTGGGGATGTAGGGAAGGTTCGCGGTTATTACGTCGATGCTTCCCTTCATTTCCGGAGGCATCGGTTCCAGCAGGTTTCCCTGCATGAAGTCTATCCGGCCCTCCACCCGGTGCAGCCGGGCGTTTTGTCTGGCTATTGCCAGGGCCTCAGCTGAGAGGTCTATGGCCAAGACCCGCAGCTCGGGAACCAGGCAGGCCAGGCTTATGGCGATGGCGCCGCTGCCCGTCCCCACATCCACGGCCAGAGGATTTTTCTTGTGGGTTTTTTTTAGGTATTCCAGGGCGGTTTCCACCAGCAGTTCGGTGTCCGGGCGGGGTATTAGCACAGCGGGCGTAACCACAAAGTCCAGGCCCATAAATTCCTTAAACCCGGTTAAATAGGCCACCGGTTCCCCCCAGGCCCGTCTGTCCAGGAGACTCCTGTATTGCTGCTGCTGCTCGGCTGTAAGGTCTCGTTCCCCCTGCAGAAATAAACCTGTCCGATCCAGCCCCGTCACCTTGGACAACAGCACCTGGGCATCCAGGTTGGCGGACTGGATGTTATGTAAATTTAAAAATTCCCGTCCCATGATAAGGGCCTCTCGAATTTGCATGGTAAACCTCACCTTACGGGGGTCAGACCCCTTTTGGAAAAAAATCCCAAAAGGGGTCTGACCCCCCGATGTTAGTCGGTTTGCTCGGCTTTGAGGCGTTCGGCCTGGTCGGTGGTGATGAGGGCTTCGATGATTTCGTCCAAATCGCCCTGCAGCACGCTTTCCAGGCGGTGTACCGTGAGGCCGATGCGGTGGTCGGTGACGCGGTTTTGGGGGAAGTTATAGGTGCGGATGCGCTCGCTGCGGTCACCGCTGCCCACCATGGACTTCCGCGCGCCGGCGATGGCCTTTTGCTGTTCCTCCTGGGCTTTATCCAGCAGGCGGGCCCTCAATACGCGCATGGCCTTCTCTTTATTCTTATGCTGGGATTTTTCATCCTGGCAGGACACCACTGTGCCGGTGGGGATGTGGGTAATCCGCACCGCGGACTGGGTGGTGTTTACGCACTGGCCGCCGGGGCCGCTGGCACAAAACAGGTCGATGCGGAGGTCATTGGGATTGATTTCAATATCAACCTCTTCCGCTTCCGGCAAAACTGCCACGGTGGCGGCAGAGGTGTGGATGCGGCCGCCGCTTTCGGTGGCGGGCACCCGCTGCACCCGGTGCACACCGCTCTCGAATTTCAGGGTGCTGTAGGCGCCCTTCCCCTCGATGACAAAGGTGACTTCCTTGAAGCCTCCCAGGTCGGTCTCGTTGGCGTCGAGAATTTCGGTGCGCCAGCCCTTCTTTTCGGCGTAGCGGGAATACATTCTGAACAGGTCGCCGGCAAACAAAGCGGCCTCTTCGCCGCCGGTACCGCCGCGGATCTCCATAATTACGTTTTTCTCATCGTTGGGGTCCTTGGGCAGCAGCAAAATTTTGAGTTTCTTCTCCAGCTCTTCGATTTTGCCTTCCAGTTCTTCAATTTCTAATTCTACCATTTCCCGAAAGTCCGGCTCCAGCTTCTCTTCCAGCATTTGCTTGTTTTCCTGGAGATCGTTGCGGGCTTTTTTGTACTGGCGGAAAACATCCACTACTTCCCCCAGGTCCGAGTGGGCTTTTACCAGTTGCTGCCACCTGGCCCGGTCGGCCATGACTTCCGGATCGCTGATTTGGTTTTCCAGTTGTACGTATTTATCCTCCAGCGCCTGGAGTTTAGCGAACATTGATGTCACCTTCCTTACGGACTGCATTAAAGGCTTTAATGGCCACTTCTACTTGGCTGTCATCGGGTTCTCTGGTGGTCAGCTTTTGCAGCCAGAGGCCCGGGGCGATAAAGATGCGGCAGAGGCCCCTGTCCTGGTACTTCCCCGACAGCTTGAGAAGTTCATAGGCTACCCCGGCCACCACCGGGAGCAGCAGGATGCGAAAGAAAATTTGACCGAACAACCCCGAAGCGGTGACTCCGGAGAAAATAACCACCTTGATAAGGATAACAATGAGCAGGAAGCTGGTGCCGCAGCGGGGGTGCAGGGTGGAAAATTTCTGTACTTCCTCCACGGTCAGCTCTTTGCCTGCTTCATAGGCGTTAATAACCTTGTGTTCCGCACCGTGATACATGAATACCCGTTGAATATCCTTCATCCGGGAGACCCCTGCCACGTACCCGAGAAAGACGACCAGTCGAATGGCCCCCTCCACAAGGTTGCGGACGAAGTTGTCCTGGATGGCAGAAGCCGTATAGTATGTCAACGTGGTGGGAATCACGATAAACAGCACGATGGCCAAACCCAGAGAAACGGCAATGGTTAAAAACATTTCCCACTTGCTCAGTTTTTCCTCTTCCTCTTCCCCCATGGCCTGCTCGGCCGAAAAGGCCAAGGCTTCAATCCCCATGATGAGGGATTCAAACAACATGACCACGCCGCGAATAAAGGGAAGCTTGAGAAATGTGAGCCTCCGGGTAATGGAACCCACGGGCTTTTCGTTAATAATGATGGTTTCATCAGGCCGGCGCACCGCAATGGCCCGGCTGTCTGGTCCCCGCATCATGACGCCTTCGATGACCGCCTGGCCTCCGTATTGAAAAGACATGTATTTTACCTCCGACTGGGCGGCTTTTTTCCCAATATTCCTTAAAGGTTTCCAATAAGGAAAAAGCAGAGCCACCGCTCTGCTAACTAAGCTATTTCAAGCCGTATTTCTTACGGAACTTCTCGGCCCGGCCACCGACTTCAATTTGACGCTGGGCCCCGGTGAAGAAGGGATGGCAGTTGGAGCAAATTTCAACTTTGATCTCCTTCTTGGTGGAACCGGTTTTAAAGGTGTTTCCACATACACACTTAACTTCTACTTCATTATAATTGGGATGAATTTTTTCTTTCACTTACACTCACCTTCTTTCTCCAGCAAATGCAAATGCCTGCGGCATTAACTACTTATAAACACACGACGATATTATAGCATAGAAAAAAACAGCAGACAAGAGCGGGTTTTGGGCTTTGGGGTATTTCTTTGGGGAGAGTGCTTTGGGCCTTTGGTGGCTAATGGCCAATGGCCAGACCCCTAAGGAATACCTCTTAGTCTAATATTTTTTTAAAATTATAATTTCCAAAAAAAGGTATTTTGCAAACATTGGCGTATAATAATCTTAGATACCATAAAATGGTATCTAAGATAATTCCTGCCTATCGAAGCCTTGCGGGTTGCGGGGATGGGACATACCCCCGCCGGGAGCAGGTAGCTCCACCACCGGCTCTATTGTTTTGCAGGAATTCTACAATTAAATATGGATGGTCCTTTAACAGAACCTGCATGTTGAGGGAGGCGATTTGGATGTGTTCAGTGAAATACTCCCCTGAGCCCATCAGGACCATGATAGCCTGGCCATCAGGCCCGCCCGGCAGACTGTTCAAAGAAGAAGGGGTACAACCACCGCCTGAGAATGCAGGACCACCGGGAAGAACGTCGGTCCCCGCACGGGTTGGTGGAAAGTCAGGGGACCCGGACAACCCCAGGCCACCAACCCGGGAAGAATTTATAAAACTATTGAAAGGATGTGATACCCCGGGTGGTAACAATTACCACCTGTCTTGAAAAATTTTTCATTTACCTTTGAATGGTATAAATGCCGGCATTTACGACAAGCCTCTGATCTGATTAAACTTTTCCCTTCCTTTTTCTGATCATTTTTTTCTTGAACTTCCAAAGCCATTAACGGTACTGCATAGCCCAAGTAGCCAAGTCGCGGGAACCATGCAGGTCCGGTTGAATTTTAAGAAGAAGAGACGCCCCCAACCCTGCATACACATAAGGCAAAGGCCTTTTCCCTAGTTCTCCGGCGCATGAAGCGGGCCGCTTTCCGGAGAGCGGCCCCACAGCGAAGATATGAAACAGCAATAAAGATGATGGGAAAATCAGGGACGGCGTTACGGAAAATTTCATAGGGCAATCAATTACCCCTATCCAACGGATAGGGGTTTTTTTTAGACAAAGAGTCTTTCTTTCAGGAACATCAGGGGGTCCAGGGGAACTCCCTGCCGCAGAATTTCCATATGCAGGTGAGGTCCTGTGGACCGGCCGGTATTCCCCACTGCGGCAATGGGCTGGTTTCTATCCACCTGTTGGCCTTCCCGAACCAGCAGTTTTGAGCAGTGGGCATACAGGGAGCGGATGCCGTTGCCATGATCCAGGATGACGGTGAGGCCATAGGTTCCCCTGGGAGCGGACCAGACAACCCGCCCCTTCTCCGGGGCCACAATGGTGGCCCCCTCAACAGCCCCGATGTCCACCCCTTCATGGGGTCGGTCTCCCCGGATGCCAAAGAGAGAGGTCACCTCGCCGGCCACCGGCCAGGCCCAGCCGCCGATTTGAATTTTGCCGGTTTGTCCAGCAGAGGCGGCTGTCGCCGGTTCGGCCGCTTCTACGGGGATGGTAAGCCTGAGCCCGATCCTGATCAGGTCAGGATTTGTAATATCATTGGCCTTCATTAGTTCTTGCAGGGAAATGCCATACTGACCGGCGATATGGGAAAGGGTTTCCCCGCCGGCCACCAGGTGGTAACAAACCTCTCTACCGGGAATGGTGAGGGTGCGGCCCACCGCAAGCACATCTTCCTGACTTAACCGGTTGACAGCGGCCAGCTCGCCCACGGAAATACCGGACCGTTCGGCAATACTCCATAATGTGTCGCCGGGACGCACCCGGTATTCCATCTGTACGCCGGAGCCCCTGGCCGGTTGTTCCGGGTGTTTTATCACTGCCGCTTTCCGGGCAATGGGCGGGGTATAGTCTCCCTCCGACATCACTTCATCCAGACCGGCGCTGGCAGGCCAGGCGCCCAGGGCCGTGCCGGCAATGACAGCGGCCATGATAACCGCCAGAAAACGTTTTTTATTTATGGAAATTCTCATAAAAAATCACCTCGAAATAAGCAAACTGTTAGTAGTTTATCCGAGGTGACGGAAAAATATACATGAATTAGCTATTGGCCATTGGTCGTTGGCCAATACTTTTATACCCTCGTTTGTTCCTCTGCATTTTTTCGCCTGTATGGCCGTTTCTGCGGCGGTGCAGCTTCCGGTTCAGTCAGCTCGGCGGTTGCCGGCTGGACCCTGGCCCTGGGCTTAAAGTCGCCCAGTATTTCCAGGTTGGCTTTGGTATTTCTCATGCGCTCCAAAAGATTCTCCAGGGCTTCAATGGATGTCATGCCGGCAATGGCTTTACGCAGGCTCCAGACGTATTCCAGTTCCTCTTTCGATAAAAGCAAGTCCTCCCGCCGGGTGCCGGAGCGCTGGATATCAATGGCAGGGAACAGCCTGCGGTCCGCCAGCTTGCGGTCCAGAATCAGCTCCATATTGCCGGTGCCTTTAAATTCTTCGAAAATCACATCATCCATTCTGCTGCCGGTCTCAACCAGAGCGGTGGCGAGGATGGTAAGACTGCCCCCTTCTTCCACGTTACGGGCGGCGCCGAAGAAACGCTTGGGCTTATGCAGGGCCGCCGGGTCCACACCCCCTGACAGAGTCCTGCCGCTGGGGGGAATAATCAGGTTGTGGGCCCTGGCCAGACGGGTGATGCTGTCTAACAAAATCACCACATGGCGGCCGCTTTCAACCAGTCTTTTGGCCCGCTCTAACACCATGTCGGAAGCCTTCACATGGTTTTCCGGCGGCTCATCAAAGGTTGAGCTGATGACCTCGGCCTTTACCGACCGTTCAATGTCGGTAACTTCTTCGGGCCTCTCATCAATTAACAGGATAAATAATTCGATTTCCGGGTGATTGACGGTGATGCTGTTGGCAATTTCTTTGATCAGAATGGTTTTGCCTGCTTTGGGTGGGGCAACAATCAGACCTCTTTGCCCTTTGCCGATGGGCGCAATGAGGTCAATGACGCGGGCTGAAATCCTTTCGGGGCCGGTTTCCAGCCGGATGCGTTCCTGGGGGTAAAGGGGTGTGAGGCCGGCGAAGTGCATCCGTTCCGCTGCCAGTTCGGGTCTGCCGCCGTTAACCTGTTCTACCCGTAAGAGTCCGTAGTATCGCTCGTTATCCTTTGGCTTTCTGACCTGACCGTACACCAGATCGCCGGTCCGCAAGTCAAACCTGCGTATTTGGGACACCGAAACATAGATGTCGTCGTTGCTGGGCACATAGGTAGAAGGCCTTAAAAAACCGTAGCCGTCGGGCAAAATCTCCAGAACCCCGCCGGCATAGGATACGCCGCTTTGTTTTGACTGCAGTTTGGAGATCTCAAAAACCAGTTCTTTCTTTCTTAATTTATAATAGCCGGGAATTTCAAGCTCGCGGGCGATGCCATACAATTCCCGCATGGTCTTTGCTTCTAATTCAGCCTGTATGTTAACAGGCACATCGTTCTCAGGCAAGTACACTCCACCTTTAATTCTGTATTTATTTTTTATGAACTTTATATCCAGGGCCAAATGGTTTTATTCACAGCAGCGGCTGCCCTCAGGTTTTTTTTTAATGGCCCTTTGACGGGCCTCTAAGAATTTAACGGCAATGAAGTAGACTAAAAGGCCGGCCCAGAGGGCGTTGGTGACACTGCCAACCAAAAAGGGAAAACCCAGAGCTTTGATTTTTAAAAGGGCTTTGGTAAGGATGGGAACGCCGTGCGCAAGTTCATCGGTAATGGGCGAAGGGGCCGTACCAACCAGGAGTTTGCCTACAAAGATATTCAAGGTGAAAAACAGAGGAACAACAGGTTTAAACAGACAAACCGTAAGGGTGGCCGCCACCGCATGCACCCGCACCAGTTTTGCCACCAGAAAGGAAAGGGGGATGCTGATAAAAGGAACAGGCAAAAAGTCAAAGGCAATGCCGAGGGCAATTCCCTGTGCCACCTTCTGAGGCGCTTCCGGGAGGTTTAAGAGCCGGTGGTACGAGTCCATGCAGGCGTCCTTGCATTTGTTGAAAAGCTTACTGATGATATTTGCCACCTCAAAAATCCTCCTAAAAAGTCAGAAAAAGCCTGGCGTGGCTGTGCCCCTGGGGTACGCCAAGCTTTTATGCACAGAAGCCTTAGCTTTTCTTATGCTTCTTTGAGTGAGACAACCCTTTTACGGGTCAGGCGAACTGTGTGATGCGCCATTTTCAGTATAGCGCAGGGAGGAGGATTGGTCAACTGTTTGGCTTTGGGCTTGCCCAGACTGGACCCATGAGCCCCACCCCTAAGTCTAGCCCTTCAGCTTCGCCCAGTCTGCCAGGAAGGCGTCGATGCCTTTGTCTGTCAGCGGGTGTTTGATCATCTGCATGAGGACTTTATAGGGAACGGTGGCAATATGGGCGCCGGCCTTGGCGGACTGCAGCACATGGAGCGGGTGGCGTATGCTGGCTGAGATGATTTGTGTCTCCAGGCTGTAGTTATCAAATATTTCTACGATGTCGTAAATTAACCCGATGCCGTCGTGTCCGATGTCGTCCAGTCGGCCCACAAAGGGACTGACGTAGGTGGCCCCGGCCCGGGCGGCCAGCAGGGCCTGGTTGGCCGAGAATACCAGAGTCACGTTGGTTTTAATGCCCTTTTCGGCACAGGCCCTAGTGGCCTTTAAGCCTTCGGCGGTCATGGGAATCTTAATGACAATGTTAGGATGGATGGCAGCCAGTTCCACCGCTTCTTTCATCATTCCCTCGGCCTCCAGGCTGATGACTTCTGCGCTGATAGGGCCATCGACGATGGAGGTTATTTCCTTGACCACTTCCGCAAAATCCCGCCCTTCCCTGGCAATCAGAGAGGGGTTGGTGGTGACACCCGAGATGACTCCCAGGGAATTGGCGGCACGAATTTCATCAACATTGGCGGTGTCTATGAAGAGAAGCATAGTTGTACCTCCTGGATTTAGCCTGTTTTTCTTTGGGGTCAAGCCTTCAGCCCTCAGCTGTCAGCCATCAGCCTTAGGGAGAAAAGCTGAGAGCTGATGGCCGATGGCTGACGGCTAGACCCATAAGGAATACCCTTAAGCTTTTCCTGCGCTGCCAAAGACCCGGATCTTCTCCCTGATCACCTGGGTGGCGGCTTCCCGGGCAGGGCCGAGGACTTTGCGGGGGTCGATTTCTTTGGGATTGTTGTCCAGCACCCGGCGGCAGGCGGCGGTGAAAGCTTCCCGGATGTTGGTGTCAATGTTCACCTTCCGCACACCCAGTCGGATGGCCTCTTGAACCGCTTCGTCGGGAACGCCGGAGGAACCGTGCAGTACAATGGGGATCTTGACCAGGCTGACGATTTTCTCCAAACGGGGGAAATCCAATTGAGGTACCCCTTTATACTGGCCATGGGCGGTACCTATGGCGACGGCCAGAGAATCTACGCCGGTCTTCTCCACAAAATATCTGGCTTCTTCGGGATCGGTAAAGAAAGCGTCTCTTTCGTCCACATGAATATCGTCTTCGGTGCCGCCGATTTTACCCAGTTCTGCTTCCACGGACACACCGGTGGCCCGGGCAACTTCCAATACCCTGTTGGTGAGGGCAATGTTTTCCTCCAGGGGAAGTTTAGAACCGTCAATCATCACTGAAGTAAAGCCCACCCGGATGCACTTCATGCACTGTTCAAAACTGGTGCCGTGGTCCAGGTGCAGGGCCACCGGCACAGTGGCCTGGCTGGCTGCCAAACTGGCCAGGGCATAGATATACTCAATGCCTGCATATTTAATGGCACCCTGGCTGGCCTGCATGATAACCGGCGCCCTTTCGGCTTCGGCGGCCGCTAAAATAGCTTGTACAATCTCCATGTTGTTGACGTTAAAGGCCCCTACGGCGTATTTACCTTCTTCCGCCCTTTGTAACAGTTCTTTTACAGGAACAAGTGGCATTTAAAAACCCTCCTCATTTTTACTGTGTAGGTGCGCCCGGATAAAACAATACGGCGCAGCCTCCTGCCTATTGCTAGGCAATTCAAGTCAAGAACCGTCCCCGACTTGAATTGGGACAAAATAAAAAGCCCGGACCGCGTCCGAGCCGGCGAAACTGGTACTGCTTTATCTTCTGGGACCATATTCCGGCGGGAGCTTGTCGGTCTACCCCCGGTTGAAGGGGTCAAAAACAGTATGACCATAGTTACCCGGAATTATGTTTCTAGGATTGTTTATTCCGCTTGCGCCGGGTCTTTTTTGTCAGTTTAGGGGTATTGGAAAAACTGTCAAGGCACTTGAAGCCATGTTTAGTCAACTCAATGGTTTCCACCTGCTGAATGACCTTCAGGTCTTCCTCTGTTTCAGCGTATACGATGTTAATGCTGTCGCATTCTTGGCAGTGCAGTTCCAACCGGTCCAGGAAAACTTCCACTTCAATGTGGTTATTGCCGCACTGGCAGTACAGGCCCCCGTTGTCGGCAATCTCCTGAAGGCATTCCATTACCTGATGCATCACCTCAGGGTTGGTAAAGTAGTCGTCGTACCCTAATTCGTCCATGAGGGTCTCCAGGCCTGTATCCAGGGACTCCGCCAGCAGCTTAACTTCTTCCGGCCGTCCGATAAACCCCAGCTCCAGTCCGGATTCCGGACAGGTGAGGTAAATGGTTTCCTTTCCCCAGAGCCGCATACCGGATATTTCCCGGATGTGTTTGGTCTCGCAAAAAACACAGGGTATTTGCAGCCAGTAACTGCCGGGAGGTCTGCTGACAACACCCAGCAGGAAAGCACCACAGGAACAGCTAATTTGCAGCTTGCCCCGGCCTGAAAGGGCGAAGCGTGAGAGGTTATGAAATTCTAGAGCGCCGCACTCCGGACAGCGAATGGCCAATGTGGTGACTGTGGTTATAAGCACCTCTATAACCTCCTCTTTGCCATTAAGAGTTCGCCGCCGGCGGGTAAATTCCTTTTTTTCATAATGATGAAATAGCCGGTTACAGGGTGCTGGCTGATACCGGCTTGAAGTTGCCTGTGTTTCTGCTTTCAGCCAGGATAGCCCTGACCAAAACCCGTACCTCCTCCAAATCAAAAGGCTTGCTGAGATAATCTTTTACACCTAAACTTTTGGTTTGGTCAATGATCTCCATGTCGCCATAGGCTGTCATCATCACCACCGGTAATTGGCCGTAAAGCCTGCGAATTTCCTGCAGGGTTTCAATCCCGTTCATCCCCGGCATTTTCATGTCCAGCAGCACCAGGGAGGGTTGGGTACCGGAGAGAATCTTCAAAGCCTCTAATCCGCCGCCCGCCATTTTTACGATGTATCCTTCGTCAGCCAACGCTTCAAATAACAACCGCCTTACTCCCATCTGGTCATCCACAATGAGAACATCGATGTTGTCATTATTCATTTTATTCTGCACCCCCTAGGTTCATACAGCGCGCGTTTGATAAGTTTTCGACACCAGGGGTGCAATACCTGCTGTGATACCCGGATCTTTCATTATTTTTCCAAAGATATGACATGTTACCATGCCGGGGGCATAAAGGCAGACATAGCCGATACCAGGACAACCACGGTGATCAGGGCCAGCACGATAACCGCCAGCACCGGTGTAAAAATAACGGCCAGGGCCCGCCCGGTGCTGAGACGGTGGGCCTCCCGCAGGCCAATGGTTAATAAAACAACTCCCCAAATCAGCGCCACAATGCCCCCCAGGGTGTTGACCGTTGTGGCCATGGCGGGTGAGATCAGGGTGGTTAATACGTTCAGGGGAATCAAAAAGACTTCCGGCAGCCCGGCCAGGCCGTAGACCACAAAGACCGTCCGGGCCTCGCCCCGCCCGCCGTAAAAATCCGCCAGCAGGTGCAGCAGGGCGCTGTAGAAAAACCATTTAACGAAGTAAAAAACGGCGCCCAGCATGGCCAAAACAGGGGCCGCCGCCCGCAGGGCCCGCGAGAAAAACATGGCGTGATGTAAGGGTAGGCCCATTTCCAGCCCTAAATCGGACGGTCCACTCCGGGCATAGATATACAGACTGGTCAGCAAACCTGCCAGCGCCAAAAGGATGACAATGATGAGGGTAGTTCCTAGGGGAGGTTTTTGTACAACCCGTTTCATGGTCTGCACCGGGTCAAACAAAACCCCGTAAATAATTTCATAGTATTTGAGGGGCGGCTGTTGCGGTTCCGGTTGGATGCCTTCCGTTACCGCCGGTGGAACAGCCGGTCCCGGTGTTACAGGCAGGTCACCGCTCACGTCTCTCGTCAGATCATCTTTGAATTCACTCATAGGTGTTTCCCTCCCTATTTTACTTCTGCCTTCAGAGGCAGTACGGAGGGGTCCGGCACCAGGAGTAGTCCTTCCGGGGGTAAAGACAGAATGCCGCCCCTGCCCTGCATGCTGCTAAAAAATTGCTGCCAGAAGGGTTGTTCGCCGGTCATATCTACCAGTTCCGGCTCTCCCTTAATGCCGGCTAATTGGGCGGTCATTTTTACCGCCTCGGTGAAATCCCCCAGCTCATCCACCAGCCCCAGGGCTTTCGCCTGTTTTCCGGTATAGATTCTTCCGTCGGCCAATTGTCTCACCCTGGCAGGATCCATTTTTCTGCCTTCGGCCACCACTTTAATAAAGTCTTCATAGGTGTCGTTGACCAGGCTTTGGAAGATCCGGCGTTGTTCCGGCGTAAGTTCCCTGTAGGTGGCGCCCATGTCTTTATTGGGGCCGGTTTTAAAGTTGTCGAATTCTATGCCTAATTTATTGTACAGGTTCTGCAGGTTGGTGAGTTCCATAATCACACCGATGCTGCCGGTGAAGGTGCCGGGGTTGGCCACAATTTTATCCGCTTTGCAGGAAATCCAGTACCCCCCGGAGGCCGCCATCTCACCCATGGCGGCCACCACCTTTTTGCCGGACCGGCGGACTCTCTCCACCTCCCGCCCGATCTCATCGGAGCCCACCACTGTGCCACCCCCGGTGTTTAATTTTAGAATGACTGCTTTAATGTCCGGATTCTCCCTAGCTTTTTTCAGGTCGCTCACAATTCTGTCGGCGGCTGCCACTCCGGAGGAGCCAAAGCCACCCGGGGCGGATGAAACGATCATCCCTTCAATATGTACCACGGCAATTTTTTCTCCTGTCCCTTCACGGCCGGGCGCCCCGGCTTTGCTTTTAAAAGCTATGGCAGCCGCCAGTGAGAAAAGGACGATGCCGATGATGATACCGGCGATCAGTTTTTTACGCAAAGGTATCACTCCTTAATTTGGGGTATTTCTTTGGGGACGGGCCTTCAGCTGTCAGCCATCAGCCCTCAGCTTTAAGGGTTTGTTGTATTCCTTTTGGGTAGGGGCCAGCGGCCATCGGTTTTTAGTTGTTAGAGTATTTCTTTTGGGCTTTGTGTTAAGCTTTGGGTTTTGGTGATTGTTGTACTGCCATTTGTTATCTTACGCCTGTGGAACAAAAACATACCTCGGGATAAGAAGAAAGCTTTGGCAAAAAACCAAAGCTGAAAGTGTTTTATGCTGCTGTTATGATGCTGTATGAAAAAAGCAATGGCTGAAGGCTGAGGGCTGATGGCCGGACCCAAAAGGAATACCCGTTAGCATGACCTGCGATTCTTTATGGCCGCCCCTACAAAGTCACGGAAAACAGGGTGCGGGCGGTTGGGTCGGGATTTGAATTCCGGGTGAAACTGGGTGGCCAGGAACCAGGGGTGATCAGGTAATTCCACGATTTCCACCAGCTTGCCGTTGGGCAGGGTACCGCTGAAGACCATACCGGCCTGGGCCAGGTCTGCACGGTATTCATTGTTTAACTCATAACGGTGGCGGTGGCGTTCGTAAATGATTTCCTCACCGTAGGCCTGGTAGGCCAAGGTGCCGGGCGCCAGTTTGCAGGGATAAGCTCCCAGCCGCATGGTGCCGCCCATCTTGTCCAGGTCCTTTTGTTCCGGCAATAAATCAATCACCGGGTATTGACAGTGGGGGTTGAATTCCGCACTGTTGGCGTCCTGCCAGCCCAGCACCGCCCGGGAAAACTCCACCACGGCCAGTTGCATGCCCAGACAAATCCCCAGGAAGGGAATCTTATTTTCACGGGCATACCGGATGGCATTGATCTTTCCTTCAATACCGCGGTCGCCAAAGCCGCCGGGTACCAGGATGCCGTCGGCGCCCTTCAGCAATTGTTCCGCCGGTACTTTCTCCAAATCCTCGGAATTGACCCAGCGAATTTCCACAGCGGAATCATGATGCAGCCCGGCATGGCGCAGTGCCTCGGCCACGCTGAGATAAGCATCCGGCAGGGAAACATATTTGCCCACCAGGGCGATGGTGGTGCTGTTCTTGAGATTCTTCATCCGGTTGACCATGTCCCGCCAACCGGTCATATCCGCTTCGCCGCACTTAAGACCGAGCCGCTCCACGGCGATATCGTCCAGGCCCTCCTGTTCCATCTGCAGGGGAACTTCATAAATGGAAAAAGCATCCACTGCCTGAATCACCGCATCTTTGTCGATGTCGCAGAACAGGGCCAGCTTTTCTTCCATTTCTTTGGGGAAGGGCTTCTCGGTGCGGCAGACAATGACATCCGGTTGAATGCCAAGGCTTCTCAGCTCTTTCACCGAGTGCTGGGTGGGCTTGGTCTTAAATTCATTGGCCATTCTAAGATAGGGCATCAATGTCACGTGGATATACATCACATTGTCCCGGCCCAGGTCGGTGCGCAGCTGACGAATGGCTTCCAGGAAGGGCAGGGATTCGATGTCCCCCACGGTGCCGCCGATCTCGGTGATGACCACATCGGCATCCAGTTCCCGGGCCATGCGCAGAACCCTGTCTTTAATTTCGTTGGTGATATGGGGAATCACCTGAACGGTGCCCCCCAGGTAATCGCCCCGGCGTTCTTTGCTGATCACCGACCAGTAAATGCCGCCGGCCGTCACATTACTGGTTTTGTTCAAGTTGGTATCAATAAACCGTTCGTAGTGCCCCAGGTCCAGGTCGGTCTCGGCCCCGTCTTCGGTTACGAAAACTTCGCCGTGCTGGTATGGACTCATGGTCCCCGGGTCGACGTTAATGTACGGGTCCAGTTTTTGAATGGCGACTTTCAACCCGCGGCTTTTAAGCAGCCGCCCCAAGGAAGCCGCCGTAATACCCTTACCCAGGGATGACACCACTCCGCCGGTCACAAAAATAAACTTGGCCATGGTTGCCTCCTGTCAAAATCAGTTGAATTTTGGCTGCCTATCCCATTCTAACGACCGGGACATGTCATGTCAATAGTTAACGCACCCCAAAGCGCATTGCCAGCATATAACCTAAAAACATGCCAACGATGCCCATCACCCCGGCCAGGGTAGGCGGCGCCGGGACCGGCAATTTTAACTTGGCAAAAAGGAGGCCCACCGCAAAGCCGCTTACGGTGGACAATAAAATTTCTTTCATAGCTACCTACTCCTACATTTTTTCCGGCGCCGTAAGCCCCAACAGACCCAGGGCGTTCCTCAATACAATGCGGACGCAGTCCACCAGCACCAGGCGGGCCTGGGAAAGGGTTTCGTCATCGGTAATGACCCGGTGACTGTTGTAGAAGCTGTGGAACAGGCCTGCCAGGTCATGGAGATAGCGGGCAATCCGGTGGGGGGCCATGAGCTCCGCAGCGGCGGCGATCTCGGTGGGGAAGTCTGCCAGCTTTCTTAACAAGTCCAGTTCTGCCTGCTCGGTCAGCACGTTCACATTAATTTCGCTGACGTTAGGCAGCCGGCGTCCCTGCTCCTGCAGCTGCCGCAGGATGCTGCAGATGCGGGCATGGGCGTATTGAATATAAAAGACCGGGTTGTCGTTGGTCTGGGATTTTGCCAGGTCAAGGTCAAATTCCAGGTGGCTGTCCGGGCTGCGCATGACAAAGAAGTACCGGGCGGCGTCCCGGCCCACTTCTTCCACCAGTTCTTCCAGGGTCACGAACTGGCCGGTGCGCTTGGACATGCGAACAATCTCGCCGCCACGGTACAGGCGGACCAACTGCATGAGGATGATTTGCAGAGCATCCCTGTCATAACCCAGGGCTTCCATGGAACCTTTCATGCGGTTGACATGGCCGTGGTGGTCGGCGCCCCAGATGTCGATGACTTTGTCAAAGCCCCGTTCAAATTTGTTTTTATGATAGGCAATGTCGGCGGCAAAATAGGTGGGTATGCCGTTGGAGCGGACCACCACTTCGTCCTTTTCGTCGCCAAATTCGGTGGCTTTAAACCAGAGGGCGTTTTCATGTTCGTATATGTAGCCTTTTTCCCTCAGCTCATCCAGGGTCCTTTGGATGGCCCCGCTGTCATGCAGGGACTGCTCGGAGAACCACTCATCGTAGACCACCCCGAAGTCCAGCAGGGTATTGCGAATATGGGTGAGTTTTTCCTGCAGGGCGTATTCCGCCAGGGTCTTTCTGCGGGTCACTGCATCGGCTTCGGCCAGACCGGTGCCGTATTTACGAATGTATCCCTTTACTGTGTCGATAATATCTTCCCCGTGATAACCCTCTTCGGGCATGGGGATGTCCTGGCCAAGCTGCTGCAGGAAACGGACCTCCAGGGAGCGGCCGAAGTTTTCAATTTGGTTTCCGGCATCGTTGATGTAATACTCCCGGCTCACCCGGTAACCGGCAAAATCCAAGATGGAAGCCAAGCTGTCGCCCAGGGCGGCGCCCCGGGCATTGCCCATATGCAGCAGGCCTGTGGGGTTGGCGCTGACAAATTCCACCTGCACCCTTTGGCCCTCGCCAATTTCCAGCCGGCCATAGTTTCTGTCCTGCTCAATGATTAAAGGAATGACACCGTAAACCCAGCCGGGCTGCAGGTAGAAATTAATAAAGCCCGGGCCGGCAATCTCCACACGTTCTACGGGAGTTCCTGCCAGGTCCAGGTTTTCCGCCACAGCTTCGGCAATTTTTCTGGGCGCCATTTTAGCTGAGCGAGCCAGCTGCATGGCTAAATTGGTGGCAAAATCCCCATGTCCCTTTTCCCGGGGAACCTCAATGGTAATTTCCGGTACCTCCACCGGGTTTATCAAACCTTTGTCCACTGCCCCGGCAATGGCCTTTTGCAATGCAGCGGCCAAACCGGTTTTTATTTGTTCAACCAATCCTTGCAAGGGGAAGTACCCTCCTATCTTTCAAACTTAGATTCATGTTTCAACACATATCCTTAATCTCTTTAGGATGACTTGCATCACGGCCATCAGCCATCGGCCCTCAGCCTTCATCTTTTTGATAATTCCTGAAGCCGCGGGCCAGAACATGCTGTAGCTAGACTTCTTTGACTACAATCTCCAAGCTGTTATAACCTACCGGCGCGCCGCTTAGTTCCAACTCATATTCTAGCTTAATACTTCCCCCAAGCTCTGTCAAGTCAACCTCAATATTCCAGGGCTTAACAACCATTTCCATACTGCTGAAGCCGGTTTGGTAGACGGACCTGTGCAGCTTGCCTTTTTCAAAGACTTGTCTCATGCTGACACTGCCGTTGCGCAGGATGGTCACGGAGTTACCTTCGGCCTTGATGGTAGTGGTTGCATTTTCCATGCCTGTGAGGGCGGTCTCTTTGTAGATAATGTAATAGGTATTGTTTTTGAAGTAGTAAGTACCCGGGGATACCAACTCGATGACTTCTGTTTCATTGTCCTGGTCCCTGCGGGCGCCTTTTACTGTTACCAATACATCTTTGCCCATACTGAGCCCTCCGCAACTATTTTAACCCAACAAAAACATCCAGATGCAATTCAAGTTGGGGACGGTTCTTGACTTGAATTCCATTTGCTGGAATTCAAGTCAAGAACCGTCCCCAACTTGAATTTAAAAAGAGCGGAGAATGATCCGCTCTTTTTGGGGTATAAGTTTATTCTTCCTTAATTTTGCCAGGTGTGTGGTCTTTACCGGCCAGGGTCACATAGGAGGTACCTATATAGAGATACTCAATTTTACCCTCTTTGGCCAGCTCGGAGCAAGCCTTGTCAACATCTTTTTTCTTAGCACCAATCTTTTCGGCAATTACACGAGGCTTTTCTTTGCTTACGCCTTCCAGGTAAGCGAGAATTTGAGCTTTTAATTCTTCCATTTATTACACCACCGTTTCCTACCATCCTCACGGGTGGTAAAATGTTGAGATGCCGCCGCCTTACGGCAGCGGCTCTTTAAATATTATACTCAGAGTCAAGCAGCTATATTCTTACCACTTGAACTGAGTAGTGCATCTGAAGGTTGTTTGAGCAAGGGTGAAGTCGTCGATGTGCTTGTCTGTGAAGGGCAGACCGGTAATTTCGAAGAACTTCTCCCAGCTGATGCGGTCGATCCACTCGGCCATACGCTCGCCGGGTTGAGCATTGGCAGCCCATACCTCAACCAGTTTCTTAACTGCGTCAACAACTTCCGGCCAGCGCGGCGGGTTGTTGGGCAGGAAAGGAATAGCCAAGCGAGAGAATCTGGGACCGATACGGCTGTTGGAAATCTTGCCACCTACCCAGATGGACACAGCATCGTTCTTGGGGTCGATGATGTGTACGGACGGGCACATGGTGTAGCAGTTACCGCAGTACATGCAGCGCTCGGCTTTAATGTCAATAGACTTCAGTTTGGGGTTGGGACGGATCGCTGCGGTGGGGCAGCTGGCAGTCAGAGTCGGGATTTCGCAAACCTTGTGCAGGTTTTCATGGTCGATTCTGGGCACGGTTCTGTGGATACCCAGAATAGCGATGTCAGAGCAGTGTACAGCACCGCACATGTTCAGGCAGCAAGCCAGAGCAATTCTCAGCTTGGCAGGCAGTTTCATGGTGGTGAAGTACTCGAACAGCTCATCCATGACGGCTTTCACGATACCGGAAGCATCGGTAGCCGGAGTATGGCAGTGTACCCAACCCTGGGTGTGAACGATGTTGGTAATGGAGTTACCGGTACCGCCAACGGGAACACCCATTGCATTCAGGTCAGCAATCAGGGGATCAATTTTGGTTTCATCGCTTAACAGGAACTCGATGTTGTGGCGGCTGGTAAATCTCAGGTAACCATCGCAGTATTTGTCTGCCAGATCACAGATTTCACGAATGAAGTAGATAGAGATCAGACGCGGAGAACCAGCGCGTACGGTGTACAGCTTGGCTCCGGTTTCAGATACGTGTACGAGCACGCCGGGCTTTAAGATTTCATGATAACGCCACTTGCCGTAGTTTTCTTTGATAATAGGCGGTAACATGTCTTTATAGAGCGGCGGTCCGATATCAGTTCTTGCTTGTGCCAATGTGGTTCACCTCTCCCCGTTTCATTATTTTATGCGGCATCAGCCTGCATGTTTTTCCAATTAGTCTTGAACAACTTCTTCAGGCCACCAGAAGAAGAAGGGGTTTGCACGCGGAGCCAGGACCATTTGCGGAACGGGCTCGAGGTCAACAGCGCGCAGAAAGTTGCGCATACCCAGACGGAGGATCAGCTCACCAACACGCTCACGGGTCTTACCGTTTTCATCCCACCATTCCCAAACTTTTTCGAGGAACTCTTTGAGTTCTTCGTAGGGAGGTTCAAGCTTCATGAAGGGGATGATTACCCAACCCATCATAGCGCCTTGGAGAATAGGAGCTTTACCACCGATCAGGATGGTAGCGCCGCGGTCGTCACCAGGGCGCAGGGCTTTGCACATCTTGTTGATGCAGTGCATGCAACGGGTGCAGTTGGCGTTGTCAATGGTCAGTTCGTTGCCGTCCCAGCTCATGCACTTGGTGGGGCACTTGGAAATGACCAAGCCTTCAATATCAAAGCCTTCTGCAACATACTGGCGAACAGCTTCCTGGTCAATCTTGATATCGTCTCTCCAGGTACCCTGGATGGAGATGTCGGAACGAGCGATAGAAGCTACGCAGTCGTTGGGGCAACCGGAGATCTTAATTTTGCACTTGTAAGGCCACATGGGGCGGTGCAGGTAATCCTGGAACTCGTTAGTCAGGTCGTGGCAGAGATCCAGGGTGTCGATCATGGAAAATTCGCAACGAGCGGGACCGGCACAGCAGCTGGGGGTACGAAGGTTGGAACCGGAACCGCCTAAATCGAAAGGATGCTCTTCGAAGTTGGAAACTTCATCAAAGATGGTTTGGAGCTTATCGGTTTGGGTGCCCAGCAGTACCAGGTCACCGGTGGAACCGTGCAGGTTGGTCAGACCAGAACCATACTTTTCCCAAACGTCACAAACCTGACGCAGGGCCTTGGTGGTGTAGTACCAACCGGAGGGCTGGTTCAGGCGGATGGTGTGGAACATTTCCACGTTGGGGAATTGCTCAGGAACGTCAGAGTAGCGACCGATTACACCGCCGCCATAACCCATAACACCTACCAGGCCGCCGTGCTTCCAGTGAGCTTTCTTGTCAACATAGGAAAGCTCCAGCTGGCCAAGCAGGTCCTGAGCAGACGGGCTGTTAGCGGCAGCTCTCTTGATTTCTTTTACGAAACTGGGCCAGGGGCCTTTCTCGAGTTCGTCCAAGAGAGGAGTCTTCTTGGCTTCGGTCATTAAGTTCACCTCCGTTTTTTTGTGAAAAAGGATAGAGTTACCCTACCCCGCCATAAATGGCACAGCCGCTCTTCCAGCGCAGATCGTTAGTTTAGTAACTAATAAAAGCAGTTACACACGATCCACAGCTAGTTAGACAAAAAAAGACAAACTTGTCCAACCTGGAAAAGCAGGCAATATTGTCTCAAATTGCACAATCCAGAAACCAATATACAAGTGTACTCCACAAAAATATTAACACCTGTCCCATCAATCTGTCAACAGATATTCAGCTGACGGCAATGTGGAGTTTTTCACTAAATCTGAATAGTGCCAAAATTTTCCGGGGCAGCCTTTTGTACAGCTTTGGCGCCAAAAATCAAGCAGCCGGCTGTCATTTGGTCTGTTCAGTTATGAAAATAATTGTACCACAGGCGGCAGGACATGTCTTGTAGGTTTTTCTGTGTGAGCAGGAAGAAAAATACTGATGCTGTTCCGGAATGCAAAGGGTTTGTTTTAAGTTGGTTCCGCAATGTAATACATATGCATTTATGCAATGTCTTTAAAATAGGTACTTGCTTATTATTTAATATACGCCGTATTCTTCAAAGGGGCAAGACTAAATTCGCTAAAAATTTCGACAATTATATATAAAAATATGCTCTCAGTCAGAGAGCATATCCTTTCTCAAAGGCTTTGAGGTTTACGTCTAAAAATTTTTCCGGTACACGGGCCTGAAGGGCTTGCAACCAGGTGTCTTTGGCAATGGGCAGCCGCCTGGCCAGCAGGCCGATGAGGACCACGTTGGCAGCCCTGGGGTTGCCGCAGCCGATGGCAATGTTTAAAGCATCTACTACGATGGTGTGGGTCGCGGCCTGTTTGACTCTGGCCAGGCAATCTGTTGGATAGACCGCCGCTCCGGTCAGCACCGGTACCGGCGGAATGGCCTGGTCATTAACAATCATATGACCGTCGGGTTTCAAGTAGGACAGCCAGCGCAGGGCTTCCATTTTTTCAAAGGCTAAAATAACATCGGCGCCGCCCTGGGAAATGATCGGTGAGTAGACCTTTTCCCCTAAGCGCACCTGGGTGACGACGCTACCGCCCCGCTGGGCCATACCTTTGATCTCGGAAACTTTAATGTCATAGCCGGCGTCCTGGGCCGCTTTGGCCAGGACCCGGGTGGCCAGAATGGTTCCCTGCCCGCCGACACCCACCAGCAAGATGTTGATTGGCTTAAGCATTTTCATCACCCCGCTTTGTGAGAGCGCCTTTTTTACAAACCTGGATGCACAGCCCGCAGCCGTTGCACTGGATAGCCGTGATATGGGCCTTTCCCTCCCGGCGGGAAATGGCCGGACAGCCTAATTGTAAACACATGCCGCAGTTTACACAGGTCTCTTTGTCTACTGCCACCGGTTGGGCTGCTGTATTTTTCTTAAGCAGCATACAGGGGCGCCTTACAATAATGACGGAAGGCTCCGGCGCCGCCACCTCTTCTTTGACGGCCCGTTCAAGTTCAGCTAAATTCATGGGGTCCACGGTCCGGACCCGGTTCACGCCGACGGCTCTGGCAACGGCGGCCAGGTCCACCTCGGGCGCCGGCTTGCCTAAGAGCGTTGTCCCGGTGGCGGGGTTTTCCTGGTGCCCCGTCATGGCGGTGGTCCGGTTGTCCAGAATCAGCACGGTGGAGGTGCCGCCGTTATAGACCACATCCATCAGGCCGGTCACGCCGGAATGCAGGAAAGTGCTGTCGCCGATGACGGCCACGGTGCGGCGGGCCAGTTCCGGATTGGCCTTTTCCATGCCCAGGGCGGCCCCGATGCTAGCGCCCATACAGATACAGGTATCCATGGCGCTGAGCGGACTGAGGCTACCCAGGGTGTAGCAGCCGATATCGCCGCTGACGATTAATTTCAGTTTCTTTAAGGTATAAAACACACCCCGGTGGGGGCAGCCGGCACACATCACCGGCGGCCGGCCGGGTAAGGGCTCACCGGCGGCTTCTTGTCCGGCCGCCGCTGCCGCCAGGTATTCCCGGGCCACCGGAAAGCCGGCTTTGGATAAGCGGTCTGCCATGAGGGCCGGACTGAGTTCTCCGTAGGAGGGCAGCAGTTCCTTTCCTTTTGCTGCAATGCCCAGGGCACGGATTTGCAGTTCCAAAAAGGGTTCCAGTTCCTCAATCACCAGGATTTGCGCGACCCCGGCAGCAAATGCTCTGATGAGTTTTTCCGGCAGCGGATTGGTCAGTCCCAATTTGAGAACCGATGCCCGGGGAAGAACCTCCTTGACATAGTGGTAACTGATGCCGCTGGTAATAACACCCAGACTGCGGTCGCCCCACTCGATAAAGTTAACGGGGCAGTTCTCACTGTATTCTTTTAGCCGGGCGGTGCGTTCTTCCAGGAAAACACGGCGCAGACGGCCGTGGGCGGGTACCATGACATACTTGAGAGGGTCTTTGCTGTAGGGACGCAGGGTTCGCGGGCCTGGTTCCTTTAGCTCCACAAAGCTCTGGGAATGGGAGACCCTGGTGGTAAGCCGCAGCATGACCGGCGTATCAAATTGTTCGCTGATATCCAGGCCCAGACCCACCATATCTTTGGCTTCCTGGCTGTCAGCCGGTTCCAGGCAGGGGATTTTGTTCATCAGCGCATAGAAGCGGTTGTCCTGTTCGTTTTGCGAGCTGTGCATGCCCGGATCGTCGGCGGACACCAGGAGCAGCCCGCCGTTAACGCCGGTATAGGCCAGTGTAAAAAGCGGGTCGGCAGCCACGTTGACTCCTACATGTTTCATGGTCACCAGCACCCTGGCCCCGGCGATGGAGGCACCGGCTCCCACTTCCAGGGCCACTTTTTCATTGGGTGACCACTGGGCATAAATATCCGGATATTTGGCAAAGTTCTCCAGAATTTCGGTGCTGGGGGTACCCGGGTAACCGGCGCCGACGGTAACCCCGGCCTCGTAGGCCCCGCGGGCAATGGCAGCGTTGCCGGAAAGGAGTTCTTTCATAAGTTTTGCCTCCTAGATAGTGAATAGGGTCGCGTCCTGGGCTGTTGGGTGTTTCTATGGGGTCACGTTTGGGCTATTGGGTATTTCTATGGGGTCTTGTCTGGGCTAATACTGCATTTCTTTAAGGTCCCGCCTTTATGAATACGTGAGACCCTAAAGAAATGCATCCGGCCCAGACTCGACCCAAAAGAAATGCTTCCCGGCCCAGACTGGACCCCAGAGGACTACCCTTAAGCCTAGACTTATTTATTTCTCAAGTCAATGACTCTCTTAGCCTTTCCTACACTCCGTTCCAAAGAACGGGGTTCCAGCAGTTTTACTTTGGGGCTGATGGAGAGAACCGCCAGCAGCCGCGCCCTGACTTTTGCTTCCAGTTCTTCGAGATCCCGCCAGTTGCCGGTGAAAGCATCCTCGTTCATTTCCACCTGAACTTCCAGGGCATCCAGATATCCTTTCTTGGTGACAATGATCTGGTAATGGGGCGCCACCCCTGCGATCTGCAGTAACACATCTTCGATCTGGGAGGGGAATACATTGACGCCGCTGACGATGAGCATGTCATCGGTTCTGCCGGTGACCTTGCGTATACGGGCAGTGGTTCTGCCGCAGGGGCAGGGTTCGCTGGTTTTCACGGTAATATCCCTGGTACGGTAGCGGATAATGGGCAGCGCCTCTTTGGTCAGGCTGGTAATGACCAGTTCCCCTTCTTGCCCGTCGGGTACCGGCTCTCCGGTGTCGGGGTTGATCACTTCAACCAGGAAGTGGTCCTCAGAAATATGCATGCCTTTGCGTTCCCGGCATTCCCCCGCCACTCCCGGCCCGATGATTTCGCTGAGGCCGTAGTTATCGGTGGCAAACAGCCCCCAAACTCTCTCAATTTCGTCCCTCATGCTTTCGGTCCAGGCCTCGGAACCAAAAAGGCCCACTTTTACCCCCAGGGATCTGGGATCAATGCCCATGCCCCTGGCCACTTCCGCCATGTGCAGGGCATAGGTGGGTGTGCCGATCAATGCGGTGGTGCCAAAATCCTGTATCAGCATGATTTGTTTTTCTGTGTTGCCGGTGGAAGAGGGAACCACGGTGGCTCCTACCTTCTCCAAACCATAGTGCAACCCGAATGCTCCGGTAAACAAACCGTAACCAAAGCTTACCTGGGCCACATCCTCCTCGGTCACCCCGGCGGCGGTCACCATGCGAGCCACCAACTCCGACCAGGTTTCAATGTCCTGGCGGGTATAGCCAACCACGGTGGGTTTTCCGGTGGTACCGGAGGAAGCGTGCAGTCGCACCACCTTTTTCATCGGCACGGCAAACATATTAAAGGGATAGTTGTCCCGCAGGGCTGTCTTGGTAGTAAAGGGCAGCTTGGTAACATCTGCAACGGTTTTTATGTCCTGGGGTTTTACCCCGTGCCGGTCAAACAGTTCTTTGTAGAAAGGAACCTTTTGATAAACATTGGCTACGGTTTGTTGAAGCCGGGAGGCCTGCAACTGATGCAGGGCTTCCCGGTCCATGGTTTCATATTGTTTGTTCCAGATCATAGCTGCTCCACCTTCTTGTTTTTCACTAACATGGTACATCTGGGCGCACTGTCACCAAATACCTTACACAGGTGATCCTCGGGCAGCGGCTCGGTTACCAGACTGACCAGGGGCATCACCGCCAGCGGCACCAGCATGGCCAGGGAGCCCACCAGGGGGATTTTGCCGGCGTCCAATTTAAAGTAGAAGGAAAAGATCACCGAGATGGTTAAACCGGTAAGGGCGCCGATCCAGGCCCCTTTGGTAGTGGCGCCGCGCCAGTATAAGCCCAGGAGGTAAGGAGCCAGAAAGGCGCCGGCCACCGTTCCCCAGGAAATGGCCATGAGGCTCAGGATAATGGTGGGTTTGGCCAGGGCCAGGCCCACCGAAAGGGCGATGAACAGCGCACAGAAAACTCTCATCAGCCGGACATTTTGTTTCTCGCTCAGGGTCGGGCAAATTCCCTGGATGAGGTCGATGGTTACGGATGAACTGGAAACCAGCACCAGGGAAGCCAGGGTCGACATGGAGGCGGAAAGCACCAGCAGCAGGATCAAGGTTACGGCCCATTCCGGCAGGTTGTTCATCATAATTTGGGGAATCATCAGATCGGGGTTCGGTTTGCCGGTAACCGCATCAACGGGTACTTTCTCAAAGAACAGCCGGGTCAGGCTGCCGGTAAAGTAGGCACCGGTGGTGATGACAAGGGCAAACAGGGTTGCCACAACGGCCGCCGGTTTAATGGCCGCCTCATCTTTAATGGCGTAAAATTTTTGCACCATCTGGGGCAGGCCCCAGGTTCCCAGGCTGGTCAGGATCACCAAAGAAGCGATGGGAATGAAGCCGGGAGGCCCAACCGGCGCAACAAGCCGGGGATCGACGGCCGCCAGCTTGCTGATGGCAGGCATGAAACCGCCAACCTGCGGCGCTCCCAGCACATAGTAAATTAATGTGAAGACCCCGAAAATCATAACGGTTCCCTGCACCACATCCGTCAGGGCCACCGCGCGGTAGCCGCCGGTGACCAGGTACATGGCCGTTAACACCGCCATGGCGACGGCCGCATAGGTATAGGGAATTTCAAAGACCCGCTCAAACAGGTAGCTTAAACCCATATAAACTGATGCCGAGTAAGGGATCATAAAGACGAAGATAATGAGTGCGGCAAAGATCTTGAGGCTCGGTGATTGGTAACGGGCCCCCAGGAACTGCGGCATGGTCATGGTGTTTAACCGCACGGTCATTTGCCGGGTCCGCTTGGCCAGCACCCACCAGGCCAGCAGGCTGCCCAGCAGGGTATTGCCGACAACAATCCAGAGGGCGGACAGGCCGAAGCCCCAGCCCACTTTGCCGGCATAGCCGATGAAGATAACCGCCGAAAAATAGGTAGTGCCGTAGGCAAAGGCGGAAAGCCAGGGTCCTACGGTTCTGCCCCCCAGGAAAAAGTCGTTCAGGGTTTTGGCCCGGCGCATGCAGTAAAGCCCGCTAAATAAAAGAAACCCTATAAAAAGGGTTAGAAAGATCCCTTTCATTCTACCGTCCTCCTGTTCTACTATGTGGTATTCCTTTGAGGTCGGCCGTTGGCTCTAGCCATTGGCCCTTTAGGGTGATTCTTTGGGAACAGCTTTTGCTGTTCGTCGCTCGCTATTAGCCTTAAGGGTGGGGGGTTGGGGTCCCACCATTCTTCCGTCCTGCGATCACCTCCGAACATGCAAATTGTAGTTCCTATTCTATATAACTATGTCAATTCCTGCACAAAATTACATATTATTTTGGGTATTTCTTTGGGGTTCCGCCTTTAGCTGTCAGCCGTCAGCTTTTGTGTTATTTAAGCTGACGGCTGAGGGCTGATAGCTGACAGCTAAATATATACGACCCTGGATTTACTCAAGCCCTTGCGCTTGATAAACCTGCCCATGCGGTTAATGGCCTCGGTTAAATCTTCCACCGAGGAAGCATAGGAGCAGCGGATGCAGTGTTCGCCGCCGGGGCCGAAGACATCGCCGGGGATGACGGCCACCTTTTCCTCCAGCAGCAGGTTCTCGGCAAACTCCGAGGCGGTCAGGCCGGTGTGCCCGATGTAAGGAAAGGCGTAAAAGGCGCCGCCGGGTTCAAAACAGGGCAGTCCTATTTCCTTAAATCCCTGGAGCACTAAACGCCGGCGGCGGTTATAATGGGCCACCATCTTTTCCATGGCGCTTTTTCCATTCTGCAAGGCCTCCAAGGCGGCAACCTGTGCGGTAATGGGAGCGCACAACATGGTATACTGGTGTATTTTGGTCATGGCGGCAATAAAATCTTCGTGGGCTGCCGCGTAGCCCAACCGCCAGCCGGTCATGGCGTAGGCCTTGGAAAACCCGTTTAAGAGAATGGTGCGCTCCCGCATGCCGGGCAGGGAGGCAAAGCAGGTGTGCTGACCGGTATAGGTCAGGCGGTCGTAAATTTCATCGGAGATTACCAGCAGGTCGTGTTTTTGCACCACTTCTGCAATTTGCAGCAGACTTTCCCGGTCCATGACCGCCCCGGTGGGGTTGTTGGGGAAACAGAGCAGCAGCGCCTTTGATCTGGGCGTAATGACGGCCTCCAGTTTATCGGCGGTCAACCTGAACCTGTCTTCCATGCTTGTGGCCACGGTCACCGGAACGCCGCCGGCCAGACTGGTGCAGGGAATATAGGAGACGTAGCAGGGGGTCGGTATAATCACCTCATCGCCGGGGCTGACCACCGTCCTGAGCGCCAGGTCCAGCGCTTCGCTGACCCCCACCGTAACCAGGATTTCCTTCCGGGGATCATACCGAACCCCCTGGCCGGCCAGGTAACCGGCTATTTCTTCCCTGAGCTCCAGCAGGCCGTGGTTGCTGGTGTAGGAGGTTCTCCCCCTGTGCAGGGAATATATGCAGGACTCCCGGATATGCCAGGGTGTAACAAAATCCGGTTCTCCCACGCCCAGGGAGATGACCCCTTCCATCTCGGCTGCCAGGTCGAAAAAGCGGCGGATGCCGGAGGGAGGAATATTCCTTACGGCAGGATTGATGTAGTCTGTCCATTTGCCTGTACTCACGGGGTAATCACCAACCTTTTATCAGTTTCCCGGTCTTCAAAGATAAACCCGTCCTGTTTATATGTCTTGAGGACAAAATGAGTGGCCGTGCTCAGCACGTTCTCAATGGTGGCCAGCTTGGTGGCCACAAACAGCGCCACTTCCTTCATGGTAACTCCCTCCACAAAAACCGCCAGGTCGTAGGCCCCGGACATCAGGTGGACGGTCTTGACCTCCGGAAAACGGTAAATGCGCTCCGCCACCGCATCAAAACCCACGTCCCTCTGGGGGCTTATTTTTACCTCAATCAAGGCGGACACTTTTTCCACGCCTGCTTTTTCCCAGTTGATCAATGTAAAATACTTAATGATGGTCTTGTCTGCTTCCAGTCGTTCAATGATCTGCCGGACTTCCTTCTCTTCCCGCCCGGTCATGGTGGCGATTTGCTTGGCCGTCAGTCTGCTGTTGTTTTGTAGGAGCTCCAGAATCTCGAGCATGCTTGCACCTCCGTATTCTTAGCCATCAGCTTTCAGCTTTTTGATTTGGTATTTCTTTGGGGGGTGACCCCAAAGCAAAAAACTCCGTCCCGTAAAGGGACGGAGTTTTAGTATCCGTGGTACCACCCTCATTGGCTGCCGGTACATGACGGCGGCAACCCACTCGGACTTCTGTAACGGTGAAGAACCGGCAAAGCTTACTGTTGTTTCGGCTTGCACTCCGGGGCGGCCCGGCTGTTTCCTTGGCCGGGCTTGCACCGTCCCCCGGCTCGCTGAGCAATTCCCACAACCTTCTTCCCCGTCATCGTTTTTTGTATGGAGTATTGATTTACAGTTTACCATCTGTTTATTAAACTGTCAATTTACATGGTTAGGGTTCCGTTGGGTGTCTGAATTAATTTTAAGACCTGATCGGTCTTGCCGGTCATGGCATTGACATAGACCAGGAATGTTTCACCGTTTATGCGGCCGGTAACTTCATAGGAAAATCTCTCTTGGCCGGAGTCGGTGGGGATTATAACCAACCGGGTGCTGATCACTTCCATGCGCGGGTTTACTTTGCTTCTGGCCCGGTCGGCAGAAATTTTGGGAGTGGGGATGTCTCTTTGCTTGTGAGCCATCAGGTAGCCCCTGGCATCAAAACCCACCACCTGGCCGTTGTCGAGGGCAACGTTTACTTTAACCTGGTCAGGGTAGAGAATAACCCCCTTTTCTTCCGGCGCAAAGTTGATAATGACAAAGCCGTTCTGTACCTGGTGATAAATATTAACCATGTTTTTATAGCCCCGGGAGTCCAGGAATTGTTTGGCCCTGGCAATGGCTTGCTCCACCGTCACTCTGGGGGCGCCGACGGCCCGGCTGTCCAGGTACCACACCACATGGCCGCCCTTTTCGCTGACACTGCCGGAAATGCGTCTATCCCCGCCCCGTCGGGGCAAAAGTTCCACCTGGTAACCGGGTATTTTCTCCCTGATACGGCCGGTTACCTGGGCCCGGTAGTCTATGTCTTCTTTGATGTCAACAAACAGCCGCAGGATGTTTCTGGCCTCATCGGCGCCGGTGGGTTCATCTTTTAAGCCTGCCGGTTGTGCCCTGTCCAGGTGATCTGAGAAGGGACCGTCATAGATAAGGGTGGGGAAGCCCTGCATATCCCTGTCAATGCTTTGAAAGTCAACTGCCCCGGCGGTAGGACTGCCTTTTTTCAGTTCTTCCCGCCCGGCCCTAGCCAGTTCACTGACACTCAGCCTCCCGTCGGCAACCTTTACCTCCATGGTATGCAGTTCTTTGTTCAGTTGTTCGGCCTGCCGGTAAAGAGTATTCAAGGTTCGATAGTCCTCTTCGGACATTATTTCGCCGTTATTAATTTCCCTGGCCTTGACCCGGGCGAAGTCCCCGGCCTGGGTTAAAAACTTGGCGGTCCTGGCCACCACATTGGATGTTAAGGGCAGCTGGGTCAGGCTTTCCCTGGCCCCCTCGGACTGCAACCATATTTCGGAAAAGATCAGCGTATCATCCGGTTGGCCGGACACAGCCAGGGTTTTAGCCAGTAAAACTTCCATGCTCTGAACACGGCTGATCAGATTGTAAAAGGACATTTGGTATCTGTTGTTCATATAGGTTTCCAGCAGAATTCTGTCCCTGTATTCTTTAAACCCCCAAACCCCTGCGGCTGTCAGGATTAAAACACCAATGAGGGCCGGTAATCCCCATTTTTTCATTGCGGTATCCCCTTCCGATTAGTGTGCGAAAACATGGTTGCCTATTTGTGATATGATCCTGCGCGACCAGATCCAGCGGCTGACGGGCTTGCTGGGATTCCAGAAAAACAGCGCCCCCCCGGTGGGGTCATATCCTGCCAGGGCGTCCTGGGCCGCCCGGATGGCCTCCGGGCTTAGCGGCCTGTTATACTGACCGTTGGCTACTGATTCAAAGGCTAAGGGCTGGTAAACCACTCCTGCCAGTGTATTGGGGAATTGTGAGTTTCTCACCCTGTTCAACAGGACTGCTCCCACCGCCACCTTACCTATGTAGGGTTCGTCCGCAGCCTCCCCCATGATCACCCTCGCCAGGAGGTTTACAGCGTCCCGGTTGGATATAAACCCCCTGGATGTAGTGGTATAGGTGGTCCTTTGGGGCGGAGTATACAATCCCAGGGCCTGGTATGTTTGGGGGCCCACCACACCGTCCACCCGCAGACCGTTGCGGGCCTGAAATTTTCTTACCGCAGCGGCTGTCTGCCCGCTGTAGTACCCGTCAACCGGCCCTGTGTAATAACCCCAGTCCTTTAATCTCTGCTGTACCGCCCTCACTTTGCTGCCGCTCCTTCCCCAGTAGAGAGTATCCTGGGCAAAGGCCTTGCTGTAAACCAATAAGCCCCCCAGGACAAAGCAGCAAAGGCTCACTATGGAAACCCATATTTTCCATCTGGATTTGATTCCGTTTCCCCATTGCATAAAAATCACCCCGTCTTTTTTTTGGTATTTTTGCCTGGGGAACCTTAAATTATGTAATTTGCCAGACCCTGAAAAAATAAAAACTCCGGGAAGTTCCCGAAGTTTTTGCTAATCCGGTTGACGCGTTTTTCGCCAGCTGCGGGCCAGCCTTACAAAATAACGGGCCCAGTCCGGCTCTGACACCGCATGAATATGATTGTACAGCGCCAGTACGTTCTTGTACCTCAGGCCGTCATATTCCCCGTTGATGCCGTGCCCCCGGAGAACCCGGAAGGCAAATTGGCAGCGGGAAGGTTCCAGACCAATGACCCGGGAGTTGTGAAACTCGTGCCCCCGGATTACTTTGCCTGCGGGAAAATACGGCGTCCCCTCCAACACTTCCAGGTGCATGTAGCCATGGCCCTGGGGTTTCTTTACCATTTCCACTTCCAAAGGCAGCGCCCCCACCATTTCATAGGACTTGTCCGCCCAGTGGATGCGACGGCCCAGATACATCAACCCGCCGCATTCAGCATATACCGGCAGCCCCTGCTCGATCATTTGCCGTAAATTATCCCGGAAGGAACGGTTGTTCTCCAACTCCCGGGCCAGCACCTCCGGAAAACCGCCGCCGATGTACAGACCGTCTATATCCGGCAAGGCGGGGTCGTCAATGGCGCTGATCTCCACCAAACTTGCGCCGGCTTCCACCAGGGCTTCCAGGTTTTCGGGATAATAAAAAGAGAAGGAGCGGTCCCGAATGACGCCGATCACCGTCTCCGGCCTTGCGGCCTGCAGTTGGCGGGGTTCCAGCCAGTTGATTTCTACCGCTGGGGGGATGTCCCGGTCTCCTGCCAGCCCCGGCCATGACCGGGCCAATTTAAGAATGCCGTCAATGTCCAGGTAATGTGCCGCGGCTTCCCCGATTTGCCGTACTGCATTCATAAGGGCCTCGTTTTCGCCGGCGGGAATCAGGCCCAGGTGCCGGTCGGGAATGGTAAATTGGGTTCCCTTGGGCATAGCCCCCAGTACCGGCACGTCACAGTACTCTGCGATGGCGGACCGGAGCATTTTTTCATGGCGGCTGCGGGCCACCTGGTTTAAAATGACCCCGCCGATCTTAACCTCCGGGTCAAAGTTGGCAAAACCGTTTACCATGGCAGCCACGCTGCGGGTCATCCGTGTGCAGTTGACCACCAGCAGGACAGGGGCCTGTACAATCTTGGCAACCTCCGCGGAACTGCCGCTGCCCTGCAGATCCACCCCGTCAAACAGCCCCATGGCTCCCTCGATAACGGCAATATCGGCCCTTTGGGCATGTCTGATAAAGGTGTGCCGGATGGACTGCCTTGCCATGAGATAACTGTCCAGGTTACGGCAGGTACGCCCGGCAACCCTGGTTAACCAACTGGGGTCGATAAAATCCAGCCCCTTTTTAAAGGGCTGTACCTTTAACCCCCGGGCAGTTAAAGCAGCCAGCAACCCCAAGGTAATGGTGGTTTTTCCGGACCGGCCCTGGGGAGCGCCCACCAGCAACCGGGGAATATGATAGGTGTGGGACAATGTATTCACCTCATTTTTTGGATGTTGGCCGTTAGCCATTGGCTTTTGACTTTTATATGTCTGGTAAAGAACATCCCAAATTTACAGTTGTTCCCTAAAGCTTATCATCCCTTATTCTCATTTTATTATTCGAAGGATGTTATAAGAAGTGCCAGGCACCTTTCGGAAATTCCTGGCAAAAGACTCAAGAGAACCGTCCCCCTGAGTCCCTGGCAAAAGACTCAAGAGAACCGTCCCCCTGAGTCTTGGCTAATGGCCAACGGCCAGATAAGAACACCCCCACCCGGAAGTTTCCAGGTGAGGGTGAACGAAAAGTCGGTTATTATACGCAACCGGTGGGCTTGGGAAGACCAGCCAGTTTGCAGGCGCCTTTGGCAGGGCCGGTGGGGAACAGTTCGTAGATGCCCTTCAGGCTAAAGCCGGTGTCTTTGCACAGCTTGCGTACCATGGGAGCAATACCAAACTGGAAGAAGTAGTCACGCAGGTATTTGATTACTTTCCAGTGGTCTTCGGTTAATTCATCAATACCTTCTTCTTTGGCGAAGTATCTAGCTACGTCTTCGCTCCAGGTGTCGGGGTTTAATAAGAAACCGTCCTCATCAACTTCAATTTGCTGGCCATTAACTTCAATAAATGCCATTTGGAAAGAGCACCTCCAGGAATTTTTTTATTTTTTAAACGTACCGCAATGGCGGAACATTATTACCAGTTTATATTATATACGCTTTAGCATTTTTTTTGTAGTACTCTAGCACATATTTTTTAGAAAAGCAATACAATATAGTTTACTTGTTAAGCGGCGGGTAGAGCGCCAAGCCAACCAGGTCGATAAGACCCTTTACTTCTACGCCCAGTTCGTGTTCTTCCACCATCGGGTAAAGCTGGGCTTTACAGATGGAACAGGGGGCACAAAGGATGCCGTCGCCGTTTTTACCAACCCCGGTTTCCCGCACCTGCTCTGCTTTCTTAGCAGAGAATTTAATGCGCAGGTCGTACATTTCGGGATCGTCAAACAGAATAGCGGAACCACCGCCGCAGCAGAAGTTGCGCTCGCGGTTGGGGGTCATTTCAACAAAGTTGGTCACACAGGCGTTCATAACCACCCGCAGGGTGTCGCACATGTTGCAGGCCCGGCCAAAGTTGCAGGGATCGTGCAGTGTAACCGGTCTGGAGTTAACTTCCTTGTGCAGCTTGAGGGCGCCCTTTTCAATGTAGTAGCGTACCTCATCGTGGATGTGCACAATGGGAATACGTCCAGGACGGTCCAACATACCGGGCAGGTACATCTTACCGGCACGCCAGCCGTGACCGCACTCGCCCCACACAATCTTCTTAACGCCCAGCTTCAGGGCCTCGTCGATAACGCGCATGCAGTTGGCCCGCAGGGTAGCCCGCTGGTCAAACAGCAAACCAAAGTTGCCGGCCTCTGTGATCTCACTGCTGATAGTCCACTTAACGCCCAGGTAGTGGAAGAACTTGGCGGCGCCGGTCATGGTGTTGGGGTTCAGCAGGAAGTCCGCCGAGGAAGGAATATACAGGATGTCCGCCGGCTGGTCAACAGGGATTTTAATTTCGACGCCGGTTTCATCCATGATTTCCTCTTCCAGGAACTCGCAGGTGTCCACAATACCAGCCTTGGTTAAGCCGGTGTGGTTACCGGTTTTGGCCATGGCAGCGCCTACGGCCGCATGCAGTTTGGGTACCATGCCCAGCCAGTGCAGCAGCTGGCGGCCAGCCATGGTAACTTCACAGGTGTCCAAACCGAAGGGGCAGACCAGAGCACAGCGGCGGCACTCGTTGCACTGGTAGAAGTAGGAGAACATTTTCTCCAGGTCTTCCAGCTCGAGGTCTTTGGCACCGATCAGGCGCGGGAAAAATCTGCCCTCCGGTGTAAAATACCGCTTGTAAACCTTACGCAGCAGGTCGGCACGGTTGGCGGGAATGTTGTAAGGGTCTCTGGTACCAAGATAGGTATGGCAGTTTTCCGCACAGGCGCCGCACTTGACACAGGACTCAAAAGTAAGCATTAAGGAGCGGAACTTCTGGCCCAGTTCGTTCAGGTGCTTAATGGCGGCTTCCACCTTTTGATCGTCGGGAACGGGATTGATGTTAATTTTCAGCATATCCGCAGCGCTGGCTTTCACAGGCTGCTTTAAACCGGTTTCAGTTAATGGCATTTACTGCACCCCCCCTGAAGCGGATTGGCCGCCGGAAACGGCATGACCGGTGCCTCCTACGGCTACGCCGGGCATTCCCGGTGCAGGTTCAACATAGGGCCGGTTGATGATCCAGCGGTGGGCAAACATGCCGGGAATATGCAGCAGTTTGCTGAAGGGTAAATAAATCATCAGAATTTGCACCAGCAGCAAGTGTAACACAAACAGCGGCTTGTGCATCACTTCCATATCCGGTGTTATAGGAGTAAAGGTCAGCAGGTTGGCAACGTAGTCCCGCACGGGCTCATAGTGAATGCCCCACTCGGGAACAAAGCGCATAATGTTGCCGACAGTCACGATGGCAATGAGCATGAGCAGGTGCAAGTAGTCGCTGGGAGCAGAAAGCTGCTTCACTTCGTTAATGGCCATCCTGCGGTACAGCAGGTACAACAGGGCCAGCAGTACCACCACGCCGAAGGAAGTGCCCAGCAGGTTGGACAGGTATTCACTGGTATGCTCGGAAGTAAGGCCAATGTAATAGAACTGTAAGCCCAGTAAGCCAATACCCATGATATGCCCGCCTAAAATAGAGAACAGAGCCACGTGCATAATCCAGCCGCCGCTCCAGAGGCTCTTGTCAGCCTTGTAGAGGCTCTTGAAGAAAACAACCTCTGCAGCAATGTCCAGCAGGGCGCCGGCCTGGGTAGTGGGCGCAGGGGTCAGGGTAATGTTGTGAACAATACGTCCGCTGGCCCATCTGCCCATTCTGTAAAGGAGACCAATGATTAAAACGCTCACGGAAATATAAGGAAGGATTTGTAAAATAAAATAGGTCACTGCTACACCTCCTTTGGTTTTACCAAAGCTGCTTATCGAAGTTCATTGCGTAATTAGTGAATAAATTCTGGTTTGTAAAATTGTAACCTCGCATCCGCAAACCACTTCCCAACCCAACGCCAAACCGAATATGGCACCTGCCTATTATACTTCCTGCAGGGAACAGGCTTCGTTCGGACAGGTTACCACACAGGTTTCACACCCCATGCAGTCTGTCTCTGCCCCTGTTACCTCCGCTTTGCCGTCAACCATGCCCAGGATACCTGCCGGACAAGCATCAACACATTCGCCACAGCCTTCACATTGGTCGGCATTTATTGATACAACATACATTCCACATCCCTGGTCTCTAAAACTTGCGCATACTCACTCAAAATATAGCGTAAGTTTTTACCCGTCCGACTAACGGGCGGCAGTGTCACAGGATTCAACTGCTGGGCCATAGACTCTCGTCTATGTTCCGGGTGATTACCTTGCGATTCACCGCCGTCAGCTTATGCTGTCCGTACTGCCCGGAAAGGGTGTTACCCCCGCCTGTTTCCTAATGCCTCCACGTCCGACTTTCACTATGTGTCTTTGCGACGTTTCATCGGCTGCACTACCAAGAAACCTTTCTCCTTTCTTAATAATATAATGATTATGTTTAATTGATTTTACATAGGTTTTTCGGAAGCTGCTTTTACCTCCTTTTGATGAGTATTTTAAACTTCATTGGGGTGGGCTTGGGGTGGTTATACCTCAGATGATCAGTTGGCTACAATCTGAAGTCTGGGACGGACATGCATATATAATGCCTATTTCGTTGTAACTTAAATTATTCCTTCTTAAATCGTCACTTTTTTTTGACAAAGGAGCTGCTGCAATGATTGGCACAGGCAAAGAAAGTCGATATTACATACAGTAGGACAACTACTATAGAAATATAACATTGATTCCCTTACTGCGTAAAGATGTTCTTATTGTCTTGCCAGGACAGAATTACCACGTTTTTCGGATTTTCTCCGGTATGGTTGTATAATCAAAGATAAGGTTGGCCTTCTCAATTTATTCCAGGTTTTTTCATTCTAAAGCTTGTTTTGGCTTTTTTGAGTAGGATTTTCTGTATCGTTGGAGAAAATAACAATGTGGAGGTGAGAGATATGTCGGTTTATGATATGGCCATTGAACTGGGTAAAAAGTTATCCACCACCGAGGAATATCAAAGGGTTTTGGAAACTCAACGGGCGGTTGCCCAGGATAAAGAGGCCCGTGCCCTGGTGAAGGACTTTCAACAACTGCAGCAGTCCTACCAGCGCATGCAGATGATGGGCCACCGGCTGACCCAGGAAAACCTGAAGACCCTGGAGGAGGCGGAGAAAAAGGCATCCGCTCATCCTTTAGTGAAGGATTACCTGGCTGCTCAGGCCAATTTTTATGAGGTTGTCAACGAAGTAAACTTAAAAATACAAGAGGGTTTAAAGGGCGCTCCGGCGGCAGAACAAACCCAAAGCCAGGGCGGCTGCAGCTGCACCTCCAACGACGACGGCGTCTGCGGCGGTTCCTGCTCCGGCTGCTAACCCAATTCAAGTCGGGGACGGTTCTTGACTTGAATTCACAGCAACCAGACCAAGAGGTTGGGAGATCTCCCAACCTCTTAATCTTCTCAATTCAAGTCAGGGACGGTTCTTGACTTGAATTTGGTTAAGCCTGTCCGTCCAAATTTAACTGCTTGCGCCTACAAGCATCCCTTTAAGCGGCTAAAAACAGTCGGAGCCAAACTGTGGAGTTTTGCCCTTACCCTAACTTCTTGTATTTGCAAAGCACTGCCTTAATGGCCAGATAATCTACTTCTTCGGGTAATGCATCTTTTATGGGTTTTAACCGTTCCGCTCCCAGTTCTTTGATTTTTTCCAGAATTAAAGTCTCATACTGTTTGGGAATCATGGTATCCCAATTAACCTGATAGCCTTCCAGCCCGCACCTTACCAAGTGATCCTGAACCGTAGCAGGTTTGAGATTCCTTTTTCGCGTTTCGCGCAATCTCTTGAACGGAATAACCCTGCCGGAACAGCTGCCATGTCACCACATGGCTGGGGGGGCCTTCTCTTTGGCATATTCCCCTGCCCCGGTTTGTACCGTCTGTGTAGAAATACTGTTTTGGCCTGCGTATTTGAGAATGACTTCTAAAAATTCCTGTCCGTAACGTTCAAATTTGGCCTGTCCCACGCCCTTGACGGAAAGCATCGCCCGTTTGTTTTGCGGAAGGTGTCGGCACATTTCCCGTAAAGTGCTGTCCGCAAAGACGATATAGGGGGGAACTTGTTCTCGCCGGGCAATTTGTTGTCGCAATTGGCGGAGTTCTTCAAACAGCAAGTCGCTGGTGGTATGTTTTTGTTCTTTTCTCGGTACTTTCAGTAAAAATTTTTCCTGGTTTTTTAATATAGGAATATATTTTCTTAAACACCACGAGGTGTGGCAATAGTCAACCATGGCCTGGAGTTTCCGGTATTCAAAAGTTTTTCTTGCTTCCGAAAGTGAACTTTGTTCAATTAAAAATTTTTGCACCTGAATGTCCTGGGGGTTAAATAATAAGATGCATTCACCCGGTTCACCGTCCCGGCCGGCCCGGCCTGCTTCCTGATAGTAGGACTCCATACTTTTCGGCATGTTGTAATGAATGACATACCGTACATTTGATTTATCAATACCCATGCCGAATGCGTTGGTGGCTACCATGAGGGAGATATCGTCATATAAAAACATCTCCTGGTTTCTGATTCTTTCGGCATCGTTTAATCCTCGTGGTACTTTCCCACCGCAAAGCCTTTTTTTCTTAAGTACTCGTGCAGGGCATCCACTTCTTTTCTGGTGGCTGCATAAACGATCCCGGCCTGTCCCCGACGGCATGCCAGGTAGTTAACCAGAAAATCCCTTTTGTTTTCGCCCCGCAACACGGAAAAAAACAAGTTCTCCCGGTTAAAACCGGTACTGTATACCAGGGGATTTTTTAGGGACAGCAACCGCACGATATCCTGTATTACCTCCGGCGTTGCGGTGGCCGTAAAGGCTGTCACCACCGGCCTGCGGGGCAGTTCTTGGATGAACGGGGCGATGGCCAGGTAACTGGTTCGAAAGTCGTGGCCCCACTGAGATATGCAGTGGGCTTCGTCGACGGCCAGCATGGATACCTCCAGGGATTTCAGTTTTGCGCGAAATCTCGGGGACTCCAGACGTTCAGGGGCCACATAGATAAGTTTGTATTTCCCCTGACAGGCCCGGCGGATTCTTTCTTCGAATTCTTCCTGGTCCAGGGAACTGTTGATATAGGTGGCTTCAATACCCAGGCTGTTGAGAGCATCCACCTGATCTTTCATAAGGGATATTAATGGTGAAATAATGATGGTGATCCCGGAAAACATCAGTGCGGGTATTTGATAGCAAAGGGATTTTCCCCCGCCTGTAGGCATAATACCCAGAGTGTCTGATCCTTGTAAAACACTGCTAATGATTTTCTCCTGCCCGCTGCGAAAGGAAGAATAACCATAATACTGTTTTAATATCTCCCGTGCCCGATCTAACACAATTTCACGTCCTTACATTAGGTGAACCGTTTTGGTCCGGACTTTTATTTTATCTCTTGAGGATTTTACTCACAGAAGATTCGCTCAGGCCTCCGAATAATATTCCAATATCACGCATCCCAAAGTTAAAACTTCTTTTTACTTGTTTAATGGCCTCGTTTCTCGCTTCCGCATGAGGTGTTCTTTTGCTTATCAGGTCAGACGCCCGTACATTATATTGGTTGGCAACGGCCTCTATGAGGGACATCACTTGCAAGTTGTTGACCGGTTCCTTTGTTGTTTCGTCTTCTGCATCCGGAAAATCTAAGATGGCCGGACATTGTTCCCCTGCGGGTTCACCATCTGTGCCACGTTGAACATACTCCATGTATTTCCTGCATGCCTTAGCATCATCATCAGAAAAATATTTCAGGACCAGGGAAGTGTCAACCAGGTTCCGGGGGTTACCATCCCTGCCTATGTAGACGGAATAACTGCTCCATGGATAATGCGCCGCATCCTTTACCATTTTGGCCCGCACCGGATTCAAATGAATATATCGTGTAACCTCGAGCAAATACCGGTCATTATCAATCACTTCACTTCTAAAGCGATCTTGAAACAAATGTCCGCACCTTTCATATTTACGGTTGAAATACATGACATAACTAACGTTGAGGCTCTTCATAATTTGGGAAATGTCACTGCCGTTTGTGTCCACGACTAGATGGACATGGTTGTTCATAAGGCAATAGGCATAGAATTTACAGTTAAATTTATCTTTTATTCCGGCCAGTGTATCAAGAAACCTCTGCTTGTCCCGATCATCCAGGAAGATATTTTTTCGTTCATTGCCCCGTTGGATGACATGGTAGGTACAATATTCTCCTTAAGCCGTGGAATTCTGGGCATTACCTGTCCTCCTTTCAATTAGTAATAGTCCCAAACACAAATTCAAGTCAAGAACCGTCCCCGACTTGAATTTGTGTTGAGGAGGGTGTTTTTGATTTTTTGGAAGGCTGTGGGGATGGCGATGGTGTTAAGTTCTTGCAGGGGAATCCACTGCAGGCGGGTCTCTTTGATTGTCTCTGCGGGATCAAGCCGACATCGGTATATTTTCATTTCCCAGATTAAATGTGTAAACTCATGCTTTGTGTCCATCCAGTGAGAGTCCGGAAAGATGTCTACTCCATACTTTATTTTAAATTTTTCGCAAAATTCCTTCTTATTTTTTCCTTCAACACCAGGAAACTCCCAAAGTCCCCCCAGGAGACCATCCGCAGGCCGCTTGTTCATCAAAATCCGATCTCCCTGTTGAATAAGGGCAATATATCGAATGACGCTTTTCCGGGCGGGCTTCTTTTGCTTACTAGGCAAGGCATTTTGAAGGTTTTCTTGAAAGGCTTTACAATCTTGCCGGATGGGGCAACCGAAGCACTTGGGGGCGGTCGGCAAACAAACCAGCGCACCTAATTCTATGAGGGCCTGGGTAAAGTCGCAGGCCTGCTCAGCAGGAAACGCTTGTTTGACCAGATTTTCTACTTCCTTTTTGACAGCAGGTTGACTGATGTCTTTTTTAAGCAAGTATAATCTTGACATCACCCGGAGCACATTCCCGTCGACGGCCGGGTAGGGTTGGTTGTAGGCTATGCTCATGACGGCCCCTGCGGTATATGGCCCGATCCCCGGCAGGGCCAGAACCTCCCGGTAGGTTTGCGGAAACACCCCCTGATGGTGCCGGACGATTTCTCCGGCTGCTTTATGCATGTTCTTGGCCCGGGTATAGTAGCCCAGTCCTTCCCAGTATTTGAGAACCTCATCGATATCTGCTTGCGCCAGATCCCTCACCGTAGGAAAGCGCTCCAGAAACCGAGTATAATATGCCAGCACCGTATCCACCCTGGTTTGCTGCAGCATGATTTCCGAAATCCAGATGGCATAGGCATCCTTTTGTCGCCGCCAGGGCAGGTCCCTTTTGTTTTCCAAGTACCAGTTCAGTAAAAGTTTAACCCAGTCCATTGTTATGTACCCCGTTGTAAAAAGTCATTTTTGGCGTCGGTTTCATGGTAGTGCTAACTGCCAATTCAAGTCAAGAACCGTCCCCCACTTGAATTGGGAGACGGTTCTTAGTCTTTGCTTTTTATGATGAGCAGTTGGCCTGTGGCGATCTCCACTTTCCCTGTTTCCTCCTGCAAAACTTTGCTGATGCCCAGGGAGTGGCCTAGGGTCAGGGTGGCCCGGTGCAGAGGATATTGGAACCCGATAAGGGTAATACCGTATTATTTGTTATAGTAACTGTACCAGCGGTTGGCTGTTTTGTAAATGGCTGGCGTGTATACATGAATTCAAGTCAAGAACCGTCCCCGGCTTGAATTTAGGATGTAGGCGATGACCAGCAATCCCAGGCCCACCAGGTCGGTTACCGGGTTGGGATCAATCATCAGCAACCCGCCGACGAAGAACAGGATCCGTTCCGCCCGGCTGGCCTGGGCGATCAGGTAGCCGGAGATGCCTGCTGCAACCGCTGTCATGCCAATCAAGGAAGTGGTCATCATCAGCAGCACCTTGGGCAAGGTGGTATTAATGAGCAACAGGGACGGGGACAGCACAAAGATATAGGGGATCAGGAACGCTGCGACAGCCAGCTTGGAGGCTTCGACGCCGGTTTTCATGGGGTTGCTTTTGGCGATGCCCGCTCCGGCAAAGGCGGCCAGAGCCACCGGCGGCGTGACGTCTGCGATAATGCCAAAGTAGAATACAAACATATGGGCTGCCAGCACAGGCACTCCCAGTTGGACCAGGATTGGCGCTGCGATGGTGGAGGTAATGACGTAGTTGGCGGTGGTCGGTACGCCCATGCCCAAAATGATGGAGGTAATCATGGTAAAGAACAACGTGGGCAGCAGTTGGCCGCCGGCCAGGTCAATCAGGGCGGAGCCCAGTTTCAGGCCCAGGCCTGTCTTGGTAACGACGCCGATAATAATGCCGGCGGTGGCGCAGGCAATCACCACGCCCAGGGCTGACCTGGCCCCCTCCTCGAGACCCTTTACAATATCCTTTAAGGAAATACGGGTGGAGCTGCGCAACATGGATGCGCCGATGGCCAGGGCAATGGCCCATAAAGCGGCATTCATGGGCGAACGGCCGGATACCAGCAGGTAAACGATGGCCACCAGCGGAATAGCCAAATGACCCCTTTCCGCCAGGATGCTGCCAATTTTGGGCAACTGATCCCGGGGAATCCCTTTTAACCCGGTCTTCCTGGCTTCCAGGTGAACGCCGATCCAGATACCGGTAAAATACAGCAGTGCAGGAATGGCCGCTGCTTTTACGATATTTACATAGGGTGTGCCCACCATTTCAGCCATTAAAAAGGCGGCGGCGCCCATAATGGGAGGCATCAACTGGCCGCCGGTAGATGCGGCTGCTTCCACCGCCCCGGCAAATTCCGGCCGGTACCCCAGTTTTTTCATCATCGGGATGGTCAGACTGCCGGTGCCGGCCACGTTCCCCACGGAGCTACCGGAAACCGTACCCATCAACCCGCTGGAAAGCACCGCCACCTTGGCCGGGCCGCCGCTGGCCCAGCCGGCGATAGCATTGGCCAGGTCAATGAAAAACTTGCCCAAGCCGGTCTTTTCCAGGTAAGCCCCGAACAAAATAAACAGAAAAATAAAGGTAGCTGAAACTCCCAAGGGAATCCCGAACACGCCTTCGGTGGTATAGAACAGGTGACCTACCAGACCGCTCAGAGTTGTTCCCTGGTGGGCAAAGGCCCCCGGCAGGTAAGGGCCGGCAAAGGCATAGCCCAGAAAGAGGGCTGCCACAATGACAATGGGCCACCCCACCACCCGACGGGCCGCCTCCATAACAAACAAGATGCCCAGGGTGCCCACCAGCATGTCGGCGGGGGTGACAATGCCGGCACGCATGATCAGGTCTTTATAAAAAATAACAATATACAGGGGTCCAGCCACGGCCAGTATGGCTAAAAGCCCGTCAAACCAGTGCAGGCGATTGCGGGGCCAGCTTTTTCTGGCGGGGTACAGGAGGTATACCAGAGCCAGGCCGAAGGACAAATGAACCGCCCGCTGTATCTGGGCGTCCAGCACCCCGAAGACGGCTGTGTACAGCTGGAAAAGCGAAAAAGCCACGGCGATGACCGCTATGGCGATGCCGCCCAAGCCGCTGATACGCCGGAAGTCCGACTCACGGTCGTATTTGGCCATGAACTGGTCTATATTAAACTGGTCTTGCGGTTTATAATTGCGATCTGTCAAGCTTTACCTCCTTCCAGATGTTTAGCGCTATGATTTTGGCAAGGGAACAGGGTTTGGCCTGTAGTGCGATTAATGAACCGGGCGGGAAGTAATCTTTGAAATCATATCGCTTGCCCCGGTAAACCAGCGCATGCCGGGTCAGGGGCATAAAAGCCATGTTTATTTGTTTAAAATGCCGGTTGATGCCCGATAAAACATACACGCCGCTGCGATTTTCCAGTTTGCCTTCCTCCGGCAAAAAGGGGGTTCCCACACCCAGGGCTTTAAAGGTGGTGGAAGTGAGCAGCAAATCATTCCCCGGTGCGAGAATAAAATGCTCCTGCACCGGGGTTTTATTAACGGAATGAATATATTCAACGGTAAAACTTTGATCAAATAACATGGGCAACAGGAGAACCGGTTCTCCCTGCTGACTGCTTAAAAGGAGGGTGGGCAGCGGTACCAATAATAAAACTGCCAGGACAATTGATGCCAGCACCCAAATCCGGCCGGTCCGCCGCCTGAATAACCCTGTCATTTTTACACCGGATCCTTACTTCTCGTTGAAGTATTTCTCTGCCCCCGGGTGCATGGGGATGGAGATGCCTTCTTTGGCGGTTTCCTTGCTAATCAGTTTGCCCACGTTATGGGCAGCCTTCAGTTGATCCAAATGGGTGAAAATGGCTTTGGTAATATCATAGGCGGTTTGTTCGTCCATTTTATCGGTCACCACCAGCATGGCCTTGGCGCCCAAGGAGGTTACATCCCGGTCCTGGTTCGGATAAGTGCCGGCAGGGATCACAACCTTGGAGTAGAAAGGATATTTTTTGGTCAGTTGATCTGCTTTATCATCGGCAATGGACAACAGAACCACCTTGTGCTGGGCAGAAATGTCCTGGATGGCAGCGGTGGGGAAACCGGCGGTGACAAAGGCGGCGTCAATGTTGCCGTCTTTCAGGCCGTTGGCTGCTTCGCCAAAGGACAGGTACTGGGGTTTGATGTCTGCAAAGGTTAAGCCGTGCGCTTCCAGCACGTGCTGGGCATTGGCGGTGACGCTGCTGCCGGCGGCGCCCACAGCCACTCGCTTGCCCTTCAGGTCGGCAATGCTCTTAATACCGGTCTTATCCAGGGTTACAATCTGGATGGTTTCGGGATAAATGGCCGCCAGGCATTTTAAACCGTCCACCTTTTTATCCTTAAACATTTCGGTGCCGTTAGCTGCATAATAGGCAATGTCGTTTTGCACGAAGGCCATTTGCACGTTGCCCTGGGCTAACAGGTTTATATTGGCTACGGAAGCGCCGGTTGACTGGGCGGTGGCGTTGGCGCCGGGGAGGTTCTTATTTAAAATTTCAGCAATGGCGCCGCCCAGGGGGTAATAGACGCCTGCTGTACCGCCGGTAGCAATGTTAATAAACTTCTTTTCCGCTGCTTTTTGGCCCCCGGATTGGGAGCATCCGGTAATCAAGAGCGCCAGCATGGTAATGGCTGCCAGCAGGACCAGTCCGTGTTTTTTTAATTTCAGCATGTAATCCTCTCCTTTTATGTAGTTTGGTTGGTGTATTTTGTAATCTGTATTTTTGGCTGCCCCCCCTTTGATATAATATTTTAATCACTTTGTTCCCTTGGCTGTCTAGTTATTTATACATATATACTATTTTGTGTTAACAACAAAAAATCCTGCTGTGCTGAATAGCAGAATTTAATGTATTTGTTGGTAACGTTATAAATATACAATATACAAAAGGATTGTACGAGTGTTTCATGGGCGGTCAGCGGAAGCTGCGGTTTTGGCCCGGTGTTTTATCACCAGCAGGTTAAACGCCGCCACCGCCAGAAGCACCAGACCGCAAGAGGCAGCATACAAAAGCTGCGGCCCGAAGTGATCCATGATAAAGCCGCCCAGCAAGGAGCCCGCAATGCCGGCCAGTCCTCCCCCAAAGGTGGCCAGCAGGCCCTGCCCGCTGGCCCGTAAAGCCGGCGGTACAATCTTGCCCATGTAGGAAACCCCTGCCATGTAAAACAAGCCGAAGGACAACCCGTGCAGCAGTTGGATGACAATAATTAGTTGTGGGTCGCCGGCAATGGCAAACAGGAACCAGCGCAGCGCATAGGCGCCCGCCGCCAAGGCCAGCAGCACCGTTTCGTTATAGCGGGCCAGCAGCAAGCCAAACAGGGCAAAGACAGGAATTTCGCTCAGAGGCCCCGTTGTCCAGGCCCAACCCACCTCGGCCTCGGTGCCGCCAATGCTGCGGACTAATATACCCATAAAGGCATCATTGGCCTTGTTGGTGGTATTGACAAGGGCTATAAAAATCAGCACATACAGTACTTCCGGTCTCTGTAATAGTTCTTTAAATTGGGAGGCCGTGGTTGTCTTACCGGAGGGCGGCACGTCCTTGACCAAAAAGATGAGCAGGATGGAAATCAGCAGCAACCCTTGGTACAGCCCTTTCATCCATTCTATGCCCACCACCGCCAGTAATTCCCCGGCGGCTAAAGCAGTAACGGCAAAACCAAGGGAACCCCAAAGCCGGTAGCTGCCAAAATGTTTCCCTGATTTCTTTGAATTGGCCAGGATCAGGCAGTCCAACTGGGGGAAGGAGGGCAGGAAAAAGGCATAAAAGCCAATTACCGTGGGTACCAGCAGGCTAAAGGAACGCAAATGAAAAAGTAGGAAACTGAGTATCAGGCAGGCGGTAAACTGCAGTAAGAGAAGCTTCTTCACGGTCTGCAGGCGGTCACTGAGATAGCCCCAAGGAGACTGCACCAGGATTGACACACAGGGTCCCAGGGCCAATAATATGCCGATTTGACTGTTGGTCAAACCCCGGGAGTCAAAATATAACGGCAAAAAAGGGACAATAATCCCCACGGTGGTAAAATAAGTAAATATAAGAAGCTTTAACTTCCACTGCAAATTTTCCATCTCCCAAACAAAAGGGGCTTATTCCCTTTAGCAATTGCTTATTCTGTAACAATCTTTACCCCGCTGCTGGTGCCAATGCGGTTGGCGCCGGCCTCCACCATTTGCAGGGCCTCGGCGGCAGTTTTGATGCCGCCGGAGGCTTTTACGCCCATGGTTTCCCCGACGGTCCGCCGCAGCAGGGCCACGTCTTCCGGGGTGGCCCCGCCGGTTCCAAAGCCGGTGGAGGTTTTCACAAAATGGGCCCCGGCCCTTTGGGCTAGACGGCAGGCCATCACCTTTTCTTCCTCCGTCAGGCAGCAGGTCTCAATGATCACTTTTACCGTGTGACCGCCGGCTGCCTGGACAACCGAGGCAATGTCCCGCTCCACATATTCATAATCCTTTGCTTTTAAAGCCCCCAGGTTCAGGACCATATCAAATTCCGTCGCCCCGTGCAGGAGGGCCTGGGCAGTCTCAAAGGCCTTGACCTCCGGGGTGGCGGCCCCCAGAGGAAAGCCGATGACGGTACAAACCGGCACGCCGCTGTCTTTCAGCAGCGCTGCCGCCAGTCCCACGTAGCAGGGATTGACACATACCGAAGCAAAACGGTGTTCCCTGGCTTCCTGACAGAGTTTTTCAATTTCTTCCGGAGTGGCCGCTGCCTTGAGCAAAGTATGGTCGATGAGTTGATGCAATCTATGGTCCATTTTTTGTTCTCTCCTCGCATGATTAGGATTAAAACCCAATTAGAATTATTTTACCTGGAATATTTTGTTTTGTATAGCGCCGACAAGGGCAACAATTAGGATGCCTTAAAGTACTTGTTTTCCTTGATGGTTTTTACCTTGTCCCGAAAAAAAGAGCAGCGGTCATAATATTTTGAGGTGCAGCAGTTGCTTTTGTAAAAGTGTTTATTTCTCTTGTCTACGTCAAAACCCCTTCATGGGACAGACCGGTATAAGCCAAGCCCCCTCCCTGTAAAAATCCCAGGATGGGCTGAAAGTTTTCCAGGGTCATGATTTTACGGCAAATATTTTGTTCACCCAGCAGCAGAAGCAACCAGATTTCAAAGGGCGCCACGGTTAGCGAAACAATTCCCTGCCGGTTGCTCCATGTCAGGGGCCAGTTCAGCTCCACACTGCCTTTAGGACCATCATCATAATAATAAACCAGGTTGGTAATGGTAAGCTGTTTTACCACCGATTCGAAATTGCACCATTCCCCGAAGCTTGCAAACTGCCTGCTGCGTTTGTTACAAATATGATCGCCAAAAATACTCCGGCGGCAAAGCAGGGGGCGTACTGGGTAGATGGAGCAACCGGCTGCTTCATGAAAGGGACAGTAATTTCTGCCGTCTCCCCGCAAGCGGCCCAATTGCCGGTAAAAGAATTGCCGTTGCCGTTCTTCCGTCCGGCTTGCCAGGTAGGGCAGCAAGTAGAAAAATTCGATGGGCCGGCAGGCAAAGGGAAAGTCCCTGCAGCACTGACCGCAGCGGTCACACCCGTCGGCATCCGGATGGCTTTGGATAATATTATGCATTAAATGAAGCTTGTTCTCCCAGATTTCGGTGGTGGCTGACCGGGGAAAAAATTTATGACCCGATCGTATCTCAGGCGCCATACGGTGCCACTTGGCATATAACTGTTCATAATTTAGGGGCAGCCTATCCATCTTTTCACCTGCTCTTTTGGCAGTATCATACCACGGCAAGGCAGGCTGTCGTTAAGAAACTTTTCTAAATATTTCGTCAAATTATACCTGAGTTATGGTCCTTGGCTGGTTTTCCCGGTTAAATAAAGATGAAAGACATAATCAGCCCTCCCGGGTGACTATGTCTTTTACTTTAAACGGCTTGGCTTGCTTTACTGTATTGTTTCTTTTCTCCCCAGCACTCAATATTCTTCAGCCCCTGGATGCTGTCCCTGTAAAACACAGGATCAAGGCCCTGTTTCTTCTGCTGCATGTAATCATTGAGCGCATTTATGGCTGTGCTGCCAAGCAACGCGATGGCAATTAAATTGGTGATGGCCATCAGCGCCATAAACAGGTCGGCCATGTCCCAGACAATGCCGATCTTTGCCACCGACCCAAACAAAACCATGCCGATAACAGCCAGCCGGTAAACCGTCAGCCAGGTTTTACTCTCCTTGATAAATTCAATATTGGTTTCCCCGTAATAGTAGTTGCCAATGACGGAGCTAAAGGCAAAGAGGAATACCACGATGGCTACAAAACTGCTGGCCCAACCACCGATATGGGAACTGAGGGCCGCCTGCACAAGTTCAACGCCGGTGAGCTTGCCCCCGGGTTGATAGGTGCCGGACAGCAGCACGATAAAGGCGGTGGCGCTGCAAACCAGCAGCGTGTCCACAAATACGCCCACTGATGCAGAAGGCTCCAAATGATGAAATTCCTTTTTGCTGTTTCGATCCACCTACCCCGTCACCCAGCAATTTCACCATTTCTCCAAGATATCTGAATTGAACAAAGTTGGTTCTAAAGGTAAAGTAAATACCCAATCCGATCAATAGTGCGATTAGTACATAAGTCCACAAAATATCGTTAGAACTTGCGTAACAAGGTGCAACTTCTTAGCTGCACGCACTTTGATGACACAACATTCAAAATAACATCAAACTCACACAATGTTTTAATATCTACTCATATGTAGAACAAAAAGCCCTCCGCTATGGAGGGACCTTTAAATAGACAAGTCATCTTTCGCACCAGAGTATAAATTTTACCTATTGCACCTTCCATACAAACAGCAGGGTGTAACCCCAAGGGCTTGCAATCAATGGCGTGATTAAAACTTAAAAAGATTTAAGCCGATTTCCTCACTGAAAGCTCTGTCAAGGTGGCCGTCAATCACGTCTATGACGATTTCACTGGTGGCGCTTACAACGGCCGAAGTTAAGTGCCCGCCAAAGGCATTGTAGGAGGGGTCTGTTAGGGTCACATGCAGGTGCAAATAAACTTCCCCGTTCATTTCGGAGATGTTCCCTACTAGGGCGGAGATTTCCATATCTCCGATGAATTCTTTAGGATGGTATGTTTTGGTGGCGGTTTCAAACAAACCCACCACGGCTTTATTGACTGCGCCAATGCCCGACACAGCCCCCAGCCGTATGCCGTTTTCTTTGCAAAGGATTTTGAGGCACGTCAGGATTTCCTCCCCTTTGTCCAAACGCACCACAAACTTGTTGCCGAATCTTTTATATTTCATCCGTAACCCTCCTGCACATTTTACTTCATTATATAACAAATTTACCTTGACTAAATCCTTATAAAGACATCGGCCAGGCAGCATAATTTACCGTTTTGTTCGTGGGGCAGCTGTTTTACCTATTTACCTTTATTTTTAAATCAGCCCTTCCTTCTTAAGCCATGCTTCAGCTACATCTTTGGCTTTTTTCTTCTCAACATCAACCTGGGCGTTTAATGTTGCCATTTCCCGGTCATCAATCTTTCCTGCCAGTTTATTTAAAACCTCTTCAAGTTCCGGATGCTTCTTGAGAGTTTCTATTCGTACCAGAGGTGCCGCGTAATAGGGCGGGAAGAAATTTTTATCATCTTCCAGTATAACCAGATTATGCTTAACCAGCATACCGTCTGTGGAGAACGCGTCAATTAAGTCTACTTGTCCTTCAACCAGCGCTTTGTACTTAAGGCCCGGATCCATTGCTTTGGCATCTTTAAAATTAAGTTTGTAGGTTTCCTTCAGACCTTTCAGTCCATCAGCACGCTCCAAAAACTCCTGCTCGGTACCAAAAGTAAGTTTATTAGCAACGGCTTGCAGGTCTGATATTTTTTTGAGATTGTATTTTTGTGCTGTTTCCTGAGTTACAGCAATTGCGTAGGTGTTGTTAAAACCAATGGGTTCTAACCATTCTAATTTATATTTTTGGGGAAATGCAGCCTTCACCTTTTCATATACCTTTTGCGGGTCAGACATTACTTTTTCGCCCATGATGTTAACGAGGCCAGTACCAGTGTATTCAACGTATGCATCCGCATTGCCGTTCTTAACAGCGTTAAAGCAAACATCCGTACCGCCAAGGAAGGACTTAACGGAAACCTTTTGGCCTGTGTTCTTTTCAATCAATACCCCTACCAGGTTTGCCATAATATCCTGTTCTGTGAAGTTCTTCCCTACAACGGTGATCTCGTCCGTCGCCTTGGAACCTGTCAGACTGGAGCATCCCACGATCGTAGTCACAACCAGCGCCAACATGAGAAACCCTATTTCTCTAAGCATACCCTTCTTCATAATGTAACCATCTCCTTTAGTTAGATTTTTAAGCCGATTGTGCAAGCACAATCAGGCTGTTTGTTTCTTACGAATCCGAAGCCCTTTTGGCGTTACGCGCCAATCTATTAAGGCCAGCACAATGTCAAATAAAACGGCCAACACAGCTGCCGGTATGGCACCTGCCAGTATAATCCCGGTATCTACCATGGCAATACCTCGCAGAATTAGATCTCCCAGTCCCCCTGCCCCAATGAAAGCAGCCAGCGTAGCCATTCCAATGGTCATCACCGTGGCAGTCCGAATTCCGGCGAAAATTACCGGACGTGCCAGAGGCAGTTCGACCATTTTCAGCATCTGTGCATTGGTCATTCCCATCCCACGGCCTGCTTCTAACAAGGATTGATCTACATCAAGAATCCCTGTGTACGTATTTCGCATAATTGGCAGCAGCCCGTACAATGTCATGGCAATGATGGCGGGAAGTTTTCCAATTCCAAAAACGGGAATCATAAATCCCAGCAAGGCCAGACTGGGTATCGTTTGAATAACAGATACAATTCCCAGTACAACTCCAGCCAGGTAGCGGTAACGGGTTAATAAAATCCCCAGGGGTACTGCGATAACAACAGCCCAAAACATTGCCACTGCCGACAATAGGATGTGTTGACCGGTAGCGCCTAAGATATCAGGCCAACGATCCACTAAAATCACAAGCAATTCATTCACTGGCTAGCCACCTCCTGTAAATAAGGTTTGGCAAGCACGTCTACCAAACTTGATCGGGTTTGCCCTGTTGAACCACTTTACCATTCTGCATAACGATAATTTGATCTGCTATCTTTAGGGCCTCATCCATGTCGTGGGTTACGAAAACGATAGTTTTATGAAGCTCTTCATTGAGCCGGATCAGCTCGTCCTGAAGTTGTTCCCGGGTAATCGGGTCCAAGGCTGAAAACGGCTCATCCATAAGAATAATAGGGGGATCACTCATCAAAGCGCGGGCAACACCAACGCGCTGTTGTTGACCGCCTGACAGTTCTGCCGGATAACGGTCTCTGTAGAATTCCGGATCCAGTCCTACCATTTCTAGCAACTGATTAACTTTATGGATGTCAATTGCTTTTTTACCGCCTTTCAAACGGGGAACCAGAGAAATGTTTTCAGCAATGGTCATATGTGGAAAAAGCCCGATTTGCTGAATCACATAGCCTATTCCACGCCGCAACTCCACAGGATCAACCTCCCGGATGTCCTGTCCGTTTACTAAGATCATTCCGGAAGTGTATTCTATCAACCGATTAATCATTTTCATGGTGGTCGTTTTCCCACAGCCGGAAGGGCCAACAAAGACTACAATATTGCCCTCTGGGATTGATAGATTAAGGTTATCAATCACAACGTAATTGCCATATTGTTTACGTACGTTTTTAAACACAATAGCATCTCGCAAAATCGTTCCTCCTTTTCTCCAGTATTGATAATAAAAAAGCCCTAGCAAAAAGGCAGGGCCAAAAAAGGTAAGACCCCAACAAAACGGCAGGAAAATTAAAAGGACCCTGCCATTTGATTAGGGTCAAAGTAGAATAATTAAGTAGAATAACTAAAGTAGAATAGCTATAGAACTAAAGCGTCATTTGACCCATCTAAGCTGACGAGGTTAGCTGACGGGCTCGGGAAGATGGTTCCCTACAGTAAGCTATGTGCCACTGATTCGCCCCAATAAGTGGTTCCCCCGCTTTCCAGTATACCAACCGGAAATTAAGCTTTTTAAATGTATGTTAATGTATGTATATACTATAACGCATTTAGAATTTTTTATCAAACAACCTTAATGATAAATACAGTGTGTCAGCACCCAAATTTAAAACAGGAAATCCCAACGAAAAAAATTTTCCTGATATTATTTGCCCAGGAGTTTTTCGGACACGGCGGTGTTGTTATTGCAAGCTAGGGTGCCTGGCGCCTGGTTTGTTAACTGGATCTGTTAATACCGCCAATATTACAAACCTGGCAGTTAATCTGCTGCTGCTGTTACTGTCACACTGATATCTATCTTTCTTTGGGTTGTGAAAAAACTGCCTTTAACAAATGTTGTTAAAGGCAGTTTTTTGCTATAACTCTTGTGATGGCGCTGTACAACGTTGAAATCGACAAAAGGCTTATTTATAATGCAGCGCTGCCAAATCCACCTTTGGTACGAGCCCTTCCTGAGCGGCGCGGCTCAGCAGGGTTGCTACCGCCCGGTAGCCGGTCTCCCCGATATTCTCAGTGAACTCGTTTACGTACAGATTGATGTGTGCCTGTGCTACTTCAGGCGACATCTCTTGGGCATGGTGTAGTACGTACCGCTGCGACTCCTCCGGGTGCGCCCATGCATATTTCACCGATGACCGAATCCAGCCGGCGATGGCAGCCAGGTCCAGTTCCCGTCGGGCAACAATGGCTCCCAGGGGGATGGGCAGGTTGGTTTCAGCCTCCCACCAACTGCCTAAATCGACCAACAGGTTTAGTCCATAGGAAGGATAGGTGAAGCGCGCCTCATGAATCACAAGCCCCGCATCAACAAAGCCATCACGTACCGACGGCATAATCTCGTGGAACGGTAGAACTACAATCTCGCCCACTCCCCCTAGCACATGTTGAGCCGCCCATAACCGAAAAAGTAGGTAGGCCGTTGATCGTTCACTGGGTACGGCCACCCGTCTGCCGGCGAGCATTGCTGGGTCCTTGATGCTCCCTGCTCTGGTTGACACCAGCACCAGTGGCCCGCATCCCCTACCCAGCGCACCACCGCATGGCAGCAGTGCGTACCGGGATAATGCCCAAGGTAGAGCTGCGTATGAGATCTTGGCTATTTCCGGCCCGTCGGAGCCAGCAACCAAACTGTTCGTAATGTTGATATCCGCGTAGGTAACATCAAGCTTTGGCGCACCGGGGATCAGTCCGTGTACCCAGGCGTAAAAAACAAATGTGTCGTTGGGGCAGGTAGAGAAAGCGATTTTCATCGTAACACCTCCGATAATACCGAGCTGGCAGTTTTTAGAACATCCAGCGCCTCTTTGATACGCCAGGCAGCCCGATCCCGTGGGCCGACCAGGTTTGAGATGGCGCGAATCTCCAGAATTGGTATCCCACGGTCTTGTGCAGCAAGGGCTACGCCATACCCCTCCATCGCCTCGGCGGCGGCCCCCGGCACCCGTGCAGCCAGCTCAGCAGTACTTTCATCGGTGCCCGTCACCGTCGATACAGTAAGCACAGGGCCAGTATGGACCGACAACCCGGCGGCGAACAGTGCCTCAGTCACACCCTTTACCAGGTTCGCATCGACCGGGATACGGGTGGAGCCAAAGCCCAACTTGTCCAAACTGCAAAAGCCTTCCGGGGTTTCTGCACCCAAGTCAGCGGCAACAATCTCATTTGCCACCACCAGTGAACCCACCTCAGCTTTTCCAGGAAAGCCCCCGCCGATACCCGCGCTGATAACCAGGTCATATTCGGCAGATGCCAATACCTTTGCAGTACTCACTGCGGCCATGACCGGGCCGACGCCCGCCACCATGACATCAAATCTTGCATCGCCATCCAGGCCGCGCAGCACTGCATCCCTCTCCCCCGACACAGCGGTCATCACCAGCACACGCGTACCAGTCTGCAGCCTGTCTGAATGGAAATTGTTTAGTTTTGCAGCATTTTTCTTTAAATTCATTGTATTCTCCTCGAAGACTCAAGGGGAAGACTCAAGGGGACGGTTCTCTTGAGTCTATGCCCTTGGGGAAGACTCAAGGGGACGGTTCTCTTGAGTCGACTCCAAGAGACTCAAGGGGACGGTTCTCTTGAGTCTATGCCCTTGTAATGACACTTTGGGATATCCCGGTTATTCTCGCTATTTGTCTGGTGGATATCCCTTGAATCTGCTTAAGCTTTCTTAACACTTCATCGCGCTTATCTTTCTCAAGTTTGCGGAGTTCTCCGGCTGCTTTTAAGTTTCCATACCTTTCTATTATCTCCTTAGCCTCTTTATCCGATATTTTTTTCGTCTCATTTATATCAAGAAATGGGCTGTCATCACTTTGATTCATAAATTGAACAAATATGCCCTTCGCCCTGCTAAGATCCTCTGAGAGTATATTAAATATTAGTGCGGGCTCAATGATTTTTTCCTTACCAAGATACTCGCCATAACTGCTCCATTTGTATTCCTTAATATGGTTAACTATCTTCGCTTTTAGTGGGTTTTGGTGTATATACCTTAGTACGGTTAACAAATAACTATCATCTTCCACAGGTTCACTCATATACCTGTCTTGAAACAGATGCCCGCACCGTTCATATTTCCTGTTATACCAATATACATAACTGGCACCAATTCTTTTCATTGCGTCGGCTAAAATTTCCTCACCTTCTTTTATTAGAAGGTGTATATGGTTGTCCATCAAGCAGTATCCGTACACCAGGTACCTGCATATTTCTTTGTATTTATTAAGTACCTGCAAAAATTTCTCTCTATCCTCATCATCTTCAAATATGCTCTGTCTGTTTATACCTCTCAGCATGATATGGTAAATCCCTGTTTTACTGCTTTGCCGGGCCCGCCTTGGCATGCTCTCACCCCACATGTTTTCCTAACCATCAGCCGCTTAAAAACAAAATTTAATATAGGGTGTTTTCTTCTATATATTAACAAATAATCCTTGTGCCAAGTAAAAAATAGAAGCTTGAAGTTTTACCTTAAGCTATCTGGTGCGAAAAATTAAATTTGCCGGCAAACAAAGACTCGAAAGAACCGTCCCCTTGAGTCTCCCAGTCATTAAAATAAATCTTCCAGGAAACAATATAATCGGGTTAAAATGAATCGCTAAAAGAAGATAGGAGGGCTTGTCATGTGGGAAACAAAGATACCCATAAACGAAGTAAGGGAGATTAGAGTTAAAACTACGGTCTACCTGGGCGTTGGTGCCATCAAGAAAATTTACGATATCGCCAGTGAGATAAAACAAAGGGGTCTAAGCAAGGTTGTTGTTGTCTGCGGAAAAGCGTCCTACATTAAAACCGGAGCCTGGGATGATGTTAAGAAAGCCCTGGATGACAACGCTATCGATTATGTTTTATACGATAAGGTGACACCCAACCCTACGGTGGATCAAGTGGATGAAGCTACCAAGCTGGCATTAGAATTCGGGGCCACGGGTGTGATTACCATCGGCGGTGGCAGCCCTATTGATGCAGCCAAAAGTGTTGCCATTTTGATGAAGTATCCGGACAAAAATGCCAGGGATTTATATGAATATAAATTTAGTCCGGATATGGCTGTTCCCATCATTGCCATTAACCTTACTCATGGTACAGGTACAGAGGCAGACCGTTTTGCGGTGGTCAGCATTCCCGAAAAGGACTACAAACCGGCCATCGCCTATGATTGCATTTACCCCCTCTACGCCATTGATGACCCCGCCCTAATGGTAAAACTTCCGGAGAATCAAACCCGCTTCGTAACCATTGATGCCCTTAACCATATTATTGAAGCAGCCACCACCAAGGTAGCCAGTCCGTTTTCTGTTTTATTGGCCAAGGAGACCGTCCGGTTGATTGCCAGGTATTTACCCCAGACACTGGCCCATCCGGGGGACTTAACTGCAAGGTATTATCTATTGTATGCTTCCTTAATAGCAGGCATCGCCTTTGACAACGGCATGCTGCACTTTACCCATGCCCTGGAACACCCCCTTAGCGCCGTGCAACCAAATTTGGCCCACGGCCTGGGTTTAGCGGTTATTCTTCCAGCGGTAGTCAAGCAAATTTACCCCGCTAAACCCGAAATACTGGCCGATGTGCTTTCACCCATTGTTCCAGATCTCCAGGGAATTCCTGCGGAAGCCGAAAAAGCTGCCAGGGGGGTAGAAAAGTGGCTGTTTACCGTGGGGGTGACAGAAAAATTAACGGATATAGGATTTAAGGAAACAGACATCGCTAAATTAACAGACCTGGCCTTTACCACACCCAGTTTAGATTTATTATTAAGCCTGGCGCCCATTACCGCCGACAGAAAGACAGTGGAAACCATCTACCGGGACTCGCTATAACTAAAAATCACCCGTGAAGTGTTTCAGGTGTCAAGGTAAGATCTTGTGCAGAAAAAAGCCTCCTGGATACCGTAAATTCTTGCGGTTCCAGGAGGCTCATTTAGTCTACAAGCTGAAGATATAGCATTTGTTGAGATATAGTTTCATAATGATATCCGATGGGAAAGGCAGAGAATCACGGTAATAGTTCCCCCCTGCATCGGACTAAGGGTTGATCAGGCAACAAACGAGAGCGAACAGCATGGAAACTGCGGAGGTTGCTTTCTTTGAACCGTCCCCTTGAGTCACTTAATCTTTCGATACATCCACCCACTGTCCCCCGGTGATGTCCTTCAGTTCATCCACTTTTAACTCGACGGCAGCATTTGTTTCCCCCGCTGCCGGAAAAACACGCTCATATACTTGTAAGGACTTGTCTAAATAAATAGGAACTGGCTGTTTCAACCCAAAGGGGCATACCCCGCCCACGGGATGTCCTGTCACCGCCATGACCTCGTCAACTTCGGGCATTTTTGCCTTAGTTTGAAAAACATCTTTAAACTTTCGGTTATCCAAACGCTTATCCCCGGCCATCACAATCATTATATAATCATCTTTAACTTTAAATAACAATGACTTGGCAATTTCTCCATGGGTTACTCCCAAGGATTCGGCCGCCTTCGCAACGGTACTTGTATCTTCAAAGGTTAATATTTCCACAGGCTTTTTTCGCTGATTGAAAAACTCAATTACAGCTTGTACCGACATAACGTCCTCCCTATAAGATGCGACTATCTACTACATACCAACAACCCTATTTTGCCTTAATCTTTTTAAAATAGCAAGATAGGTTGTTCAGTTTTCATGCATAGCGCCAAGTACATGTTGATAGCCTGGCAGTTTATTCTCGTATTCGGACATTATTTATTCACATAAATTATGATTCATGCTGCATTCCCATCCAAGTTGTAAAGGGAATCCTGCCAGATAAAGGCCAGTTGTCCTTGCCCTTTAAAGGTTTCTGCATCAACCTGCGGGGGAGTGTAGTTATTTATAACCCTGGCTGTTCGGTTTAATATTCCCGCCATTTCTGCCTGGTTGGTTAAATGTGTTAGGGCCAGTGCCTTTCATAATACCTTCCTGAGATATAGAATCAATGTCTTCCTTCGCCCAGTGATTCTGTGTATCGTTGAAGTTTGAAGCAAAGGCCTGGGCTGGGCTCAAAAGGATAACAAGTAGAAGTATGAGTATGATATGGTAAATCCCTGTTTTACTGCTTTGCCGGGCTTGCCTTGGCATGTTCTCACCCCACATGTATACGTAACCATCAGCCGCTTAAGCAAAATTTAATATTGGGTGTGTTCTTGTGACAAGATAAAATAGGAGCTTGAAATTCGCTAAACTCTTGGCGCTAAATATTAAGTTTCCCGACGCTTGAGACTCAAGAGAACCGTCCCCGTGAGTCAAGAGAACCGTCCCCGTGAGTCCGTGAGTCTTGCCGTTACTTATGGTATGGTTCATTTTTCATTATCTTAAACCACCGGTAAATTTGCTCCATCAGCATTAATCTTATCAACTGATGCGGAAAGATTAACTTGGAGAAAGATAACAGCAGATCGGCTCGTTCAATGATCATTGAGGCCAGCCCGACGGAGCCGCCAATAATAAAGGTGACATCGCTGCGGCCGTTAAGGGCCAGGGCCTGGAGCTTGTCCGCCATTTCCTCCGACGAGTACATTTTGCCCCGCGGATCGAGGACAATAAGGAAAGTTCCCGGCCGGAGTTTTTTCAGCAAACGGTCGGCTTCTCTTTGGCGGACCTGGTCTGCGATGGCCGGGGAGGCGTTTTCGGGGCAGGGTTCGTCGGGAACTTCGGTGATGTCTACTCTGGCATAGGGGGTCATGCGTTTGAGGTATTCTTTAATCCCTTCGGAGAGATATTTTTCTTTGAGTTTACCGACGGCCAGGATGGATATTCTCATGGTGGTCTCCTGAATAAAGGTTATAAAGAAAGGCGTGCCTGTGGCACGCCCATTGGTAGTTTTTCCTGATGTCTTTAGATTATTCCCTGCGGATGCGGGCGCCGAGGCTGGTGAGTTTTTGTTCAAGGTTTGCGTAGCCGCGGTCGATGTAGTTTACATTGCTGATCTCGGTCTCTCCCTGGGCCATCAGGCCGCTGATCACCAGCGCCGCGCCCGCCCGGAGGTCGGAGGCTTTGACTTTGGCCCCCTGCAGGGAGGGTACCCCTTCGATGACGGCCATACGGCCTTCCACCTTGATGTTAGCGCCCATGCGTTTTAGTTCATCGGCTACCCGGAAGCGGTTTTCAAAGATGTTTTCCACAATGATGCTGGTACCGGGTACCGTGGAAAGGAAAGACATCATTTGAGACTGCATGTCGGTGGGGAAGCCGGGGTAAGGCATGGTCTTGATATCAATGTTTTTGGGCTGCAGGTTGGTTGCCTTGATGTGGATGGTATCCTCCCCTTCCAGGACTTCCACATTGGCTTCCCGCAGCTTGGCGCTGAGAGGTTCCAGGTGGCGAGGAATGACGTTTTCCAGCAGCACATCGCCCCTGGTGGCAGCGGCGGCAACCATGAAGGTCCCTGCCTCGATGCGGTCGGGAATAACGGAATAGCGACCGCCCTTTAAGCGAGGCAAACCTTCAATTTTGATTAAATCGGTACCGGCCCCGCGAACTCTGGCCCCCAAGGCGTTGAGGAAGTTGGCCAGGTCAACAATTTCCGGCTCTTTGGCTGCGTTTTCAATAACTGTCTGGCCTTCGGCCAGGCAGGCGGCCATCATGATGTTTTCGGTGGCCCCTACACTGGGAAAGTCCAGGTAAATCCTAGTTCCTGTCAGGCGTCCGGTTTTTCCCTGAATAGAGCCCCGTTCCAGATTTAGTTTTGCTCCCAGGCCAACCAGGCCTTTAAAGTGCAGGTCCATGGGTCGGACCCCGATATTGCAGCCGCCGGGCAGAGAGACGGACGCTTTGCCGTAACGGGCCAGCATGGGTCCCAGCAACAGGTTGGATGCCCTGAGCTGTTTTACCAGTTCGTAGGGCGCCTCTTCCGTCAACTGTTCGGGGCTGCGGAGGGATAATGTATTTTCCTCCAACCAGCGAACTTTAACACCCATGGTTCCCAAAATTTCTAGCAAAATCCGGACATCACTGATATCCGGGACGTTCTCTAAAACAACCTCATCCTCCGCCAACAAAGCGCCGCATAAAATAGCGAGGGAAGCGTTCTTGGCACCACTTATCCTGACCTTACCATGGAGCGGTTGTCCTCCTGCAATTATAAGGTTGCTCAACTGTTTTGACCTCCTAATTAGGTATCGCTCCCCGAATCAACAGTAATGTATTCTCTAAGTTACCGGATAATTCCTGCTTGTTCAGTAATTCAGGCCAAAAGTCCTACAATTTGCGCAGTTTTTCTTGCTCCCGCGACCAGTGCTGATAATTTTTTTCAAATGTCTCCATTTTTACTCCCAGTACCTCGGGTATCGCACGGTCTATTTTATTGTTTTGGGCCAGACTCTTCAGAATGTTTTTTATAGATGCTTCGCCATAGACTTCTGCCACATAACGGACGGCCAAATAGGACTGCCGGTAGGCCAGAGGCTGGTTGGGCAGGTTATCAAAATACATGTCCATTTCATCCAGGCGGTACAGGGGCTGGTCCAATGAGGCTTCCATATCTTGAAATTCAAAACCGGTTAACTTATATTCTTCATACTGGGCGATTCCCTCGGTAAACCAGCGGGTGTAGTTGCCTGCGGTGACATAGTCCACTACCAGGTGGGTAAACTCATGGGCCATAGGACCTGCATTCATAAACTCCTCCCGGTAGAAATGAGGGTCTTCTTCGGTAACCCATACGTTGGGGGAGAGAACACGAATAACGCCGGTCCAGTAGACGCCCATGGCGCTTTCGTTGGCCTGCCAGCCGAAATTACGGTTCAACTCCGCTCTGGAAGGATAAACAATCACAGGGATCTTTGACCGGCCGGCATACCCGTATTTCTCGGCAATGGGGCTGTAGAATTTCTCGGCGGCTGCCAGCACTAACTGAGCGTCTGCCTCATTTCCTTCGGTGTAGCGAACGATAAAATGCTCCCCGTTTAGAGTCTCCATATGGCGGGTGGTCCACAGGGCTTTTTGTTTTAAACCCTCCCTGAAAACCGTATAGGCAGCGGATCGCACGGCGTTTGGCAGTTTCACAAAAAAGGCCGCCAGGACAATGAAGGCAGCCAGGGTAATTCCTAAAAAACGGTGCATTCCAGCCGCATCAGTGTTTTGCACAATGCCGGGCATAGCAGCACCTCCTTCTAACCAATTAATCAGTTCTATTATATTACCATGGAGGCGCCGGTCCTAGTGGAAATATAAAGAAGCCGGACAATCATTGTCCGACTTCCGTCTGCCAACTTTCAATGGATTTGCGTGCTTCTGCCGCCTTTGGTCCTTCCTTTTGTGTCTGCAGAACCTTTTCCATATGGGCTATGGCAGCAGTGTAGTCCTTTTTGGCCGCCAGCAGCTTGGCATATTGAAAATTGACATCGGGGTTGGCGGGTTCAATCTCCAGCGCTTTCTTTAATTCCTGCTCCGCTGCCCCGAGGTCGCCCTGTGTGTAATACAACAGCGCTAGGTCCTGACGGGCAGCGACATCCCCGGGGTCCAGCTTTATCACTTTTTGATAGGTTTCCCTTGCCTGATCCACTTTGCCGGCTTGACTGTAATAGGAAGCCAGGGAGAGCAGCAGCCCCTTGTCATTGGGTTTCTCTCTGGACTGTTCTTCCAGTAATTTAATCCGTTCTTCCGGGGTGGCGGGGGCCTGGGACTCTTTCTGAGCGCCGCCTAAACCGGACCAGACCACTGAGGAACCGATTAAGCCCAGTGACAGAACCGCCACCAGGACTCCGAAAACAATCCGCTGCAGGCGTTTTTGCCTGGCCCGGGGAGATAAATTCTTAAAGAACAAAGGTCATCACCTCAGTCTGTTGCCGGTAATTGCTATGGACAATCATAACAAATTGTTTAAAAAAAGTAAACCTCCCGTGCAACATCCGGGAGGTATTATACGTCTTATATGTAACCGATGGGGTTTCTTGGAACTCCATTGACGATCACTTCAAAGTGCAGGTGCGGCCCGCTGGATCTGCCGGTGGAACCCACCCGACCGATGTTTTGCCCTCTTTCAACGGTTTGACCCACACTGACATTGATGCTGGATAAGTGGGCGTAACGGGTTACGATACCGTTACCATGACTGATGTCCACACATTTGCCATAGCCGCCGTACCAACCCGCCCGGATGACCCGTCCGGCGTTGTAGGCCCCCACAGGGGAACCGTAAGGCCTTGCCAAATCCACACCGGTGTGCATGCGCCCGTTTCTCATGCCGAAGGGGGACAAGATTGCGCCGCCGGGCCTGAAACCACGGGAGGCCACCATGGTTTGGGCGCTGCGTTCAATGATCTGCGGTTTGGCTTCTTTCAGCACTTTTTCGCTTAAAATCTTACGTTCGGTCTCCAGACCGTTCACTGCGATAATCTGATAAGTAACTTCCTTAAGACCGGTTTCACCCTTCTGAATCACTTTTGTCTTGCCAAAGGGCAGCTTAGGGTTCTTTCTTACCTGCTGGGCCAGCACAATTTCTTCCTTGACGGTTTTCTCGGCCACGGCCACCACATTGATGATGGGCTCCGGTACGCCAACCATTTTAATCTTCTGGCCAATCTGCATTTTTTCAGGCTCAAAACCGGGGTTGTTGGCCAGCAAATCGTCGGGGCTTACTTTGCACGCCATGGCAATGTCCCACAGGGTGTCGCCTTCTTTTACCGTGTAATACCTAGGGGTGTCCGACTCACCCTTCAGGCGCTTTAAGGCGGCCTCCGGCGATAATACTTTGTCCGCCTGGACAGGCACGTCCACCACGGCAACCTTTTCCTGGAAGTCCACCTTATAGTCAGGGCCAACCTGGTAGGACTGCTTCAGTTTTTCAAGCACCTTTTCCGCCGTTGCCTTATCTTTTACGGCTGCCTTTAAGCTGCCGTTAACCTGTATGCCTGCAGCCGTGGCTTCAAAGGTTAACCTTTGGGCCAGCAACTGCTTGAGTTCCTCTTCACTTACCAAATCAGTTTTCGCATCAGTTGTCTTATATGTAATCTTCTGCAGGGGCTTTACATTGGCCGCTTTCTCTTGATGTTCCTTCACTAACGAGTTAACAACCGCTTCTGCAACAGCCTTGTTCTTCACCACTGCCACAACCTGACCGTCCACCGCAACAGCACAGGCCCCATTGGCCCTTGCTGCGAAAACCACGCCGAAAACCAATACCGCTACCAACAACGCACCCATACCCTGCTGGAAGGCTTTGGGCTGTTTCGCCAGCCAAACTTTCAAAGACGCTAACTTTTCTTGTAACTGCATGGTTCAACTCCTTTCGAGAACATATCCGCTAATTCTCTATGGAACCCTATTTAGTTGGAAAAGAAGTCGTAGAAAGGCAAAATAAGGCACGTATATTTTATCACAATATTTTGTCCAGGTAAAGTTTTTGTAAAAGACAAAGAACCCCGTTTCCAGGCAGAAAACGGAGTTCTTTCAATATTTATGCTAGTCCTGCTTGTTTGACCTGCAAATAAATGGCACACTCAAAACGCTTTCTGGCCAACTGACAACCGATTTCATAGGGCTCCAGCAAGTTGTTGTTAAAGGCCTGGGCGTTGGCATGGCAACCGCCGCTGCAGTAAAATTTTGCCCAGCAGTTGACGCACCGGGGCTTGTTGTAAATGTGGGCCTGGCGGAATTTCTCTACAATTTCCGGTTTCTTAATACCTTCGGTCACATGGCCCAGCCAAAACTCCGGCCTGCCCACAAACTGGTGACAGGGGTAGAGGTCTCCCTCCGGCGTAACTGCCAGGTATTCATAGCCGGCGCCGCAGCCCGACAAACGCTTGGGCAAACAGGGACCGCCGTTTAAGTCGATATTAAAATGGAAGAAATTAATCGGATCTCCTGCCTCCCGGCGGGCCAGGAGCTCCCGGGTCAGCTTCTCGTACTCTTCCAGCAGGACAGGTAGGTCTTCTTGCCGAAAGGCATAATCTGTCTCATTACCGGCCACCACCGGTTCCACAGAAATGTCCCGGAAGCCCAGTTCCGCCATGTGGATGACGTCCCGGCTAAAATCCAGGTTGTGCCGGGTGTAGGTGCCCCGGATGTAGTAACCTCCCGGCGGCTTTTGCTGCACATACTCCTGAAAGGCCTGCAGCACCCTGTCATAGGAGCCCTTGCCGGTCGGCGTGGGCCGCATGGCATTGTGGACGGCGGGCCGGCCGTCCAGGCTTAACACGGCGGCCATCTGGTTGTCCAGGAGAAACTGCTGTACTTCCTTGTTTAAAAGCATGCCGTTGGTGGTCAGGGTAAACTTGATTTCTTTACCTGCCTGTTTGGCCTTTTCCCTGCCGTAGGGCACCAGTTCCTTAATTACTTTAAAATTAAGCAGCGGTTCTCCGCCGAAAAAGTCAATTTCAATATGCTTGCGATTGCCCGATTGCTTGATTAGAAAATCAATGGCTGCCCGGCCCACCTGGGCGGACATTAAGCCGCCGGGGCCGCCGAACTGGCCCTGGCCGGCAAAACAGTATTTGCACCGCAAGTTGCAGTCGTGGGCTGCGTGGAGGCACAGGGCCTTGACCACACCGTCAGTCCGGGGCCGGTAGCCCTCCTGGTGCGGGTCGGCGGTAAATAAAAGGCCCTCCTCTTGCAGCGTCTTTATTTCAGCCAGGGCCTGTTCAATCTCTGCCGGGGCGTAGCCGGCGGACAGGGCCTGCAAGATTTCGTCTTTGGATTTACTCCGGTAGAGTTCTAAAAGTTCCCACACCAGTTCATCCACCACGTGGACTGCCCCGCTGTGGACATCTAAGACAATACGGACACCGTCAAAGATAAATTTATGTATCATAAAGTCCCTCCAAAAAAAATTACCTTATCCCCAGGGGAAAAGGATCCCGCGGAGACAAGGTTGGTTTTGCCGTGTTTCCCACTTGAACTGCCTACGCTTGCTTGGCGCAAACCTGGTTGCCCACGGTGCAAGAGGTTTTGCAAGCGGACTGACAGGAAGTGGCACACTCACCGCAACCGCCGGTTTTCAAGGTTGCTGTTAAGGACTTCTTATTTAATGTTTTAATATGCTTCATGAGTCTTTCATCCCCTTTCCGCATTCAATTATAAAGCACCTGGTTTGTCCAAGGCAAGCAAAAGTTGGTTCACAGGTCTTTGGCTGCCAAGGGAAAGAAAGCACAAAAAAACCGCTCGCTTTTGAGCAGTTTCATGTTAACTGGAGCGGGTGACGGGGATCGAACCCGCAACCCTCAGCTTGGGAAGCTGATTATTTAGCACACGCAAACTGGTGTGTTCTTTTAACAGCAATCTTTCTTTCATGCAGGGACTTTTCAATTCGTTTAGGAATTACTTCCTCCATCCAAGAACACTGAGGATCTAAACACATATATGCTTTAAAATATGAATTAAAATGTGCAATATTTTTACATTTTGGGCAAATTTTTATCATATGATCTCTCCTCCGAAAAACTTGAAGAACCCAATAAAAGATACTCCTTCAAAAGGCTTCTGTTCAATACCGCTTGAATTTAACGTTACTTTAGCCTCTTCCATTGGATATGGCTCTAAATAAACTAACTTTTTAATTCCTACTTGTGCAATTTTATTGGCGCATAAGTTACAGGGATAGGTTGTTGTATATAAAGTAGCTCCTTTTAATGCAATGGAACTTCCAAACCTTGCAACATTTAGAATAGCGTTTTCCTCTGCATGTAAGGCTCTACAATGATCTAATATCTTAATTTTTGTAATAAATTGCGTCTTTAAAGCTTTATTTTTTTCGGGATCCTTTTCTAAATCATCAATTACTTTGTTGAACTGGTCTTTAATAAGACTTCTATAACACCTCCCGTAACCGTTTTTGCATGGTTTTTCTCCTAGAGGCACTTCATTATATCCTGAACTAAACAGAAATCCATTTTCGTCAACAATTATTGCACCCACTTTTCTTTTCAGGCAGGAAGATCTCTGGCTGTTTGCATAAGCCATAGCCATCAGGGATTCCTCTTGGGTAGGAGGTCTAGAGGAAGGTCTTTCTATTAGTTTGAGATAACTATCAATTTTAGCCTCCATTGCTAATTGATCGTCATTACCTGGACTATAATCAATGTTGTTTGATATTATTACATCGGATAATGAGAAACAGTCCCTCACCCTTTGTCCATATTCATATTCTTCACTGCTGTCTCGCTTGTCATCTTTTTTAAAAATCCCTTCATTTTCTTGGTACTTATCCTTTTTCCTTTTCCATCGGACTTCGTAATCGGCAAATACACCAAATAAATAAAAGTGAGGGTATAAATTTCTAAAAAACTTGACCTCGCCAGGGTTTTTTATACTGTCTACAACCCACTTAGTCTCTTTAGAACCTTTCTGTATTTCTTCTACAGCAATTTTAGCCAAAAATTCAGGCCCATTCTCAGACCTTAATTTATTACCGTAGTCCTGCAACTGTTGCCTGTTTTCTGCTTCTTTCCTGTTGTTTGTAAAATATTTATTTTTTAATATGCTAGATAATGAAATGTACTTAAATCCTCTTTTTTCAAGGTAATCTTTAGCTATATGAGTACAACCACTTCCAAAAGACCCAGTTAGTCCAATTATAGTGGTCATCGTTTCCTCCACAAAAATTTTTATTCCCTTTTCTCCATAAATTACTAAAATCCTTCTGTTATTCTTCGGTCTATACAAAAAAATAGCCCCGAAGGGCTATGCAGCAGAGTCACGGTATCTAGTCGTTTTCAAATCCGTGGCTGATAAATTTTAAGGTGCGGCAGTTTTCCGTGACGGTTCTCACTACATCGTCGGGCACACCGCTGGGAACCCTGGCATTGATCTCAAGGGTTATTTCCACCTCAGCTCCCATTAATGCTGTCAGGTGTGAAATGACCTCTTGAGCAATGGTTCCTGCATCACGGGTCACCCTTGTGCTGTCCAGGTTAACATTACCATAGAAACGTCTGGGTCTGGGGGCAACAGGGGTTGCTACATTGATAACAATATCTTCATCCGAAACATTTGCTTCTGCAGTTGAGGTTCCTGTTCTGCCATTTTCCATCCCTGTCCATCTTCCACCGGAGTCTGTACCGGGAGTATAGGATACACCACCGTTGCGGATTTCTGCGGCTGCCTTTCTCGCCGCAGCCTCCCGTCCCAGTTGTTCCCTGGCTACAGCGGGCTTCACAAGAACGCTGGCGTTGTCAATGTGTACAATGGCAGCCAGATCACCGAATTTTAATCCCTGGTATCTGCCATCTTCTAAAACATTGGCCGCATAGGCGAAATACTCAGTGCCGCAAATCCCCTCACGGATTGCCTCCAGCAAAACATGTTCGTCCTTCAGCCTGGGCAAATAACAGTAGGTGGTTAAATATCCCCACAGGTTTTTAATACCGATATGCGGGGTTTCTCGCCACAGCCAGCGGTCCAGCTCCATTTTTAACAGGGCCGGGGACCAGCGGGTAATTAACTGCTCAGCATTTCTTAGCTTTTTATTGGCCCGGATGACCATGCTATCGGAACCGCCGGAAATACGGCTTACTTCCCATTCCACCGGGGCGGTGCCTTCCTGGGTGGGCACCAGTAAATAGGCATAGGCCTCCTGCATCCGGGCGTCCACCGTATCATTGGCGCGTCTGACATTGGCTTCCACCTGTCTGGTCTGGAAGGCATCTAAATTCAGCTCCTCCTTGTCCTTATCAATGGACTGCCAGGCCAGGTACTGTCTGACCGCCCGGTCCAGTTCAGCCACTCTGTTTTTGTCTGTGGCCACAAAGACCAGGGTATTCCGGTATTGCCGCGGCCCGCTGCCCCGGTTTTCCAGGATATCCCGGGCTGCCTGCAAAGCCGGGGAGTCAGCATCGCCGTTACTGTGATATTGCCGGTAATTTAATACCACCAGGCGGACAGCCTGCTCATCGGCTACATCGGCGCTGCTGCTCGGTGCCATATGGACCCCGGCAAAGTCTCCCTTATCCCTGATTTTGCACAGGCGGTTTTTAATTTCTTCGTCCACCCATTCCCCCATCTGTTCTGCCCGGTCAGCAGCCAGGCGGTTCACACTGGGCCGGGTATCAAACCAGAACCGGCTGTTATCACTGTAGAGATAAGTAAGCTGCTCGCTCAACCGGCGCAGGCCGTCGCCAAAGGTGGCGGGGGATTCCCCGGGTTGCACGCAGCCCAGTTTCAGCCTGACCTCCTCCAAACCCCTGATCCGCTGGGCCGCCACCGAAGGGGCGCTGCCTACAAAGATGGTCCGGGCCACCCGGCGGCAGGCTGAATAACGCCCCAGGTTGGGGTTATCCCGGTCTAGGGCCAGCGGCCTGGATACCGGCCCGTCAATGTCGGCATCCAATACCGGGGGCCAGCCGTCCGGCAGGTAACGGGTCATCTCATAGCGTACCGGCGGGCTGTCCAGGGGCAATGTACCGGGCATAATCAACAGGGATTTGTCCTCCCGTTCCCAGAGCTGGTGAATGGCGGCAGCCATCAGGCGCAGCACACCACGGGTGCGCTGGAACCGCTCCAGGGTGGACCAGTCCAAGTACAGCCGGTCAAATAATTCCGGATGCACAGGGTAAGCCGCCTGCATGCGGCGCCGGTACTCCGCTTCCCCGCATTCCCGGGGAAATTCTCTGGGCAATTCCCGGTACATCCTGATAAATGCCTCAATAACAGCATCTCTGGCGGCATAATCAACAGTATGGCTGAACAACCTGCGGCGCACAATCTCAAAACTTTCTTCCATGGCCGCCGGTTTCCAAACGGATTCCAGCCGGCCGAAGGTATTCTGCAGCCGCTCCAGGGCAGCCTGGCCCCCTTCACCGCCAATTTCAATGTCCGAAGCCGGGATACTGGTAACCACCATGGACTGGCGGGATCGCTTGGCCCCTTCGGTAAGGGCCTGGGCAAAGGTCATATTGGCATCAAAGGTGCCGGCGCATAACCCGCTGACGCCGTAAATATTACGGGCAAAGGCCACCCACTCGTCAATCAGCACCAGGGCGGGACCAAAGGTGTCGAACAGTTCCTTCACGGTGCCGGAACCCGGTGATACTCCCTGCCGGTCCTCCTGCTCCACCAACCGGTAAGCCTCTCTGCCACCTAACTGGTAGGCCATTTCACCCCACATGGTATTCACCACGGTGCCGTCCGGCTTTATTCTGGGCTGGGCCGGGGACAAATCAGTGCCCACCAGCACGGCCCGGCGGGCCCTGGGAATCTGGGACAATCCCAAATCCTTCAGGATCGGCTCCAAACCGGGGATTTGCCCCGGGGCCAGCATACCCCCGAACAGGTGATATAAGGCCAGCATGGAGTGGGTTTTCCCACCGCCAAAGGAGGTCTGCAGCTGCACCACCGGGTCGCCGCCCAGACCCGCCACCCTTTGCAGGGCCATCTTTAACAGGTGGGTTAAGCCCTCGGTTAAGTAGGTGCGCTTGAAAAATTCATTGGGATCCTGGTACTCAATCTCGGCTTCATTGTGCAGCACCTGGGCCAGGTCAGCGGCAAATTCCGCCTGCTGGTAACATCCCGAAGCCACATCCGGGTGCGGGGTGATGACTTCCCGCCAGGGCTTCAGGCCGGGCATGGCGCCGGTTTTGGTTTCTTCCCGGGCGGTCCTTTTTAATTCCTTTTTGGCTTCTTCTTCAAACCTTTTTCTCAACAATTCTTTGCTTAGCTGTTTGGCCAGCCGGGCATGTTCGGAACCGACGGCCTCCAGCAAGCGGCTTATGGTATCAAGGGCCCGGTAAGCATCGTCAGCGGTAAAGGGCTGCTGGTGGGCCCAGCGGTTCCGTACCTCCCTTAGCTCACTGACATAGCTACGGCCGGCGTGGCCCAGCTTCACCTGGAATACCTCATTCCAGTTATGCCACATCAAAACCAGCAGGGCCTGTACATCCAGAGAGGCATAGGCCTCGTCGGCGGCTTTGCCTTCCTTCCTTCTTTCCAGCCCGATAGCGCCGGTGAGAGAATTCTCTGACACCACCTGCCACCAGCGGTCACCGTACATGGCTTTAAATTCACGCATGGTATAAGGGATAAGACCACGGCGCAAAACTTCCAGGCCTTTTCCTACCCGTTCTAAATTACTGAAAGACATGATAGTTCACCTCACTTAAAAGAGCCGACCCTGTTGGGGCTGGTCCGGCATGCGGGCTGCCAGTTCCAGCAGCCGGGGCCAGGCCACCACCAGGCTGTTATAGGCCAGGGCCTCCCCGGCCCGGCCCTGACGGTCGCAAATGCTGTACAGGCGGTAAGCCAGATCCCGGGCTGCTTCGGCCAGCCCACCCAGCTCCTTTAACAACCGGGCGGCTGCCTCTTCGCCGGATTTCTCCAGGTGGAGAATCAGGTACTGTACCGCCTCCCACACGGTCAGGCGGTTGTCCCTGGACGGCTGCCAGTCTTCAGGATAATCGCCCCGGGCCAACAGCTGCACCTGGCCGGCCCGGGCAGTAAGGATGCCGGCCGCCACCAGGCCGCTGACGCTGGTGTTCTTGGCCTTGGACAGGGTTTCCGCATCCCCGTAGGGGCCGGCTTCCATGCCGTACTGTTCAAACCAGGCCACCGCCCAGCGGGTATCCGCATCGTATTCCCCCTCCTGTTCGGCCATGTACTCGTCCAGTACCTGGTTAATGAGGGCCAGGGCGGTACGCACGGTCATGGGTGAGCCATCCGCCTCCAGCACCTTGCTGTATGAAGAAAACACCGCCATGCCGGGACCGATGGCCGCCTGGGCCAGGTCCACCGGGGCTATGTGGCTGTGCTGGAGTTCTTTGAGAGATTTCGGTAACTGTTTCTTTAATGCTGAGAGTAACTCCCGCCGGGTAGCCACCGGGGCATCCTGGGGCCGGGGGCGGCAGACCAGGACGATGGAGGAAGCCAGGGCGTTGGTACCCAGTGATACCGTTCTAGCTGTACGTTCTGTACGCATAGGCCAGGTACCAGTGATCTGAAAACCCGAAGTTACAAGCCCGGTAAGCATGGTCTCCCAGCCGGTGGAAGCCAGCTGGTGCTGGCCAAGATTCCCGGTGCCGCCTTCCCCGTCGTTTTCTACCTGTTTAAAGGCGTAGTAAACCGTCACCGGGTAATTAGAGTTTGTAACATTGCACATATTTTTAAAAGACTTTTGTAAACCTATTTCGAAGTGCTCTTTTGCTTTATCTCTGTTACCTTGAAAACGATAGGGAGTAGCCACCAGTTCTTCAGCCTTAGGAGTAAGCATAGTTCTGAATAATTCTGGGTATATGTCTTTTAAGCTATACCTCAACCAAACATAAAAGAAATCAGCAAGATCAGCATAACCAATATTGTCGTAATAAGGTGGATCAGTGGAAATTATTTTGTTATTAATATTAACTACCTCTTGTTTTTGTGTAGCATCCGCTTGATAAACTTTACCCCATCCATTTTTAGGTAATTCATTTAATACTAAAGCTATCCAATTACATGCTCCTAGCCAGTTACCAGTTGATTCACTAAATGGATTCCCTTCAATAAAATCCCAACTCATTGGTATTGCTTGTCTTGCAAATGTATTTCTTATAAAACCATCACCCGGTGTTGCAATAGTTGACCAGTAATCAGCACACCTATCAACTGCCAACCCCAAGTAAACCGCCACGGCTTCGGCATAAGCCTTGGCCCCGGTACCACCCTGGGCTAGAGGTGTTTCATCACTGGCCATTCCGGCTGCCAGGGCATCCTTCTCCACCACCCGGCGAATGTGGTTAACCAGTTGGCTGAAGGTGGTGAGGGCCACCAGTTGGCGGTTGGTAAACAGGTCTGCATAGGTATACATCCCATAATTGGGAGTTTTAAAATCACGGGGATTTCTGGGCAACTCACTTTCCGGTTTCCACTCCGGCACCGCTCTGCCGGCAATAGACACCTGTTCTTCCGTCGGGTTCAGGTACACCCGGCCCCGCTGCCCTTCGGCCACCACCGCCATCAGCTGGGCCTGCATGCGTCCGGCCTGTCCCTCGGCCCTGATATGGTCAAAGGGCACCGGGGTGCCGCAGCACAGGCAGGCGGCGCCCCGGCGGTTTACAGTACCGTCCGGCGGCCCACCCTGGCCGGTCCGCACCTGAAAACTAACCTCCGGCGGGCCGGCCTGGTGATCCACCACCGGTTCCACCCAGGCTGCCTTCCCCTTTTTCTTGGACAGCCAGAACTTACTGGCCAATGGCATTTGTGCCCCGCAGGCCGGGTTGGGACACTTCACTGTCCGGGCCCACAGCCAGGCAATCACCCTGGCCTCACCGCCCCCCTGCGCCGGCGGCAGCTGCACCGGCGGGTACAGGCGGCCGATTTTTTCATGAGCCAGGTCCCGCACCAGCCGGCCGTAATACTTAATGTCCTCAGCCAGGCCAGCGGCGCCCTGGTAGGCCACCTCGCTGCCAATGCGGCTGCGGGCTTCGGGGTTCACCGGGGGCAGGTTGGCAAACCGCGGAGGTATTTCAATCATAGCCTTATTGATTAACACTGCCACCGGGTTCAGGTCGCTGGCATAGGCCTTCAGCCCCAGCCGCTGGGCCTCCAGGGGGATGCTGCCGCCACCGGCAAAGGGGTCCAGCACCGGCGGGGCCTGCTCAGCCAGGAAGGCTTTGACCTGCTCCGGCGGCATGTCGTCGGGCAATGCTATCCCCTTTTGCCGGGCCACACTACGGGCAATCTCCCGCCGGGCCTTGTTTAACACTGCTTCATTATTACTGTTTTCCCATTTAACCAGTTCTTCTATCAGTTCAAACAGCCGCTGCCGTTCCTGTTCAGCTGTTTTTCCCTCCAGATATGTACCGGGATCGTCCACCAGGCTGGCAAACAGTACCGCCCGGCAGGTGGCTAAAGGTTTCCGGGACCACCATAAATGCAAGGTAGATGGGTGTCCGTGGCGGATGGATTTTTCCCGGGCGCTTTCCTTATTAATTGCTTCCAGGGGCAGGGCCACTTCAATCAGTTTCTTGCTGTAGGTCATGCCGGTTGTGCTCCTCTGCTAAGTAGTTCTTCTAAGTCATAATTTACACTGGTGGCGGCAAAATCCGGGGGGCTCTGAAAGGGCCGGGTAACGTAGGTCAGCCCGGCCACCCGCCCGTCTTCTACGGTGGCGATGGCCAGGATAAAGTCGTCTGGTTTGTTTAAGGCGGTGAGGATTTCATTTTTAGTCACCGTAACCGACCGGGCCCCGGCCACCCGGCCCTTAACTTCGATAAACCGCAGCTTGCCGCTGCCCGGTACCCTGCTTTCGATATCGTAGCCGCATTTTTCAGCGGACACGTCCCTGGGTTCAAAGCCAAGGGCAATTTCCCTTTCCATGACTGCCAGCATGGCCAGTTTTTCCACCGTTCTGGTATCCCGGGCAAACTGACCTGGTTCGTCTGTACTATTTCCTTGCAGGGTGGCCAGCAGCCCGGCGGGAATAACCAGGGCGCCGCCCACCACCACCGGCGGCAGCGGGGCCAACTGCTTCTCCTGTTCTAGTTCCTGCAGCCGCTGGGTCAGCCGGGCCTGCAGTTCGTCCGCCCGCCGCCGGGCATTGACCGAGTTCAGCCGGGCATTAATTTTCCCGGCCTGTTCCTGTAACTTCAGTTCCTCAGCCCGGTGATCCCAGTAGGCGATTTCCTTGGTTAGCCTGTCCTTAACCGCCATCATGGTTTTATTCACCAGTTCCTCTTTACGCTCTTTTATTTCAGCCAGGTGCCGAGGCACCAGCTGCTCAATGGCATAGCTGACGGATGTTTTCTCCAGGGTTTCCCGGAGCCATTGGTTCAGGTCTAAAGATTGGATGAAGGGCATTTCTTCCGGCTTCAAGGGCCGGTAGTCCAGATAAGGGGCATAGCCGGCCTGCCGGGCCTGATTTTGCCGGTCTATTTCCACAAATTGCATTTGTCGGGAAACCACCCGGCGGTTGCCGTTTGGATCCTGGCGACCGTCTACAATGCTATGTTCCAGGTAGATTAAAGCCCTGGGTTCAGCCCCCACATCCTTCTCATCCACCAGCACCGCCCCCTGCTTAAACAGGCTCTGGTATTGCTCCAGGATGAGGTCCACCACGCTGTCCAGCAACGGATGTCCCGGACAAATAAAGGCCGCCATGGGTTTGCCCGGTTGGGTAATAAGCTCCTTTTCAAAACAAACCCGCTCATATTTCGTCAGCACAGGTTCCCCGCTGCCTATTTGCCTGCCCCGCTGGCGAATTATCGACGGCACGTGGGTGATCTCATAACGCCGTGCCTCCCGCTCCCGGATACTGCCACCCAGCAGTTTAAAGGCTTCTATAAAAAAAGAAGCAATAAAGTGTGGCTGCAGCCGCCGGGCCTCCGCCCGTTCCATTTCTTCTTTAATGGCCAGCACTTTACTGGTATCCATGGCATCCCTGGCCAGGGCCCGCTCTTCTAATAACCGGGCCAGCTGGTCCCGGTTAAAGGCGTTATCTACCACTTGATTTAGTCTGGCTCGTACTTCAGGTTGTTCCCCGTAGCGGATGGCCTGGGTTAACAATTCCCGCAGCTGGGTACCCTGGAATACTTTACCCAGAACATCAAAGACCGCACCGCCCAGGGCTTCCCGCTCGGTTTCCAGTTTCTTCAGCAGGCGGATAAACACGTCCCCTTCCCTGGTTTCCTCGGCCACCAGGTTCCAAAGATGGCAAACCTCGGTCTGGCCAATGCGATGAATACGGCCAAATCTTTGCTCAAGCCGGTTGGGGTTCCAGGGCAGGTCGTAGTTTACCATCAGGTGAGCCCTTTGTAAATTAATCCCTTCACCGGCGGCATCGGTGGCCAGTAGGATAAAGACATCTTTATCCTGGGTAAAAAGTTCCTGGGCCTTTTTACGCTCTTGCCGGCCCATACCGCCGTGAATGGCAACAACGGCGTCATCCCGGCCCAGTAAATTAGTAATGCGTCGGTACAGGTAATGCAAAGTATCTTTATGTTCGGTGAAAATAACCAGCTTGCGCCGATGTCCCTGGCTGTCAAAAACCTGGTCCACCCCTTGAATATGGCCACGGCCCTGTAACAGGCTGGACAATTCTTCCCATTTCTTATCCCTGCCGCTCTGGGTCAAATGATAGGCCATGGTTTCCAGGTTCTTGAGGATTTTTATTTCCGCTTCCAGTTCAGCAATGCTCCGAGCTGCGGTGGCCTGATCCACAATTTGCTGTTCCTTTTCCTGATCCTCACAGCTAGGAAATTCATCCATATCTTCAATATCTTCCGGACTCAGTTGGGGTAGTCCCTGCAGCATATCAATGACTGCATCAGCTCCCCGCTTGTTTATTTTTTCTTCTCGCAGCCGTTTTTCCAACCTTTCCCGGCGGCGGCGCAGGGATTGATAAATGGCTTCCGGCGAGGAGGCCAGCCGCCGCTGCAGGATGGTCAGGGCAAACCCCACGGTGCCTTTGCGCCCTTCGTTTTCCAAAGCGTCGGCCCGGTCCCATTCCTCCCGGACATACTTGGTGACTTCCCGGTAAAGGGCTGCTTCCTGGTCCGACAGGCGGTAGGTAACGGTATAAGCCACCCGCTCGGGAAACAGGGGGGTACAGTCAAATTTCAAAAGCTGCTCTTTCACCATTCGTCTCATCAAATCAGAGGTGTCCACCACATGAACACCGTCCCGGAACTTTCCTTCAAAACGATCCCCGTCCAGCAAAGCCATAAAAAGTTGGAAATCTTCTTCTTTGCCGTTATGGGGCGTGGCGGTCATCAGCAGGAAATGCCGGGTGATACTGCCGAGAAGTTTGCCCAGCTTATACCGCTTGGTGGCCTTTAACTCACCGCCAAAGAACGAAGCGCTCATTTTGTGAGCTTCGTCCACCACGATTAAATCCCAGTCAGTTAGCTTTAGTTTTTCTATGACATCTTCATTTCGACTAAGATGATCCAGCCTGCAGATAATTAAGTTTTTTTCCAAAAAGGGATTGCCGGTGCGGCTATCCTGAAAAGACTGGCGGGAAATCATGTCAAAAGGAATTTGGAAGCGCCGCAGCATTTCGTCCTGCCATTGCTCCACCAGACTGCCTGGTGCGCAAATCAGACAGCGCTTTAAATCTCCACGCATCATTAATTCTCGAATTAGTAGACCGGCCATGATGGTCTTGCCGGCCCCGGGGTCATCCGCCAGCAGAAACCGCAGGGGTTGCCTGGGAAGCATCTGCTGATAAACAGCAGTTATCTGGTGCGGCAGGGGCTCCACCTGAGAGGTGTGCACGGCCAGCATGGGATCAAAAAGATGGGCCAGCCTGATCCGCCTAGCTTCAGAAACAAGTCGGAATTTGGCTCCATCCCCATCCAATTGCCATGTTTGCCCGGCATTTATCAATTCCAGAGAAGGTTCTCTGTCCCTGAACAGTAACTCCTGTCCGGTTTGCCCCTGGGGACCTTTATAGGTAACTTCCAGTACAGTGTTACCATACCAGTTGACATCAATGATGGTTACCGGGACACCCGGCAATATACCCTTCACGATGGCACCCCTGGTTATATCCTCAAGCCGCAAGCCATCATCACCTCAATCCACAAAGTGATAATATTCGTCGTGTATTTTAGTATATATCTGTTTTTTAATTCTGACAGTATACCCCATATTCCTGTTAAAAGTATTGCCATATGAGAAAGTTTTTCTTGCCAACAGTATAAAAAATACCCCGATACAGTGTTGTCAGAACGTTTTCCCTGATGTTTGATTTTTTAAAACAGGCGGATATAATTATTAATAAGATGCGGGTGTAGCTCAATGGTAGAGCATCAGCTTCCCAAGCTGAGGGTTGCGGGTTCGATCCCCGTCACCCGCTCCAGTGACGAAGGAATTCCGGGGTTTTTAAAAAGCCCCGGGTATTTTTTTGCCCTTACTTCACCTTTACAGAATAAGACTTTACCTTGACATATTGTTTCATATCTGTGAAAATCTTCATAAGGAATATGGTTTTATTTTTTTCTTGGGAGGGGTACAATGCTTGCTTTTGCCGATCAGTCCGGGTGTCTTCATCCTAATGATCCAGTGAAAAGACCTGTTTTGCTTACCCTATGTATGGATGAACGTGACGTTGGCGACTTAACACGCAGAATACATAACATTAAAGAGCGTATATTTGGCCCTGAAGACGAAAATAACCCAAGAGAGATTAAGTCTGTTAACCTTTTAAATCCGAAGAGTTTGACAGTAAGAACAAATAATAAACAACTAACCGATGAAGTATTAAATGCAATTGCTGGATATAATGTTGCCGTATTTGCAGCAGTTATGGAAAGACCTAATAACCCCCTTCCAATAGAATCCTCTAACGTATTACCGAATAGATATAGATTTTTGTTAGAAAGAATTAGCCACGAGGCGGAAAGAAGAAAGGACCTTGCATTACTTGTTTTTGATGAGGAATCCAAGGACAAGATCATGTGGAAAGCTATAAATAATTATTTGTTTAAGCATAATATTGGTAAAACACTACACATATTGGAAATGCCTCTTTTTGTGAAATCTATAATTACCCCTGGCGTACAGGTTGCTGATTTGATGGCAGGGGTTGTGAGACATTTCTATGAATTAGACCTCGATAAACATCCTCCAAATAACGGTTTTGAAAAATGGATTGCAGAATTATATTCAATTATCAATCAATTAACCTATAATTATTTAAACGAAAGAAATACCAAGAATTTCGGAATTTTTCTTATGCCTAGGAATAATTATTAAAAATTTTGGAAAACATATTTACAAAACAAAATATTCATGGTAATCTAACTTTGAGGCTGGCGGTAACCCCTTCCAAGGGTTATACGGTAACTCCTTCCAAGAGTTACTTCTAGTCTCATCAGAAGCAGGCATTTAGCCTGTTTTTTTATTTATATAAATTATCTATGCTATTTTTCCTCACGACAAAGATGGTTTGACGACAATTTCGACTAGACATACCATGTCTGGATATTTTTTACACTAATACTAAGAAAAACTTTTCCATATAGCAATACTTCTAACAGACATATAGTGTTGGGGCTGAGTTGAAAAGCCCAGAAGCTGACGGTATTGCCTGTCCAGAAATAGATGGATATAATGACCATAACTTAGAGAAAGGAAAAGGACATCTCTGTAGCATGTGGTACTGCGCCAACAGTATCACTAGAGATGTCCCCAACCAAGTATGTATGATCATTGTATCAAACTTTTCGCTGGTTGAGAATCCTGAGAATGGCGTTTTTTGTTAGGGGTGCGGAAATAGTCCCTTGCCCTTGTTGTGGCAGAGAGCTAAGGGTAATCGGAAGCCGTCTACGCAAATCGATCAAACCATCCGGTGATATTATCGTGTTGAACATTCGTAGATTGCGGTGTACTCATTGTAGTAAGATTCATCATGAACTGCCGGATTTCATAGTACCATACAAACGGTACGATGCCGACAGCATTGAAACCGTGGTAAGTAATGATTCTGTCCAAGCCATCGCTGCGGATGATTGTACTCTGTACCGTTGGAGGAATTGGTTTCAAGTGATGGCCAATTACCTGCTCGGTTGCTTGATTTCACTTAGCATTCGGAATTTCCAGGTCCCTGTGGATATCCTGTCCGTGGCTCCACAGTCCGCGCTCCAACGTATCGGACATTTTGTGGGTGATGCTCCCGGTTGGCTGGGGAGAATTGTCCGTCCAATAACAAATTTAAATTTATGGTTACATACCCGTTCTGCATTCTTGTCCGGGAATGCCTAAGATATACTCATGCTGAAAACCAAATATGGAGAGGAGTTTTCAGCATGAAGGATCAGAAAAAAGCCGAAGAGATAGCAGCCCTGCGGGTACAATTGTTATCTCCACTTTTGGCAGACGGACTGGATCCCGCTAAAGCCAGGCAGATTAAAACCCAAATCTGTGAACAGATGGGCTTATCTGAGCGAACATTACGCCGGTATCTGGCACAGTATCGTAAAGAAGGCTTTGAAGGCTTAAAGCCTAAAGGGAAAGGCAATAAACAAAAGGAAGATGCTATTACCCCACAACTTTTAGAACAAGCTATCTTGCTCCGCCGAGAGGTTCCTACCCGCAGCGTTGCACAGATTATTCAAATTTTGGAATGGGAAGGGCTGGCTTTGCCCGGGCAACTTAAACGAAGCACACTGCAAGAGAAGCTGGCTGAACGAGGATACAGCACCCG
>NZ_FQUY01000023.1 GCF_900129195.1 Desulforamulus putei DSM 12395
AGAAGATATCAGACACACCCCATGGGGCAAAGAACTATACAAAATGCGTGGTGAGACCATTGAAAGGGTCTTTGCAGACGCTAAAGAAAAGCATGGGATGCGTTATACTAATTTGCGAGGCTTGAGGAAAGTCGGGCATTACCTCACGCTTCTTTTCGCATGCATAAATTTAAAAAAGCTGGCCCTGTGGAAGAAAAAACAAGGGATGCTTCCACCGGCAGTGCCTGTTTTTTCTTTGGTTTTATCTAAAATTCGTAAAATCTTCACTTTCAACCAAACACCGCTTCTAAGCCTTTCGGCCTAAAAGCGGTGTTTGTCTACAGTCTGAAGCAACGCCGTCAGGCGTTGCTTTTTACCGGTTATTCGGCATTTTGGGTGTACTATTGTCCCCAGAACAGGTTCAGACATAAAAATATTATCACTAACAATATTTGTCTTTAAATGCTTGTTCGTTTAAAACAAGCAAGCCCTTTGCCGACAGCTTAATCCGATCGCCAATTTGATAACGGCAATAATCCTGCGGGTCTTTTTCGGTTAGCTCCACCAGGATGTAATCGGGATTTATTTCTCTGACAATTCCATATTTAGGATAAGTGTCCTTGGGCCAGAGACGAACTCTGGTCCCGACTTTTAATTGACTCAACTTGCTCACCTGCTTGTTTCTGTTCGGTTCAATTTTATCGCAAAAAACAAAGTGGATCAACTTACCAGTCCATACTCATTCACCACCGTTTTTGATGCGTCATAAAATAAACTTAGCAGGTGGTGGTCGAAATGCCGAAGACAATAGGCTTAGCCCTGGGTGGGGGCTTTGTTTTGGGAGCAGCCCACGTAGGAGTGCTCAAGGTGTTGGAGGAAAACGGAATAAAACCCCATATGATCGCGGGGACCAGTGCAGGAAGCATTGTTGGGTCGTTATATGCCTACGGCTGGACAGTAGACCAATTGGATATCATGATCCGCAAACTAAAGCCCGGCATGTTTATCGATGAATTTGCTGCCATAGAAAACTTTTTTGTTATGACAATTAAACTAATCTTTGATGTTTTGCACCTTCCTTATCCCTTTCGTTCTCCCCTGGGGTTAATGAGGGGTGTTAAATTAGAACAATTTATAAAATCCAAGCTGGGTCAATATCAGTTTGAGAATGCCCCCCGCCAACTGGCCATTACCTCCGTTGACATCACCAACGGCAAGAAGGTCATTTTTCTCAGCCGACAGGACAGGTTGCGATTAAAAGCCAAAGGCGACCAGGTGTTTGTCAGCGGGGTACCGGTATGGCAGGCAGTCCGGGCCAGCACCGCTGTGCCGGGACTTTATGAGCCAAAGGAAATTAACGGCTACCTGCTGGTGGACGGCGGCCTGCGGGAAAATGTGCCGGCCCAGGTTCTCAAAGCATTGGGAGCAACCACTGTCATTGCCGTGGATTTGGGCAACGACGGCGAAGAACCGAAGGTGCCCCGCAATATCGCGCAAATGATGAGTCAGACCCTGGACATCATCCGCTCCGAAGCCATCGAATATGTACTGGACGACAACGCCGATGTCCGCATCCGCCCGTTGTTAAAGGGAGTCGGTTCCTGGGAATTTCATAAAATACCCTACATCATTGAGCAGGGAGAAAAGGCCGCCCGGGAACTGCTACCGGATATTCTAAGAGTTTGTGGAAGAAGATAGTATTTTCAACTCCTTACAACATCGGGGTCAGGCTTGACTTATTGACTTTTTTAAGAAAACCGGTCAAAAACCAGTAAACCCATATGGCACATTTGGTTGTGTCAGAAAGCCTGTAACACTATAATGTAGATAAACAGCTTGTGAAAAACATAAGGAGTCAAAAAGTTAAGCCAACCCCAATGGATGACTTTTCTATTGAAAAGAGGTGTTTAGCATGCCGGTGGACTACCATATCCACACCTTTCGGTGTGGACATGCCGTAGGAACAGTAGAAGAAGTTGTGGCGGCGGCCCGCAGGAAAGGCTTAAAAGAGTTCGGTTTTTCCGAACACCTGCCCATGTATTGGCTGCCGGAGGAAAAAAGAAACCCGGAACTGGCTATGCCCTGGTCCCACCTGGAAATTTATATCTCCGAAGTGAGACAAGCCCGGGTAGCCAACCCGGATTTATCCATAAAACTGGGAATCGAAGCAGATTACATCCCCGGCCATGAGGAGGAACTCAAGGGGATCCTCTCCTCATTGCCCCTGGATTATGTACTGGGCTCCGTCCATTTTCTTGGCGACTGGGCCTTCGACGATCCCGAGTGCATCGAAGAATATAAAAACCATGACATCCGTGACCTGTACTGCCGGTACTTCCAACACGTTCAACAGGCAGCAGCCTCCGGACTGTTTGATATTCTGTCCCACCCGGATCTGATTAAAAAGTTTGGTTTTAAGCCCGACGGCCCCTTAACAGACCTGTACCGGAAAACCGTCCGGGTCATGAAACAATACGATGTCTGCGCCGATGTCAACACCGCCGGCTGGCGCTATCCCTGCGCCGAACTGTATCCGTCCCCGGAATTTCTCAGGCTCTGCCTGGCACACGGTGTCCCCGTAACCCTCGGATCAGATGCACATAAACCGGAGCAAGTGGGAGAAGGACTCGACCGGGCGGTAGCCCTCCTCAAAGAAATCGGTTTTCGGCAAGTGGCTACATTTAAGCAGAGGAAACGGACAATGATCGATCTGTAAATAAATTCAAGTCAAGAACCGTCCCCGACTTGAATTGGAATTCAAGTCGGGGACGGTTCTTGACTTGAATTCGTGCAGCATAACCAAGTCCAAATAATGGATTTGGTTAATTTTTTTGCCAAAAATATCAAAAACAACCGCGGGGCAGAAGGAGTTTTTACCAATACAGCGAATAAAAGTGGTGTAAAGTGGTATTAAGTGGTGGGAAATACCCAAAAAGTGGAGCATGATATCATGTTTATGGGGGAATTCCAGCACAACATCGACTCAAAGGGTCGTCTCATAATACCTGCCCGCTTCCGTGAAGGTCTGGGTGACCGGTTCATTGTCACCAAGGGTTTGGACAACTGTCTTTTTGTTTACCCTCTCCAGGAATGGGCTGAGGTTGAACAAAAACTTAAGTCACTGCCCTTTGCCAGGGCAGATGCCCGGGCCTTTGTACGTTTTTTCTTTTCCGGAGCCACTGAATGTGAAGTAGACAAACAGGGGCGTATTTTGCTGCCCAATAACTTGCGAGAATATGCCAAACTGGACAAAGAAACCGTCATTGTAGGGGTCTCGACCCGGGTAGAAATCTGGTCCAAGGAAGAATGGGACCGTTACAATGCGCAGGCCGAAGCCTCCTTTGAGGAACTGGCGGAAAAGATCGTTGACCTGCTCTAACCTGAACATCAATGATCATAAATTGCATGATTTAAGGTATTAAAGAAATACTTTATTGTCAAAAATAAGTGCCAGGTAATAGACTGGCCTGAAGTGCCAATTTAATTTTTTGTCTCTGACATCGAAGCTCGAACTTCTTAACCTCGAAAGGGGAAACAATGGAATTTAAACATGTCTCGGTATTGTTAAAGGAGTCCATTGAAGGATTAAAAATCAACCCCCGGGGAATTTATGTTGACTGTACCCTAGGGGGCGCAGGACATAGTATTGAAATATTGCGTCATCTGGGACCGGAGGGACAACTGATAGGCATTGACCAGGATCCGGCAGCCATTGCCAATGCTGCGGAAAAGCTTCAGGGGTTCGCCGGTCAGTTTCGTGTGGTGCAAAGAAATTTTTCCCAATTAAAGCACGTTCTGGACGAACTGGCAATCCCTGCGATAGACGGGGCGTTGTTTGATCTTGGTGTTTCCTCCTACCAATTGGATACCCCCGAACGGGGGTTTAGCTACATGCATGATGCTGAATTGGATATGCGCATGGCGCCGGATCAACCCTTCAGTGCCAGGGATTTGGTCAATCAACTCTCCGAAGAGGAGTTAACGGATATCATTCGACGATATGGTGAAGAACGCTGGGCCAAACGAATTGCCTCCTTTATTGTAGCGGAAAGAAAAAGGCAGCCCATTACCACCACCGGGAAGCTGGTGGAAGTCATCAAGGCTGCCATTCCGGCCAACGCCCGGCGAGAGGGTCCCCATCCGGCCAAACGAACCTTCCAGGCTCTGCGTATTGCAGTGAATCATGAGCTGGACATTCTCAGTCAGGCCGTGCAAGATGCCGTGGAGGTATTAAAACCGGGCGGCAGGATCTGTGTTATTACCTTTCATTCGCTGGAAGACCGTATCATTAAAGATACCTTTAAGGAATTGGCCAACCCGTGCACATGCCCGCCGTCATTCCCGGTTTGTGCATGCGGCAGGCAGCCGCAAATCAAAATCATTACCGGTAAGCCCATTGAACCAAGCAGGGAAGAAGTGAAAAACAATCCCCGGGCGCGCAGCGCCAAGCTGAGGATAGCGGAGAAATTGATTTAACATCAATGACGATCCCCCGAGGCAGAATGGCCCCGTCTCCCAAACAGAAGGTTCTAAAACGGATGGTAGGTGCATAAGTTTGAATGTAGCACAGGAAAAATTTAGCTATATGCTGCCCGAAGAAAGGCAACAGCAAAATGTCAGGGCCAGAAGGCAATTATCCAAAAGGACCATACGCAAGGGCAAAATTCTGGTAACCGGCTGTATTCTTGCTTTATTCATCACCGGCCTCACCATTGCTTACTACTATGCCCAGGTGGCTGCGGTGGGTTACCAAATCAGCCAGCTGCAAAACGAGCTGGCGAATCTACAGGCCGAGCAAGAATACCTGGAGTCTCAAGCTAACCAGTTACTGTCTTTACAACGAATTGAGGCCATTGCCACCACCAAATTGGGTATGGTGAAACCGAATCCCAAGGAAGTGGTTCTGGTTGCCGCCTTACCTAAGAGTCCACAGGAAGGACAAAACAGCCCAACCAATCAACCGAAGCCTCAAGGGGCGCATGAACATACCGTTGGTGATAAGGATAACCATGAACAGAGGGAGAACGGGAAAAGTCCTATCATTGAGGCATTGATGGATCTGGTAAATCGTTGGGAGAAGAAACGTTAGGAAGCGGTGACCGCCAGGCCTGCAGGGAGGAATCAGGGTTGAAGACCACCAATATAGTTATCCGCAGGAGAATAACCGGTCTTTTCTTACTGGCCACCGCTTTTTTGTCATTAATTATTGTACGTCTGGCATGGGTCCAAATTGTGAAGGGGGATGAGTATCGCCAGAAAGGCATTATCAACCGGATGAGGGATGTACCGGTGGAGGCGAAACGCGGCAGCATTTTGGACCGTAACGGCAATGAGCTGGTCACCAGTGTCAGCGCCGACTCCGTTTATGCAATACCCAATCACATCAAAAACCCCGATGAAGTAGCAGCTCAAATTGCCCCCTTACTGGGAATGGATGTGACCAGGGTTAAAAGCATTATTACCAAGAAGTCACGTTTCGAATGGCTTAAAAGGAAAGTAGACTTTGAGACATCGCAAAAAATCAAAGCTTTAAAAATTGAAGGAATCGGCTTTGCGGAAGAGAGCAGGCGTTATTATAAGCAGGAAACCCTGGCTCCCCATATTCTGGGTTTTACCGGGACAGACAACCAGGGGCTGATGGGAATGGAAGCCGCCTTTGACGAAGAGCTGAAGGGAATACCCGGCAGAATTGTCATCGAACATGACGCCGCAGGACGGGAAATTCCCCAGGCTTTGCACCAGTACATCCCGCCAACCCAGGGAAATAACCTGGTGCTGACCCTGGACCAGACCATCCAGCATTTTGTGGAGCGGGAACTGGACAAGATTGTGGCAGCGCATCATCCTAAAATGGCGGTTATTATCGTGATGGACCCCAAGACCGGCGAGGTGCTGGCCATGGGCAACCGCCCGACCTTTAATCCCAACAAGTGGCGGGAAGCGCCCCAGCAGGTTTGGGATCGTAACCCCGCAATCTGGTATAATTACGAACCGGGTTCCACCTTTAAGATTATTACCGCTGCCGCGGCCCTGGAAGAAAATGTAGTGAAGCCAGGCGACCGCTTCTATGACCCCGGCTACTACCAGGTGGCCGATCGCAAAATTCGCTGCTGGAAAGCCGGCGGTCATGGCAGTCAGAGTTTTGAAGAAGTGGTACAAAATTCCTGCAACCCGGGATTCATCCAAATAGGTTTGAACCTGGGGAAGGAAAAGTTTTATAAATATATCCGGGCCTTTGGCTTTGGTCAACCCACCGGTATCGGTCTGCCCGGTGAAGCAAAGGGTATTATGATCCGGGAGAAAGATGCCACCAACCTTAACATCGCAACCATGTCCATTGGCCAGTCCATCGCTGTCACACCCATTCAGTTGTTAACGGCTGTTTGTGCCGTGGCCAACGGCGGCAAACTGATGAAACCGCAACTGGTCAAAAGAGTGGAAGACCAAAAGGGCAATGTGATCAAAGAGTATAAGCCGGAAATGGTACGGCAGGTGATTTCCGAGGAAACTGCCAAATTAACCAGTCAACTGCTGGAGAACGTTGTCTTTAAAGGGACCGGTAAAAATGCCTTTGTGGAGGGTTACCGGGCCGCAGGTAAAACCGGTACGGCCCAGGTGGTGGCAGAGCGGGGCGGTTATGCCAGCGGCAGATATGTAGCATCCTTTGCCGGTTTTGCACCGGTCAATGATCCCAAAATTGCCGTGCTGATTATGATTGCTGAACCCCAGGGGGGCGCCTATTACGGCGGCGTAGTGGCGGCTCCGGTTTTCTCCCCCCTGGCCCTGGATATACTGCGTTACCTGGGAGTACCGGAACAAAAGAACTTACCCAAACCCAAGACCAATCCCTGGGAAGTGGAAGAGGAGCGAATCGAGGTAGCGGTTCCCAACGTGGTGAACCTGCCGTTGGATGAAGCGCAGAAAGTCCTGCGGGAGGCCGGCCTGGCCTTTGAAACCAGAGGTCAGGGCAGGATGGTATATGGTCAGATACCGGAAAGCGGCGCTCTGGTATTATCGGGCACCACCGTTATTCTGGATCTCTCGGGTTCCGGAGGGGCCAAAAACAAACAGGGAGAACAGGTTTCGGTACCCGACTTGAAGGGAATGACCATCCGGGAGGCGGGGAACTTGCTGGAGAGCCTGGGGCTTACGTTAGAACCCACCGGTTCCGGGCTGGCGGTTACCCAGAGCCCCGCCGCCGGGCATAAATTACCCCGGGGCAGTACCGTAAAGGTGGAGTTTAAACCTCCGTCATCGGAAAATAAACCGTAAAAAATGGCCAGGGAAACCCTGGCCTCCCATTCAGGGGGGCCAGGGTTTTTAAAGCCGGCATCAAGCATAAATGAAGCACAATTGGAAAGAATAGGAAGTATAATGAGTTCGAGGGGGGTTCAAGGTGTTATTAAATCAGCTGCTGGAAGCCATTGACGTTATTTTCGTAAAGGGTCGTCAGGACATAAATATAGAAGGTATTTGCTATGATTCCCGCCAGGCGTTGCCGGGTACACTCTTTGTGGCCATCAAGGGTTATCAAACCGACGGGCACCGGTATATTGACAAGGCCGCAGCAGCCGGGGCTGTGGCAGTTGTATTGGAAAATGACGTGGCTGTGCCGGAGGGGTTGACGGTGATTAAGGTGGCCGATAGCAGGAAGGCCCTGGCTCTGCTGTCAAGCCAATTTTATGGTCATCCTTCTAAACAGTTAACCATGGTGGGGGTCACCGGCACCAACGGAAAAACCACCACCACACATTTGATGGCGGCCGTTTGGCGGCAAGCCGGCATAAAACCCGGCGTTATCGGTACCATTCATAATTTAATCGGAGAAAAAGTGCTGCCCGTTACCAATACCACCCCCGAATCTCTGGATTTGCAAAAACTGCTGGCCCGGATGGTTGAGGAAGGGGTGAAGGGCGTGGCCATGGAGGTTTCCTCCCACGCCCTGGCTTTAAATCGGGTTGCCGGTGTGGATTATGACCTGGCGGTGTTCACCAATATAACCCAGGATCACCTGGATTTTCACGGCACCATGGAAGAATACCTGGCCGCCAAGGCAAAACTTTTTGCTATGGACATCAGATATGCCGTAATTAATGCCGATGACCCCGCCGCGGAACACCTGGTCAAGGTAAGCCGGGGGAAGGTCTATACCTATGCCATTGACCGGGATGCGGATGTCAAGGCAAAAGATATTCAAGTAACGGCCAAAGGAGTCAGTTTTACCGCCAGCGGGCCCTGGGGAGAACACAAACTGGAGTTAAAATTAACCGGGCGTTTTAATGTTTATAATTCCCTGGCGGCCTATACCGCAGGAATGGCCCTGGGTTTTCAGGCACAAGACGTAAAAGCCGCCCTGGAAAGTGTCACCGGAGTTGCCGGGCGCTTTGAACTGGTGGATCAAGGCCAGGATTTTGCTGTAATTGTGGATTATGCCCATACGCCGGATGGGCTGGAGAATATATTAACCACCGCCAGGCAGATTACCGACGGCAGGTTAATCACCGTCTTTGGCTGCGGTGGCGACCGTGACCGCTCCAAGCGGCCCGTTATGGGAGAAATCGCCGCCAGGTACAGTGATTTGGCGGTGGTGACCTCTGACAACCCTCGTACGGAGGACCCAGCAAGAATTATTCAAGACGTGGTGGAGGGTGTCAGTAAGATCGCTGCCCCGGAAGGTTACCTGGTGATTCAGGACCGCCGGGAGGCCATCAACCGGGCCATTGATCTGGCACAAAAAGGCGATGTGGTGGTGATCGCCGGCAAGGGCCATGAGGATTACCAGATTATCGGCACTACCAAATATCCTTTTGATGACCGGTTGGTGGCTAAAGAAGCTTTGGCCCGCCGTCTCAACGTTCCCCGGGTCTGAAAAAGGAAGTGAAAAGTCAGAGGTAGGAAGTGATAGGTAAAGTATGCTACCCTATACGATAGATAAAATTGTCGAAGTTACCGGCGGTACCCTTCTGCAAGGGAATCCGGCGACCTCGATAAAAGGGCTCTGTACCGACAGCCGTAAAATAAAGAACGGTGAAATCTTTGTGGCCCTGCAAGGGCTGCAGGCAGACGGTCACGATTTTGTGGATAAAGCCCTGGAGCAGGGGGCAGCTGCCCTGCTGGTCTCTCAAAGGATTCATGCAGCGGCGGGAGTGCCGGTGGTGCTGGTGGAGGATACCCTGCAGGCGCTACAGCAACTGGCCGCTCATAACCGGGCCCGCCTGAACATCCCGGTGGTGGCGGTGACGGGCAGCAACGGTAAGACTACCACCAAGGATATGATTGCTTCGGTGTTGAATACCCGTTACAATACCCTCAAGACGGAGGGCAATTACAACAACGAGCTGGGGCTTCCCTTAACCCTGCTTCATTTAACTGAAGAACATCAAGCCGCCGTGGTGGAAATGGGTATGAGGGGTCCCGGGGAAATTGATTTTTTAGCGAGACTGGCCAAACCAACCGGGGCGGTCATTACCAACATCGGGGAAGCCCACCTGGAGCGCCTGGGGTCGGTGCAAAACATTGCCCGGGCCAAGACCGAGGTGTTGGAACATATCGGGGAAGAGGGCTTTGCCGTCCTAAACGGGGACAGTCCCTTTCTCAGGGAGCTGGCAGGCCGTTGTAAGGGTAAGGTTTGGCTGTACTCCCTGGAAGGACCGGGGGACATCCGGGGGTATGAGATCAGACCCGACGGCCACGGGGTCCGGTACCAAATCCTTTACCCCGGTGGTCAGGGTGAAATTCGTTTACCGGTGCCGGGCAGCCATAATGTTATGAACAGCATGGCTGCGGTGGGTGTTGGCCTGCGGCTGGGCTTAACCTTTGCTGAAATCGCCCGTGGACTGGAGCAAGTGGCCCTGACCCACATGAGGCTGGAAATGATAAATTGCCAGGGTATGACTATCATTAATGATACTTATAATGCCAATCCCTCATCTGCCAAAGCAGCCCTGAAAGTGCTGCAGGAAACTGCAACGGGTAGAAAAATTGCCGTTTTAGGAAACATGTTTGAACTGGGTGAACTGGAACAACCGGGGCACCGGGAGGTGGGAGAAGCGGCAGCCGGTTTGCAGGTGGATTACCTGGTAACCGTGGGCCATCTGGCCCAATGGATCGCTGAAGGAGGCTTAAAGGGCGGGTTATCCCCCGAGAGAGTCCGCCAATGCGAAAACAACCAACAGGCTATGGAAATTTTAAAAGAAATTTTACAAACCGGTGATACAATTTTGGTAAAAGGCTCCCGGGGCATGCGCATGGAGGAAATTGTAAAAGAACTGGTTAAAGACTGCCGACAGTGATGTTGAGAGATAAAGGGGAAATTTTTCTCACTTCCCACCTTTCACAAGGGAGGAGTAATAATGGATTATACAGCGGTTTGGCTGGCAGCGGGGATTAGTTTACTGGTTACCCTGGTGTTGGGTCCAATTACCATACCTCTTCTCAGAAGATTGAAATTTGGCCAAACCATCCGGGCCGAAGGACCGTCCGGGCATATGGCCAAATCAGGCACACCCACCATGGGCGGTATCATGTTTCTCATCGCTATTGCCGTTGCCGGTGCAGTATTATTAAGGAGCGGCATTCCGGGCCGGGCAGAGGGTTTGGTGGTTTTAGCCGTGACCCTGGGTTACGGTCTGATCGGTTTTTTAGATGATTTTATCAAGGTAGCGCTGAAAAGAAACCTAGGTTTAAAGGCCAGGGAAAAAATTTTGGGCCAGCTCATTTTTGCCGCCGTTCTGGCAGTGGTTGCCGTGTTCCAGCTGGGCAGGGGAACCGATTATCTGATTCCCTTTTCCGGCTTTTTCACCCCGGGAGGCATTGGATTTGATCCGGGGTGGTGGCCTTTTTTCGGTATCACTGTACTCGTGCTGCTGGGGACCAGCAACGGGGTTAATTTAACGGACGGCCTGGATGGCCTGGCTGCCGGCGCCACGGTATTTACCTCGGCGGCCTTTGTACTGCTGGCCCTGCTCAGCGGCAAAGTGGGTACTGCCATTGTTTTGGCGGCAGTTGCCGGCGGTTGTCTGGGCTTTCTGTTTTACAACCGACACCCGGCCAAGGTCTTTATGGGAGATACCGGTTCCCTGGCCCTGGGAGGCGCCCTGGGAGCCGCAGCGGTGGTAACCCGCAGCGAATTGCTGCTGGTTATTATTGGCGGACTGTATGTGCTGGAAACCCTTTCCGTCATCATTCAGGTCATATCTTTTAAAACCACCGGCAGGCGTGTCTTTCGCATGAGCCCGCTGCATCACCATTTCGAACTTTCCGGCTGGTCGGAAAGAAAGGTTGTTGCCTTCTTCTGGCTGCTGAGCTTCCTTTTTTCCGTCATCGGTTTATTGGGGATAAAAGGGCTGGGCTGAAGCTTTGGGGTATTCCTTTGGGGTCTGGCCATCGGCCGTCAGCCGTCAGCCTTGAAATTTTTAGGATTGGTAATGTATGAATTACTTTTAGTTGAAAAAAGGAGAGCGAAAAGTGGATTTGGCAGGAAAAAGAGTTTTGGTGGTGGGGGCCGGGGTCAGCGGCCAGGCAGTGTGCGAATTTTTACAGGCCAAACAGGCCAGGGTAACCCTCACGGATGCCAGAACCCGGGAACAAATGGGGCAGGTAGCGGATCAATTGTCACGGAGGGGAATTAACCTTATATTGGGGGCTTATCCTACGGTTAGCCAAGAATCCTATGACCTGCTGGTGGTCAGTCCCGGGGTTCCCCTGACGGTGGCCCCTGTGGCCCAGGCAGCGGCTTCCGGTGTCCCGGTCCTGGGCGAACTGGAACTGGCCTATCATTTTGCCAGGGCGCCCATCGTAGCCATTACCGGAACCAACGGCAAAACCACCACCACATCTTTAATTGGGCAGATGTTTCGGGAGGCCGGTTATAAAACCCTAGTGGCAGGCAATATCGGTTTGCCGCTGGTCAGTGAAATCGAAAATTATACCGCCGATGATATAGTGGTGGCCGAGGTCTCCAGTTTTCAGTTGGAAACCACCCGCCATTTCTCGCCCAAAGTGGCGGTAATCTTAAATATCACCCCGGACCACCTTGATCGCCACGGCTCCATGGAAGAATACATAAGGGCAAAAGCACAAATCTTTGCCCGGCAAAAACCCACTGATTGGGTCGTGTTAAATTATGATGACCCAAATACCAGGGAACTGGCAGGGGATTGTCCCTCCCGGGTCATATTTTTCAGCCGTCGGCATATCTTAGAAAGAGGAAGTTTTGTCCAGGACGGTAAAATTATGGTTGCAGACCAGTCGGGACCCAGGGAGATTACCGGTGTTGATTCCCTGCGGATCCCGGGCAGCCACAATTTAGAAAACGCCCTGGCTGCCGTTGCGGCGGGCCACGTCATGGGTCTGGCACCGGCTGACATTGCCCGTACCCTGGGTCGTTTCACCGGTGTTGCTCACCGCCTGGAATATGTTGCCACCCTGAACGGCGTGGATTATGTCAATGACTCCAAAGGCACCAACCCCGACGCAGCCATCAAAGCGCTGGATGCCTACGATGTTCCCATCGTGTTGATTGCCGGAGGAAAAAACAAAGGGGTTTCCTTTCAGGAGTTTGCCGAAAAAATTAAAGAAAAAGTAAGGGTCCTGATTACGGTGGGGATACACGGTTATCAAATTGAAGAGGCCGCCAGGGAACAGGGGTTTACCAACATTTTCCCGGCCCGGGACTACCCCCACGCCGTGCAGTTGGCCTACGAACAAGCCAGACCGGGGGAAGTTGTACTTCTTTCCCCTGCCTGCACCAGCTGGGACATGTTCAAAAACTTTGAAGAGCGTGGAGAGTTGTTTAAGAAGCTGGTGCTGGAACTGAAGGACAAGGCTTAAGGCTTAAGGGTATTTCTTACGGGTCTGGCCGTTGGCTGTTAGCTATTGGCTATTGGACGTTGGCTGTTGGTTGTTAGTTTTGCTCCCCCAAATAGGGCTTGACAATGATATTATTGGCCCCCAAAAGCCAAAATAACCCGTAAGTCTATCAACAGGACCCCAGAGAAATACCCGTAAGGCTAAAGGAGGTAGAAACCATGCGTTTAAAGAAGAGACCACCGGACTTTGTCTTGTTTTTGACGGTTCTCATGTTGTTAACCATTGGTCTGATTATGGTCTTTTCTTCCAGTGAATATGTAACCATGGTACGATACGGGGACAGTTTCTACTTCTTTAAAAGGCAGCTTCTCTGGGCGCTTTTCGGACTGGCAGCCATGTTCTTTATGATGAACTTTGATTATTACCGGTTAAAGCGCTGGATAGGGCCCATTGTTTTGACGGGGTTTATCCTCCTGATCGCAGTGCTGCTGCCGGGTGTCGGCCAGGTGGTAAACGGGGCGCGCCGTTGGATTAATCTGGGCTTTATGGCTTTCTCACCGGCGGAACTGGTAAAACTATGTATGATTATGTTTGTGGCCTTCGGTTTATCGAAAAAAGGAGAAAGGTTAAACTCCTTTACGGAGGGGCTGTTACCTTACCTGGTTGTGATGACGCTGGCCGCCGGACTGATTTTATTACAGCCTGACCTGGGGACAGCCATTGTATTGTGCGGTACGATATTTATCATGTTCTTTGCTGCCGGGGCCAGACTCTCCCACCTGGGAGGCCTGGCGGGCTTGGGTTTGCTGGCGGTGGGATTGGCCATTTACTTTGAACCCTACCGGATGAAACGATTTCTGGCCTTTCTGGACCCGGAGGCAGATCCTCAGGGGACCGGGTATCATATTATTCAATCCCTTTATGCTCTGGGCTCCGGCGGGTTATTCGGGGTAGGGCTGGGACAAAGCAAGCAAAAGTTTCTCTACCTGCCGGAAAATCACACGGACTTTATTTTCGCCATTACAGGAGAAGAACTTGGTTTTATCGGGGCCTCCCTGATCGTCTTGCTTTTTATTATATTTGTCTGGCGTGGTCTGAAAATTGCCGTCACGTCACCGGACCCCTTTGGCAGCCTGCTGGCGGCAGGCATCACCAGTGGTATCGCCCTGCAAGCCCTGATCAACATGGGGGTGGTAACCGGGTCCATGCCGGTTACCGGAGTTCCGCTGCCATTCATCAGCTATGGCGGCACCTCGCTGCTCTTTACCCTGATGGGAATCGGTATCGTTTTGAATATTTCCAAATACACCACACCACGATGAGGAAACAACTTAATATTTTAACTTTCGCACGTAGATAATATGTTAGGTACAGGCACCAGGTATCCCAAAGCGGGTTATCTGGCCTTTGGTCATTGGCTGTTGGCCATTGGCCTTTAGCTTTTGGGACCAAAGGCCAATGGCCAACAGCCAATAACTAAGAACAAAAGTGCTACCAAAGAGGTTAAAAATGAACTTCGAACCTCGAACAGAAAAGAGGTGAAGGTTGTGCGTGCCATCTTGACGGGCGGCGGTACCGGTGGTCACATTTACCCGGCCCTGGCCATTGCCAGAGGGCTGCAAAACCGTTTTCCCAATACAGAAATCCTATATGTAGGAACCAACCGTGGTCTTGAGGCGGATATCGTACCCAAGGCCCATTTCCCTTTCCGGGCCATTACGGTATCCGGCATGGAAAGAAAGATTTCTTTCACCAATTTCAAGGTACTGTGGCAGGCCTGGCAGGGCTACAGGGAGGCAGCCCGCATTGTCAAAACCTTTAAACCGGATGTTGTCATCGGCACCGGCGGCTATGTCTGCGGGCCGGTGGTAATGGCGGCGGCCAGGCGAGGGATACCCACTTTAATTCATGAACAAAATGCTTTGCCCGGTATCACCAACCGCATTCTGTCAAAGTTTGTGGACCAGGTTGCGGTTACCTTTGAGGACTCCCTTAAATATTTTCCCGGCAAGGCCAAAGTGACGCTTACCGGTCTGCCGGTGCGGCCGGAAATTATGCAGGCGAAACGAACCGATGCCCTGACTTCCCTGAATTTAAGCGGCGAAAAGCTGACCCTGCTGGTCTTTGGCGGCAGCAGGGGGGCCAGAAAAATAAACCAGGCCATGGCGGAGGTCATCAAAAAGTACGGCAACCATCCGAAAATACAAGTATTGCATGCCACCGGACAAGCGGGGTACCAGGAATTTCTTCATGAATTAACAAACAACGGTATTGATTTGGATAAATATGTCAATATTATCATTAAGCCCTATTTGTACAACATGCACGAAGCGCTGGCCGCTGCAGATCTGGTTATAAGCCGGGCCGGAGCAGCGACCCTGGCGGAACTGACCGTTTTAGGACTGCCCTCTGTTTTAATCCCTTATCCTTATGCCTCGGAGAATCACCAGGAATATAATGCCCGGGCACTGGCGGACCGGGGAGCGGCGGTACTGATTAAGGATGCCGAACTGACAGGCAGCAAACTGGTTGGAACAATAGAAGGAATTATAAACCAGCCCGACAGGTTGCAAAGCATGTCCCGGGCCAGTCAAAAATTGGGGCGGCCCGAGGCGCTTAATGATATTATAAGATGCGTGGAAAAGATTTTGCCGCGGCAATAACATGGTCAATGATTGCCGGGGCAGTCTTTTATTGGTACGGGACAGGACAAGCCCCGGGGAGAGGCTGGGCAGTAACACCTCCCGGCGAAGATGCATAGTATGGCTTACAGAAACGCTCTTTCGGGAAAGCAAAGGGTTGGCCGGTGGTGTAATCTTTACGCCGGTGTAAGAAAGTGCAGAAAGAAAGCTTTAACTCGGGGGGCAGTCTTGTTTCGGGAAGGAGTGATTTAAGTGCAGGGAAACCTGAAGAGAGTTCATTTTGTCGGCATCGGCGGCGCCGGTATGAGTGGCATTGCCACAGTTCTGCTGGGGATGGGCTACCGGGTGTCGGGTTCCGATATTAAAAGGTCGGCCGTCCTTGAACGGCTGAAGGCTTTGGGTGCCACATGCCACATCGGACATGAGGCCGGCAATATTACCCGGGATATTGATACAGTGGTCATTTCTACAGCCATTTCTCCCGACAACCCGGAAGTTCTGGAGGCCAGGCGACTGGGCATCCCGCTGGTGAAGAGGGGGGAAATGCTGGCCCGGCTGATGAGAGAAAAACGAGGTATAGCAGTGGCCGGGGCCCACGGTAAAACCACCACCACGTCCATGACAGCCCTGGTTCTGGAAGAGAACGGGCTGGATCCCACCATACTGATCGGAGGTGACTTAAGCAACATCGGTGGGAATGCCAAATTGGGCCGGGGAGAACTGCTGGTGGCCGAGGCTGATGAAAGCGATGGTTCGTTCCTATTGTTGGATCCCCAGGTGGCTGTGGTCACCAACATTGAGGACGATCACCTGGACTATTACGGGAGCCAGGAGAAGCTTGTGGAGGCTTTTCAGGCATTTCTCCGCAAAGTGCCGCAGGATGGAGTGGCGGTGATTTGCCTGGATGATCCCATCCTGAAAGAAATGAGAGAAGGTCTGCCCTGTCCGGTGATCACCTATGGATCGAGGGATTCCGGTGCGGACTATGTTTTGCATTCCTTTGCAACAAAGGATGGCATGAACTGCGGGGAAGTGTACTGTGGGGGTGAAAAGCTTGGTACGCTGGAACTGCGTGTTCCCGGCTATCATAATCTTTTAAACGCCTTGGCCGCCATAGCGGTGGGCCGCCATCTGGGCCTTGATTTTGCTCAAATAACCGGAGCTTTAAGGTTGTTTAAGGGGGCCAAAAGGCGTTATCAATTGGTCGGAGAAGCCAGAGGGGTTCGGGTGGTGGACGACTATGCCCACCACCCCACAGAAGTGAAGGCGACCCTGCAGGCAGCAAGATCGGCACACCCGGGAAGAATTATTGCCGTTTTTCAACCCCACAGGTATACCAGGACCCGTCAGCTTTACCGGGAATTCGGGCAATCCTTCGGTAAGGCGGATCTGGTCATTTTGACCGATATTTATGCCGCCAGTGAGCAACCCATTGAAGGGGTGCATACGAAGTTGATTATCGAAACCATTCCCAGGCGGGAAGGTCAACAGGTCATGTACCTGCCCAGTCTGGCAGAAGCGGCAGATTTCCTGGTGAAGGAAGCCAGGAGCGGGGATCTGGTTTTAACCATGGGCGCCGGTGATGTTTGGACACTGGGTGGGGAACTGTTAAAGAGACTGGAGGAAAAGTAAGCATGGGTTATACTTCACTGGCGGGTGAACTTCAGTCACTGATCAGGGGATCCGTACAGACCAATGAGCCAATGAAGAAGCATACGACCTGGCGCATCGGTGGCAATGCCGACCTTTTTGTGGATCCCGGTGACAAAGAAGATGTTCGTCGGGTGGTGGAGTTTGTCGAAAAAAATGACATCCCTCTGACGGTGATCGGAAACGGCTCGAACCTGCTGGTAAAGGACGGCGGCATCCGGGGGGTGGTTCTTAAGGTGGGGCGAGGACTGGCAGGAATTTCTGTGGAGGGTACCACCATCAAAGCCGGCGCCGGGACTATGCTGCCGGAACTGGCGGCAGCGGCCCGCAGGGCCGGGGTGGGCGGTTTCGAATTTGCCGCCGGCATTCCCGGCTCCCTGGGAGGAGCCATTGTGATGAATGCCGGGGCGGTGAACGGTTGTGTGGCGGATGTCCTGCACTCCATTGAGGTGTTAAACGAACATAACCGGTTTGTAACACTGAATAAAGAGGAACTGGGATTTGCCTACCGCACCAGTAATCTACAGGGCAAGCCCGTCATTTGCGTCTCCACCCTGTGGCAGGGTTACGTAAAGGATAGGGGTTTAATTGAACAGGAAACCCGGGATTATTTATTAAAAAGGAAAGCTGCCCAGCCCCAGGGGTATCCCAATGCAGGCAGTGTTTTTAAAAACCCCGCGGGAGATTATGCGGGAAGATTAATCGAAGCATGCGGGGGCAAGGGACTCAGGGTGGGGGATGCCCAGGTTTCAACCAAACATGCCAACTGGATCTTAAACCTTGGCAACGCCACTGCACGGGATGTTCTGACCTTGATAGAAAAAATAAGAAAAATGGTGCAGGACCGTTTCGGTGTAGACCTGCACCTGGAAGTGAGAGTGTTGGGAGAAGATTAGGCGGAGGTGGCAACATGGAGAAGTTCGTGATTGTAGGGGGCAACCGCCTAAAGGGAACCATCAAAGCAAACGGATCAAAAAATGCATCCTTACCGATTCTGGCGGCAACTTTACTAAGCGGCGGTGTATGCAAAATCCATCAAGTTCCCCGGTTAAAAGACGTGTTTGTTATGCAGGAACTTCTTAATTACCTGGGGGCCAAGACAACCTTTGAGGGCAATACCATGACAGTGGACTGTACCCATGTACAGCCCCAGGAGATTTCTGAGGACCTGATGAGAAAAATGAGGGCATCCAACCTCGTTTTAGGTCCACTGCTGGGTCGTTTCGGAAACGTCAAGATCTCCTACCCCGGGGGTTGCAACATCGGGTCTCGTCCCATGAACCTTCATTTCAAGGGTTTATCCGCCCTGGGGGCAAAAATCTCAGAAAAATTTGGTTATATTTCTGCTGAAGCCAGTCAGTTAACTGGCGCGGTCATTCATTTTGATGTTCCCAGCGTTGGGGCTACGGAAAATTTAATGATGGCCGGCGTCCTGGCTCAAGGTACTACGATCATAAGGAACGCAGCCAAAGAGCCGGAGATTGTGGATTTGCAGAATTTTCTCAACGCCATGGGCGCCAGGATTGTGGGTGCCGGTACAGATGTCATTCGCATTGAAGGGGTGAAAGAATTAGGTTCGGTTACCCACACTGTGATTCCGGATCGTATTGAAGCAGGAACCCATATGATTGCAGGAGCCATCACCCAGGGAGATGTTACGGTGGCCAATGTCATACCGGAGCACCTGGATCCCGTCATCTACAAACTAAGGGAAGTGGGTGTGGCGGTGGAAGTAGGTGACGACTGGGTGCGTGTTCAGGGTACCGGGCAACTGAAGGCTGCAGATATTAAAACCATGCCTTATCCGGGCTTTCCGACGGATATGCAGCCTCAGATGATGGCCCTGCTGACTGTTGCCGAAGGGACCAGCGTCATCACCGAGACCATTTTTGAAAATCGTTTTAAACATGTGCCGGAATTCCGCAGAATGGGAGCGGATATTTATCTGGAAGGACACACGGCGGTTGTCAAGGGAGTTAAGCGACTGACCGGCGCCTGTGTGGAGGCTAGCGATCTCCGGGCGGGGGCTGCCCTCATACTGGCGGCTCTGGCCGGGGAAGATGGTACGGTGCTGAGCAACATTGAACACATCGACAGAGGATATGAAAGAATTGAAAAGAAATACAATGCCTTGGGTGCACGTATTATAAGAGTCAACAGTTAGTGACTCTTTTTTTGGTTTTGCCTTGGACAAGTAATGTTTGTTTCAGTTATAATGTTGTAAAAACATAGACGGAAAAATTTAGGCAAGGAGTGGGACTGTGTATCGACCTCATACAGGAACCCCACGAAAAAAGAACCACTTGATACAAAGTGTTTTTTTTATTTTACTGGTGGCAGCGGCTGTTTATGTTTTACTCCAGTCACCTTTTTTTGAGATCAAATCCATTACAGTGTACGGTAATCGTCAGTTGACGAAGGAAGAAATTATTCAGTTTTCCGGTATACATATCAATGCCAATATCTTCAAGGTTAACCTGTCCGAGGCGGAAAAAAGGTTGAGCCTGGTTCCGTTCATTAAAAGCTCGGAAATGAAGCGTTCCTTACCAAATAAGATCATTATTACTGTTGTGGAAAGAACGGCTGTGGCGCTTCTGCCGGTACAAAACGGCTTTATTAAAGTGGATGCCGATGGGGTATACTTGCAAAAGGGCCAAATTGCTTCGGCTTTACCCATCATTACCGGTCTGCAGGTAAAAGTAAACGAGCCCGGCAAACCCGTTGTATCGGAAAACCTGCCGGTGGCTTTAAAGACCCTGTCCCAATTACCCCGTTCGTTAGTGATGAAATTATCAGAAATTAATATCAATAAAGCAGGGCAAATCAGCTTGTATACCATCGACGGTGTCCAGGGAAGACTTGGATTGCCCAGGGATATTGAATACAAAGGCGCTGTTTTCCAGCAGGTATTAAACAGCCTGAAGGAGCCCGGCAATGAGATAGAATATGTAGACATATCCAACCCAAGGGTGCCTGTGGTCAAATACTCAAAGCATCAACCGGAGGGCCAACAGTGAAAGTGGAAAAATACCAGTGGGGCATTGTATTGGTCGGCATCGTTTTAGGGTTAATGGTGTCGGTTCAGTATCGGTCTTACAAAGACATTAACGAAACGCCGCCCATCGCCAGAGTACAAGCCCTGTCCAATGAAATTAATCAAAAAAGAGAAGAGCGTAACCGGCTGCAGCAGCGGGTTAACGAATTGCGGGAAAAATTGGATAAAAAGGCTACGGTATCTGATATTAACCACAGTGAACTGGAAACCTACCGGATTATTGCCGGTACCAAAGCGGTAACCGGGCCGGGTGTGGAAGTAACGCTCAATGACAGTAATGTGGCCCTGCCCCCCGGACAGGACCCCAATTTATATGTGCTGCATGATGAAGATGTGCTCCGGGTTATCAATGAATTAAAGGCGGCAGGAGCGGAGGCCATGGCCTTAAACGGTGTCCGATTAATCGCCACCAGTGAGATACGATGTATCGGACCCACCATTCTCACCAACAAGAATAAAAGACTACCTGCTCCCTTTACCATCACTGCCATCGGCAATCCGGAAACCCTGGAAAACTCGCTGTTTATGAAGGGTGGCGTGGTGGAACAACTGAAAATCTGGGGCATCCAGGTACAGGTACGGAAAAAAGCCAGCCTGGAAATTGCCGAGTATACCGGGCCCACCACCTTTGAGTACGCCCGGCCGGTAGAGGAAGAATAAGGCGGGATGGTTATGAATAAAACACTCTATATCTCTATTATGCTGGTTTCGGTGGTTTTGGGAATGATGGTGGCTTTTCAATTCCGGACCACCGGCAGGGTGGATTCCGGCGTTCCCATCGACCGTGTACAACTTCTGACAACCGAGTTAAAACAAATTGAAAAAGAATATAACACGCTGTTAATGGAAGCAAGCGATCTGGAAAGCAAATTGGCCCAGGCGGAAAAGGGCCGACCGGAGGCATCCCAGGCGGTACAGAAGGAATTGCAAAAGGTTCGTCAAATTGCCGGGATGACTAAATTAGAAGGTCCCGGCGTGGAGGTTACCCTGGCGCCTATTAAAAAGGACGACCTGCAAGCCGGAGAAAATCTTTTTACCGTACGGGACGAGGACTTGCTCAGGGTTGTTAACGAACTCAGGGCCGCCGGCGCGGAAGCCCTGTCGATTAACGGTGAGAGAATTATTTCCACCACTGAAATCCGTCTGGCGGGAACTTTCATTGACGTCAACCTGACAAGAATTTCTCCCCCTTATTCTGTGCTGGCCATCGGGGCGCCGGACCAACTGGAGAGCGCCCTGTTAATTAAGGGTGGCCTGGTGGATACCATGCGGGACTGGGGAGTTGCTGTTACCGTGACAAAAAAGGAATCGCTAACGGTACCGGCATATAACCATCGCATTAACATTGAATATGCCAAACCGCTGAAGGAGGAAAAATAACTATGTGGGCAGGTATCTTATTGGCCCTGGTGGGACTGACCCTGGGGGTTATCATAGGTTTAAATGTTCCCATGGTACTACCCCAGGTTTATGCCCAGTACCTGGGGCTGGGGGTCCTGGCAGCATTGGATTCGGTTTTTGGCGGCATTCGCGCAGCCCTGGAAAATCACTATGATAACCGCATTTTTGTGACCGGTTTTTTCAGCAATATTTTACTGGCCGCAGGTTTGGCTTATATCGGCACCAAATTGGGTGTTCCGCTGAGCACAGCGGCAGTGGTGGCCTTTGGCGTGCGTTTATTTCAAAATCTCGCCATTATACGACGGCATTTACTAAAAAAATAAAGTATTTTTGATAGATACGTAAAAGGGAATTTCTATTCTATGTTGAATTTTACATTTTAAGTAAACAGTTGCCTGGGAGGTGCCTGGCTTGGCCAGGAGACATATTGTTGGTGGACTGGATATTGGCACCACAAAAGTGGTGTCAGTGATCGCGGAAGTCAGCCCTAACGGCTACCCTGTCATCAAGGGGTTGGGAGAATGTCCCACCCTGGGAGTTCGTAAGGGTGTGGTTGTTGACAAAGCCTCATTAGGCAAGTCCATCGCCCATGCTGTAGGGTTGTCGCAAGCCATGGCCGGCGAAACCATCAGTGAATTTTATGGTTCCTTTCCGGTTGTTAGTCAACTGACTGGAACTTTGCAGATTACCGATGAGCAGTTATCTGAAAGCATTGCCATGGCAGGGGTGAAAATCCTGCAAGTAATTCCGTCAGTAATTGCTTCAGGTGAAGCAGTTTTGACCGATACTCATAAAAAAATAGGCACGGTGTTAATGGACCTGGGAGGAGCCGTGACCGGTTTAGCGGTTTTTGATCAGGGGGTGCCCGTTTACACCCATTCACTGCCCATTGGCAGTGAACATATTACCAGCGATTTAGCGGTGTGTCTGCGGACCTCTATCAGTGAAGGAGACCGGATCAAGCGGTCCCTGGGTCTGATTGAGCCGGACCCCGCAAGCACTTTGGAAATCAGCGGTGTAGGGGGGCATGAAAGAAGGAAAGTGCCTGCCGGCGCAGCCAGAGATATTATAAAATCACGAATCCAAGAAATTTTTGAGCTGGCCCATCAGGAATTAAGCCAACATTTCAGGCTTGCATCATTAACCGGTGGATTCATTTTGACAGGTGGTGGGTCTTTATTAAAGGGAGTCTTGGATTTGGCCATTTCCCAAATGAATTGTTGCAAGGTGGCAGTTGGTTCCCCCGCCAAGGTAGGTATACCCAGGGAGGAATGGACCAGCCCCGTGTACGCTTCAGCCATTGGACTGGTACTCTATGGAGCCAAACGAAGTACCCGCCGCTCAGGACGCCTTTCCGGATGGCGTGAAGTTTTAGACAGGTTTATGTAAATGAAGCGGCTCGATGGCATAAATACGGAGGAGGATAATCATGCTTGACTTTGAATTGGACCTGGATCATTTTGCGAACATTAAAGTAATCGGTGTCGGGGGCGGCGGCAATAACGCGGTGAACCGCATGATCAGCGCCGGGTTGAAAGGCGTTGAGTTTGTTGCGGTTAATACAGACGCCCAATCACTGTTCTTGTCCCAAAGCAACCACAAAATACAGATTGGCACCAAACTGACCAAAGGTTTGGGTGCCGGAGCCAACCCGGAAATCGGCTGTAAAGCCGCTGAAGAAAGCCGTGACGAAATTATGCAGGCCCTCAAGGGCGCCGACATGGTCTTTGTTACCGCCGGTATGGGCGGTGGCACCGGAACCGGAGCAGCGCCGGTGGTGGCTGAGATTGCCAAAGAACTTGGCGCCCTGACCGTTGGCGTTGTTACCAAACCCTTTACTTTTGAAGGAAGAAAAAGGCTTACCCAGGCGGAACAAGGAATTGAGAATTTAAAGAGTAAAGTGGATACCTTAATTACCATCCCCAACGACCGTCTATTACAGGTCATTGATAAGCATACTTCCATTGTGGAAGCTTTTCGCATCGCCGATGACGTCCTGCGCCAGGGTGTTCAGGGTATTTCCGACCTGATTGCCGTACCCGGCCTGATTAACCTGGATTTTGCCGATGTTAAGACAATTATGAAGGATACCGGTTCTGCTCTGATGGGAATCGGCAGCTCCACCGGAGAGAACAGGGCCACCGAGGCGGCCCGCATGGCCATCTCCAGTCCCCTGTTGGAAACCTCCATTGAGGGTGCCAGGGGCGTATTGTTAAATATTACCGGTGGTTCCTCCCTGGGCCTGTTTGAAGTCAACGAAGCAGCAGAAATTATTGCCCAGGCGGCAGATCCGGAAGCCAACATTATTTTTGGCGCAGTGATTGATGAGAGAATGAACGAAGAAGTACGGGTAACCGTGATTGCCACCGGTTTTGATCACCATGTACCTGCGAGAAAAGAGAAGAAAAAACCGGAAATGGATATTAAGCCCTTTGCCAGCCACGATGACCTGGATATTCCGGCCTTCCTGCGCCGACGTTAAGAATTGGACCTACCCGGATTAACCAGCAGGTTAAACCCATCATTTACTACAAAAATGTAGAACTAACACTAAAAAAACCTGGAATTAATTACCAGATATTGACAAGTTTCCCTGACCCTGGCGTTGTATAATACTGCCAGGGTTTTTTGTTCCTGGTTTAGATGGAATATTTGGCTTAACTGAGCCATATGATGGTATTGACCACCTTTGTGTTTTATGATGGGGTAGGCACAGATGAGACAAGTGGTCTACTTAGATGAAATTATATTTGTAAACTTGGTGATGAACCTTACTGTGCTTTGGCTAACGTCCAGATTTATCGGGAAAAAAGGTTCCCCTGCCAGGATGATAACCGCTGCAGCAGTGGGGTGTATTTATGCCTTGGTGGTTTTTGTCCCCGGTTTGGGCCTGGCGGCTGGCTTGTATGCCAAATTATTGACAGCGGTTATGATGGTTTTAATAGCCTTTGGATTTGCCCCTTGGAAAAAGGTTTTGCGCAGTTTCCTTTATCTTTTGCTGGCTGGTTTTGCCGTGGGCGGGATTGCTTCCGGTCTGCACTACCTGTGGCAAAATACGCTGGTTGTTCAATCAGACGGCCGGTTGGCTGAAATTGGGTACAACAAGTGGCTGGTTTTATCCTGCACCGTAGCTTTGTGTTACTGTGCGGGGAAATGGGGAGCCACCCTCTGGCTCAAGCGTGCAGGACAAACCGCCGATAAAATACCTTTGACTGTCACCCTGTGGGGGAAAAAGGTTTCCCTGGAGGCGCTGGTAGATACCGGCAACCAACTGGTCGATCCCTTGAGTCAGCACCCGGTTGTGATTGTGGAATATGAAGTTTTGAAGCCATTGCTGCCTGAAGAAATTTGCGGGCTTTTCCATGAGGGGAAGACCCGGGACGGGTCTCACATGATCCTGTCCCTGTCCGAAACATCCTACGCCAAACGCCTGAGGTTGATACCCTTTCAGTCCCTGGGCAGGGAGAACGGTATATTATTAGGAATTCGACCGGATGTCATTGAAATCCGCTATAACGATAAAAAGCAGCAGGTTAAAGATGTGGTGGTAGGAATTTATGATCAAAAACTTAGTCCTGAGACCGCCTACAGGGCTTTGCTGCACCCGCAATTGCTGGCTTCTTAGGAGCCTAAGGAATGGGTTCAGGGAGGGAGATGCTTGAAAAACGCCTGGCATTTTAAAATACTGATCCGGCTCTATGTGGCCCGGGTTATTCACTGGCTGGGGTACCGGCAGGAAGTTCATTATGTAGGCAGCAGTGAAGCTTTGCCCCCGCCGCTTTCCAACGATGAAGAGAATGATTTGATTGAGCGGCTGGGCAGCGGGGACGTCAAGGTCAAAAATATACTTATTGAAAGAAACCTGCGGCTGGTGGTGTATATTGCCAGAAAGTTTGAAAATACCGGTGTGGGTATCGAGGACTTGGTATCCATCGGCACCATTGGTTTAATTAAAGCCGTCAACACCTTCGACCCGCATAAAAAAATAAAGCTGGCCACTTATGCTTCCCGATGCATTGAAAATGAAATTTTAATGCATCTGCGAAGAAATAACAAAACCCGTTCGGAAGTTTCCTTTGATGAACCCTTAAATATAGATTGGGACGGTAACGAATTACTCCTGTCCGATGTGCTGGGAACGGAAACGGATATTATTTACAAAAACCTGGAAGAGGAAGTGGACAAGAAGCTGCTGCACCAGGCCCTGCTGAAATTATCCGGTCGTGAGAGGCGAATTATGGAGCTTCGTTTTGGGCTAAACAACGGGTCAGAAAAAACCCAAAAGGAAGTGGCTGATATGTTGGGGATCTCCCAATCTTATATTTCCCGGTTGGAAAAGCGAATTATTAAGCGTTTAAAAAAAGAAATTCATCGCCTGGAGTAATTTGAAAGAGACAGCAATATGGAGAGTTAGCCCTAAAAACAACGTATAGAGGTTGTTTTTGGGGTTTTTTACTGCCCTCGAATACATGTATATAAGAAATTTGCCAAGGTAATAATGAACCTGTAAGGTCAAGAGCAAACGTTTTATCACTGGTACCACCGGTATTAGAAACAACGTTGGGAGGCCGATCAATGCTGGTAAACAAGGTCGAGATCTGCGGAGTGAATACATCCAAACTTCCTGTACTAACAAACAGTCAGATGAGAACTTTGTTTGAAGCAATGCAACAAGGAGATAAGGATGCCAGAAATGAGCTGATTAACGGCAATCTCAGGTTGGTACTCAGTGTTATACAACGTTTTACCAACCGTGGCGAGTATGTGGACGACCTGTTCCAAGTAGGCTGCATCGGCCTCATGAAGGCCATCGATAATTTTGACCTGAGCCAAAACGTAAAATTTTCTACCTATGCAGTGCCTATGATCATCGGTGAAATAAGGAGATACCTGCGTGACAACAACCCCATCCGGGTGAGCAGATCCCTGCGGGATGTTGCTTATAAAGCTTTGCAGGTGAGGGACAGCCTGGTCAATAAATATTCCAGGGAACCCTCCATAAATGAAATTGCCGGAGAACTAAAAATACCCAGGGAAGAAATCATCTTTGCTCTGGATGCCATCCAGGAGCCCATCTCCCTGTTTGAACCCATCTATCATGACGGGGGAGACCCCATTTTTGTGATGGATCAAATCAGTGACGAAAAAAACCAGGACTTAAGCTGGCTTGAGGAGATTTCCATCCGGGATGCCTTAACAAGGCTCAGTGACAGGGAAAAGCATATTTTAACGCTGCGGTTTTTTGAAGGAAAGACACAAATGGAGGTGGCCGAGGAAATCGGCATTTCCCAGGCTCAGGTTTCCCGCCTGGAGAAAGCTGCCCTCAACCACATGCGAAAGTATGTATGATTTGAGAAGTGCGATAAAGAAGTAGGGCTTTGAGGCCCTATTTTTTGTGTAGAAGTAACAAGTTCTTGCATATACATTAATTGGGAGGTGGCAAAATGATCAAGATTTCTGACCTGCGGGTAAGAGAGGTTGTAAATATAGTGGACGGAAGACGGTTGGGACTTATTAAAGACATTGACATTGATTTGGAAGCGGGTCGCATTGCCGCCATCATTTTACCGGGACAAGGCCGCTTCCTGGGTCTTTTCGGGCGGGAAGACGAACTGATTGTCCCCTGGGATAAAATCAAAAAAATCGGCATTGATACCATCCTGGTAGAAATAGCCCCCTATCAGAACCCCGGGGAAGATTCCTTCCGTTATTAAAGCATTTATTATGTTAAGATTTGTTAAAATGTTATGACTGTTTGATAAAGGGCGGAACCCTTGCAAAAATGATTGCATTTTGTCGAAAACTTTAATATACTTAAATTCAGAAAATGGCTGGCTGATTAAAAAAGAATACAGTATATTAGGAAATGTTAATAAATAATTAGCATTTCTTAATTTTTTCTATTTTTGATCAGGGCGGAAGCCACATCTTGAGACGGGAACTGTGGTCAGACCATCATGCCCTCATAATGGTTAGAAAGTAAATTTTATTATAAAGGTTCCAAAAAAATATATCTTAAGAGGTGGATTGCATGAGCGCCGTACAAGCGAAGATTCCTATGAAAGACGCTTACAGTGAATTTAAAGGGGAAGCTTTGTACGAAAAATTTAAAACCGCTGCCGAAGCATTATCCGCGGAAGTACACAGGGCGGCCAATCTGGAGGAGGCTCGTCAACTGGTTGCCAAATTAATTGGTGAATTGAAGATTGAGAAGGCTGTTTATGCTTCTTCCCCGTTGGTTGACGAAGTGGATATAAAAGCTATCGGGAGCAAACTGGGCATTGTAATGACCGATGAGAATTTACGGCAGAACGCTGCGGACGCCGGTCTGGGCATTTCCCAACTGGACTATGCCATTGCTGAAATCGGTACGCTGGTAGGCAATGCCACCAGTATTGAAAGCCGCATGGTATCCATTCTGCCGCCGGTTCACATGGTATTTGTGCGGACCAAAAACCTTTTGCCCACTCTGTTAGATGCCATTGCTGTTTACAATAAAAACCTTGGCGAGCTTCCCAAATACCTCACCTTTGTCAGTGGTCCCAGCCGTACCGCGGACATTGAAAGGGTACTCACCATTGGCGTGCATGGTCCTGGAAGATTAATCATCGTGTTTATTGACTAGGAGGTACAACATGGCGACAGCAAAATTAAAGCAAGAAATTAATGCTGCCCTGCAAAAAGATAACTTAAAGGGTGCCCTGGGCCGTTTCGGGGAAGCCTATCCCGCCGCCCGCGAGAAGGCCTATGAAGGTAAGGATTTTGAAGCAATTCGCGAAAAAATTCGCATTGCTAAAAGCTACGCTGCAGAAAACATGGAGAAACTGGCTGACCAGTTTGCTGCCAATGCAGAGAAAAACGGCGCCATCGTGTTCCGGGCGAAAACCGCCCAGGAAGCCAAGGAATACATTCTTAAGGTGGCCAGGGAGAACAATGTAAACCACATTATTAAGTCCAAGTCCATGGCTTCTGAAGAAATTCACCTCAACAAGTTCCTGAATGAAAACGGCATTCAGGATGTTGCGGAATCCGACCTGGGTGAATGGATTATTCAGCTCTGCGGCCAGCGTCCGTCTCATATGGTGATGCCCGCCATTCACATGACCCGTGGTGAAGTGGCTGAGGTTTTCTCCAAGGAAGTTAATGAAAACCTGGAGCCGGATATTCCCAAACTGGTTAAAGTGGCCAGGGAGAACCTGCGTAACAAATTCCTGCGGGCCGAAATGGGTATTTCCGGCGCCAACATTGCCGTGGCTGAAACCGGCACCATCGTGATGTGCACCAACGAAGGGAACGGCCGTCTGACCACCACCGTACCTCCGATACACGTTGTTCTGGTGGGTATAGAAAAACTGGTGGCGAAGTTTGAAGATGTAGGCCCCATCCTGGAAGCCCTGCCCCGCAGCGCCACCGGTCAGAAACTGACCAGTTATGTAACCATGATGACCGGGCCCACCGCCGCCATTGACATGGACGGCAACATCATCGAGCAAAAGCAAATGCACATTGTGCTGATGGATAACGGTCGCACCGAAATGCGTAACGACCCCATTTTCAAACAAGCCCTGCAGTGTATCCGCTGTGCTTCCTGCCTCAACGTATGCCCCGTATTCCAGCAGGTGGGCGGACACGTGTATGGCGACGTGTACACCGGCGGTATCGGCACCATTCTGACTGCTTTCTTGAACAGCTTTGAAAAAGCCGGCGAACTGCAAAACCTCTGTCTGCGCTGCGAGCGCTGCAAGACTTTCTGTCCCGGTAAGGTTGACATTCCCAGCCTGATTGTGGAACTGCGCCGCCGTACCGTGAAGAAAGACGGACTGCCTATGGGTCAAAAGTTAATTCTGGAGAAGGTGCTGACCAACCGTAAACTGTTCCATTCCTTGATCAGAACCGCCTCCCTGGCCCAAAAACCCTTTGTAAAGGGTAATATGATTCGTCACCTGCCCCTGTTCTTCTCCGGTCTCACCGAAGGCCGCAGCCTGCCTGCGGTTGCTTCTACACCGCTGCGTGACAGGGTCGGACACTCGGTACCCAGGGGTAAAGTAAAGGCCAGGGTTGCTTACTACGCCGGCTGCCTGGGCGACTTTGTCTATCCCGAACAGGGTGAAGCCGCCTACAAGGTGCTCAACAAAATGGGCATGGAAATTGTATTCCCCCTGGAGCAAACCTGCTGCGGTATTCCCGCCAGCCAGATGGGTGCTCCGGAGGTTGCCGTAAAATTGGCCAAGCAGAACATCGAGGCCTTTGAAAAGGAAAATGTGGACTACATTGTTTCCCTGTGCCCCACCTGCGTGGAGGTGCTGAAACACCACTACCTGGATCACTTCAAGGATGACCCGGCCTGGAGAGCCCGGGCCGAGAAAATTGCTGCCAAAGTCATTGATTTCGCTTCCTTCGTAGCCAAGCACGGCAAGGATCTCAAATTTAAGGGTCTGGGCATCAATGCAACCTACCACGATTCCTGTCACATGAAGCGGGCCCTGGGTGTTTGGCAAGAGCCCCGGGAGCTGCTGAGCAAGGCAGGGGTCAACATTACCGAAATGAAGGGCTGTGACGAGTGCTGCGGCTTCGGTGGTTCATACTCCATTAAGATGCCGGAAATCTCTCTGGCCATCCTGGACAAGAAACTGGCCAATGCCGAAGCCACCGGCGCCGGTGTACTGGCTCTGGACTGCCCCGGTTGCAAAATGCAGATCAGCGGCGGCCTGGACGCCAAGGGCAAAAACATGGCCGTTAAGCACACCGCCGAACTGCTGGCAGAAGCTTTAAAAGAATAGTCTATAGAATAGAGGTTGGGAGTAAGTCCCGGCCTCTTTTTTGCTTCTTTATTTCTGGTCATGGCCATCGGCCCTCAGCCCTCGGCCTTCGGCTTTTCTTAAGTATCACTAAATGTACACAGAACAAATTTTATTAAACCAAATACTCCACCCTGGCTGCCGGAAAGTACCGGTTCACCAGATTTTCCATGTGTTCCTTTACCTCGGCCAGACTTTCCTTCGGGTATACGTACTTGCCGTAACCGAACTGGCCGTACTTGAATTGACGCTTTTCTTCATCCATATCCAGCCGGGAATGGGGGAAGATCTCGTTAATGTTATTTTTTGCCCGCCGGGTAAAGCGGTGGGTGATAAACTCAAAGGTCAGGTCCTGTCGGGACAGAGGGTCCAATACCCGGTCCAGTTCCTGGAAGAGTTCGCTGTAACCCTGCTGCCAGCCGTCATACAGTATGATGGGAGCCACCAGGAAACCCAGGGGGTAGCCAGCCCCGGCCACTTTGCCGGCAGCGGCTGCCCGTTCCTGCATGGAAGGGGTACCGTGCTCAAAATTTTTTATGACGGGTTCGGCGTTAAGACTGAAGCGGAACCGGGTACGGCCGTTGTGTTTGGCATCCAGCAGGGAATCCACATCGGTAAACTTGGTTACAAAGCGGAACCGGGCGTGTTCTTGCCGGCCAAAGAACTCAATGATCTGCCTTAAAGCGCCGGTATACCGCTCCACGGGGATGGGGTCTGAAGTGGCAGCCCCTTCAAAAACGGTTTCTCCGGGCAGGCGCTCTTTTATGTAGGACTTAGCCCTGTCTAATATTTCTTCGATGTTAACATATACCCTGAGATAAGGCTTCTTCCCCAGATTGGTCAGTAAATAGCAGTATTCGCATTTGCCGGGACAACTGGTCACCAGAGGGAGCTGGTAGTGGGCCGAAGGCTTGCAGGTTTGAAATTCTTTTCCCCTTCTTATCCCCACCACCAGGGTGCGCTTGGCTTCCATAAAGGCTTCCTGGGCCGTCTTGCCCGGGATGCCGGTAACCCGGTTGTGGGCGCCGGTCACCGTGACCGGGATCCCCTCGGACCGGAAGCGGTCCCGCAGCCTGCGGCCCAGTTCATACTCCAAAGCCGCCGGTTCGATAAAAACCCTTTTAGGAATAAAAATATTGGTTGCTGTGTTTTTTTTCAGTGTAGTGTTTGCCATCATATCTTCCTTTTTCATATTTATTTGATTTTATTTAAGTATTTCGCAGGTCTTTTGGATTATGTAACAGGGGACCCGCGTCCTGTTTTTTTATTTTTTCCATGGATGTTAAAAACGGGAGGAAATGAAAGGTAAGAACAACCATACCGTATAGATTGGTAAAATTTACTGATAAGCGGCATTGACTCTCAATATATGGTATTTTATAATTAGTCTGCCCACAACATATTGTTACAATTATATTACCATTGTGAAGTAAACCCTATATCTTGGGGGTGACCGTAAGTGCGTTGTCCCTTTTGCAGTTTTCCGGAGAGCCGGGTGTTAGACTCCAGGCCGGCCGATGAAGGCAACAGTATCCGGCGCCGCAGGGAATGCGGTGAGTGTGGTAAAAGGTTTACCACCTATGAAAGGGTGGATGAACGACCCCTGGTGGTGGTGAAGAAGGACGGGCGGCGGGAGGTCTTTGACCGTAGCAAGTTGCTGGCCGGGTTAATGAAGGCCTGTGAAAAAAGGCCCGTACCCCTTCAGAAAATTGAAGATACTGTTCATTACATCGAGCGGGAACTGCGCAGCCACATGGAACTGGAAGTACCCAGCCATGTGGTGGGGGAACTGGTGATGAACCGGCTGCTGGAACTGGACGAGGTGGCCTATATTCGGTTTGCCTCGGTTTACCGGCGGTTTGGTGATATCCAGAGTTTTCTCCAGGAAGTGGAGAAACTGTTAAAGAGTAAGGAGATAAAGGGGGCCCTGTAGAGATGTTTACCAAGATTAGGAAAAGGGACGGCCGGGAAGTGGCCTTTGATGAAACCAAAATCACCGACGCTATCTTTAAAGCGGCCAAAGCGGTAGGCGGTGAAGACCGTCAAACGGCCATGGAACTCACCCTGGAAGTCTTGAAAATGCTCAAGAAACAATATAACGGTCATATATTTGGCGTGGAAGAAGTTCAGGATATTGTGGAAAAGGTGCTGATCGAGGCAGGTCATGCCCGTACCGCCAAAGCTTATATTTTGTACCGTCACCAGCGGACCCGCCTGCGGGAGGCCAAAAGCGACCTGATGGATGCGGTGGAGGAAATCCTGGAAGAAACCAACCGGGAAAACGCCAACGTATCGAACTCACCCTCCGCCAAGATGCTGCAGATCGCCAGCGCAGCCAGCAAGAAGTATTATTTAAGCCGGTTAATTCCTGAAGAAATGTCCCAGGCCCATGTCAGGGGAGATATACATATTCATGATCTTGAGTTTTATGGAAAAACTTTGACTTGCCTTCAAATCCCATTAGGAAAATTGCTAAAAGAAGGATTTAATACCGGGCATGGTTATATTCGGCCGCCCAGGCGTCCTACTTCGGCCACTGCATTAGCCGCAATTATTTTACAGAGTTCTCAAAACGACATGCACGGCGGACAGTCTTTTGCTTTCTTTGACCGTGACCTTGCACCCTATGTGGAAGATGCCAGTGATCATGAGACCTACCAGGCCATGGAGGCCCTGATCTATAACTTGAACAGCATGCATAGCCGGGCCGGCGCCCAGGTGCCTTTCTCCAGCCTGAACCTGGGAACTGAAACATCCGAAGCGGCACGGAAGGTAATCCGAAACCTGCTGTTAGCCTATGAGGCCGGTCTGGGACGGGGAGAAAACCCCATCTTCCCTAACATCATCTTCAAAGTAAAGGAAGGCATTAACCTGAACCCCGGCGATCCTAACTATGATTTATTTCAGTTAGCCATTCGGGTATCCTCCAAGCGTTTAAATCCCACCTTTAGCTTTATGGATTCTTCCTTCAACAGCGAATACGGCGATCAGGTGGGTTACATGGGATGCCGGACCCGGGTAATTGCTAACCGCCGGGGGCCTGCGGTTACCGACGGCCGGGGGAACCTGTCCTTTACCACCATCAATTTACCCAGGATTGCCATTAAGGCCGAACGCAACCTGGATAAGTTTTACCGGTTACTGGATGAAACCCTGGATTTGGCCTGCCGCCAGTTGTATCATCGCTTCCGGGTGCAAGCCAAACTCAAAGTGAAGGATATGCCCTTTATCATGGGGCAGGGCCTGTATCTGGGTTCCCAGGGGCTCAAACCGGACGATGTCATTGAAGATGTGATTAAACACGGCACCCTGTCGCCCGGCTTCATCGGCCTGGCCGAAGCCCTGGTGGCGCTGACCGGCCAGCATCACGGTCAAAGTGAGGAAGCCCAGGCGCTGGGTCTGGAAATCGTTTCTTATCTGCGCCGCAAGGTTGATGAGGCTGCTGAGCAATACAACCTCAACTATACCCTGCTGGCCACCCCGGCAGAAAGTGTGTCGGGCCGGTTTGCCAAGCTGGATCGCAAAGAATTTGGCATTATTCCCGGTGTTACCGATAAAGCTTACTACACCAACTCCTTCCATGTGCCCGTGGGCTATCCCATCGGCATCTTCGAAAAAATCTCTCTGGAGGGGCCTTATCATAAATTCTGCAATGCCGGGCACATCAGTTACATCGAAATGGCTTCACCGCCGCTGCACAATCCCCAGGCTGTGGAGGCCATTATCAAACACATGCGGGCCAGCGACATGGGCTATGCCGCCATCAACTTCCCGGTGGACTATTGCACTTCCTGCAATGTCACCGGTGTTATCAACCAGGACAGCTGCCCGCGCTGCGAATCCCCGGAAATTCGCCGGGTTCGCCGTATCACCGGCTACCTCAGCACCGTAGACCGGTTTAACGATGCCAAAGTGGCGGAACTAAAGGACAGAGTGGTACACTCCGGGTTTGATCTAAGGGATTAGGTGAGAATTAGGAGGTGCATCCCCTTGACCGTTAAACTTCGCCTGGGGGGCATCGTCACCAACAGCGTGGTGGACGGCCCCGGACTGCGGACGGTGGTGTTCCTGCAGGGGTGTCCCCGCCGCTGTCCGGGCTGCCATAATCAAGAACTGCTGGATGCAGAGGGCGGCAGGGAAGTGACCGTCGAGGAAGCCCTGCAGGAAATCAAGGCTACCATTTCTCCCATTACCCAGGGCATTACCTTCTCCGGCGGAGACCCGCTGCTGCAGCCGGAGGCAGTGTACAGCCTGGCTAACGGGTTGAAAAAACAATTTCCCCGGCTGGATATCTGGTTGTACACCGGCTACCGGTACGAGGAAATAAAAAACCTGCCGGTGTTGGAGCTGGTGGATGTCCTGGTGGACGGGCCCTTTGAACAGGATAAAAAGGATCTGGCCCTGGCCTTCAGGGGCTCATCCAATCAGCGGCTGATTGACATTCCCCAAAGCCGGCAAGCCGGTCGAGTGGTGGAATGGCGGCTGCCTGTATGGGATCCGGTTATTTATCATGTCCATGATCCGGTGAAAGGGTAGCAAAACGGGCGGCGGGAGGTGAAAAAAGGGATGCCGGATTTTCATGCCACAGAACTGTACCAGATCACAAAATGCAGAGATTGTCCCAACGCTGTGGTGAATACGGAACAAATGGCAAAGGCCTGTGCCGAGCTTTTTAAAGAGATGGATTTCACCGGCTGGCAATTGGCCCGACTGGGGGGAGCCAAACCTAAACACCACGATATTTTTAGTGTGGCCATCGCCGGCTGCCCCAACTCCTGCAGTCAGCCCCAGATTAAGGATTTTGGCCTGCAGGGGCAGGCCGTACCCGAGGTGGGGGAAGGTTGTACCGGCTGCGGTCTGTGTGTGGCAGCCTGCCCGGATCAGGGCATCCTGCTGGGGGAGAAAGGACCGCAAATTGATCCTTCCCTGTGCCTCAATTGCGGTAAATGTGCCAGGTGTTGTCCGACCGGCGCCATTACCATCAGCAAACAAGGTTATAGAGTGATGCGGGGCGGTAAGCTGGGGCGCCGGCCAAGGCTGGCCGAGGAAGTATGTTCCCTGACTGATGAACAGGGGGCTTTGCAATGGCTTCGGCAAACCATTGAATTATTGAAGACAGAAGGGCGCCCCGGGGAGAGAGAGAGATTGGGCGCTTTATTAGAGCGAATCGGAAAGAAAAATAATAAAGATAAACCAAAATAGTTCTCGACATTTGTCGGGTGTTGTCATATAATTGAGCATGTGCATATTGCACACCCGCCTTTTATTTTGTTAAACTCGGCCTTTTTGCCGAGTCTTTTTATTTAAATAAAAATGTCATAAAAATTTAATTTTTGCGAAAAAGGTTTTTATATATAAACATCTAATTAACCCCTTAGAATTAACAAGTTAGATTAACCAGGGGGGATTCATGATGGAAAACAGTGTAGGCGGCGTGGTCATTGTTGTGGAAGATCGTGCGAGGCTGGCCCCAAAGGTAAATGCCATTCTGACGGAGTACGGGGATCTCATAGTGGGCCGGGTGGGACTGCCATACCGGGAAAAGAATAAATACGTCATTACCATTGTTGTGGACGGCGACGTTGCGGTGGTTAAGGACATGGTCAGCAAACTGGAAAGCCTGGGAGAAATTCAGGTCAAGCTGGCCCTGAGCGGTATTTGTAATCCATAGGTTGTGTTGTTAAGGAGGTGTCGTGCAAACACCTCTTTTTTATCAGCATGTACGTAGCGTTGGGGGCTGAAAATGGATTTATTGAAAACGCTGGAGAGATTGCAGGAAGAAAAACCCGAAGTGGCCGCAGCCATCGGTCATTTACGGCAGGCCGTTTTGGCAAATTCCTCACTGGATGCCAAAACCGCCAACCTGGTGGCCATTGGGATTGCCACGGCCATGCGAAATCAGGATGCTTTAATGGGACATATTAAAATGGCTAAAGCGGCAGGGGCCGGCAAGGATGAGGTAATAGGTGCTATTCTCCTGGCCATTCCCTCCAGTGGTGTACCGGGAGCTCTGGCCGCCCTGTCCCTGGCCTGGGAACTTTATGAAGAATAGGCTTTTGCTTTTGGAAGCAAAGGCTAAGCCAAAAGCCAATGGCCATTCAAATATGCCTTGGTCAACAAGCTTTTACATTTTTAAACTACAGGTCTGTACCCTGGAGAACGGTACAGGCCTGTTTTTTACGGCTTGGGCAAATTGGCCGAAAGACCTAGCGCTGCCCTTTTCTTTTCTATATGTTCAATATAAATGTCGGCCGCCTTTTCCGCATCCAGTTCAATCATTACTTTACCGAGACCCAGGGTTTCGGTGGTTTCGGTAAGGGTTTTTACCACCACTTCGCTGCCGGTCACCGAGGGAACCGGGGCCACGTGGACCAGCCAGCCCATGGCCACGGCGGTGCAGGCATCGGCCACCGCCTTTTGCTCCAGGTACTCGGGGGCGCCAATGACCAGCGGCAGTGCATTGGTGTCCACATCCAGGGCATCGGCCAACTCCATGGCGGTGTGGGTCATTTTGCCGATATCCACGCAGGCGCCGTAGGACAGCACCGGGGGAATGCCCAGGGACCGGCAGACCTGTCGCAATCCGTTGCCTGCTTCGTTGGCAGCCTCCGGCCGGCACAGGCCTGTATACTCAAAGACCGCCGATACACAGCCGCCGGACAGCACCAGAACATCCCGTTCCATGAGGGCTTTGGCCAGTTTGAAGGCATTGCTGCCGCCCTGGCCGTACCTGGCGGTGGTGCAGCCCACCAATGTGGCAATACCACGGATATTGCCGTTGGCAATTTGATCAATCAAGGGCTGCCAGTTGCCGCCCAGGGCCTTTTTCACGGACTCGGTGGAGAAGCCCACCATGCATTCGCTGACGTGTGGTGGTATATAGACATTGCGGTTTTCTGCTTTTCTCTTCTTGAAGGATTCGATGGCCCGCTCCAGGCATTCCTCCGCCTGTTTTTTCATCTGCTCCGGTTTGAAATCCAGCGCTTCGGTGTCCGGGAAGCGAATGACCGGGTCCACACTCAACAGTTTGGCGCCAAAACGCCGGGCAAACAGGGGCAGGGTGGGAACGGTGCAGTTATAATCAAACATAAACAGATCCACGCAGCCAGTGGCCAGCAGGTATTCCTCGGACAGCCATTCGCCTTCCTGGCCGGCCAGGGCGGGCATGTTGTGGGAGCCGGAGTAATTTATGAGCTGCTGGCCTTCGCAGACGTGTCCCATCACCTGAATTCCTGCAGCCCCGGCCTCTCTGGCTTTTTGCTGCCACTGTTCGGTGGAGGCCAGGTCGATGACCACATGGGCCAGCAAAGGCATATGGCCGTTGGTGATAATGTTTACCTTGGCAGGATCCAGCAGGCCCATGTTCATCTTGCGGTGGGTGATCTCCTGGGTTCCCATGAGGATCTCCTGCAGGAGGTCAAGGGCCCACAGGCCCTGGAATTCGTTGGCCACTCCCAGGCGCACGCAGGTCAGCAGGAAATCCACCGGGTCGGCGCCCAGGTTGGTCATGCACTTGGTCTGGGCAAAGCCCACCTCGGAAAAGGCGCCGCCGGGGAAGAGGCCCAGCTTCCGCCACAGTTCCTTACGGCGTGCCGGGGCAAAGGCTTCCACCAGTTTGGATGCCTGGAAATGGGGCCGGTGGATGTCTTCAATAAAGAAATCGGCAAATTCCACCGCCAACTGTTCGATGGGCTTGTTGGTGTCCATACCCAGAAAGTGAGCATATTTCTTCAGTTTTTCCGGTTCCCGGATTGTCAGGCCGCTTTCCGGATGGGAACCGGCCGCTCTCAAGGTACGGGCCGCCTGCAGGGCATGGTAGCAGTTAGCTGCCGTGCCGATGGTGGTATGACGGTAGGTGAAATTCCGGGCTACCATCACGTGGGCGTCGACACCGCAAACGCCTCGCTGGGCCTTCTTGCTAATCCGGCAAGGACCGTTGGCGCAGAGCTGGCAGGAAAGGCCGGGGGCACAGAAGTTGCACTGGGGCTGCTGCTCAGAAAAACGGTCAAAAACATTGGTTAATCCCTGGTTGTGCACCACCTGGTACATTTCCCGCATGGCCGGGTCCACAATGACATTTAAAGGGTAACCCTCCCTGGACTGATCATCCTTTTTAATATGCTCCCGCTGCCAGCGGTACAGCTCTTCCCCCCGGGGCGAAGGCTCAAACTTCCGGTAATCATAGGGCACTTCGGTCTTGTTGCGGTCCCGGTGAGCGCCGGGATCGTTGGTGTCGGCCCGGTGGGTGGGATCGCTGTTGTGTATCAGGGTATCGTAGTTTTCATTGTTCTTATCAGACATAATGACCCCCCTTATGATTTTCTGGTCTGATTATTCCCAGTGAAGGGACAATTATGCAATGAAGATAAATGAAAAGCACCGTGTGATGAACACGATGCCTTTGTTATTTCAATAAATTTTCTAATTTATTTTTGTCCAGGACCATAATTTGCTGCCGGTCCACGTCAATGGCGCCGGCCCGCTTGAAACTGTTTAACATCCGGTTGATGGTTTCCCGGGTACTGCCGGTGAGGTTGGCCAGTTCCTGGTTGGTGAGGTTAAAGTTAATCAGGGTGCCCCCGGGTTTTTGAATGCCATGTTCTTCGGCCATTTTAATCAGGGTATAGGCCAGTCGCCGGGCGGTATCGTGAAGGGCCAAATTCATAACTTTTTCCTGAGCGGCCCGCAGGCGCCGGGACATGATACGCAGCATCTCCACAGCGATACCGGGGTTTTGACTGATCAACCTTTCAATGTCCTGGTTGCGCAGGACCCCCACCACGCAATCCTCCTGTACTTCAGCGGTGGCAGGGTAGTTTCCGCCGTCAAACAGGACCACTTCCGCAAAGACCTCGCCGGGGTTCACAAAATGCAGAATGTGTTCCCGGCCGTCTTCCAACCTCCTGGTAAGTTTAATTAAACCGGATTTTAAAATGTAGAGGGCTTCCCCCGGTTCCCCCTCCATAAAGATGAAGCGGCCTTTTTGATAGCTGCGCTCCAGCAGCAGGTTGGAGATTTCCCGCAACTGACTTTCGGGCAAACCGTAAAACAGCGGAATCTTTGCTAGATACTTTACATTATTCTCCAATACCAACTCCCCCTACCAGCGTATGCTGCAGAATCTCCTGCGGAAGGTTTGGATTACCGTGGACTGGCTGTCCCAGCCATGGGGCTTCCGGTTAAACCCTCCAAAAACCTCCACTTCATCAAAGCCGGCTGTATGTAAAAAACTTTCTAATTCCGCCCTGGTTAAGGGACGCAGGGGAACCTGGCCGCTGCCCAAACTGTGCTGGCTGCCGTTGCTGTCGTTTTTAATCAGAGAGGTTTTAAAGTCGATCAAGCCGTCGGGCCGGAAATCATACTGCCGGGTAAAAATAATTCCTGCCTGCTTGTTAACAATATCCGGCAGTTGAGTGATGTTGCCCTTTAAAATGCGGTCGTAGTTTACCGTTTGCAGGATCAGTGTACCCCCGTGGTAAAGGTGTTCTTTCATTTGGGTAAGGGCGGTTATAATGTCTTTGTCCGTTAGCAGGTGGACCAGTGAATTGCCGATACAGATTACTGCATCAAATTTGCCCTCAATGTCTTCCAGATTTCTCATATCCCCGGTACGGAAATCCACGGCCAGCCCTTCCTTACGGGCTTTCTCTCGGGCCAATTTAATCATGTCCGGTTCGTAATCCACGCCCACCACACTGAGGCCCCACCTGGCAAACTCCAGCGAATAATTCCCCGAACCGCAGGCCAGGTCCAAAACCCGGCTGACACCAAGGTCGCCAAAGACCTGCCGGAAAAATTTTAACTGTTCTTCTCCCGCCGGAAAAATATCATCGTAATACTGGCTCAGGTCTTTATACATATTGCACCTCAATGTTTTTATTAATATTGTGCCCCCGCAATTTTTTCTCAGCGGTTGTTTTCATTGTAATAGAAGGAGAAAAATATGGCAATCATGGGGGATAAATGAATACAATTAATCTTTTTGCTACAGATTAGCTGTCAAAACTATAACAGAAAAGGGGGCACATATGAATAAAACCCTGCTACATACCTCCTGATTATCATAGGAGTCTTACTTTTGCTCAGCCCGCTGATTACCCAAATACCACCCCTGCAGGGAAAGCTGGACGGTCCGGGGTTTTGCGGTTCCTGCCACCTGATGGACCCGTGGGTGGAGACCTGGAGTCACAGCGCATACAGGGAGGTGGCCAGCTGCAGTGATTGTCACATCCTCCATGACGTAATCAGAGGCGCCTACTATAAAGCCTTTGTGGGTGTGCGAGACACCGTCGACATGGTGCTGGGCACCTGGCCCGCTCCCATCAAGTTAAGCAGTCATGGCGGGGTGGTGACACAGGAAAATTGCTACCGCTGCCATAGTACCGTTATCAGCAACCAAACTGCTGAAAGCCCAGCACCCTGACTACGAATTTTCCCAGGGCGGTGTACACAATGCGGCCGGGGTCTCCTGTGCCGATTGTCATATGCCTTACATGAAAAACGCAGTTTTGACTTTAAAGTGGAAGAAGGGGAGAGAATTTTCCTGGGAGGGCCTGCTCGCCTTGAACTGGAGGTCCACTGGCCCAGGTACTTCGTATTTAGTCAAGGTGTTCCCTTTACCATGGGGATCGCTGAACTGGGTGAACCGGTAAGACTGTTGAACAAGGAAGTAGTCTTTACAAACCGTATACCCTATACCGGGTTGCAGGTAAAAAAAGACCCCGGTTTGCCATTGATTTGGGCCGGCTTTATTCTTTTCCTCATCGCCCTGCCCGTGCGCCTGTATGTGAGACTCGATGAAATCTGGCTGGCCGAAATTGGTATTTTGCATCACTTTTGAGAGAAGTGACTGAGGGTTTATCAAGAGCCGTATACGAGGCCCGTACGTACGGTTCTGTGAGGGGGCTAACGCCGTAGTAAATTACTACGACGTTACTCTACTCGATTGTCCTATTATTAACCTCCCGGCTCCTTCCTTCATAAGATGTCACAGAGACTATTTTACCGAAAGGAAGGGACAGAGATGGCTGTATATATTGTTCAACCGGGGGATACCCTTTCTGGAATTGCAGCAAGATTTAATACCACCGTGGAAGAGCTTCAACGCCTGAATAATATTGCAAACCCTAACCTTATATTTGTCGGTCAGCAAATAACGGTGCCTGATACTGTTGCACCGAGTCCCACACCCACACCTTCGCCGGAAGAAACTTCCGGGGAAACTGAACAGGTAACCCGGCAATACAGCAGTATTGTTCGCGCGCTGGTAGGAAGGAGGCCCTATACAGCAAGAATCGTAGACGGACTTCTCTATATCTTGATGTTGGATCAACGGGTTTACCGGCAGGGGCAGGGCGTAAGGATCACCTTATTTAAAGTAAATATCAGTAACCGGACCATCACGTTACGCTATAATACCGGCCAGCGATTTGAACTGGTTGTGCGCAGAGCTGCGGACAATGTAGAGGTTTGGCGTTATTCCCGGGGGCGTTTCTTTACCCAGCAAACGGGCACTGTTACCATCCAACCAAATCAATATGCAATATATCGGTTCACCTGGGATCAAATGAATAATTTAGGGAGACAGGTGAGACCCGGGGACTATGTCTTAGAGGCTTTCAATGTAGCCCGGGGTTTGCAAAACATTCCTATAAGAATTCGATTCAGGATTCGCGAGGGGGATGTCACCCCTACACCTGCCCCAACTGTTCCGCCCATTGAGTGCACCGGAGAAAACTTGCTGCGGAACCCGAATTTCGAAAGCTGGATCAGCGCCACCCAGCCCCGAGATTGGAACGCCACCAACGTACGCCGCTCCGAGGTCGCTTTCACCGGCAGATTTGCGGTGGAAATGGGGAACATCCCGGACGAACCGGCCACCCTGTCTCAGACCTTTGCCATCGTTCCGGGCAGCAACAACCGGGTCAGCTTCCGGGTGGCCGAGGATGTAGAGGGTTCCAGGATGGGTAACTTCAACTTCGGCGTTCAGGTCTTCTTCCGCAACCGGGCCGGTACGGTGGTAGGCGTGGCGCCCCAGGGCCCCTTCTCCCCGGCCTTGATCGAAGATGAGGTTTACGAATTGTTTAGCTTTACCACCGGTCGAGTGCCTGCCACAGCAGTGGCCGCGGAATTACGCTTTACCTTTGACCCCCGCGCCACCAACCGAAGCCGCATTCGTATTGACAGCGCTGAATTCCGCTGTCTGAGTCTTTAAAAAAATCCCCAGGGGTTTCATAACCCCCTGGGGATTAATGTTTGCAGGCGCTGCAGTTGCTGGAAGTGCAGCCTTTGCAGCTGTCGCCCCGGCTGCCGGCCAGCGCGCCGGGGTTATTGACAATAAAACCGGACATGACCCTGGTGGGGCCGGGGGCCTGGCAGGCAGGGCAGGTCAGGTTTTGACCGTTTTCCCCCATGGCACAGAGTTTTTGAAACTTGTGATGGCATTTACCGCAGCGAAATTCATATATAGGCATGGATCAAACACCTGGTTCAAAAAAGTTTACAATACCTAACAATAGTTAGATTTTTGTAAACCCGGCCCCCCATGACCAGGCTTTACACCTCCATGAAAAATTTTCCCTGGGGTGACAGGGGGCCTCGGCCCCAGGAGTCTCACCCGGACGGAAAAACAGCGCTTTACGGGCACAAAACGCGGCCATATGGAAAACCACGGGGGTTTCCGTCTTGCGTTGACCGTCCAGCGAAAGCCTTGCGGCTCTGCTTCCCGCGATCTGTTAGATGCGGCCTACCGGTTGTTCCCGTACTCCGGCTAAACGGGGTCACCTACTTGATAAAGCAAGGTGCTTCAAGTCATGCCAGACAGAGTAAAACGATTCCTGTTTGAAACGGGTCAACCCGTTGTGTACAGAAATCTTTCCGTCCAGCCGCTTGAAGAGTTGCTTCACCTTTCGGGTCATCCCTCTTCCTTCCCC
>NZ_FQUY01000024.1 GCF_900129195.1 Desulforamulus putei DSM 12395
ACCAACATTGCCTGTAGATTAGAGTTGGATAGTGAATGGTATGTTATTATGCAAGATGTACGATTAAATTTAAAAATTCAGGAAACATACCGGGTGATAATTTAAGTTAGAAAAAGGGGGGGAGTGGTTGTTCTTGCCACTTCCTCCCTTTCTAAAATATCGGTCATTATATCCGTCAACTTTGGGTCATCATGCAACATCAATCTTAGGACATTATGCAGCGTTAATAACAATATAGCAATACTTCTAACAGAAATAAAGGGTAGACTGTCAGAATTAAAAAAAGATAACATATAGCCTGGCTCTGAAATTGCGCCACATAATAATAACGCCCCGGGAACTCCCGGGGCAAACTTATTCTAAAGAGATTTTTTCCCAATACCCATGCTGATCAGGTGAGATAAGAATTGGTTAGCGCTGACACCCTCTTTTTTGGCTGTTTCGATAACCATCCGTGTGCAGGCTTTTTGAAATAAAAACCCTCCGCAGGATTAAATAAGTCCTCGGAGGGCTTGATTTTACTGGAGCGGGTGACGGGGATCGAACCCGCAACCCTCAGCTTGGGAAGCTGATGCTCTACCATTGAGCTACACCCGCATCTTATTAATAATTATATCCACCTGTTTAAAAAAATCAAACATCTATGAAATAAAATTTTGGTGACCCATCCGCGACTCGAACGCGGGACACCCTGATTAAAAGTCAGGTGCTCTACCAACTGAGCTAATGGGTCATGTAAAATAAGAGACAAAAAAACAAAAATTGGTGACCCCTACGGGATTCGAACCCGTGTTACCGCCGTGAAAGGGCGGTGTCTTAGGCCGCTTGACCAAGGGGCCACAAATTTTTGTGGTGGTGATCCATCCGCGACTCGAACGCGGGACACCCTGATTAAAAGTCAGGTGCTCTACCAACTGAGCTAATGGATCAGATATTGAATTAGAGGTCACGCAACCTCACATGTGATATATTACAGCATCGCAAGAGAAGTGTCAACAAGTTTGTCCTAAAAATATTCCTTTAACTTTTTAACAAAACTGTAATATAATGCACCAAATTTTAAACAAAAAGGGGGGCCTTACGGCCCCATTGGTTTGCTAGGCAAATAAATCTTCCAGGATAATGGTCTGGCTGCGTTTTACGCCAACGCTGATGAGGGCGATCTTTACCTCAGTCAATTCAACAATGCGTTCCAGGTACCGTTTGGCGTTGTCCGGCAGGTCTTCGTAACGGGTTACCTGGGAGATATCCTCCTGCCAGCCGGGGAACTCTTCGTAGACCGGTTCGCATTTGGCCAGCTCTTTCAAAGAAGCAGGGAACTCCCGGATGATTTCCCCCTTGTAGCGGTAGCCGGAACAAAGCTTGATAACCGGCAAGCCGGTAAGCACATCCAGCTTGGTGATGGCCAGGCTGTCCAGGCCGCTGATGCGGGCGGCATAGCGTACAATGACTGCGTCGAACCAGCCGCAGCGGCGGGGGCGACCGGTGGTGGTACCAAATTCATGGCCCTTTCTTCTGATTTCTTCCCCTGTCTCATCCAGCAGCTCCGTGGGGAAAGGCCCTTCGCCCACCCGGGTGGTGTAGGCCTTCACGATCCCCAGCACCCGGTCAATTTTGGTGGGACCGATGCCGGTGCCCAGTGCGGCGGCGGCAGCGGTGGGGTGGGAAGAGGTTACATAGGGATAGGTGCCATGGTCCAAATCCAACAGGGTACCCTGGGCCCCTTCGAAGAGCACGTTCTTGCCCTCCTTAATGGCGTTATGCACCAGCAGGGAAACATCTTCGGCCATGGGCTCCAGCATTTCTGCATAACCCTGGTATTCCTTGAGAATTTCCTCATAGTCAAAGCCCCTGGTATCGAAAAGCTTCTCAAAGACGGTGTTCTTGCGCTCGATATTTTGTTTTAATAACTTGGGAAATTCTTCTTTATCAATCAAATCCACCACGCGGATGCCCACCCGGGCAGCTTTGTCGGTATAGGTGGGACCAATTCCCCGCCTGGTGGTGCCGATTTTAGCGTCGCCCTTTTGCTCCTCTTCAACAGCATCCATGAGACGGTGATAGGGCATGATGACATGGGCCCGCTGGCTGATGCGCAGCTTACCAATGGGCACACGGCGCTCCGCCAGGGAATCCAATTCCTGTTTCAGCACGCCCGGATCAATGACCACGCCATTGCCAATCAAGCATAACTTGTCAGGATACAAAATTCCGGATGGGATCAGGTGCAGTTTAAATTCCGCATCGTCCACCACCACGGTATGACCGGCATTGTTGCCGCCCTGGTAGCGCACGATAATATCTGCTTTCTCCGCCAGAAAATCCGTTACCTTCCCTTTGCCTTCGTCCCCCCACTGGGCGCCGATAATCACAACTGTAGACACAAGAGAGCACCTCCTAAAGCCTCATTTAAGCCGCTGAACAGGTCCCAAAAGGGGTCAGACCCCTTTTGGAAAATTCTGGTGCGTTCAGCAAGATCTTTTCTTCACTAACTACGGGTAAAAATCAGCCTGCTTTCCCGGGCATACTCCGGTTCCTGGTAGATATTCTTTCCATTGAAATAAAAATAACCCAAACAGAAACTTGAAAAGTTTTCTATTTGAGTTCCGACAGAATACCCCCATTAATTTACAATATAATTATAATTAAGGTATGGGATCTGAGAGAGTCCCCAAACAGGAATATACTAACCCAGTTTCTTGTTATTGTCAACCGGAATAAAGAAACGAAAAAGGGCAAACCAGCTGCATGGGCTTTGTTCTTTCTTGCACAATGTTATTTTCTATTCACGGCGGGCTAAATTGACGAATTTTACAAATTCTTTAAAAAATCCCAGTTCAATGGTGCCAACAGAACCGTTCCTTTGCTTGGCTACGATAATTTCCGCGATGCCCTTTTTTTCTGAATCCGGATTGTAGTATTCGTCCCGGTAGATAAACATGATGAGGTCGGCATCCTGTTCGATGCTGCCGCTCTCCCGCAAATCGGACATCATGGGGTGTTTATCGGTGCGGCTTTCCACCGCCCGGCTTAACTGGGACAAGGCCAGCACCGGTACATTCAGTTCCTTGGCCAGGGCCTTCAGATTGCGGGAAATCTCGGCAATTTCCTGCTGGCGGTTTTCAATGCGTTTGCCGCCGGACATCAGCTGCAGGTAATCAATAATAATGAGACCTAGGCCCTTTTCGGCCTTCAGCCGCCTGGCCTTGGAACGAATCTCCCTTACCGTGGCGGCGCCGGTATCGTCCAGGTAAATGGGCGCCCGGGAAAGGTAGCGGGCAGCTTCATGGAGTTTGGCCCAGTCTTCGTCGGTAAGATCTCCTGTCCGCACCTTGTGGGCGTCTATCATGGCCTCGGAGCACAACATACGCTGCACCAGCTGCTCCTTGGACATTTCCAAACTGAAGATACCCACCGGCACCTGATGCTTTAGGGCCGCATACTGGCCGATCAAAATGGCAAAGGCGGTTTTACCCATACTGGGACGGGCCGCCAGGATAATTAAGTCCCCTTTTTGCAGGCCGTTGGTCATACGGTCTAAATCGTGGAACCCTGTGGGGACACCGGATATTTTGCCCCGGTTGCTATAGACATGTTCGATTTCTTCAAAGGTCTTGACCAAAATTTCTTTAATAGGTGTAAAGGTATCGCCGCTGCGGCGCCGGCCCAGTTCCAGAATGGAGCGTTCGGCCTCGTCCAACAGCTCTTCGGGATTTTCGCTTCCCTCGTAGCCCCGGGCGGAGATCCTGGTGGTGACAGAAATGAGGGCCCGGGTGAGGGCCTTTTCCTCCACGATGCGGGCGTAATATTCGGCATTGGCGGCTGTGGGCACCAGATTGGCTAGGGTGGCCACATAGGTGACGCCGCCCACCTTCTCCAGATCGCCCCTGGCCCGCAGAAGGTCGGTGACGGTAATGAGGTCCACCGGTCGGCCAGCTTCGGCCAATTCCAGGATCACTTCGTAAATAATACGGTGGCTGTCGCGGTAAAAGTCCTCCGGTTTCAGGAACTCCATCACTCTGAAGATGGCCTCCCGCTCCAGCAGCATGGCCCCCAGCACCGACTGTTCCGCTTCTATATTTTGTGGTGGTACACGGTCCAACATGGGTATCACCCTTCGGGTCATTCTGTATGTCCGTTAACTAACCGGCCAAACTGCCGGCCTGATCGTCCGGCAAAATGTGCTGTAAGATTTCTTCTACCCTTTGAACAGGAACCACTTCAATGCCTTTCAGGTCCACCGGTACGTCCTGCATGTTTTCTTTGGGAATAAACACCTTTTTGATACCGGCCTGTTTGGCGCCATAGATTTTCTCAAACACCCCGCCCACGGCCCGTACCTTTCCTTGAATGGAAATCTCCCCGGTTACCGCAATGTCCTGGGGGATGGGCTGTTCCTGAACAGCGCTCAGCATGGCCAGCATAATGGCCACGCCGGCGGAGGGTCCATCGATGCGGCCGCCGCCCACCACATTGATATGGATGTCGTAATTGCTGATATCTTTGCCGGTGAGTTTGCGGATGACGGAGGCGGCGTTGAATACCGAATCCCTGGCCATACTGCCGGCGGTATCGTTAAAACGGATGTTTCCCTGTCCCGGGTTGCGGGTAGGAAAAGCGACGGCTTCAATTTCCAAAACCGAACCGAGGTAGCCGGCTACCCCTAGGCCAAAGATCTTACCCACTTCCGGTTCATCGGATGCTTTGGTTAACACATAGGGGGTCAAACGGCTTACCTGAACCACTTCATAGATATCCTGAACCGTAATATAAACGGGGGTGCCGGGGCTTTCCTGCCGGCGGAAGCAGGCCAGACCGTAGGCGTCCGCTAAAATGTTAATGGCTTTTCTGCCCTCAATGGTGTACTCGGAGATAATTTCCGGCACTTGAGCATCAATTTTTACCGCCAGCTTCGCTGCCGCCTGTTTAATAATATCCTGAATGGCTGCCGGGGTGAGGGGTTCAAAAAACACCTCGGCACAGCGGGAACGCACGGCCGGATTAATATCCTCCGGGTCCCGGGTGGTGGCGCCGATGAGAACGAAGTCCGCCGGCGCTCCTTCTTCAAATATTTTTTTAATGTACCGGGGTACATTGGGATCATTGGGGTCGTAATAGGCCGAGTCAAAAAAGACCCGCTTGTCCTCCAGCACTTTGAGGAGCTTGTTTTGCAGAGCCGGGTCCAGTTCGCCAATTTCATCAATAAACAAAACGCCGCCGTGGGCATCGGTGACCAGGCCCAGTTTCGGCTCCGGAACACCTGTTTCCGCCAAGTCCCGGCGGGCACCCTGGTAAATGGGGTCATGGACAGAGCCCAGCAGAGGGTTGGTCACTTCCCTGGGGTCCCAGCGGAGGGTGGTGCCATCCACTTCCACAAAGGGAGCGTCCTTGGCAAAGGGGGCTCCTTTCATGCCCTTGGCCGCTTCCAGGGCCAGCCGGGCAGCGGTGGTTTTACCAACCCCCGGGGGGCCGTAAAGGATGATGTGCTGGGGAAAGGGAGAGGCCAGCTTGGCCAGCAGGGCCTTAACAGCCCGCTCCTGGCCAATGACTTCGTCAAAACTTTCCGGACGCAGGATTTCCATGGCGGAAGAAGCCAGTTTCTTGGATTCTAACTTCTCCAGAACGGCCAGCCTTTTTAAGGTCTGGGCGTTTTCCGGGCCGCTGCTTTCCTTAATGACCTGCAGCTTGATTTCACGAATATAGTCTTCGTGACGCTGGTTCATCTTTTCGCCGATTTTCTTTTCCAGTTCCTCTTCCACTGTGCGCCGGGCAACGGTATCGGCAATTTCGTCCTGTAGGGTTTCTAAAATAGCCGGGATCTCTTCGATGGAAGGCAAATCTTCGTAGGTTGGATCTTCAAATACCAGCTTTTGTAAAGCCAGTACCCTTTCCTCAATCTTGTCGGAACGCATCAATTGCAAGGCTTCCAATTTTCCTGCCCGCAGTACCAGCTTGTCCGAGCCATAAATATTGCTTAACAGCCCGTACATGGCTGTAACCTGCCGCTGCAGTTGGTCCAGTTTGGAAAATTGACCGGAATCCTGTTCTTTGGCGCCGCTCATGAACCTTTCGAGGAAAACTTTCATTTATGCTGCTCCTTTCAATGCCTGATCCTGTCCCGGTTCCTGTGGATTTTACTCTACGGCAACAACGTTCACATTTATTTCAGCCTGGGCCACCGGATGGATTTTAACGGTGATTTTGTGGTTCCCCAGTGTTTTGATGGGCTCCTTCAGTACAATTTTTTTCTTGTCGATGTCATAACCATGCTGGGCCTTGAGGCCGTCTGCAATGTCCTTGTTGCTGATGGCGCCGAACAAGCGGCCGGCGTCGCCCACCTTGGCCTTCAACACCACCGTTAAATCATTGATTTTGGCTGCCAGTTCTCTGGCCTGTTCCTCTTCCTTTTGCTTCTTGGCAGCCTGGGTTTGTTTCTGGTTCTGAATTTCCTTCAGCTTACCCTGGGAAGCCGGGGAGGCCAGGTTCCGCGGGAACAAAAAGTTTCTTGCGTACCCCTCGGTAACGTTAACGATATCTCCTTTTTTGCCCAGTTTGGCAACGTCCTGTAAAAGCACAACCTGCATGGCAATCCTCCTTCTATAATGAAAGTAATCCTTAGTTTTCTCTTTTCGCTAACGGCCGGCGAAGGTTGAAAATAGTGTCCAGTACCCCCAGTACCACAATGGCGGGGTACATCAATGTAATGTAAAGGATTAAAATCACTGTCAAAACCATTTTAAAGGGCTTGGAAAAAGGAATCTTTTTAAAAAAATGCACCACCACCGACAGGCCGATGATAAAGAAGATAAAGAGAAAGACGGTCAGGATATTCTGCCCTATCACTTTGACGGTGTTCAACGCAAATTGGTTGCCTCCCAGGTAAAAAATGAGGCCCAGGATGATCCCCCAGATGGCGTACCAGGGCAACCTCCATTGACTGAAAGGAGGCAGGGCATTCACTTGATAATCCAGTTTTCTTAGCACCCGGTTCCCCACCATATAGGACAGGCCTGCGGATAACATCCCGTGCAGGACAAAATATGCCGGTAATAACAGGAGGGAGGCCCTTACTGTTTGCCTGAACAATTCCTGCTGCTCTGCCGGTACCGGGTTGCCTGCTTCTTCATACATGGAAAACACCGCGTTGAGTGATTCATTGATGGCAGCGTGTATCATCTCAATATTGATTCCCGACACAAAAACCGTTAAAGCAATGACGGTCAGGTAGGCAATGACGGAAACCACAGAGGCTGCCACCAGGGCATGGCCCGGTGATACGTAATTTTTATAGAGCAGACCCAGAACCAGTCCCAGGGGGCCAAAGAGGATAAACAGCAGCAGAACCTTCAAGGGGCTGGGATAGAGGACCATCAATAAAAATCCTGTTACCAAAAGGGACAGGACCGCCGTATATAAGCCCCTGCGTCTTACCAAAACAGCCAGAGGAATTGGCATGAGGATGCTGATTAAAAATAAAAACGGGGGAATGAACATCCCCAGCAAACCCAGCACCGCCGTAAGCCCGGCCGTAAAGGCCCCGTCCACCAGCGCCCGGGTATCTCTAAAGGAAGCCAAACAAAGATCACCTCTTCTTATCCGTCATATATGTTTGAAGGGAGTCCGACATTATTTCTTCTTCCATTTTATCTTCCCTTACAAGGACAGGGATGACAGAACATCAGCCTTGAGCCATTCAATCAGTTTAATGTTGCTGTCTATAGCATTTTCCTGCCGAGAGGGGAGCATGCAGAAGACTCTTATCACCTTAAAACAACTAAAGATTCGCTGGCACCGGCGGCATTTCCTGCAACAGGTCTGTGTTATTTGTTCCCGCCACTGGTTAAATCAGCATAAATCAGCACATTCCAGTGGGCTCTGACCATTTCCTCCGGCACAAAAGTAAAAGCTGTTGATCCCTGCCGGGGTTAACAGCTTTTAGCAAGAAAATCTTGTATTACAGGGAGGATTCCAGCTTGCTAAGGAGTTTAATTAATGTTTCCAGTTCCTCTTCCGTAAAATGACCTTTAATTTTATCCTGAATGTATTCTTCAAAACCGGGGAATTGCTCTTTTAAATTTTTGGCCTTTTCTGTCAAAAAGATTCGCACCACCCGCCGGTCTTCCTGATTCCTTTCCCGGCGCACCAGCCCGTCTCGCTCCATGCGGTCCACCAGAGAAGTAATGGTGCTGGCCTTTAAAAACAGTTTGTCCCCCAATTCGGTAACGGTGAGGCCGTCCTGCCGCCATAATTTCAGTAAGGCGGACAAGGGGGCGGGGTCCAAACCCATTTGTTCAGCCAGATTGCCGAATTGAATTTGCATTTTTTTGAAAGCCATGTAAAGACTGAAGGCCAATTTACTCTCCATGGGAAATGCTCCGGTTCACAAGATTATGCCATTATTATACGGCTTATTCATATTAAAGTCCATAAAGGTGGTTCTGTTTCGTGATATTTGTATTGGAAATGTTTTTAAACAAAAGTAAAAGGATGGGGGATATCCCTCATCCTTTCGGAGATCTTAGGATTCTGCAGTAAAGGGCAGCAGGGCAATATTACGAGCCCGCTTAATGGCAGTTGTCAGCATCCGCTGGTGATGCGCACAGTTGCCGGAAATACGGCGGGGTAAAATTTTACCGCGCTCGGTAATATATTTCTTTAACTTGGAAACTTCTTTATAGTCAATGGTTGTTGCTTTATCTACACAGAAGCTGCAGACACGCTTTTTGCCTCTGCGTCCACGCTCACGTTTCACAGTTTTCCCTCCTTGCTCGGGTACCGGCTTTTAGTCTAACCCCTAGAACGGTATGTCATCTCCGCTAAAGCTGATCTCGCTTCCAAAACCGCCGCCACCAAAGGAACTGCTGCCTTGATTGTCCCGATCTTTCGGCCAATCAAGGAACTTGATGGTATCTGCCACCACTTCAGCGGCTTTGCGGCGAATTCCCTGGTTGTCATCATAGGAACGGATTTGCAGGCGGCCTTCCACAGCGATCAGGCGACCCTTGCCCAGGTTGTTGGCGCAGGTCTCGGCTTGTTTCTGCCACACTACAATATCGATAAAGTCCGTTTCTTTTTCTTTTTCTTTATTAAACTGAGGGCGATCCACCGCCAGTGTCATTTTTGCCACAGCAATGCCGTTGGTGGTATAACGAAGTTCTGGATCCCGGGTCAGACGCCCAATTAAAATAACCTTATTGAGCATTGTTAACACCGCCTTGGGTTGTTCTATCAACAAAACCTACTCATCTTCGCGTGTGATCATGTGGCGAATGATGTCATCATTAATCTTCATAACCCGGTCCAACTCAGCGGCTGCAGCGGCTTCTGCTTTGAACTGCATTACTACGTAGATGCCCTCTTTCATGTGGTTAATTTCATAAGCCAGGCGACGCTTACCCCACTTGTCCAGTTTGGTAACCTCGGCGCCTCTTTCTTCCACCAGGGCTTTAAATTTTTCTACCAATGCAGTTACTTTTTCTTCTTCAACCTCGGGTTTGATGATATACATCACTTCATAATTGCGCACAACAGTTCACCTCCTCCCCACGGACTAACGGCTCTGCCCCTGAGGCAGAGCAGGGTGGAAACATGCCATATTAAAGCACTGTAAAATTATATCATCAATATATATAAAGGGCAAGAGCTTGCCAGAGAAATTTTTTCCCTTGACTCAGGGGGACGGTTCCCTTGATTCTGACCTTCCCGACTCAAGGAAACGGTTCTCTTAAGTGAATAGAAGCCAATTGACTCATTCATGGGTTTTGAGCAGGAATGTATCGAGGGAGACTGTCATTTATGATGAAAGACTCAAGAGAACTGTCCCCTTGATTCTTCCCAAAGACTCAAGAGAACCGTCCCCTTGATTCTGATGAAGAGAAACGTCCCCTTGATTCGCTTCAAGAGAACCGTCCCCTTGATTCGCTTCCAGGGCTGCTGATCACTGCCTTGACACTTTTCTCAAATTTGGGTCTTGGCAACATGAGAACCCGACCGCATTTTTGGCATTTGATGCGGAAATCGACACCTGTGCGCATCACTTCCCAGGTATCATTGCCGCACGGGTGGGGTTTACGGGTTTTTACCACATCTCCTACCTGGTATTTATGCACCCGGCGCACCTCCCATTGTCGTAATTAACACCCTGCGGGGGTAAGGAATTTCAATTCCTTCTTTATCAAACACCTCTTTAATGGCCTTTCTTAACTGACGTTCAATCTCCCACTGGCGCATGGGTTTGGTTTTAGCAGTGACCCGGATCACCACATCGGATTCACCAAACCTTACAACCCCCAGCACATCCGGCCCTTCGATCAAGTCTTCCGCCCAGGTTTGGGCAAAGTCCCGGCTCATTTGTTTGAGGACTTCGATGGCCCGGTCAATATTCTCTTCGTAGGAAATGCCAATTTCAACCATGGCTTGCATGCCCCCGCGGTTGAAATTGGTCACCATGGTAATGATGCCGTTGGGAATGATATGCAGCTGACCGCCAAATTCCCGGACCTTTGTCACCCGCAGCCCGATTTCTTCAACTGTGCCGGTGACACCTGCCACCGTGACATATTCACCCACCGCATACTGGTCCTCGAACAGGATAAAGAAACCGGTAATAATATCCCGCACCAGGTTTTGGGCCCCAAAGCCCACCGCCAAGCCCAGGATGCCGGCCCCTGCCAGTACGGTCTTGGCAGCATTGGGGATAAATATTTCTATGATGGACATGGTTGCCACAAAATAGACCCCATAGCGGAGGACGCTCTTTAACAAACCGGTGAGGGTCTGGGCCCTGCTGTCGCTGATGAATTTGCCGGGTTTCGTAAAAAAGATTTTTTCCACCAGTTTACTGCCGAAATGGATCAGCAATTTGGCCAAAACCAGGGTGGCCATAATTCTTAACGTAGTAGCCAATGCCCGCTGAATATCTGCCGGCGTATACAGGCCGAAAAGCCATTCTTTCAATGATGCTAAATCCATAATCCCCTCCCCTTTAGCCTTACGGGCATTCCTTAAGGGTCCTGTTGCTGGACTTAAAGGCATGCTTGCGGGTCCCGGACCCACAAGAAATATCTGACAGGTTGACAACAGGACCCGTAATCACTACCCTAAAGGCCAACTGCTTACGCTCCAAAGAAAGCCTTATAGGCTCTGTAACATTCAAAAATATCCGCCTTGCTGGCAATTTCCAGGGGTGCGTGCATGGAAAGCAGCGGCACCCCGCAGTCGATGACTTCAAACCCCAGTTCCGCAATCATATGGGCAATGGTGCCGCCGCCCCCCTGATCCACTTTACCCAGTTCCCCGGTTTGCCAGGTGATTTGATTTTGATTCAGCAGGTTTCTTAAAAAGGCCACATATTCTGCGTTGGCATCGTTGGTATGATATTTACCCTTGGCCCCGGTATATTTGGTGACAACCACACCGCCGCCCAGTCTGGCCGCATTCAGTTTTTCCAGCACTCCTTCAAAATTGGGATCCACTGCCGCCGTCACGTCTGCGGAAAGGGCAATGGATTTGGCAAAAACCCGGTAGATGGCCAGTTCATTAAACCGGGGGTCCATGCGGGATCCTATTTCCGCCACGGCATTTTGCAGGAATCTTCCCTGCATGCCGGTATTGCCGGTACTGCCGATTTCCTCTTTGTCGACAAACAGCGCCACCGCTGTGCGGGCGGGAGCGGTTGTTTCCAGAATGGCCCGTAAGGAGGTATAGACACAAACCCTGTCGTCCTGACCATAGGCCCCCACCATGCTGCGGTCCAGCCCAACATCACAGGCGGGTCCTGCCGGTACCGCCTCCAGCTCGGCGCTGATAAAATCCTCCTCCGTAATGCCGTAATTCTCATGCAGTAGAGTAAGCATGTTCATTTTAACAGCGTTATCCTTGTCGCCGCCCTGCAGGGGCAATCCGCCGATCAACAGGTTTAGCTGTTCGCCTTCCACCGCTTCGGTCAGTTTCTTTACCATTTGGTCTTTGGCCAGGTGGGGCAGCAGATCTGTGATGGTGAACACCGGGTCTCCGGGACGGTCCCCGATAGAAATTTCCACTGTTTGCCCGTCGGCTCGGCAGACAATGCCATGCAGGGCCAGGGGAATGGTCAACCACTGGTATTTTTTAATACCTCCGTAATAGTGAGTTTTAAAAAAGGCCAGCCCTTCCTCCTGATACAGCGGGTGGGGCTTCAGGTCCAGCCTCGGCACATCGGTGTGCGACCCAATTAAACAGATCCCCTTCTCCAAACCCTGCTGCCCGATCACGGCCAGCGCTACAATCTTTCCCTTACCGGTGATGCAGACCCTGTCCCCGGGTCGCAGGTTTTGGCACTGTTCGATGGGTATGAATCCGCTGGCCAGGGCCATGTTGACAATTTGCCGGACACAAGAGCGTTCTGTCTTGGCACAGGTGATAAAGGTTTTATAGTCTTCGGCAAAGGCCATAATTTCCTGCATGGTTCCTTCACCGGCGTTTTCCCAAACATTTTTCCGGCTGTACTTGAGCCGGTCCGCTTTTACCATGAACTTTTCCCCCTTTATTTGGTTTTGGCAATGCTTATCAAGACCCACTTATTATGCCCCACCCGGAGGTAGGTAATTTGAACCGCCGCTATATTTTTGTGCCCGGACCGCCGGGGATATGTTTAAACAAAAATTGGCTGCTGAACTCCGGTATCAGGGGCGGCAGGATGTCTAAATGTTGCAACGGCGGGCCGAAATGTGCCATGAAGAAGGAAGTGCTGATCCCCTTTGCCAGGGCTGCCGACAATCCCTGAACACCCAGCAGAGCCAAGGGAACCTGCAGGGGTACCAGAACCGTGATCATCACCAGAATAATCACCACCCCGGTGAAAAAACCAAGGACAAGCCCCGCCAACTTGTCCACCGGACCCAGCGGGCTGAATCTAAAAATGACGGCGAAGATGGAAACAATCCATTCAACAGCTGTCTTTACCACCAGAAAAATGCCCAGAAAGGCCAGTATTTTCAACAGACCATGGGCCAGCAGCAGATTGAGGGCTTGACCAACCGTGTGGTGCGGCCCCAACAGGCTCAGGTGGGCAATAATATCCTGCCAGGGAGTCGGCAAAGGGAGTTGGGCGCTGATCTTTTGCAGCAGCCCAACGGGAAGTTTCAATATTTCCGGACTGTTAAAGGGTTCCGGGAGTTTGATCAGAGGTTTTAGAAATTGGGCGATGCTGTCCGCCCAACCCCACCGGTCGGCCAGCCATTGGGCAAGCTTAAGGTGATAATGAACCGCGGCGCCAAAGGACAACAGCAAGCCGGCCAACCGGAGTACGCCTGCCAGCAACCCGTGGCAGTACCCCCTAAAACTTGTCAGTATCAATATAAGCAGAAAAAAATAGTCTAACCAGTTAATTTTCTACACCCCCGCTTTACTAAACTCCCCGGGATGCAGCACATTCCATTTCCGTTCATTTTTGTGTTCGCTGTTATTTTGCCATAATCCTTCCTCCGGAAACCCGTTGCTGTCACCGCTTGCAAAACTTCCACAGCGGTACAAGCAGCAGGGAGAAAAAAAGCGCCATCCCTGCATAGCCAAACACAGGATACAGCAGCCTGACCAAAAAAGAAAAATCCAGCAAGGTCAGGGGCAGTACAGCCAGGCAGACCGCAAATCCGAAAAACCGGTAACGCTTGCCCCCTGCGGGCGCCAACCGGCTGGCAAAACCATGGGCATTGGCAATGGCGGTGGTAAGGATGGCCACCCAGATTAACAGAGCAAAGACAGGCCGCAGGGAGGCGCTGACACCGGAAGCCATATATAGCATGGGCACTTCATAATTGGTGACATGGGGGTAAAAGGCCAATCCGGCAATGGTTACCATTGCCACAGCGAACCCCAGACCCAGTCCTCCCAGGATGCCCGCATAAATGCCTGTTCTTTTGTCGATGGAACGCCCCATGGAGGACAACACCGCCACCGGAACAACCATATTAAATGAAACATACAACAGGCTGGACCAAAGCCAGTGGCCCCCTACCCCATGCTGGTTGATAAAGGGCAATTCAGCGGGTAAACCACGGGCTGCCAGGGCCAGGCCGGCGATCAGGCAGACCGCCGCCAGTTTTACCGGTACTAATATTACATTCACGTTTAATAATCCTGTTAACCCGTGCATGATCACAAAAAAAACAGCCAGCAAGGCTACGCCGACCCCCACCCACTGCGGCAGACCCAGATATTCCTGCACCACCGCACCGCTGCCGGAAAGCATTACCCCCAGACCTCCCACCAGCATGAAAAGACTCAGAATGTCCATAAATTTTCCGGCCCATGGCCCCATTAAATAGGAAAGCAGTTCCTGGTAGCTGCCGGCACGTAATTTTACACCCAGATACAACGCCATGGCGCCCAGATAGGCAAATAGTACCGCCGACACCAGCGCACCCAGCAGCCCTTTATAACCATATAAAATAAAGAATTGCAAAATCTCCTGCCCCGACGCGAACCCGGCCCCGATCACCGCCCCCACATAGGTTGCCGCCAACCTTATTACCAGCCCCGTTCCCGTCTGCTTGATCATTGAGCCACCCCTAACCTTTTCTTTCTCCCTAGATACTATGCCGAAAAAGCGTCAGGCTGAACAAGAAATGAAAATGGCCCCAATTTATTTTGATAAATCCATGTATTTTGGAATAAAGGGAGAATAAGCGGGGAATAAATATAGTATGTTTGCTTTGAGAGGAAGTGATGGGATGTCCGTTCATATGGATACCTTGCACCGGCAAGCAGTTTTGCCCCCGAAAACAAAAATCAGTGTCGAGGATCCCCTCGCTGTAGATAGCTTTGCCATGGATCTGGTCACCCGGTTACAGGGTTACGGCATAAAGAGTGATGATGAAGTGGTCATCGTCTGTATCGGCACCGACCGTTCCACCGGAGATTGCCTGGGGCCCCTGGTGGGAAGCAAAATAGCAGCCGATGCCGGCCATCGTTTTAAGGTTTACGGTACACTGGATGAACCGGTACATGCCAGCAATATGAATGAAAAACTGGCGGAGATCCGGTCCAGGCACCCCGAAGCGCTGGTCATCGCGGTGGATGCCTGCCTGGGACACCTGGAAAACGTGGGCTGTGTAAATATCGGCGACGGCCCCCTGTTGCCCGGCGCCGGGGTCAATAAGTCCCTGCCCGCCGTTGGACAGCTGTACATCACCGGTGTGGTAAACGTAGGTGGCTTCCTGGAGTACCTGGTGCTGCAGAACACCCGGTTGAACCTGGTGATGAGACTGGCCAACCTGATCGCAGAGGGCCTGCTGAAAACCGCCCAAATCATACAAAATCAATCCCGAAGTGGTTAACTTCGGGATTAACTTTTTTATAAACAGTATTGATAACCTTTAAGAATGGATATGACTTCATCGTCACTGATTTGACTGAAGTCCCGGTAAAACTGCCCCACTGCATAAAAGGGCTCCTCGGATACCAGGCAGACCAAATGGTCCACTTCTTTTTCCAACCGCTCCACCGTGTCCGGGGGAGCCACAGGGATGGCCAGTGTGACGGCCTGACACCCGGCATTTTTGATGGACCGCAGGGCCGCCATAATGGTAAACCCTGTGGCAATACCGTCGTCTACCAGTATCACATGCTTGCCCGAGAAATCCGGCGATTTGCTGCTCCCCCGGTAGGCCGTCATTCTCCGTTTAATTTCACTGATAATCTTTTGGACGGCCGGCGCCAGGTCTTTTTCCGATAATCCCAGGCGGTTGAGCAAATTTTGATTATAGATCACCGTACCGTCTTCGGTGACGGCGCCCACAGCCACCTCAGGGTTTTGGGGTGCCCCCACTTTCTTGGGAATGATAATGTCAAGGGGGATATCCAGCGCCTGGGCTACCTGGGCCCCCACCACCACGCCGCCCCGGGGAACGGCAATGACGATTCCTTCTTGAATGTTTATTTTTTTCAGGGACTCGGCCAGCCTTTGTCCTGCGTCAATGCGATTTTTAAACAAAAGAAACCCTCCCGTATCAATAAGGTGGGCCGGTGAGGGGTTTCTTATTCATATTTTTCAAGGGTTCTCTGGACGGCCTTCACTTCCTCTTCAGTCAGACTGTAATCCGAAGTACCTTTACGGATGGGTTTGGCATAAATCCTGGTTTCATCCCTTCCATAAAGGCCGGTTAAAACCACCCCGTCACCTCTGCGGTCCAACAACGCCATGGAAAAACTGAGGTCACTGCCCATGTTATCGAAGGCGTTAAACCGGATCAAACCAGGGTTATGGACACATTGGGCCAGCTGTTCCTTTAAAATGTCCTGCTCCCGTCTCATTTCCTGTCCCAAAACCTCCAATTTCTGCACATCACTGGCATAGCGCTGTAATATTTCTTCTAAATCAGCGCCGGAGGGGCCCCGCGTCAACAGGCGGTACCGCCTGTTGACGTCCCTGAAACGGCGGTACAGGATCACTTGACTGATGAAAAGCAAAACAATAACAACGGCAAGGGCCAAAATAATCATCGCTGAATTTATTTCAATGATTTGCCATAAATGATTCACGTCTTTACCACCCTTTTAATTTTTACGTTATACTACTGGTAGAACATCATTAGTATGGCTTGTCCGCCATATCATGATGATAATTACTAAATGGCATCCGAGGAACATTATACCAGAGATTGCTAAACTGTAGTAGATAAAATAGTTAACAGGGGTGTATTTTTTGAAAATTCTGTTTATTGATTGCTTTAGCGGCCTGTCTTTGGACATGCTTTTAGGGGCGCTGCTGCAGCTGGGCGTTGCAGAAAACCTTTTGCGGTCACAGTTGGCCAAGATCAATACCGGCAGTTACCGGATAAATATTTATGATGAAAAGGACTTTTCGGTGGCGGCAAAACGCATTGAAATCATCACCGGCGACTCGCCCCCTGATTATGATACCCGGCAGATCGTTGACTTGCTGGAAAACAGTGATCTCAGTTCTTTTGTAAAAAAAATCTGCGCGGAAACTTTTCTCCGTTTGGCCATGACCCGGGCCAAGGTGACGGGGCTGCCATTGGAACCGATTGTTATAGAAAATTCCCTGGGTTCTTTGGTGCTGCTTGTTGGGATTGCCGTCTGTATTGAACAATTGGCCCCCGATAAAATTATGATGCAGTCCCTCCCCCTGGGTTCCGGTCTGGTTAAAGTCAATGACACCTGGCTGCCGGTCCCTGTGCCTGTCACTGCTGAACTGGTGAAGGGGCTGCCGGTTCAGTTGGGCCCGGTGGAGGGCGAACTTGTCCGGCCCCTGGAGGCCTCTTTGGTCAATGTGCTGGTGGATGAATTTGCTCCACCGCCGGTGATGGCGCCCTTTGCTATCGGTTACGGAAAGGGCAGCCTGCAACTGCCCATCCCCCACCTGCTCCGGGTCATGCTGGGCAGTGCGGAAACCCCTTGCGGTTACCTGGAGGAAATTGCCACCCTGGAAACCAACATTGATGATATGAATCCGGAATTTTATCCTTATATTATGGAATTATTTTTAAAAAAGGGAGCCCTGGATGTTTTTCTTACCCCCGTTATCATGAAAAAGGGGCGACCTGGTACCAAATTATCGGTCCTTTGCAAGACCGGTGATGTAAAGTATCTTGCAAATCTTATTCTTAAAGAAACTTCCACCCTGGGGGTCCGTATTGGCTATCAAAACAGAACAACCGCATTGAGGGAAATGATGAAAGTAAATACCCGCTATGGCCCCGTCGGTGTAAAAGTGGCGCGTTTGCATCCCGGGGAACCGGTCCTTCGGATTACCCCCGAATATGAAGATTGTAAAGCGGCGGCACAGGCATATGGCGTGCCCATCAGCCAGGTTTACCAGGAAACGTTGAAGGAAGCGGATGCTTTAAAGGAAAACTTATAGGCGTTTTTGCACATATAAAAGGGAGTCTGAAAATCCTTCAGACTCCCTTTATGCTTGATTAAACCTTACAGATACAAAACCCGATCAACCCCGGTCCGGTATGCACGCCGATAACCGGCCCCACTTGCCCGAAATAGGATTTCTTAACATTGGGCAGAGCTTTTATTTTACTGAACAGTTCCCAAGACTCCTCTGCCGCCCCACCGTGCATTACAGCCACAGTGCTATTTTTCTCACTCAGTCTTTTGCTGGCGATTTCAAACAGGCGCAGGATGGATTTTTTTCTTCCCCGCACCTTATCATAGGTATAATGTTTACCCTCTTCGTTAATGGAAATGATAGGTTTAATTTGCATAATTTCTCCAATGGTACCGGCCACATAACCGATTCTGCCGCCTTTTTTTAAGTAGTCCAGGGTTGCCACCACAAAATAAATATCCATGTTGCCAATAATATCTCTGGCCCTTTCCAGAGCAGACTGAAAACTAAGGGTATCCCGCATTGTAACCCTATATTATACCGGGCAATTCATATAATAAAAAAATGCCGGACTGGGTGTCCGGCCTAGATGCCAATGTTTAACTTTTGCCATAACCAGGAAAGAAAGACTGCCATAAAGATCGCCGGCAGCAAATTGCCAACTTTGATTTTTTTAATTCCCAAAACGTTACTGGCGATTCCTACAATTAACAAACCCCCGGTGGCGGTCATTTCATTGATCATGGCGGGTGTCAGGAAAGACTTAAGTTCGCTGGCTGCCAGTGTGATGGCTCCCTGGTAGATAAACACAGGGATTGATGAAAATGCCACTCCAAAACCCATGGTTGAGGTAAAAATAACTGCGGACGTACCGTCTAACAGGGATTTGGCATAAAGGGTTGAGGCGTTGCCGGTCAGTCCGTCCTCCAGGGCTCCCATGATGGCCATGGCTCCCACACAATAAATCAAACTGGTGGTCACAAAGGCCCTGGCCACTTCACCTTCTCCGCCACCGACCCTGGATTCCAGATAGGCGCCTGCCCGTCCCAACCATCCTTCAATATTTAAAATTTCTCCGATGACCCCTCCCAATACCAGGCTCAGAATAACAATCAATTCATTCTCGGTTTTAAGGGCCATTTTAAAACCAATCAGGGCCACTGCCAGTCCGATACCGCTCATCACGGTGTTGTTGGTGGACTCGCTGATCCCTTTGCGAAATAATAAACCTATTGCAGTCCCGGCAACAATGGCCGCTGCATTGACGATTGTTCCTGTCATTTTCTTCTCCTCCGTGCTGCCATGTTTCACGTGAAACATTTATTGTAATAAACCAGGTTTTTTCCGGTACGATAATATTTAATTACTAACAGAGAGGTCGGCTTATGAACCATGACATTATACTTCAGCCGCCAAGAAAACCTCGGACCGCAGTCCGGGGATGAAAGGCGGCTTGGTTTTTAAGTATTGAGTATTTTCTTTTGAGTATGGTAAATTTTAGATATGGATAAGGTTAAATCAACAAGACATTCACGATACCATATTAACTATCACATAGTATGGATACCCAAGTACCGGCGCAAGGTATTAGTCGGGCATGTGGCATCCAGGGCAGAAGAAATTCTTCGGCAGATAGCAAAGGCAATCCAGGAACACTGAGGTGTTACTATGTTGAAAGCATATAAATACCGACTATATCCAACTAAAGAACAATCCCGAAAAATGCACGAAACCTGCTTCCTGTGCAGTCTGGTGTATAACCAGTTCTTGGAGGAACGCCGGGAAGCCTGGGAAATATTCGGGGTTAGCCTTAGCTGCTATGAGCAAATAAAAGCTTTGCCTATCAAGAAAGAAGATGACCCACGGCTTAAACAAGTCTTTTCCCAGGTACTCCAGGATGTTGCCCGGCAGGTGGATAAGACCTACCAGGCTTTCTTCCGCAGGGTGAAAGCTGGGGAGACCCCGGGCTATCCCAGGTTTAAGGCAGCTCGAAGATATGACAGTTTTACTTACCCGCAGTCTGGGTTTTCTTTGAAAGATAACCGTCTGGTACTCTCAAAGATAGGCCCGGTGAAAATAAAACTGCACCGTCCCATGGATGGTAAGGTTAAGACACTAACCATCCGGCGGCAGAACGGTAAATGGTACGCTTGCTTTTCGGTGGAGATAGATGCAGTACCACTACCGCCTACCGGTGAATCCTGCGGAATAGACGTTGGGTTAGAAAAGTTCGTCACCACCTCAGACGGAGAAATGTTTGATAATCCCCGGCAATTACGCCAGGCAGAAAAGAAACTAAAGCAGCACCAACGCCGGGTATCCCGCAGGAAAAAAGGTTCTAACCGCCGGAAGAAGGCTGTCCGGGAACTGGCCCGGTGCCACGAAAAGGTGGCTAACCAGCGCCGGGATCTGCACCATAAGGTTGCCCGTTCCCTGGTAAACCGGTACGATGTGATAGCCATTGAAGATTTGCAGGTTAAGAATATGACCCAGAATCACCACCTGGCTAAGAGTATTGCTGATGCCGGCTGGGGGAACTTCAGACTAATCCTAACGAGCAAGGCTGAGAGTGCCGGCCGTAAGGTAGTTGAAGTTGACCCCAAGCAAACATCACAATTATGCTCCCGGTGCGGTGCGGAAGTTAAGAAAAAACTTTCTCAAAGGTGGCATCATTGCCCGGTTTGCGGTCTGTCTATAGACCGGGATATAAATGCTGCCATTAACATTTTAAAACGAGCAGTATAACTACCGTAAAAATTAGGGCCCGGACGGGGCCTTTGGGGACGGCCGGCGGTAGCAGCCCGGATGAACCGAGAAGCCTCACGTTTCAACGTGGGGAGTCGTCACGGCGAAGGCTATTCCTAATTGAATGGCTTAATGTTTCACGTGAAACATTAAGCCATCAACCTGTCTTCAGGGAGCAGTAATTCCAGCAGCCTGTTTAAATCGTTATCGTCATAATAATCAATCTCTATCTTACCGCCGCGCCGGTTGGTTTTGATCTGAACTTTGGTCCCCAGACAACTTCTTAACCGGTCCTCTAATTCCATGATCTCGGGGTTCCGGGGTTTTTCCTTTCTGGTCTTTTCTTTCTCCTGCTCCCCGTTAAGGATGTTCTTAACCAGTTCTTCAGCCTGGCGCACAGACAACTGCTTCTTAGTGATCAATTCGCACACTTCAAGCTGTTTGTGCCGGGATTCCAGCGCTAGCAGAGCCCTGGCATGTCCTACGGATATTTCCCCGCTGCTGAGCTTTACTTTTATCTCATTGGGCAGGGACAGCAGGCGAATCATATTGGCGATCTGGGGCCTGCTTTTTCCGACCCGCTGGGAAACCTGGTCCTGAGTAAGTTGAAATTCATCCATCAGCCTGCGGTAAGCTGTCGCTTCCTCCAGGGGGTTGAGGTTCTCCCGCTGTAAATTTTCGATCAGGGCAATGGCGGCAGACTGCAGCTCGCCATATTCTCTGACCACAGCCGGGATGTATTCCAGACCCAGTTGCTGACAGGCACGCCACCTGCGTTCACCGGCAATAAGCTCATAACCGCCGCCGGGTTGTGCCCTTACCACCACCGGTTGAACAACCCCATATTCCCTGATAGATTCCACCAGTTCCATTAATTTTTCCTGGTCAATCCTTAATCGGGGCTGTTTTGGGTTTGGCTTAATATCAGACACCTTAATCTCTTTCAAAATCCCTTGACCGGGGGCATCACTTGCCACAGGCATCAGGGCTTGCAGACCCTTTCCCAACCCTCTTTTTTTATTCAATACCCATCACTTCCTTGGCTAGTTCTCGGTATGCTTCCGAACCCCTGGATTTAGGATCATAGATGACGACCGGTATACCGTGACTGGGGGCTTCACTTAAACGAACATTCCTCGGAATAATGTTTTTGTACACCTTGTTCCCGAAAACCTTTTTAACTTCATCCACCACTTGTATAGACAGGTTCAGCCTGGCGTCAAACATGGTTAATAATACCCCTTCAATTTTTAAGTTGGGATTAAGGTGTTTTTGTACCAACTGAATGGTATTCATTAACTGACCAACGCCTTCCAGGGCATAAAATTCACATTGTATGGGTATCAGTACGGAATCGGCAGCTGCCAGAGCATTCAGTGTCAACAACCCCAGTGAAGGGGGACAATCGATAATAATATATTGATACCTTTCCTTCAAAGGTGCCAGCGCCCGTTTCAGAATCTGTTCCCGGGCCATTAAAGAGACCATCTCAACTTCGGCGCCGGCCAGCTGTATGGTAGACGGAAGCAAATCCAGGTTTCGAATCTCGGTGGAAATAAGTACTTTCTCCGCCGGAACATCATTAATTAAAACATCATAGATGCAGCGTTCCAGTTTCGTCTTGTCTATGCCTAAACCACTGCTGGCATTACCCTGGGGGTCAATGTCAACCAGCAGTACCGGTTGTCCCATCAGGGCGAGGCTGGCCCCTACATTAACGGCAGTGGTGGTCTTGGCCACTCCTCCTTTTTGATTGGCAATGCATATTATTTTCCCCAATTGAGCACCCCCCAAGTTTTTCTCATATCCCTATTCAACAGAGCAATGATTTCTTCCTTCTTTAAAAAGTACAGATATAGGTTTCCGTGAAAGGAAAAATGTTTCACGTGAAACATTAGGGCTGCAGACAAACCTCAAATTAAATACCTAAATCCGTGATTTACCCAACAGGCAGTCCCTCGGATTGATGTTAGTGATAAAATTTGTATTTTGCCGATGCTATTGACAATAATCTGGTAATCCTCTACAGGAGTACCCTAAAATTGACAACAGCAATCTAAGCACATCTTTTGTGCTTAGGTTTTATATTTTTTTGTAGATAACTTTATCTTGCTAAACACACAGAATAGGCTTGCTTAAATGTTTCAAACCAAGGACTATGCCTGCCAAACTGTAGTTTCTTCTTCCTAGCGTGCGATATTAACCGGGATGCCAATGTAATTAGGTTCTGTATTACTGTCCCTATCCTGCGGCGCTCTGCTTGCTTATGTAAAGGCACATGCTTCATCTGGGTTGTTGATTGACCAATGATCCTTAATAGGTTATAGGCCACTACCCCAAAATGTAACACTAGGTTGTTGGTGTCAAATTTGCCAGAGGGCAGTCTTTCTAAATCCAGGTCTGTCTTGAGCTCACTGTATCTGGCTATGGAAGCAATTTAATACTCTGCAATGTTTCACGTGAAACATTGGTATTTATAAAAAAGACCTATACCGATTAATCGGCACAGGTCGCTATTACTATGTTAACTATTGTTTTGTCTGCCAGCGAGCTATCAACTCTTCCAAACCTTCGGATAAACTGTGCAGTTCATAGGTAGTGGAAGTTACTTCTTCCATAGCAGCGGTTTGCTGTTGGGTAGCAGCAGCGGCGTTTTGTACAGCGGCAGAAATTTCTTCAGCTGCCCGGGCTACCTCTTTTACCCGGCTATGCAGTTTTTCTATAATTTCAATAATACCAGCAAACACCCTACCCGAATCAGCCACCTGCTGGACGCCGCCGGAAATTTGGCTGACGTTTTCTTCCATACTATGCAGTGCCTGATCTACACTTTTGTTAATAGACTTGGTATGCTCCATAATTTGACGGGCCGCCTGGGCCGAACGTTCCGCCAACACACGGACCTCATCTGCTACCACCGCAAACCCCCGTCCGTGTTCTCCGGCCCGGGCTGCTTCAATGGCAGCGTTAAGGGCCAGTAAATTAGTTTGTTCAGCAATTCCTGTAATCATCTCTACCATCTCACCGATGGTTTGTGTTACGCCGTTTAACTGGCGCAGTGCAGCGGCAGCACTATCCGCCGCCTGGCTTATTTGATCCATTTGCCCTTCCACTTTAGCCAGCTGCTGACGCCCCTGTTCGGCGGCAGCAGCAGCGCTGGCGGCATCAGAAGCCACCGCCCGTGTATTTTCCGCCACCTGTTCAGCATGCGAAGCCACCTGAGTCATGTTGGTAGCAGTGGCGGTGGCTGCCGCAGTAGTCTGCTGGGAGTTATTACTCAAGTCTTCAGCCACATTGGCCACTTTTTCCGCCGCCGCACCCAACTGACCTAGCACCTGACGGAAGCTGGCAGCCAGCTCGTTAAGGGAATAGGCAATTTGGCCTATTTCATCCTGACTTTTTACATCCAACTGTACATCCAGATTGCCGGCAGCCAGCTGCCGGTGGGCATCCGCCACCTGAATAATCGGTCGGGTTAGGCGTCCGGCATACCACAAGGCCAGCAAAGCAGCCAATAAACCTGCCAGCACAGTATTTAGTATGAGACCACTGTGCATCTTAACAGATGACTGTTGCAAAGTGGCCGCATCAACTGCCACCGCCACCATACCACGAATCTGACCGTCAAGGTCAGACAAGGGAGCAAAAGCAACAAAATGATCCAGTCCGTGAACTTTTAAACGTTTATGAATAATGTGATCGCCCTTATCCTTATTTTTTACCAGTTGACTGATTAACTGGGTGTCAGTTAACTCAAGTTGATCACCTTGTTTTTTAAATATATCCCCTTCGGGCAGGGCAGTATGTCCCCTGAGTAAATAGCGGCCGCCAATATTATAAAAGAAAAACACATCGCTGTTGGTGGTTTTACCCAAAAATTCAGCTAACTGATTATTTATATACAAACCGGCTTTAACTGTTCCCACCAACTGGTTATCTAACATAACCGGCGCCACAGCATCCAGAGCAGCCTCGCCGGTACTCTGGCTAATGGTCAACCCTTTAACGAACTGACCGCTTAAAGCCTTGCTAATCTGTTCGTGGTCCTTTTTATTATCACCAAATTTATCTGGATTGTGACCCCGCATTAAAACAATGCCCTGGGCATCTGTTACTTCCAAAGTATTGATGGGAAAACTTTTTTGTGCTATTTGAAAAGCAGGTTGCAGTAATTGCTGCAGTGCCGCCCGGTCGCCCTTTTGTAAAGCCTGGGCTAATAACTGGTTTTGACTAAGCATTTCAGCCAGCATGGATATTTCGTTTTGGCTGCGCTTCAGCGCCCGACGGCTTACATTAGAAGCATCAGTCATCCGTTCCTCTGCTGCCTGCTTAGCCATCTGATTGCTTGCATTGTATGCCAAAAAAACTGATACTGCCAGGGGCAGTAGTGTTAATAACAGCACAAATAAGGTTATTTGCCAGCGAATACTTTTCACATAATCACCTCTTATATAATTTAATGTAATTATTGTATATTTTATCCTTTGAATTTGTAGGCGACAAGTATCGTAAGGTTTTTGTTATATATTAATTGCATGCACTATAAATAAAAATAGCCCCTGGAAGGATTACTCACAGGGGCTGTGCGTATGTCCAGCCACAGGAACCGTCCCGGCGGCTATTTTTTCTTGTTTTTCTTATTTTTTACTTTTGATACTTTTGCTTGTTCAGTAAGCCCGAGTTCTGTACTTACCTCTTCCTTAAAATCGCCAACTGCATTATAGGCAGCTGGGAACAACCCTCTGTTTTTCTGTGAGCTTGGCATAATTATCCATCCCTAATCATTTTGGGTCATTAATAATTTGCCATGTCCAGGTAAGAAATATGAGGGTAATTATCAAATGTTTTTGTTTTTTGAGTGGATCATAGACCACCCATGGCAATTCATGACCTTTGTCGACAGTCTGAAATTAACTTTTTAATAGTTTAGGGAGGTTATGGACAAATCCAGCAAATTAATGAAACTCAATGTCAATTCTTTTTCTGGTATCTACTTGCAACTTGGGCATGCGTATTTCAAGCACACCGTTTTTATAGGTTGCTTTAACTCCTTCTGCCGCTACATGAGCAGGCAGGCTGACGGATCTCTGAAACCGACCAAAAAAACGTTCTTGCCGGTGCATGTGTTCTTCTTTTATTTCATTCACCTTGTTAATGGCGCCGCTAATGGTAAGCAGGTTGTTATCAATATAAATATTGACATCTTCCTTTTTTTCCAGCCCCGGTATATCGCATGCGGCTATTACTTCATTTTCAGTTTCATAAATATCAATCCTCGGGTTACCAAATCCCAGACCAATATTGTTTCTTATGGCAGGGATCTCTTGACTAAAGAATCGGTCAAATTCACGACGGATGTTTTCCAGATGACGGAAAGGCTCGTAAGGAATTAATGACATACTATAACCCTCCTTTATTTTATTACACTTTTTTAATGCCCAATAAAATTAAATTGTATTCATAAAACGGGCTGTGGTATAGCAGAAATCTTAGCGCCGCTTTCTGCTTATGGTACCGACAACAGCCCTTGGCGAAGCGCAGGAGCAAAATCCGGGGGCGCAACCAGGACGGTTGCGCCAGCCCGAACTGAACCAGGAAGGTGAATTGAGGGCGACCGGATTTTGCCCGGAGCGAGCCTTAGGGTACCCACGGGCACAAGACTGTCGGTGCGGCAACCGGAGTGAACGGGATAACGGAACTTCCCCTGTTATCCACAGTTTATTTTATATAGAAACATAATTTCCTAAACAATACAAAATCCAGGCAAGCCTGGATTTTGTATCTGTATATTACAAAATAGGTTTTTTGGCGGGTGTACCGGCTTTTCGGGGATAAGTCTTTGGGGTGGACTGTATCTTTTTTATAATTACCAGGCTCCGCCCGTCCTGAATAAGAGGTAATTTCATTTTTTTTACCTCTGCCAATTGACCGCCCAGGGTCATGATGGCTTTACCGGCTTCCTGAACTTCCTCTTCAATTTCCGGACCCTTTTGGGAAATGAAATAACCGTTGATTTTAACACAGGGCATGCAGTATTCGGCCAGGACCGCCAGCCGGGCCACCGCCCGGGAGACAACAAAATCATAGGTTTCCCGGTGCTCTGCTCTCCGGCCAAAATCTTCCGCCCTGTCATGGATAGCGCGAATGCCCGTCAGTCCTAAAGAAGCAAGGGTTTCATTTAAAAAAATAATCCGTTTTTTTAATGAATCCATGAGGGTGACATCCAAATCAGGGCGGTAAATTTTTAAAGGCAAACCGGGAAACCCTGCACCGGTGCCCACATCCAGCACCCTGGCACCTGCGGGAAAGTTTACTGCCGCTAAACAGGTAAGAGAATCAATAAAATGTTTAACAGCCACTTCCAATGGTTCCGTAATGGCGGTAAGATTAAACTTTTGATTTCCTTGCAAAACACAATCATAATATTGTTGAAACAACTGCAGTTGACGATCAGATAAATGAAAACCCATCTCCTGCGAGGCCTTTGTTAAGGATGTGATGAGTTCTTCCATGCTAATTACCTCCGGCGGCCTTGCGTCGCTCCTGTTCCAGCCATACCAGCAGCACCGAGATATCTGCCGGGCTGACGCCGGAAATACGGGAGGCCTGTCCGATGGAGGAGGGTTTGCATTGAGCCAGCTTTTGCCTGGCCTCTACGGAAAGGCCTTTTATGGCATAATAATCAATGTCTTCCCTTAATTTACGCCCTTCCATTTTTTCAAACCGTTCCACCTGAGCCATCTGCTTTTTAATATAACCTTCATATTTAACTTCAATGTCTACTTCTTCAATGACCTCATCCGGCAGGGGCGGAAATTCAGCGGATAATTTCATTAAAGATTTATAACTGATCTCCGGCCGTCTTAACAAATTGATGGCCGGGGTGGATTGGGTAATCTCACTGGAGTTTAATTCCCTTAATAAAGCATTGGTCTCCTCGCTGGCGGGAATTGTTATATTCTTCAATCGCTCGATTTCATCGTTAATGGCTTGCCATTTTTTCATGTAATGATGATACCTGGCCTCACTGACCAGTCCGATATCGTAACCCTTTTGGGTTAAACGGTGGTCCGCATTGTCCTGCCGTAACAACAGGCGATATTCCGCCCGGGCTGTCATTAAACGATAGGGTTCATTGGTGCCCTTGGTCACCAGGTCGTCAATTAAAACCCCGATATAGGCTTCCGCCCGGGAGAGGGTAAAGGGTTCTTTCTCTTTCACCTGTAAAGCGGCGTTAATGCCGGCCATGATTCCCTGGGCGGCCGCTTCTTCATAGCCGGATGTCCCGTTGATCTGCCCGGCTGTATAAAGGCCGGCAATTATTTTTGTTTCCAAAGTAGCCTTTAATTGGGTGGGAACCACATAATCGTACTCAATGGCGTAACCCGGCCGCATCATTTCTACCTGTTCCAGGCCGGGTACCGATCGCAGCATTGCCAGTTGCACATCCGGCGGCAAACTGGTGGACATGCCCTGTACATACATTTCATAAGTGTTTAACCCCTCTGGCTCGATAAAAATCTGATGCTGGGGTTTATCGGCAAACCGGACGACCTTGTCTTCAATGGAAGGGCAGTAACGGGGCCCCACCCCTTCAATAATACCGGAATACAGGGGCGATCGGTGCAAATTGTCCCGGATGATCTGGTGGGTCTTTTCTGAGGTGTAGGTCAGCCAGCAAGGTACCTGCTCCCTGTGCGTCACCGGGGAAATAAAGGAAAAGTTATGTAGTTCTTCATCCCCGGGTTGAATGGTCATTTTAGAAAAATCCACCGTCCGGCGGTCCACTCTGGCCGGTGTGCCGGTTTTAAACCGGCCCAATTGCAAGCCCAAATTTCTTAAATTATCACTGAGGTTGACCGAGGGAAACTGGCCGTTGGGTCCGCCTAGAAAGTGCACGTTGCCGATGATAATCCTGCCCTTAAGATAGGTTCCGGTTGTCACCACAACCGCTTTGGCGGAAAATTCCGCGCCGATATGGGTGACAACGCCGGTGACCCGGCCGTTTTTAACAAGAATTTCTTCCACCAGCAGTTGCTTAACGTCCAGGTTTTCCTGGGACTCCAGCGTTTTTTTCATTAACAATTGGTATTTGTTCTTATCCGCCTGAGCCCGCAGAGCGTGAACCGCAGGGCCTTTTCCGGTGTTCAGCATTCTCATTTGAATGGCCGCTAAATCGGTATTTAATCCCATCTGCCCTCCCAAGGCATCAATTTCCTTAACCAAATGGGATTTGGCAGGACCGCCCACGGCAGGGTTGCAGGGCATCAGGGCAACATTGTCCAGGTTCAGGGTCAATACCAATGTCTTACATCCCATCCTGGCAGCAGCCAAAGCAGCCTCGCAGCCGGCATGCCCGGCTCCCACCACAATAACGTCATAATCTCCCGCATGGTAACGCAATTTTTCCACCTCATTTACCTATACAAAAATCCGCAAAAATCCTGTCAATTAAATCCTCGGTGACATGGTTGCCGGTAATTTCCCCCAGAATTTCCCAGGCTGATTTTAGATCAATGGAAACCAGGTCCGCAGGAACCGCTTCCGCAAGACCCCGGCGGGCCTCCGTCAGATGATGTTTTGCCCTCTCCAGGGCATGCTTGTGACGGGAATTGGAGACCAGAATGTTGTCGGCGGCAGTGACTTTGCCTTCCAACACCAAATTTAAAATAGATTGTTCCAAACGTTCCAGCCCTATTTTCTTTTGAGCTGAAATTTCCAGGATGTCGCTGTAACCGATGAGCTGTTTTAATTGCTCATAATCAATGGCATGATCGGCAATATCGATTTTATTAATGATGACCAGTACTTTTTTATCCTTAATTAAACTAACAACCTTCAGGTCATCTTCCGTAAAACCGGTAGAGGCATCCAAAACCAGTAAAACCAAGTCTGCCTGATGCAATAACTGCCGTGATCTTTCCACACCCAGTTTCTCCACCAGGTCCCGGGTTTCCCGCATCCCTGCTGTATCAATGATTTTTAAAGGAACACCTTTGATATTGATAACCTCTTCAATGACATCCCGGGTGGTTCCGGGTATGTCCGTAACAATGGCCCTTTGTTCCCTGAGCAGGGCATTTAGTAAAGAGGACTTACCAACATTAGGTTTTCCCACGATGACCGTTCTAAGTCCTTCCCGATAAATCTTGCCGGTATCCGCATGGTCCAAAAGCTGTTCAATGACCTTTAACAACCCACTGCACCGGTCTGCCATTTCCTCCAGGTTTTCTGCCGGAATATCGTCTTCCGGGAAGTCGATGATGGCTTCAATTCTGGCCAGCAGCCCCAGCAGTTCCTGTTGTAATTCATTCACCTGTTCCGAGAGCTTGCCCCCCAGTTGAGCCATGGCAATCTTTGCCCCGGCATCGGTCTTGGCCCGGATGATATCGATGATGGACTCCGCCTGGGCTAAATCCAAGCGGCCATTGAGAAAGGCTCGCTTGCTGAATTCCCCCGGCTCCGCCAGGCGGGCGCCCTGGCGCAGCACAACTTCCAGGACCCTGCGCAGGGGCACAATTCCCCCGTGACAGCTGATTTCCACCACATCTTCAGCGGTAAAACTGCGCGGTCCCCGCATCACCGAAAGCAGCACTTCATCAATGATTTCCCGGGAATCCGGATCAACCACATGGCCATAAACCAGTTTATAATTATCTTTGATATACCAGTCCCGGTTCACCTTGGGCTGAAAAACCCGCCGTCCTACCGCAATGGCTTCCGGGCCGCTGATACGGATCACGCCGATACTTCCTTCCCCGAGAGGAGTGGCAATGGCAACAATGGTGTCGTCTAACACGTTTTCAACCTCCGCATGGCATTGGTTAAATAACCAGAATGATTTGGAAAAACCCAGCAACCGGACGTTGCTGGGTTTTCCATCATGTTATTTCTTTGGGGAAATAATGATTTTTCTAAAGGGCTCCTCACCTTCACTGAAGGTGTAAATATCATCCCGACCCTGCAGGGCCGTGTGGATAATACGTCTTTCCTGAGAATTCATGGGCTCCAGCACAACGCTGCGGCCCCGCTGCTTTGCTTTATCTGCCAACCGCATGGCCAGTTTTTGCAAAGTTTCTACCCTGCGCTGGCGATAACCTTCCACATCAAGGATGACTTTCCGTTTTTGTTCCTGGTTTTTATTAATGGCTAAATTAACCAGATATTGCAGGGCGTCCAGGGTTTCTCCCCTGCGTCCTATCAGAACGCCCAAATCCGGGCCTTGTAAACTAACCTGCAGAACTTGATCTTTTTCTTGAATCTCCATGTCCACAGGAATTTCCATGGCCTGAAAAATACTCTTTAATAAATTGTCAGTTCTCCTGACAGGATTGTCCTTCAAGGTTAATTTTACTCTGGCAGGACGGGAGCCGATCAAACCAAACAAACCCTTGGAGGGCTCTTCCAGGACTTCAATCATAACCTCATCCCGCAACACTCCGAATTCTTGCAGGCCAAGTTCAATGGCTTCATCGATGGTCTTACCGACCTTTTCTACTACCTTCAACTCCGGTTACCCCCTCTTTAAGGTGCAGGGTCTCTTTGTTAATAAACCACTGTTGAATTGTTCCTACGATATTGAATACAACCCAATATAATGCCAAACCGGCCGGTACGGTGCTGGCAATCCAACCGATTAACAAAGGCATCATATATAACATCGTTCTCTGGGTTTGGTCCTGGGTATTGGTGGTTAGTTTCGACTGCATATAAGTGGTGGCTGCGGCCAGCAGAGGCAAGATAAAATAGGGATCTTTATGACTTAAAGATGGAACCCAGAAAAAGTGCGCATGATCCGGGTTTTTAAAAGGAAAAGCGTACAGGGCCCGGTAAAGAGCAATCAGGATCGGCATCTGGATCAATAGGGGCAGACACCCGGCCATGGGGTTTACATTGTGCTCTTTGTACAGCTCCATAATCTTTTGCTGCATCATCTGAGGGTCTTTGTTCTTATACTTATCCTGAATGGCCTTAATTTCCGGCGCCAGTTTCTGCATCATGACCATAGAATGCATCTGCTTTTTGGAAAGGGGATATAATACCACTTTGATGAACACGGTCAACAATATAATGGCAAGGGCATAGCTTGGCACACCTATATTGACAGTGAACCCATACAGCCAGTTCATTAACGCAGTCATTCCGTTTACAATGGCATCAAACCATCCAAACAATAGTCGTTACCTCCTTAAAGCCCAACAACATTTAAACTGGGTCATATCCGCCCGGGTGGAAGGGATGGCATTTGGCCAGTCTCTTCACTGTCATCCACAGTCCCTTTACCACACCGTATTTTTTTACAGCTTGTATCGAATATTCAGAACATGTAGGGTAAAACCGGCAAGTAGGCGGCTTTAAAGGAGAAATAAACCTTTGATAAAACATGAGGCCAAGCAAAACAACCTGCCGCATTCATTCCCTCTCCTGTTGATTCAGTTTACCCAGAACATGCCACACGTGTTTTTCCATTTGATGATAATCCTGATCAAAGGAAGCCTGACGAACAATAAACACAAAATCGTGTGCTGCCGGAAAACGCTCCAAATTAAGCCTACAGATTTCCTTTAATATACGCCGCAGACGGTTACGGCAGACAGCTTTACCAACCTTTTTACTGATGGAAAAACCAAACCTGCGACCCAAACCCTTATTAGGAAATTGATACAGCACCAGATAACGGTTTGCCGCTGACACTCCATGACGGTAAACACTTTGAAACTCAGAATTCTTCTTTAAAGAAATAAATTTTTCCATAGGGTCTTCCTAATAAAGGTTTTTTATGGATATCTTAACCAAAGGGGTAAAAGGTTATACAAATTAGGAAAAGGCCACCCAAAGCGGCCTTATGCGGTCAAACGTTTTCTACCTTTTAAGCGTCTTCTCTTTAGTACGTTTCGGCCCGATTTAGTAGACATTCTCTTCATAAAACCATGAACTTTCTTGTGCCGGCGGTTCTTTGGCTGGAATGTGCGCTTCAAACTATGTACACCTCCTTTAATGAGATAAGTATATAAAAAAAGATGGAAATACCAGACAGTCACTGAAAATTATATTAAAATTACCGCCTTTAGTCAAGATATATGGTTTTTTGAAATTTTTTAGTTTCCTAGATATCCATACCATATGTGAATATCATTTATTTGTTGATAACTCCTGGAAGTTTTGGTATTATTGATTTACACTTGTGGATAATTTTGATTATCCAGTTTTTACACAGGCTGTGGATAAAATTGTGAACAACTTTGTTGATTGTTAAAAATTTTACCCTACATCATCACATTTGCTCTCCACGCTCCCTTATTCAACTTAAGGGATTTTTTTAGGAATTAACGAAGTTCAGGGGGTTTTTTAAAGAACATGCAAAATGATATTCTGGCCAGGTGGGAGCAGGTTTTAATCCGTTTAGAAAAACAGGTGAATAAACATTCCTTTGAAACTTGGCTCGCCAAATGCAAACCGGTGGCTTTCTACGATAATACCATTATTATAGAAGTTCCCGACCATTTTTCCAAAGGTTGGCTGGCCGACCGTTATGCACCCCTTATAAAACAAGCCTACGAATCCATTATGCACCGGGAAATTTCCCTCCAATTTATTTTGGCAGGGCAGGAAGTGGACCAGCCCAAACCAAGGGAAAGATCCCAGGAAGAAACCTACATTAATATCCTCAATCCCAGGTACACCTTTGATACCTTCGTCATCGGCAACAGCAACCGTTTTGCCCATGCTGCTTCCCTGGCCGTGGCGGAATCCCCCGCCAAGGCTTATAACCCTTTATTTATTTACGGCGGCGTTGGTTTGGGAAAGACTCACCTGATGCATGCCATCGGGCATTATATACTGGAAAATAACCCCAATTTAAAGGTGGCCTACGTTACCTCAGAAAAGTTTACCAATGAACTGATTAACTCCATTCGAGATGATCAGACGGTGGAATTTCGCAATAAATACCGCAGTATGGATATTCTCCTGATTGACGACATTCAATTCCTGGAGAAAAAGGAACGGACCCAGGAGGAGTTTTTCCATACTTTCAATACCTTATATGAAGCCAACAAGCAGATTATCATCTCCAGCGACCGTCCGCCCAAGGAAATTGCCACCCTGGAGGACAGGCTGCGCTCCCGTTTCGAGTGGGGGCTGATCACCGACATCCAGCCGCCGGATTACGAAACAAGGGTGGCTATTTTAAGGAAAAAAGCTCAACTGGAAGGTATTACCAATATCCCGGACGACACCATTGCTTATATCGCGGATAAAATCCAATCCAACATCCGGGAGCTGGAAGGGGCCCTCATCCGGGTCAGCGCTTTTTCTTCCTTAGAAAAAAGAGAAGCCACTCCCCAGCTGGCGGCAGAGGTTTTAAAGGATGTCATTTCACCCAGCAAACCAAAGGTTATTACCGTTTCTTTAATTATGCAATGCGTGGCGGATTTTTACGGCCTGCGCATAGAAGACCTGAAGGCTAAAAAAAGAACTAGGTCGGTGGCTTTTCCCAGGCAGGTGGCCATGTATCTCACCCGGGAATTAACGGACCTGTCCCTGCCCAAGATCGGCGATGAGTTCGGCGGCCGGGACCATACCACCGTTCTGCACGCCTGCGAAAAAATTGTGGCCGATCTGCCCGGCGATCCGGTGCTGCAAGAAACCATCAAGGAATTAAAAAAACGCATCAGTGAATAATGTGAATAGCTGGTGGACAAGTTTGTTAACAATGTGGATGAACAAAACAACCCGGCTTTTAGAGGTTTTACCCTGTGAACAATATCAGGGACTTTTCTCCACAGGTTTCCTACAGCCTTAACACCAAGCTGGACAAGGATTAAAGACCGTTACACACAAACCAACAGGTATTATTACTACTACTAACCTATCATAATTTATTTAATTAAAAATAAAAAATAACGGGGGAGGACTATGAAAATAATCTGTACCCGTCAGAACCTGGTCCAAGGGGTCTCCACTGCCCAGAGGGCTGTTTCTGCGAAAAATCCTTTGCCTATACTCTCCGGCATATTACTAACCGCCCGGGATCACCGCCTGGAACTGCAGGCCACCGATCTGGAGATGGGAATCCAGTGTATAATCCCCTGCACTGTGCAGGAAGAGGGTTCCATTGTACTGCCGGCCAAATATCTGGGCGAGATTGTCAGAAGACTACCGGATGCGCCCATACAAATTGAAACCAGCCAGGGCACCAATGTCGTCATTCGGTACGGCCAATCGGAAATTACCATCAACGGCTTTCACGCCGAGGAGTTTCCTACATTTCCCAACCCACAGGGAAAAAATTCTTTGTCCATACCGGAAGAGGAATTAAAGGAGTACCTGCGTCAAATTCTTTTTGCCACTTCCCCGGATGAAAACCGGCCTGTCTTTACCGGTGTACTGATGGAACTTTACGACGGCAATTTGCGGTTTGTGGCCACCGACACACACCGTTTGGCTCTGCGGGATGTAAAAATAAATACAGAGGTTTCTGATATAAGTGTGATTATCCCTGGAAAAACTTTAAATGAACTGTCCAGGGTTATTGGCGCTGCCGATAAAGAAGTAACCATTTCCCTGGGTGATAACCAGGTGATCTTCGGCATGGAAGATACCCTGCTGGTTTCCAGGCTCATTGAAGGACAGTTTCCCAACTACCGGCAGGTCATTCCACAGGGATATAAAACCAGGATCCGGGTTAAGACCAGGGATCTCCTGGAAGCCGTGGAAAGGGCTTCCCTGCTGGCCAGAGTGGGTACACAAATCATTCGTTTGAACATCGAGGAAGAAAAAATTGTCATCACTGCCAACACTGAAGTGGGCAGGATCCATGAGGAAGTCCCCGTATACCTTCAGGGAGAACCCATGCAAATCGCCTTTAACGCCATGTATCTGATAGATGCGTTACGGGCCGGCGGCAGCGAAAATATTTACCTGGATATGTCCGGCCCTTTAAGCCCGGGTATTTTACGCCCTGTGGAAGGAGACGACTACCTCTCGCTGGTATTGCCGGTTCGCACCATCTAAGGAGAGATACCCTTGACCCAAAAAATTAAAGTAAATAGTGAGATACGGCTGGACCAATTTTTAAAATGGGCCAATGTTACCGGTTCCGGGGGACAAAGTAAGATGCTGATCCAATCGGGACTGGTGAAGGTGAACGGGATCACGGAAACCAGGCGTGGCAAAAAACTGAAGGCCAATGACAGGGTGGAAGTGGATGGCGCCGGTAGTTTCCTGGTTGTGATGTGAAGGTGAAATTTTGCGGGTATCCAGTGTAACGCTAAGAAATTTCCGCAACTACAAAGAAGAGTCTTTTCAACCCCATCCGGCCGTCAATATTATTACCGGCCCCAATGCCCAGGGAAAAACAAACCTGCTGGAAGCTATTTTTTACAGCCTGCGGGGCCGCTCCTTTCGGGCCGAAAGAGATAAGGACATTATACGCTGGCAAAGTGAACAAACGATCCTGCAGACCGAGGCGGAATTAAACTCCCGGACATTTCTCCTTCACTGGAAAATCCAGGAAGGTAACAAAAAATTACTGGTCAACGGGGCAGAGACACCCCGTTCCGAGCTGGATTACCTTGGTGTGGTTTTGTTTTGTCCGGAGGATTTGTATTTAATCAAGGGCTCACCCCAAGAGAGAAGGCGTTTTCTGGATTATGACGTGGGACCGTTAAACCCCGCCTATAGCCGCACCTGGCGGCAGTATGCCAGGGTTTTGACCCAGAGAAACACCCTGTTGAAGGAAATCAGAGACAGGCGCGCAACCAGGGAAATATTGGAAATCTGGGACGAACAGCTGTACCGGCACGGCGCCAAGGTGATTTTTCTTCGCCTGCAGGTATTAAAAAAATTAATTCCCATCGCCCGGCGAATACATTATGAACTGACCCGGGGAGATGAGGAACTGCAGGCAAAATACCTTTCATCTTTGGTGTTGGAGCCGGGCTTGAATGAAGAGCAGATTTATCAGATCTTTGCTGCGGCTTCCCAAAAGGTTCGTAACATGGAAATCCAAAGATGCCAGACTCTGCTGGGTCCCCATCGAGATGACCTGTCTCTCTTGATCAACGGCATTGAAGCTAAAACCTTTGGTTCCCAGGGACAGCAGCGAACGGTGACCCTGTCTTTAAAATTATCACAACTGGAACTGTGGTTTAAAGAATATGGCGATTACCCGCTTTTACTGTTGGACGATGTATTGTTTGAGCTGGACCGCAACCGGCAGTCCATGCTTTTGGATAGAGTTCTTAACAGGGTGCAAACCTTTATTACTGCCAGTTTTACGGGCGGTATAGAAGAAACCATCCGGGGCGCCGGGGCCCTTTGGCAGGTGAATGCCGGCTGCCTCACGAAAAAGGAGGAGTTTTAGTGTTTTTGCACTTGGGCGGGGACGTGGTGGTCCTTAAAAAAGATATCATTGCCATTCTGGATGCCCGGACCAAAAATTCAGCCATTACAAGGGAATTTATTGAGATCGCCAGGGATGAGGGGTTTATCCAGCCCATCTCTAACCAGGAAAAGGAGAAGTCCTTTGTGATCACCAGCAAGGAGATTTACGTTTCTCCTATATCCTGCACCACATTGAAAAAGAGATCGGATAACATGATGGAAAATTCAGAGGATGAGTCCTGAGGTAAAACCGTGCTGCACGGTTTTTTCTTTTCATAAAAAAATTTTTATAAGGCATGGTAAATATTCGACAAAATACATCAAGAAAACCAGACTTCCTGTAAATGTTAATGACCTTTCTTGAACAGGGAATACTTATTATGGTATAATATGGAGTCAATGTAATTAGATGGAGGTCATTCTATGGACCAACAGCAGCAGACCAATAAATACAGCGCCGATCAAATTCAAGTTCTCGAAGGGCTGGAGGCGGTCAGGCGCCGGCCTGGCATGTACATTGGCAGTACCAGTGCCAGAGGCCTGCACCATCTGGTCTATGAGGTTGTCGATAACAGTATTGACGAAGCCCTGGCCGGGTATTGCGATAAGATCCAGGTCACCATTCATAAAGATAACTCCATCACCGTTGAGGACAACGGCCGGGGGATTCCGGTGGATATACATCCCAAAGTCGGAAAGCCTGCGGTGGAAGTGGTATTAACCATGCTGCACGCCGGCGGTAAATTCGGGGGCGGCGGCTACAAGGTATCCGGCGGGTTGCACGGGGTCGGCGTGTCGGTTGTCAACGCCCTGTCCAAGAAACTTTCCGTGGAAATTAAACGCAACGGCCATATATACAGGCAGGAATTTTCCCGCGGCATTCCAACGTCAGACCTTAAAATCATCGGCAAAAGCAAAACCACCGGTACCAAAGTAACCTTTAAACCGGACGATGAAATATTTGAAGAACTGGTTTTCAGTCAGGAAACCCTGACTCAGAGAATCAGAGAGCTGGCTTATTTAAACAAGGGCGTCAAAATCACCCTTAAGGACGAAAGAAAAGAACCGCCTACGGAACAAGTCTTTCAATTTGACGGCGGCATCAAGGATTTTGTCAAACACCTGAACAAAACAAAGCAGGTACTGCATCCCAAGCCCATCTATATCAGCGGGGAAAAGGAACAGATCATCGTTGAGGTGGCCCTGCAGTACAATGACGGCTATACGGAAACCATGCTTTCCTATGCCAACAATATTCATACCGTGGACGGCGGTACCCATGAAGTGGGCTTAAAAACAGCCCTCACCAGGGTTGTCAATGATTACGGGCGCAACCACAACATCTTGAAAAATAACGATGCCAACCTAACCGGAGAAGATATCCGGGAAGGCGCCACCATTGTCATCAGCGTCAAGGTGCCGGAACCCCAGTTTGAAGGACAAACCAAAACCAAGCTGGGCAACAGTGAAGTCAGGGGCATTGTCGAATCCATCTTTGCGGAGAAATTTTCCACCTATCTGGAAGAAAACCCGTCGGTAGCCAGGAAAATCATCGAAAAAGCCGTTACCGCCGCCAGGGCCCGGGAAGCTGCCCGCAAAGCCCGGGAACTGACCCGGCGCAAAAGCGCCTTGGAGACCATGTCTTTGCCGGGTAAGCTGGCAGATTGCTCTGAAAAGGACCCCAGCGTTTCCGAACTTTATCTGGTGGAGGGCGATTCTGCGGGCGGTTCCGCCAAGCAGGGCAGGGACAGGCGTTTCCAGGCTATTCTGCCTCTGCGGGGTAAAATTATTAACGTCGAAAAGGCCAGGATGGATAAAATTCTGACCAATGAAGAAATCAGGGCCATGATCACCGCCTTGGGTACCGGCATTGGCGAAGACTTTGATTTAAGCAAGGCCCGTTACCACAAAATTATCATCATGACCGATGCCGACGTGGACGGCGCCCATATTCGCACACTGCTCATGACCTTTTTCTACCGCCATATGCGGGCCCTCATCGAAGCCGGCTATGTGTATGTGGCGCAGCCTCCCTTATTTAGAGTGCGCAAAGGGAATCATGACAGCTACGTCTACAGTGAAAAGGAGCTGGAAGAACTGTTAAAGAGAATTGGCCACGACAAGGTCAATATACAGCGCTATAAAGGTTTGGGTGAAATGAACCCGGACCAACTATGGGAAACCACCATGGACCCGGATACCCGAACCATGCTGCAGGTGACCCTGAAGGATGCCATTGAAGCCGATGCCACCTTCTCCATGCTGATGGGCGACCGGGTGGAGCCGAGAAGAGATTTTATTCAGGAAAACGCCAGATATGTGAGGAATTTGGATATTTAAATAGTTTAAAACTTTTCGGAGGTATTGAAAATGGCTCCCCAAACTGGTAAGGTCATCCCTTTGGACATTAACAGCGAAATGAAAAATTCCTACTTGGATTACGCCATGAGTGTAATCATAGGTAGGGCTTTACCGGATGTGCGGGATGGCCTCAAGCCTGTTCACAGACGAATTCTTTACTCCCTCCATGAATTGGGGTTGACGCCGGACAAGCCCTATCGGAAAAGCGCCGGTATCGTAGGTAAAGTCATGCAGGATTTTCACCCCCATGGCGATATGGCCATTTATGATGCCATGGTCAGGTTGGCCCAGGACTTTGCCAGCCGGTACCCCTTAATTCAGGGGCACGGTAACTTTGGTTCCATTGACGGGGATCCGCCGGCGGCCATGCGTTATACCGAGGCCCGCATGGCCAAGATTACCCTGGAAATGCTGGCGGATATTGATAAAGAAACGGTGGACTTCGTTCCCAACTACGATAACCGTACCGAAGAACCTACCATCCTGCCGTCCAAAATCCCCAACCTTTTGATTAACGGGTCTTCAGGTATTGCTGTAGGCATGGCCACCAACATTCCTCCCCATAACCTGGGAGAGGTCATTGACGGCATTTTAATGATGATTGAAGACCCCAATGTCACCCCGGACCAATTGATGAAGGTTATTAAAGGACCGGACTTCCCCACCGGGGCCAAAATCATGGGCAGGGAAGGCATCCGCCAGGCTTACCGCACCGGCAGGGGCAGCGTCAAAATCCGGGCCCAGGCCACCATTGAACAAAAGGCCAACGGCAGGCCGGTGATTGTTGTCCATGAAATCCCCTACCAGGTCAATAAAGCCAAACTGATTGAAAAGATTGCCGAACTGGTCAGGGATAAAAAAATTGAGGGGATTTCTGACCTGCGTGACGAGTCCGACCGCCGGGGCATGAGAATTGTTATTGAGTTGAAGAAAGACACCAACCCCAATGTGATCTTAAACCTTTTATACAAGCATACTCAGATGCAGGAAACCTTTGGCATCATTATGCTTGCACTGGTTAACAACGAACCTAAAATACTAAATCTGTCCCAGATGATCTTTCATTATCTGGAACACCAAAAGGATGTTATCACCCGCAGAACCAGGTATGAACTAAAGAAAGCAGAGGCCCGGGCTCATATTGTGGAAGGCCTGCGTATCGCGCTGGCCAACCTGGATGAGGTTATTAAAACCATTCGGGAATCCAAAAACACCGAAGAAGCCAAGAAGGGTTTGGTTGAAAAGTTTAATTTAACCCAGGTACAGGCGGAAGCCATTGTGGAAATGCGCCTGCGCAGCCTTACCGCCCTGGAAGTAGAAAAGTTAGAGACGGAATATAAAGAGCTGTTGCAAAAAATTGATTACTTGCGTTCGGTACTGGCTGATGAGAAAAAAGTACTGGGAATTATTCGGGATGAGCTGATACAGGTCAAGGAAAAATTTGCCGATCCCCGCCGAACTGTCATCACCAACGAAACTGCCGGTGATTTTGACATCGAAGATCTCATTGAAGAGGAAGATATGGTGGTCACCCTGACCAACCATGGTTACATCAAGCGGATCTCCTTAGATACCTACCGCAGCCAAAGAAGAGGCGGCAAAGGCATAACGGCCATGGGCACCAAGGAAGAAGATTTTGTGAGGCATCTGTTTGTGGCCTCCACCCACCACTTCCTGTTATTCTTTACAAATAAAGGAAAGGTCTATCGCTTAAAGGTGCATGAAGTACCGGAAGCGTCCAGGACCGCTAAGGGTACACCCATTGTTAATTTATTAAACTTTGACAATGACGAATATGTAACGACTGTCATACCCATTAAGGAATTTGAAGAAGAAACTTTCTTGTTTATGGCCACCAAAAACGGCATTGTTAAAAAGACACCTCTTACGGAATACGATTCATCCCGTCGCGACGGTCTCATCGCCATCAATCTGGATCAAAACGACAAACTGGTGGCGGTTGAGCTTACCCACGGCAAAGAAGAAATTATACTGGGAACCCAGGAAGGGATTGCCATTCGTTTTTCAGAAGAGGACGTAAGACCCATGGGCCGGGCAGCCAGGGGTGTCAAAGGTATCACCCTGGCAAAAAATGATTATGTCGTTAATATGGATGTGGCAAGAGACGGCGCCGATTTGCTCACAGTAACCGCCAATGGCTACGGCAAGCGAACTCCTCTCACAGAATACCGTTCCCAGACCAGAGGCGGCAAAGGAATTATTAACATAAAAACAACCAAGAGAAACGGGCCTGTGGTAGGGGTTCAGGTGGTAAAAGAAGAAGATGAAATTATGATGATCAGTGCAGAGGGAATCATTATCAGGTTGTCTGCCAGGGACGTCTCATCTATGAGCCGTAATACCCAGGGTGTTACTCTCATGAGGACCGCAGAAAATGACCGCATTGTGGCCATTGCCAGGGTTGTTAATGAAGAAAACGAAGAGGAGTAAACAAAACAAAACTACCTCCCAGCAAAGGGAGGTAGTTTTGTTTTAAAATCACATTGACACACTACATTTTGTTATGATATATTAATCTACGCCGATAAGGCATTTGTTTATATTTTTTTGGGAAGTTGCATATCTTTTGTTAAAAAAGTTGTCTAATCATAATACAAGATATTAAAAAAAGAATTGACCTAGGAATAAAACAATGCTATGATAAAAGATGTCGCCGTGAGGTGGCGGTTAAAAATTACCGCTTGCAATAAGCCAATGAAAGTGGTAAGATAAAATTCCTGCCGCGAGATCGGCACTGACAATTGGTCTTTGAAAACTAAACAGTGGATGATGGATGTACAACAGGTCAAGTCAAAAGTCATCGATACAAGATGAAACTGTGACAGACCACATCCTCGTCAAGCGTGAACAAAGACGCTAGCGAGTAATTCACGGATAACAAAGAGCCAAAACTCTTTAAAAATATTGAAGATATTTTT
>NZ_FQUY01000026.1 GCF_900129195.1 Desulforamulus putei DSM 12395
CGAATGTTCAACACGATAATATCACCGGATGGTTTGATCGATTTGCGTAGACGGCTTCCGATTACCCTTAACTCTCTGCCACAACAAGGGCAAGGGACTATTTCCGCACTCCTAACAGAAAACGCCATTTACAGGATTCTCAACCAGCGAAAAATCTGATACAATGATCATACTTGTTGGGTGGACATCTCTAGTGATACTGTTGGCGCAGTACCACGCACTACAGAGATGTCCTTTTCCTTTCTTTAAGTTATGGTCATTATATCCATCTATTTCTGGATAGGCAATACCGTCAGCTTCTGGGCTTTTTAACTCAGCCCCAACAGAATACCTTAAAAAGAAAAATCCTGATCATTATTCAAAGTTATATCGTGATTTGCATTCTTTAATTCGAAGCCTTGAATCAGTAATTATTGATAGTTCTTATATTGTTAAGCATCTTGAAAGAATTAGAAATTCAATTAATTCTGACCCAGAATTAGCAATTGGTTCCACTAAAGAATTAATAGAGACAGTTTTAAAAACAATTCTTGAAGATGCCGGAGAAGATATACGTAATAAGGATATTCCGCAATTGTTGCGGTCAGTACAAAAAGTATTAGGATTATTGCCTGATAGTGCAGATAGCTTTAAAAAAGGTACTGATACGATCAAACGGTTATTGAGTAACCTTGGACAAATAGTTATTTGTATTGACGAACTAAGAAATCTATACGGTACAGGACATGGAAAAACTAAATTAGATACAGGAATTGAAGCACACCATGCTAGGCTAGTTGTTGGTGCCGGCGCTACTTTAGCCACCTTCTTAATGGAATTGCATGAGGGAATTGGAAGTGGTGTACCTAAACCAAAAACGAAAAAGTAGTAACATTGTCAAAAGGCAAAAAAAACATTAGTAAATTCATTAGACTAAAATAAAAGATGGCCATTCCTACGCTGGCCATCTAAAAGTATTTATTATTCATCAACTACTTTCTTTTCTGCTGTTATATTGACATTATTTGAAATCACTTTAATCTTATCTTCAATATCAAGAGCAAGCTTTTTGTTGTCCTTTAAGTAAATTCTCACATTCTCACGCCCCTGGCCAAGCCTCTCTTCTCCGTAACTATACCATGAACCAGATTTCGTGATTATCTTATGGGCTTCTGCTAGATCTAAAAGGGCTGCTTCTCTTGAGAACCCTTCGTTATAATAACACTCACAATCAGCTTCTTTAAACGGCGGAGCTACCTTATTTTTTACCACCTTTATCTTTGATCGATACCCAATCCGTTGTTCTCCCTGTTTTATATCTTCTTTTTTCCTTACATCTAAACGCATCGAGGAATAAAATTTTAGCGCCCTGCCACCGGTGGTAACTTCAGGACTGCCGTAGCCATTATTACCTATTTTTTCCCTAAGTTGATTGATAAAAATAACAATTGCTCTGCTCTTGGCTACTATGGCGGTTAATTTACGCATGGCTTGTGACATCAGCCGAGCCTGCAGACCGACATTAATAGCTCCCATTTCCCCTTTTATCTCATCGTGAGGAACCAGGGCGGCAACGGAATCCACAACAACTACATCAATAGCCCCACTCTTCACCAGATATTCGCATATCTCTAGGGCCTGCTCTCCATAGTCTGGTTGTGAAACTAACAACTCTTCCAAATTAACCCCTAATTTCTTTGCATAAGAGGGATCTATGGCATGTTCGGCATCAATAAAAGCAGCCGCTCCTCCCTGTTTCTGAGCCTCAGCGATTGTATGTAAGGCTACAGTAGTTTTACCGGATGATTCTGGGCCAAAGATTTCAATGATACGTCCACGCGGGAAACCACCTACCCCGGTAGCTAAATCTAGTGTAGGTATACCCGTTGGCACTACTTCAACCACAATATGTTTAGCGTCCCCGAGTTTCATAATTGACCCTTTACCAAATTTCTTTTCAATTTCATCCAAACACAGTTCCAATACTTTACTCTTTTCTAATTCGGTATTAATTTTTTCTTTTTTAGACATTAACCCCGCCTCCAGAACAAGTGTTTGTATTTAATACGATTATATTGACAAACACTTGTTCTGGTCAATAGGCTATGGTAAAATTTTTCACAAAAAATATTTTTTTCAGCCAGAGAATGAGGTGACATTTTGTTTAACCAAGCCGACCAACAAAAAGTAATAGTTGCTATCTACGTCCGGGTCTCCACCGAGGAACAAGCCGATAACTTCAGTATTCCCGCCCAGTTGGAGTTGCTCCGAAGTTACTGCCGGGCTATGAGTTATGAAATTTATGATGAGTACGTGGATGCCGGTTTTTCCGGCACCACTTCGGATCGTCCTGCCCTGGGTAGATTAATTGATGACGCCAAGACTGGGAAATTTCAGGTTATTCTAGTCTACCGCATTGACCGGTTCTTCCGAAGCGTTAAGGACCTTCTTTTTGTTGTGGACTACTTAGACAAACTGGGAGTCTCCTTTCGCTCTGTTACAGAACCTTTCGACACCACTAACCCCATTGGAAAATTTATGCTATCCCTTTTAGGCAGCATTGCCCAGCTTGAACGCGATACTTTTATTGAGCGAAGCATGATGGGTAAAATACGTCGGGCCGAGGAAGGATATGTTGTTTTAAGCAGTCCGCCTTATGGTTATGACTACATTATGCCTTTCGAATCAGGTAGAAAAAGTAAGTCCGAAAAAGGATATCTTGTTGTCAATAATGATGAAGCTCAAGTAGTGAAGGAAATATTTCTGGAATACATAAAACCGGATCAAAGTACCATTACAGTTGCAAAATACTTAGCTCAAAAAGGATACAAAACAAAACGCGGCGGCCGTTGGGGTGGCGAACGAGTATATTCCATCCTTACAAATACAGCCTACATCGGCGAGTGGCGCTACAAAGATATATCGGTTTCTGTCCCACCTATAATAGATATAGATACCTTCGAAACGGCCCAGAAGCTGCTTAAAGAGCGTAAAAACATGATCCATAGGGTCACACCACGGGACTATCTTTTAAGGGGTCTCCTGCGTTGTAAGAAGTGCGGCAAATATATGGGCGGCACCACACAAATGCATAGGCATTATAAAAATGGAAAAAGGGTCGGAGATCCTTACAAGGAAACATACTATTACCGTTGTATCACAAGCAGTCTAGCCAGGCGGCGCGGCATGGATGAATCATGCCCGGCCAAGTGGGTTAAGGGTGAAAATATAGAAACAAAAGTCTTAAACTACCTTTCTGAAATACTCTCCAACCCCGCAAAGCTAAATGAGGCACTATCAGCACAGCAGGAGAATGTCCGTAACAAAAAGGCAGATACCGAGAAAAAACTAAAAGAATTAGATAAAACTATGTATAGGCTCGCTAATGAAAGAGAACGTATACTGGAGGCCTACCGCTCCGGTGTGATTGAATTATCTGACCTGCAAAAGTCAATAGAGGATATCAAGAGTCGGCAAAAGACTGTAGAACAGCAAATTAATGAAATCAAGCTGTCGCTCATTATCGAGGAAGAAAAGTCAAAGAATGTCTTTGAAATCGTTGAGAAACACCGGAACAATTGGGAGGCGGTTCACAGCCTTAGCTTTGAAGAAAAAAGGGAACTGCTCATAAAAACAGTTAAGTGCATCTGGGTAGAAACATCGCCAGATGGAAATGTAGTACTAGATATTGAGTGTTATCTGCCGGCAAGTGAGGAACAAATTACTACTCCACCACTTGCGTCACATGAACCAGGCCGGTTTCGTTGAAGGCTAGCTGTACCTCCCGGGGGATCTCCCCACGGGTGCCGAACAGAATACCCTTTAATATAGACGCGTTGGTCTTGCTCATGGTTTGATCAAAGATTTTTTCCAGGGCATCCCGTATCCCATAGGCCATCCGCAGCAGCGGGTTTCCCCCTCTGTCCAGGAGCTTGATCTCCCCGGCGTCATGCACCGTAAGGATGGCGGCAATGCCCTGCCTGTTTAACCAGGCCCGGTAGTCAAAGGCGCCGGGGTTCCCCGGCGGTTCCGGGATGCTGATGAATCCCGCCAGTTCCAATCGGTCGCCGTATTGAAAAACCTTCTCCTGACCCCTTACCTTTACCCGGAGGACTCCCTTAACAGGACCGGCCTGATCATTACTTACTGCCAGTTTATAAAAAACTGCCTCCGGGCGGACATCCGGCCGGTCGATGACTTGGCCTGTCACCCGCACGCTCTTACCCTGCCAGGTAACCGGCAGTGATGCCACCGCAGCCATTTTGATAGAGGTTAAGACCATTCCCAGGGTGAAGCAAAGACAAAAAAGGACCCAGGCATTCATACGCCAGGCCCTGATGAACCCTATACCTGCTATGATAAGGGTAAAAACCGCTGCCGTCATGGCAGCGGCAACATCTATTTTGCTGAAAGTTGCCCCGACAATCCCCAAAATCAGGGCCAATACCAGAAAAACCAGCGGTCGCTGCATATTATCCACCTGCATAATGACGCCAGAAGCCGGTCACCCTTTCAATATATTGAAGGGTTTCCCCATAGGGCGGCACGCCCTGGTGGCGGTCCACCGACCCGGGTCCTGCATTATAAGCGGCCAGGGCCAGTTTTACATCTCCGTTGTATTTATCCAGCATCGACTTCAAGTAGCGCACCCCCGCGTCGGCGTTTTGCTCCGGGTCGTAGGGGTTTTCTACCCCCAGGCTCCTGGCGGTGCCCGGCATTAACTGCATCAAACCCATGGCGCCGGCCTTGGAAGTGGCGCCGGGGTTAAAACCGGACTCCACCCTGGCCACCGCTTTACAGAGGGCAGGGTCCACCCCGTGACGCAGGGCGGCCCTTTCTACCATGGCTTCATATTCTTTGGACCCCCGGGCAGCCAAAAAAGACGCCGCTGCTGCCCGGGCTGAGGCCTGGGTCTGCCTTTTAGGCAGGAAAGGGACCTCTGCCAAACAAACGGCGGGTTTAAGGTTTACATCTGTATTGACAGAACCTGCTTCGGCGGCCATCAATCTGGCCAGCAACAGGGAAAACTCCGGGGAGTTCCCCCTGTTCTCTTGAAAACTGTTCAGGCCGGTTTCCATCGTCTGCAGAAGGATTAACCGGGCCAGCATACTTGCTTCCACGTACTCACATCCTCAAGCTGACGGTATCCACATTACTGAACGGTGATCCTGTGCTGCAGTTCGGCAAATTTTTTGTCACCGATACCGGAAACATTTTTGAGATCCTCGATGGTCTGAAAGGGTCCGTTGGCCTGCCGGTATTGAATGATTTTTTCCGCCAGGGCCGGACCGATACCGGGCAATGTGTCCAGCTCTGCGGCGCCGGCGGTATTAATATTTACCAGGCCGTCGGACCTGGCCGGTGACCCGGGTTGTGGATGATGCGCCGCCGGGCCGGCGGGAGTTTGGCCTAGGGTGATCTGTGAAACAGCGCCCTGTCCCGGCGCCTGCTGTTCCATTTTTCTGGGAACTACCAGCTTGCGCCCGTCCTTTAACGGTTCAGCCAGGTTTAACGCGCTTAAATCGGCGTCCGGCAAGGCAACTGCCTGTTCAATGGCATCGTTTACCCTGCTGCCGGGGGGCAGTTTATAAAGGCCCGGTTTTTCCACCGCACCATCCACATGCACTACCGGCCCGGTTTCCCCGTGGACGGCTTCGGCGCCGGCGGACCCCACCAGCTCAACCTCTTTCTTTTCCCGGTGGGCAAACTGGTAACCGGCAGCAAAAAGGATAATGGCTGCAATGATGAGAATAAGGCCTTGTTCCTTACGGCCCAAATTCAACATGGGTGTTTTCCTCCCAAAAAACCTCTTGCCAAGGTTCTATAGTTACTTCTATTCATAAACACTTTTTCCTGCTAATAAGAACCAATATTAGATTTTATTTGCAGGCTATGTTCCTGCCTTGCCCCTGGCTATGAACGATGGGTATTAAAGCAAAAAGGGCCCAACCTCCGTTGAGGTTAGACCCGCCGATTTATGATTTACCGGGCTCTGTCATCATTCTGGCAACCCACTATTAGCTGTCCCTTGGTATTTAACGTGGCCAGTAAAACCTTGTTCGGATGAAGGCCCTTTTCGGCAAGTTTTTCTTTCAGCCATTCCTCACTGAGATTCACCTTACTGAGATTCTCTTTCAACACATCTCCGTCCATGACCAGAACAGTGGGCAGCCCCTCATACCCGGTAGAGATCCCCAAATCCTCCGGCGTAACCGGTCTCTTCTGGGAACGGGGAATCACACTTAACCTGCCGGAGGTTTCCAAAATGGCATACTCCACATCTTCAATATTATGATAACCCTTTTCCCTCAGCTGGCTTAACAGGTCGTCCAGGTTATACCGGGAGGCCCGCATCTCATGTTTTAACAGCCGCCCGTTCTCAATAATAACCTGGGGTGATCCGTATAATAATTTACGTAACGGGCGATTAATCAGGGTTAAATAGGAAAATCCAACTTCCAGCAGCCCCAGGGTGGCAATGGGAATAATGCCATGCCAAATGGGAATATCGGTGGACTCCATGGGAATGGCTGCCAGCTCGGCCAGGATGATGGCCACCACAAAGTCGAAGGAAGAAAGCTGTCCGATCTCCCGCTTTCCCGTCAGCCTGACAATCACCAGAACTGCCAGGTAGATTACCACTGTACGCCAGACATGCGGAAACAGTTCTTGCACACCATTTCACCTCCGTGGGCATACACATTTTAGTATAGGGCGGCAGATGGAAGTACATACATTGTATTTAAAACCAAAACAAAAGACACCGGTCAGGGTGTCTTTTGTTCATGCATTGTTATTTTACCACAATGTTTAACAGCTTACCCGGCACAGGGATGACCTTGATGACCTGTTTGCCGGCGATTAACTCCTGTACCGGCGCCAATCCCATCACATACTGCTGCATTTCCGCCGGTTTCATGTTGGCCGGTATGTGCAAACGCTCCCGCACCTTGCCGTTTATTTGCACAACAATCTCCACCTCATCTTCCACCAGAGCGTCAGGATCGTATACCGGCCAGGGCTGCCGGTGTACACTGTCCCGGTGGCCGGTGGCCTGCCACAATTCCTCGGCGATGTGAGGCGCAAAGGGCGCCAGCAGGATAATGGCGGTATTAACGGCTTCGGCTAATACAGAGGGGTCACGTTCCACTTCCGCAACCTTGTCGCGGTAGGTGTAAATCCCGTTCACCAGCTCCATGATGGCGCTGATGGCGGTGTTGAAATTAAAGCGGCCGCTGACATCCTCGGTCACTTTTTTAATGGCATAATGGGTTAACCGGCGCATTTCCTTGTGAACGCCCACAAAGGAAACGCCCGGGGCAATGGTTGGGGCGGCGGCAACCTGGTCTTTAACGGAGTAAACCAGACGCCATACCCGGTTGAGGAAGCGGTGGCAACCTTCAACACCCCGGTCGCTCCATTCCAGATCCCGCTCCGGGGGAGCGGCAAACAGGATAAACAATCTGGCGGTATCCGCGCCGTAGCGGTCAATGATTTCTTCCGGGCTGACCACATTTCCCTTGGATTTGGACATCTTGGCCCCGTCTTTTAAAACCATCCCCTGGGTTAACAGGTTTTCAAAGGGTTCCTCCACACCCACCAGGCCCAGATCATAAAAGACCTTGGTAAAGAACCGGGAATAAAGCAGGTGAAGAATGGCGTGTTCGACACCACCGATATACTGGTCCACCGGCATCCAGCGGGCGGCTTTTTCTTTATTCCAGGCCTGCGCAGGATCCCCGGGGCTGGTGTAGCGAAGGTAATACCAGGAGGAATCCACAAAGGTATCCATCGTGTCGGTTTCCCGCTGAGCAGGGCCGCCGCACCGGGGACAGGTGGTATTGACAAAATCAGGCCTGCTCTTAAGGGGTGATTCACCGGTGGGCTTGAAGGCCACATCGGTGGGCAACAGCACCGGCAGTTGGTCTTCCGGGACAGGCACTGTTCCACATTTCTCACAGTAAATAATGGGAATGGGGGCGCCCCAATAGCGTTGACGGGAAATCAACCAATCCCTCAATCTGTAATTAATGACACCTTTGCCAATACCCTTTTCCTCGGCATATTGAATCACCTTGCGGATCCCCTGCCGGTTGGGAGTTCCGTCAAAGGGTCCGGAATTGACTATGATGCCATCTTCGGTATAGGCTTCGGTCATGTCTTCCGCCTTTAAGGCCTGTTCCTTGGAGGGATAAATAACCACCTTAATGGGCAGGTTGTATTTTTTGGCAAACTCAAAGTCCCTTTCATCGTGAGCCGGCACACCCATGACGGCGCCGGTGCCATAATGATACAGAACGTAGTTGGCGGTCAAGATGGGAACCCGCTCCCCGTTAAAGGGGTTGATGCAGTAGGCCCCGATAAAGACCCCTTCCTTTTCAGAGCTGGTACGGGCTAATTCGGTGAGATTACTGACCCGGTTGACAAACTCCGACACTTCGGCTGCCTGGGGAGTGCCGGCAGAAAGTTTTGCCACCAAAGGGTGTTCCGGAGCCAGAACCATATAGGTAACACCATAAACGGTATCGGGTCGGGTGGTGAAAACAGTAATTTCATCTCCGGTGGTTTCTGTCTTAAAGGTCAGCTCGGCCCCTTCGCTGCGCCCGATCCAGTTTTCCTGCATGATCTTAACCTTATCAGGCCAGCCTGCCAATTTTTTCAGATCATCCAGCAATCGCTGGGAATAATCGGTGATACGGAAAAACCACTGGTCCAGTTCCTTTTGTTCCACCGTGGCGCTGCATCTTTCACAGGTGCCCTCCACAACCTGCTCGTTGGCAAGCACGGTGGCACAGTCGGGGCACCAGTTGACCCGGGCATGCTTTTTGTAACACAGTCCTTTTTTGTAAAGCTGGAGGAACAACCACTGCCCCCACCTGTAATATTCGGGGTGGCAGGTGGCCACTTCCCGCCGCCAGTCGTAACTCAAGCCCAGTTGTTTGAGCTGGCTTCTCATATGAGCAATGTTATCCCAGGTCCAGGTGGCAGGGGGAATGCCATGCTTGATGGCGGCGTTTTCAGCGGGCAAACCGAAGGCATCCCAACCCATGGGGTGCAGGACATCGTAGCCCTGCATGGTTTTAAACCTGGCGATTACATCACCTATGGAATAGTTTCGAACATGGCCCATGTGTAATTTCCCCGAGGGATAAGGAAACATTTCCAAGCAATAGTATTTCGGGCGGTCGGAGTGATCCGGCACTTGATAAAGATCTTGTTTCTCCCAATACTGCTGCCATTTATTCTCTATTTGTTTAAAATCGTATTGCTCCTGCAAAATACTTGCCCCCTAGTCGTACTATTTTGGCGGAAAGCCAAACTCACATTCCTCGCAAATTTTACCACGAATGGTGCCATTTTTCAACAATTCTAAGCTGTTTCGATTTTCGTCAGACTTTCCAACCCCAGGGTGGCAATGGCCTGTTCTCTGAGTTTATACTTTTGAACCTTACCACTGGCGGTGGTAGGATAGCTGTCAACAAACAGCACATAAGAAGGAATTTTATATTTGGCAATTTTATCTTTACAGTAGGCCTGCACTTCTTCCTTCGTTAAACTGGCGCCTTCCCTCAGTTGGATGTAGGCCAGGACCTCCTCGCCATACTTGAGGCTGGGCACGCCAATTACCTGTACATCTTTGATGGCGGGGTGGGTGTAAAGGAACTCTTCAATTTCTCGCGGGTAAATATTTTCCCCGCCACGGATAATCATATCCTTCAAACGGCCGGTAATTTTAAAATAGCCCTTTTCGTCCATGACGCCCAAATCCCCGGTGTGCAGCCAGCCCTCTTTGTCGATGGCCTGGGCAGTTGCTTCCGGCATCTTATAGTATCCTTTCATGACGTTATAGCCTCTGGCCACAATCTCTCCCTGCACACCCGGCGGGCAATCTTCACCGGTCTCCGGATCCACAATTTTAGCTTCCACATTGGGAATCACCCGTCCCACAGTGGTTACCCGCAGTTCAATGGGATCCTCGGTTCTGGTCATGGTGATGGCTGGGGATGCTTCGGTCTGGCCGTAGGTGATGGTGATTTCTTTTGCTCCCATCCGGTTCACAACCGATTTCATGACTTCTATGGGGCAGGGGGAACCGGCCATAATACCGGTACGCAGGCTGCTGGTATCATAATTTCTTTTATTCATTTCTTCCAGCTCCATGATGAACATGGTGGGAACACCGTGTACCGCCGTGCAACGCTCCTTCTCAATGGTTTCCAGCACCTTCACCGGATGGAAAACTTCCAACGGCACCATGGTAGCCCCGGAAACCACGCAGGTCATGGTACCCAACACACAGCCAAAACAGTGGAAAAAGGGCACCGGGATGCAGAGACGGTCCCTGTGGGTGAAGGCCATGCAATTTGCGATGCTGTGGGCGTTGTTAATGATGTTAAAGTGCGTTAACATAACGCCCTTGGGAAAGCCGGTGGTACCGGAAGTATATTGCATGTTGATGACATCATCCGGGTCCAGGCTCGCCTGGCGGGCAGCCAGTTCTTCGTCAGTTACCTGGTCAGCCAGTGCAAGAAGATCGGTCCAGTTTAACATGCCGGGCGGGGTTTCTGGTCCGATAAAAATCACATTTTTCATCAACGGCAGTCTTGCGGACTGCAACTGCCCGGGTTGGCATTCATTAAGTTCGGGACATAACTCGTTCACCATTTTGATATAGTTTGAGGTTTTTGTACCGCCAATCATCACCAGCGTGGTGGTGTCGGACTGCTTCAGCAGGTATTCCACCTCAAAGGTTTTATAGTTGGTATTGACGGTCACCAGTACAGCCCCCATCTTTCCGGTGGCAAATTGCAGGGTCACCCATTCCGGCACGTTGGTGGCCCAGATGGCGATATGTTCGCCCTTTTGAATACCAAGGGCCATCAACCCTTTGGCAACTTTCCGGCAAAGCTCGTTAAACTCCCGGTAACTGTAACGAAGATCCCTGTCGGTATACACCAGCGCTTCATGATCCGGGTGTTCCGCCGCTACGCGATCCAACAGTGCTCCCACCGTTATTCTGTCCAATTCTTGCATAATATCCCTCCTGATTATTTTGCGGAAAATTCTGTTTTATAGGGCACCAAGGTTTACCCTGCCTGTAAACGACTCTGAACAGAGGCCTATAAAAATATATAAACCTCTCATCCCAAAAGGGACGAGAGGTTACTCCCGCGGTACCACCCCAGTTGATAAGTGTGCAACTTATCCCCTTAAAAGCTGTAACGGGCACACCCGGTTTGAAGTAATAGGATTTCCTCCAAACAACTCCGGGGCGAGATTCAGCAATTTAGCCCACCGCCTTACACCAACCGGCGGCTCTCTGCAGGGTTACACCGCTTACTGCTCCCCATCAACGTTACTAACTTATTTATATAGTGGTTATTATAACTACACTAACTAACGATGTCAACGAAAGTTTGTTAAAATTACTTATTAGCCGACATTTCAACCACCTGGGCATCGCCCCACAGACGTTCCAGGTTGTAAAAGTTCCGTTCCATTTCCTGAAATACGTGTATCACCACATCGCCATAATCCAGCAAGATCCAGCTGCCTTCCCGGAAACCTTCAATGCGCAAAGGTTTTACTCCTGCTTCCTCCAGTTTTTCCTCTATGTGTTCCGCAACGGCCTGCACCTGGGTGCTGGAGCGCCCGGTGCAGATTAAGAAATAATCACAAATAATAGAGATATGACTGATATCCAGGACCGTTATATCTGTGGCTTTCTTGTCATCCGCAGCTTTGTGGGCGATGTCTACAATCTCCCTGGCGCTAAGTGTCAAACAGACCCCTCCTTGATGTTTTCTTTTTTATTATATCCTATTCCACTATTTTCCCTTATGCTTATAAGAAGTTTTTTCTTTTTTATCTGCGATAAGATCCCCGGGCAACCAAAATGGCGTTGCGGGCCTTCACACTGGTGGGATGCAGCAGGCAACCGATTTTTAAAGCATACCGGATACTTTCGTCAAAACAGCTCAAGAGGGCAGCATCCAAATCCTTTTCCGCCTGCCTTCGTATTTCCTCTACCATCCCGTGGCGCCGATTCGGTTCAATCTTATCCGCCACAAACAAAACTTTATCCAGTTGACTCATATCTTCCGAACCAACCGTATGTAACGCGATGGCATTCAGGATCTCCGGGTCTGTAATGCCAAACTCATCCCTGGCCATAACCGCAGCCACCGGCCCATGCAACAAAAGTGGCATGGCAAAGCCGTATTCACTGACCTGCAGTTTCGCTTCCCTGGCCCGCCTTAACATTTCATCGTCAGCAAAATCTCTGGCGATGTCATGCAACAGCCCTGCGATGCGGGCCTTTCGGGGGTCTGCACCAAACCTGCGGGCCAATTTTTCTGCGGTATTCGCCACGCCCACCGAATGCTTAAAACGGTTTTCCGGCATGACCATACTTATCTTTGCTTTAAGATATTCCTCGTTGACCATTGGCTTCCTCCAAATACAGTTTTATCGTGAAAAAACCTCCGATCCCACAGGATGGAGGTTCAGTCTAATTTAAGCCCTCGGCTCGCGGGCTTTTGCTTCGTTTACCGTGATGATCCTGCCACCGAGTTCGGTACCGTTCAGCGCTGCCACCATTTTCTCAACATCAGCGTCATTTACTTCAACGAAACCAAAGCCACGGGAACGACCGGTCTCACGGTCAGTAATCACCCGGCTGCTAAACACTTCACCATATTGGGAAAAAGCTTCCTGCAAATCCTCCGCCTTGGTAGCCCAGGGTAGGTTACCTACATATAAAGTTGCCACTTGCGTCACCTCTTTCAACAATGGTTCTCTTATTCTAATTTCGTGATTGTATTATTTGCAGAAGATAAGGACTAAATGCAGTGGCAAGCTGACTAAGATATTTCCATTTCAGGTAAGAAAAGTTTTTCTGCAGTGTTCTTACGGTACAGACCGTTCTTTAAAATATATTCCTCTACGGATTCAGGCAGCAGGTATTTGATACTTCTGCCCTCCATAACCCTTTGGCGTATATCGCTGGAGGATATGGATAATGCCGGAACCTCCAACGGCAATATCCTTTTTAAAATGTCTCCCGGTAAGGATTTTAAAGTCTCTTTAATATTGTTCAGGTTATATCCCGGCCTGGTGGCGGCAATAAAAGTGCACATGAACAATAATTTCTCGGCCTCTTTCCAGTTAATGATTTCCAGAACAGCGTCCGCTCCGGTAATGAAGTAAACAGTTTCAATGCCGTAGATTCGTTTAATTTCACGTACTGTATCGATGGTATAGGAAATTCCCTGTCTTTCAATCTCAAGGGTGGATACTTCGAAATACTTGTTGCTGGCAGTGGCCAGGCGGGTCATATTTACCCGGTGATAGGCTTCAGAGATTTTCTTACCCATTTTATGGGGCGGCCTGGCAGCGGGGATAAAGAGAACCTTTTGTAAGCCAAACTTTTGCCGAACTTCTTCCGCCACTACCAAATGACCATAGTGTATTGGGTCAAAGGTTCCTCCCATCAGACATATCTGTTTCATGGAATTCTTTTCCCTTCTGCCTGTAACTACAGTAATTTTATAGTTTGGTGCTTTAAAAAGCAACAATTTTCGGCTTAAAAAATAACCCTTGCAACGCAAGGGCCAAAATAGATAAATATCCGCGTAAATTAATGTTGCTCATAGGTTGATCTTAAAGCTGACAATCTATGCAAGAAATACTGTTATTTAAAACACGCCCTCCCCGGTCAGTTCATTAATTGCTCCGGTGATTTTTTCATATGTTCTTTGCAGGCCTTCCGAAATCACCCGGGTATCCCCAATCACGGCCATAAAGTTGGCATCCCCTTCCCAGCGGGGGACAATATGTACATGAAGGTGTCCCGGAATACCGGCCCCCGCCACCTTACCCAGGTTAATGCCGATGTTAAAGCCATGGGGATTGCCAAAGGCTTTGCGCAGGGCCTGGACCATAAACCGGGTCATCTTATTCAGTTCCAGAAGCTCCTCGTCTGTTAAATCGGTGATGTCACCCACATGTCTTTTGGGGGCGATGAGCAGGTGCCCGTTATTATAGGGGTATAAATTCATAATGACAAATGTTTTGTCTCCCCGGTAAATGACCAGGTTTTCTTTATCCTCATGGGAGTTTAATTTTTCACAGAAAATACAACCGGTTTGCGGCTTGCCAATATAAATTGACCGCCAGGGCGCCCACAAATTCTCCATTCTTGATCAACTCCCGCACTCAGAATTACGGTTTATTTCTTTTTGTATAGAATAAATCCCTGCTCATCTAATGAATAAATCCTATTTTTTCAACCGGTTTAATTTTTGTATGACATGATTACAATAGGGGGATTTTAAAGGGTAGTGTTATTTCAGAAAGGATCGAACATAAGTGACCTATCTTCTCCTGGTTGCCAGCCTGGCTATTATTCTGCTCAGCGCAGAGGTTTTTACCAATGGCATTGAATGGTTGGGCAAGAAATTAAACCTTTCCGAAGGGGCGGTGGGCAGTCTTTTGGCGGCAGTGGGCACTGCCTTGCCCGAAACAATGATCCCGGTGATCGCTATTCTATTTGGAACAGGGGATATGGCTGATGAAGTAGGTATTGGAGCCATTCTGGGTGCTCCTTTTATGTTATCCACCCTGGCCCTGGCCATCACAGGGTTTGCCGCCATGGTCTGGAAGGTAAAAGGGAAACCCCGGGAAAGTATGTTTATTGACAGGCAAGTGATGAGCCGCGATTTAAATTTTTTTTTGCTGGTCTATACTGTAGCCGTGGTGGCGGGTATTTTTTCCGACGGCTATAAACCTTTTGTGGCTTTATTTTTAATCATCGCTTATCTTTATTACGTTTATAAAACCCTGGGGTGCGAAGGTGGCCGGTGTGAGGCGCTTGCTCCGCTGTATTTGGCCAGGCGCCATCCGGACCCCGGCATCCCCGTTGTATTCTTCCAGGTGATCATTGCGCTCATTGGCATTGTTCTGGGAGCCCACTTATTTGTAATAGAAATAGAAATGCTTGCCTCCATGTGGGGAGTACCGGCTTTTATTTTATCGCTGATCATCGCCCCCATTGCCACCGAGCTGCCGGAGAAGTTTAACAGTGTCATCTGGGTACGGCAGGGGAAAGACACGCTGGCCCTAGGCAACATCACCGGCGCCATGGTGTTTCAAAGCTCCGTTATTCCAGCACTGGGCATTCTGCTAACTCCCTGGAAATTATCCCAGCTCGGCATTATTTGCGCCATCCTGGCCATTGCGGCGGCTGGTACGGTCTTCCTCCTGCTCAGGTTGCGGGGTGAAATACGGCCTCTGACCCTGGCCTTTAACAGTATCTTCTATTTAATTTTTGTTGGGGCAGTCATGGTACTGAATTAATTTTATATTAGGTTGATGAATAAATCTTTTTCGGCCTTGCGTTCTTACATGAGTTAATTTTTTAAAATATGACCAATCAAAAAGTAGCAGACTTACATTCTTAAGACCAAAGGTATGATCACCATCAAGGTAACACCACTAAGTAAGGTAGTGAAGAAGGTAACGCTGGTAACAAAATCCGGCTCTTGATTGTACTGTACAGCATACATAGCGATAAAGGCCGCCGTCGGCATGGCAGCTTCAAGGATCATCACCTGCTGCCACAATTTACTCACCGGTAAAAATAACACAATGGCGAAAGCAATGGCCGGTGATACAATCAATCGTAGTAAAATAGCCGTTGTCAGCTTTAGAAAGTTAAGGTTTGTAATCCGGCACTCTGCAAGCTGCATCCCGAGTATAACAACCACCAGCATAACTGAGGTGTCTCCCACCAGTCTTAATGTTTTGTAGATATTATCAGACATAGGAGGCTCAAGGACCTTCCAAATTAAGGCCAAAATCATGGCATGGTTGATCGGGAATTTAAGGAGTGTCATGAGGGTCTTTTTGAGATCCTGCCTGGAACCACCGGTGGCAATATAAATACCCAAAGTGTTCATGGCAATGGAGTGGAACAAATTAATAATCATGGCATAATTAAACCCGGCTTCCCCAAAGGCAAACAGCATCACAGGTGCTCCCATGTTACCAGTATTGATAAAGGCTGTCGATAACATGATACTAGGCTGACTTTCTTTGGGTACTAGGTGGCATTTACTCAGGAGATAAACCAATCCCACAATAACCACAGGGAGTAGCATCGAATAAAGAGCCACATATAAAATGCCTCTGTCCAGAGGTGTATCGTAAAACACTCGGAATATCAGGGGGGGTCAGAACATAGATGGCTAAAGTTGAGATCGGTTTAATATCCAATTTTAATATCTTTTGACCGGTATAACCAAGGAAAATCATTAGAAATACCGGTATGACAACATCAAAGAGAACCATATTAACACCTCTTACCCGCAGCCGATATCGAAAGAGCGTACCAAAGGTACGCTCCTTTCTACATCATTTATACACCTTCTTGATTATGCGGTTGCTTTGTTCACTAATTTTTCTACGTCCACTTTGTAATCTCCCAGCAGGGCACCCATGACCTTTTCAATCCTGCTGCGGACATTGACAAAGCTAAATTTTTCAGCATGGGAAAGGGGCTGCATTGGTTCGCCCATCTCGAATCCACGTAATTCCATAGCAAGCTTGAAGCCGACCGGGAAGGGTAGCGCGTTCATAGCTCTTAACAGATTAAGGAAGGAAAACTGCAATTCACGGGCCTTGTCGTACTCTTTATTGTGAAAGCTGTCCCAAATACCTACCAGAATTTCCGGAATAATTCCGGCGCATGCGGTCATGCAGCCTTTGGCGCCCATCATTAAGGCCGGGAACAGGCCGTCTTCACGACCAATTAAGAAGTTAAAGTTATCTTGCTGGCCAATGGCCCTGACCTTGTCCATGAAGTGAACAGCATCAACGATACTGCCGCTGCTATCCTTCATCGCTACAACGTTTGGCTTGCGGCTGAGCCTTTTTACGACATCGTAGGTTATGGGGGTGGTAAAGGCAGGTATATTGTAAAGAATAACCGGAATATCAACGTTGTCTGCCAGCAGTTCAAAATGTCTTTCAATGGTTTCCTGGCTGACAGGTAGGAAATAAGGTGGGCAAATAACAACGCCTGAGCAGCCAAGCCGTTTAGCTTCTCTTGCCAGGGCGATAGATTGATCTGGATTGGGGGCAGTTACTCCCGGGGTTACCGGAACGCGACCGGCCGCCTGGTCTACAACAATTTCCATGCAACGAACTTTCTCAGCAAAATCCATTTGAATGAATTCACCGCAGCTGCTGACTGGGAATAAGCCGTGCACACCTTTTTGAATCTGAAATTCTACAATTTGACGTAGTACCGGTTCATTCACTTTTCCGTCTTTAAAGGGAGTCAGCATGGCAACATAAATACCTTCAGGTTTAAACATTTGTTTGCTCACCTCTCACATTTTATCCCCCACTCAAAATGGGAACGAAGGCTAAAGTATCTTCATCTTTTAATTCATAATTATCAGCTAATCCGTAGGAATAGCCCTTACCGTTAATTAAAATAGAATAGTATGTGCCTAACTTTTCTTTAGCCGGAAGGTTGAACCTTGCCCCAATAACTTCTATCGCCTGATAGAAGTTATTGGGCACTTCAAGGGTACAGGATCGACAACCCGTCTGAATGGCCAGCTGGGCAAAGAACTTAACCTGTATTTTGACTGTCATAGACTATAATCCCAGTTCTTCCAGTTTAGCTGGCAGGGGTCTGCCTGCTTCATCCCAATGACGAATGGTGTAATATTCCTTCAGCATAATGTCCAACGGTACTACTTGACCCGCTGCCGGTCCTTCTGCTAACTGTTCAGTCAGCAAACGTTCAGGCAGTGTGTCACTGGCGGGAGCCATCCCTTCTCTCAAGTTAAACAGACGAGTGAGGTTATAAATTCTCTCGCCAATTACCATTAACTTTTCACCGGAGTTAAATTCCTGGATCCCTGTCAGTGCGGACAACATGCCCACAATTTGCTTCAGAGAAAGGGCAAAGGTGGCAAAGAGACAAAGACCCAGCGAGTCGATTACCGCAATGAGATCCTGCTCACTCTTAATAAACTCTGCCTTAAATTCCACAGAGAAGGGGTCCATTCTGTTGGCAGCCAGAACTTCCTGGGCAATGGGCCAGGATCTCAGGTGACAGCCCCCCCGGTCACTGGTGGCATAGGCCAGGCCCATGCCAAAAGCACCCCTTGGATCATAAGCCGGCAGTTCCATCCCTTTAACATGCATAGCCCATTTTTCAGAGCCTTTTCCGATTTGTTCCGAAGCATACCGAACACCCTGAGCCAACAGTTTACCAATGCCCTGCCCCTGACAAATGGCTTCTACTGTTTTTATCATGGCTTCAGTATCACCAAACCGGAGTGGATATCCGATTTCCTCCTCGGTTAGTGCGCCTTGTTCAAAGCATTCCATCGCGAAGCCCACGACGTTCCCCACGGAGGTAGCATCCAGGCCATAGGCATCACAAAGATATTCAGCATAGATTACTGCCCCGAGGTCAGTGTTGCCGCACTGGGCACCGAAGCTCCAAACATCCTCATATTCCGGACCCTCTGTAAATTTGCCCTGGTATTTTCCTTCATCAACCTTGGCTAGTTTACTGCAGGCAATGGGACATGAAGAGCAAGCTTTATCCTTCTTGTAATACTTGCTTCGTAAAACTTCTTCATTAATGGTATCTGTTCCCGTGAACTTGCCTTTTCGGAAGTTCTCCACCGGGTGAACCCCGGCTTCGTTAATAAAGGAGTAAATGACACTGGTACCGTAATGGTTTCTGCCACCGCCGGTATCCGGATGAATGGCCACCTCGTTAAAAGCTTCTTTGACGTAGTCAACGAATTTTTGATAATCGGCAATGTTGATGCCCCGGGTTCCACGAACTACAATTGCCTTTAGGTTTTTGGAGCCCATAACGGCACCGGCACCACCCCGGCCAAAGGCCCGAGCTTCGGAAATAATCGCAGCTAATTTATCCATTCTTTCACCGGCCTGACCAATGGCAGCCACCCGGTAATCAGGGCCATGTAACTCTTTTAATGTCTGGTGTGTCTCAAAGGTATCTTTACCCCAGAGGTTATTGGCGGGACGAAGTTCAACACGGTCATCTTCAATTAGAATATAGACAGGTTCCAAAGACTTGCCCTCAACAATCAGAGCATCATAGCCGGCGAATTTTATCTCCCTGCCCAAAAAACCGCCGGCGTTAGAATCTAACCACAGGCCGGTCAGAGGACTCTTGGTGGCCACGATCATTCGACTGGATGTTGGTGCCAAAGTAGCGGTCAGAGGACCGGTGGCAAAAACCAGCAAGTTCTCAGGACCTAGGGGATCCTGGCCAGGTTGTAAACGATCATAGAGAATACTGGCTGCCAACCCCTTACCGCCAAGATATTTCTTAGCCTGTTCCGGAGCTAATTCCTTAACTTCATAATTTCCATTTGATAAATTAACGTATAGCAGCTTCCCTGCATAACCGAACCACTGCATTACTCTCCCCCCTTCCGGATCGCTTTGCTGGGACACCAGTTGACACATTGATAGTTCCCCTGGCAGGTGTCACAAAACAACGGTTTATTCTCTTTGTCCTTTAAGTTGAAACCAAAGGGACATGCTTCCAGGCATTTGCCACAGCTGTCGCAGCGGTCATTATCCAGAACCACAAACCCGTTAAAGGTGAGCGCCCCCTGAGGACATGCCTTAATACAGGACTGGGCTTTACATTGCCTGCAGAGGATTACTTTTTCTTCTTCCGGCCATTTACTGGCAATTTTTATACGGGATAACCCGGCATTAAATTCCCGGTGGTGTTCCATTGAGCAAACCTGCTCACAAATCCGGCAGCCGGTACAAAGCTTCTCGTTTACCGTTAACACGTTAATCCTCCCTTCATAGATGCCTCGCCTTGTTAATCACTTAGCCTGGTAAACACTCCATTAACTTTTTTAGCCCGGCTATGGCCGATTCAGAGGCAAAACCAGCCGGTTGACGAACATAGGTGTTGACGGATAATCCCCGTAATTTGAACCCTTCTTTGACAACACCTATTGCCGGTAAATCTAATCCATAGATACAGGAGAGGCGCATCAAGGTTTCATTTAATTTAATTGCCTCTGCATATTCGCCGGCAACAAATTTTTCATAAACACCAACACTGATTTCAGGAGCAAAGTTAGCAGTGCCGGGGATCGCACCATCCCCCCCCATAGCCAGGGTGCTTAGCAAGTGGTGATCAAAGCCGGCCAGGACACTGAAATCAGGTTTTACCTCTTTGACAGTCAGCACCAGATCCCGTATATGAGCAATGCTGTCAATGGTGTCCTTGATGCCTACAATATTCGGGAACTCTTTCACCATTTGGGCCACTAAACTTGCTGTAAGTTGTTGCCCGGTGAGGTTGGGAAAATGATAAAGGATAATCGGTAAATCTATAGCACAGGCCACTGTTTTATAGTGGTTAAATAGGTTCTCCCCGGATAGTCCCCAGTAATAAGGGGTTACAATAATAACGCCATCAGCGCCGATATCCTGGGCATGACGGGAAAGTTCAACCACTTCCCGGGTGTTACTGTGGCCGGTGCCTACCAGCACAGGCACCCGGCCCTTCACATAATCAACTGCAAATTCAGCAAATTCCTTTCTTTCGGCGGTACTCATGTGGGCAAACTCGCCGGAACTGCCCAGCACAAAGATCCCGTGAACTCCGCCTTCAATCAGGTAATCAATAACGGCTTTATTGCCTTCCCAGTCAAAGGAGCCATCATCATTAAAAATGGTCACCATTGGCGGGATAATGCCTTTAAATTTAACCCCAGTCATTTGAAGAAACCTCCTTTAGAGTTCTTTTAATTGGAGTTTCGCCTTCACATCTCTGTTTACTAGGTATTTGGGGAAGTAGCCCTGCAGGACTTCCGCTACTCCACGGGCGGTTTTTGTTCTCAGTTCTGCTTCTGCTTCAATGGAATACCAGGCAGCATGGGGGTTAATCACTACATTATCCATTTTTAACAGCGGATTATCGGCAGTCGGAGGCTCCACTTCTATAACGTCAAGCCCCGCACCCGCAATCCAACCTTCCTGAAGAGCTTTAATCAGAGCCTTTTCGTCGATAACCGGACCGCGGCCTGTGTTTACAATAAAGGCTGATTTCTTCATCATTTGCAGTTCTTTCTCACTGATGAGGTGTTCGGTTTCGGCAGTCAACGGGGCATGGACGGAAATGAAGTCTGATTCTCTAAGTAGTTCTTCTAGACTAACAAGCTTTGCATCATACTGTTTTGCTACCGTTTCGGGAACATAGGGATCAAATACCAAAAGGTTCATTCCAATGGCACGGGCTTTTCCGGCTAGGGTTTGGGCAATTCTGCCGAAACTGATCAGACCCAGGTTTTTGCCCCGAATCCGGTAAATGGGGATGGATACTTTGTAATCCCAGTTGCCTTTCTTAACTTCGTTATTCATTAAAACAACCTTACGGGCACAGGCTAAAATCAGGGCCATCGCATGGTCTGAAACTTCATCCATGCAGTAGTCCGGGACATTGGCGGCACAAATCCCCAGGTCAGTAGCAGCAGGCAAATCAATGGTATTAACCCCAACGCCATAGCGAGCAACTACTTTTAGATTTGGCAGAGATTCCATTACCTTGCGTGAAATAGGAGCATACTGGTTGATCAGTCCTACCGCATCCTTGCATTTTTCTATAATATCTTCTTCTGTCTTGCACTGAACACCGATGAGTTCAGCTCCGATAGGAAGTAATACTTCTTCTTCAAATTTCAGGTTGGGAAATTCATAATCTGTTACATATACTTTCGGTTTGGTCATAAATCAATCACCTCATTGTTAATGTTTAAAGCCCCTTACGAGTTTGGCTTACAATTTGTACAAATTGGCTGGCTCTTTCAGTTAGTGCTTCATAACGTTCTTGTTTAATTGCTTCCTTATCTAATAAGGCTCCGCCAACCCCCAAGGCCACACAGCCGGCTTTGATAAATTCGGCGGCATTTTCCAGGGTTACCCCGCCGGAAGGCATAAGAGGTACATGCTTGAAGGGTCCTCTTACTTCTCTAAAATATCTGGGTCCTAAAACTCCGGCCGGGAACACTTTCAGCAGGTCTGCCCCCATCTCGTAGGCATTAATGATTTCCGTTGGAGTCATGACCCCCGGAATTACCACCTTACCGTAGCGTTTAGCGGTACGAATAACATCCTCATGAAGGCTGGGGCAAAAGATAAACTCAGCTCCTGCCAGAATAGCTGCCCGAGCGGTTTCCGCATCCAAAACGGTACCTGCACCAACTACAGCTTGGTGACCGATTTCTGACACGACTTGCTTGATCATATCAATGGCCCCCGGGGTATCCATTGTTACCTCGATCGAGGTGACTCCACCTTTATGTAAGGCCCGGGCAATGTTTACTACTTTGGCAGCTTCAGCCCCCCGTACAACTGCTACAACACCACATTCCAGCAAGCTTTCTGCCAGCCTGGATTTAGGTAAAATTAAATCCTGCTTCATTACCTCTCAATCTCCCTCCTCTGTCCTAGGAATATTTCAACCTCTTCCATAGTGGGTAAACCTTCAACATCCCCAATAACCTGAGTGGCTCGAGCTCCTACGGCATTGGCTAGTTTCACAGCCTCAGTTACACTCCAACCTTTCAGCAACCCGCTGATAAAACCGGCTGCAAAACCATCCCCTGCCCCAATGGGGTCAACTACTCTGGCAACCGGATAACCGGGCACAAATTCTGCATAAGTCTCTGTGGCTAAATACGCCCCTTTGTCACCGCATTTAATCACTACGATTTTGGCCCCGGTTTTTAACATCCTGGCAGCGATTTCCTCCGGTTCTTCCGCCCCTACCAGCAGCCGGCCCTCTTCCAATCCTGGCAGTACAATATCAGCCTGAGAAACAAGTCCCATAATCACTTCCTTAGCCCTTTCCGCGGACCAAAGTTTAAGGCGAATGTTGGGGTCTAAACTGATTGTTACGCCTCGGGACTTCGCTAAACGGATGGCTTCTAAAATCGTCTCATAACAAGACTCGCTCAGGGCCGGCGTGATTCCGGTTATATGCAAAAATTTAGCACCGGCAATATAGTCCGGGTTCAAATCCGCAGGCACCATGCGGCTGGCTGCAGAACCCTTCCGGTAATAGTAGACTTTACTTTCCCCTCCCTCCTGCCGCTCCTTAAAAAACACACCGGTAGGAGCATCGGAATCTTCCTTAACCTGGCTGGTGTCTACACCTTCACCCCGAATAAAGGAGATAATATATTTACCAAACTCATCCTTCCCCACTCGGCTAATCCAGCCTACGGAATGGCCCAGCCTGCTTACGCCAATGGCGAAGTTGGATTCGGCTCCCCCAATTTGTCGAACAAAATGAGTTACATATTTTAGGGGCCCGGTGTTGAGGGCATTTAATAAAACCATAGTCTCGCCGAGGGTAACTACTTCCGGCATCTGAATGCATTCCTTTCCTGGTTGTTGTTTCGAATTGCAAAACACCGTTTTAGATGTTGTGCAAGAAGAGAACAGGCCGCAATTGCAAGCCTATCTACTTCATCATGTTTATCAGACCCATAGATATTTCAGGTATATACGTTATAAGCATAAGGGCCAATACCAGCACTGCAAAGAAAGGCATAATCGCCCGGGACAACTTCTCTAACGATACCCCAGAAATCCCATTAGCCACAAACAGGTTCACACCAAGGGGCGGTGTAATAAACCCAATGGCCAGGTTCACCACCATAATGGCACCGAAATGAATGGGATCCACGCCGAACTTTAGGGCAACTGGCAGCAAAATGGGAGCTAAAATGATGATCGCCGCTAGGGTATCCATAAAGGTTCCTACAATAAGTAAAAGCAAGTTAATCAACAGCAAAACAATAATGGGGTTCTGCGAGAAGTTTGTAATAGCATTAGCCAGCATAGTAGGAATTTGCTCCAGAGCAAGTAACCGGCCAAAAGTGGTTGCTGTCCCTACAATGATTAAGACGGTGGCTGTTGTTAGTGCAGAAGATGCCACTAAAGAGGGAACTTCGGTTATTTTTAACTCACGGTAGATAAAGACCCCGGCAATGAAGCCGTAAACCACTGCGATAACGGCTGCTTCCGTAGGTGTAAATACACCACCGTAAATTCCACCTAGAATAATAACTGGAACCAGCAATGCCCACTTGGCATCGTTACATGCTCTTAATAGTCGAGATAAGGTAAACCCCTGCTCTGATCCTTTTAACCCAGTCTTTTTAGCGTAAATATAACACCATGCCATTAAAAACAAACCTACCAGGATGCCAGGTAAAATACCGGAAATAAACAGGTCCCCGATGGATGCATTGGTGGATACGCCGTAAATAACCATGGGAATGCTAGGCGGGATCATAACACCGATGGTACCGGATGCAGCCACTACTGCAGCAGCAAACTTCTTATCATAACCTGCCTTAACCATTTCCGGAATAATCATCATGCCAATGGCCGCCACGGTAGCCGGACCAGATCCAGAAATAGCACCAAAGAACATACAAGTGGCCACTGTCACCATTGCTAAACCGCCGGGAAACCGTCCCACCAGCACATCCGCAACCGCCAGCAAGCGCTTTGATATGCCACCTTTTCCCATTAGGTCCCCAGCTAAAATAAAGAACGGCACTGCCATTAATGGGAAAGAATCAACTGAAGTGATCATCCCTTGGGCTAACATGGTCAGAGGAGCGCCTGAGACTAAAAACGCCAGGATACATGCCAGGCCCAGGGCAATCCCGATAGGAACATTGAAAACCAGAAAGGCGGCAAAACTTCCAAATAACACCTGGGCTACCAATTTAATCAACCCTTCCTAAATTCTATTCTTTGACTAGAATTAACGGGAATCAGAAGTTCTAATTGTTGATCCCACTATGTTGTTCTCCTGATTTAGCCCCTTCAATTCACTAACGATTACTACAATATTTTGTACCAACCGGATAATAGCAAGAGAAAACCCAATAGGAGAAGCCATGTAAATATAGCCCATCGGAATCGACAAGGCAGGTGACGTTTGACCAAAACTAAGAAGGTTCATAGCTACAGCGGTACCCTGTTGAATAATGAACACACAGAAAACAATAAACAATATATTAGAAAAAATGAGAAGATATTTTTGGGCTTTAAACGGGAGAATTAACATTATTGCATCCACTTTAATATGGCGCTGCATTTTTACCCCGTAACTAATTCCGATATAGACCATCCAGATAAAAAGATAGCGGGCCAACTCCTCCGTCCACGAAGGGGAGGCATGCATTACATAACGCATAAAAACCTGTACGGCAATCAAGATAACGGTGGTGGACAATAGAAAACTTAACAGGTACTCCTCCAAGTGTTTATCGATCTTTCGTAACAGGCCCATACTCTCACCCCTTACTTTTTAATGACTGCACGGGGGACACCCCCGTGCAGTATGAGGATCTTACTTCTTAACTTTCTCAACTTCTGCCATTAATTCATCTATTAACTGACGGCCACCCATCATTTCAGCGCCTTTGTCATAAACGGGTTTGAGAGCCTCAACCATTTTGGCTTTTTCTTCGGCAGGCAGTTCATTCACTACACAGCCAGCATCTTTGATAACCTTTAGGCTCTTTTCTTCCTGTTGTTTCATCAGGTCACGTTGGTACTGGCCGGCTTCTTTAACTGCATCTAAAACAACTTTTTGCAGATCCTGAGGCAATTCATCAAAAAACTTCTTGTTCATCATGATTACAAAGGGAGTATAGATATGACCGGACAGGGTTAGATACTTGTTAGCTTCATAAAACTTGTTGGAGTCAATCAGTGCCAGCGGGTTTTCCTGACCGTCTACAGTACCCTGCTGTAAAGCGGTAAATACTTCACCAAAGGCCATCGGAGTGGGGTTAGCACCCAACTGTTTCCAGGCAGCCATGTGCAGCTGGTTTTCCATTGTTCTTAATTTGAGGCCTTTAATATCTTCCAGTTTGTTAATGGATCTCTTACTATTGCCTGAATCCGCAAAATAAACTTTCTGTATCACCCTATAATTTGTAGGTAGACGAAGAAATATGTAGAAATATACATCTAATCCATATTTCTAATCTTCACCTCAGGGGTGCTACATGAAAAACAAGAAAAACAAAGCCCAAATTAAGAATGACGATAAACTTACCATTTTTGAAATTGAACAAGGTAACGAAGATTTAACCACTCATTCTGGGCTGGCTCTTATAGGGGCACTACTTTCGAACACCAAAATAAAAACACGGCTGAATAAAACAATGGCAACTGAGCAAAAGAAACCCCATATCTCTAATGGAAGTGTTGGTATTGCCTACATTGGGTTGTTGTGCCAGGGTAAGAGTGATTTTGACCACATTGAACCCTTCCGGGAAGATAACTTTTTCTCCATCGCACTAAACATAAAAGAGACCCCTTCCAGTCCTACCCTCCGTCAGCGATTGGATATGATGGCTAAGGATGGACAATGGAATAATATCTTGCTGGAAGAATCTGCAGAATTACTCAAGAAAACCAATGCCCCGCTAACACCGGTGTACCTTGGCCAGAAAGAAAGGCCATATCTTCCGCTGGATATTGATGTGTCCCCCTTTGATAACTCGAATACCAAAAAGGAAGGGGTCTCCCGAACCTACAAAGGTACTGATGGTTATGCTCCCATCTTTGCATATTTAGCAAAGGAAGGTTACTGTGTAAATACCGAACTGCGCCAGGGTAGTGAACACTGCCAAAAGGGAACCTCGGAATTTATTACTAAAAGCATTCAATATGCTCGAAAAATCACCCAAATGCCTTTGCTTTTAAGGATGGATTCAGGTAATGACAGTGCAGATAATATCCAGATTTGCTTAAATGAAAATACCCGGGCAGATTTCATAATCAAGAGGAACCTTCGTAAAGAAACCCCCGAAGGGTGGCTGCTCTTGGCAAAAAACAATACAAAAAACAATAAAGATATATACTGTCAGGAAAGAGAAGGCAAAAAAGTCTACTACGGTTCCATGATGAAATACAAAAAAGAACTCAACAGGGAAATCAGAGTAGTTTACAAAATTACGGAAAGAACCTCTGGCAAAGATGGTCAGATCTTTCTTATCCCTCAAGTGGAAGCCGAAACATATTGGACATCACTGCCTGATTTACCCCATATAATCGAAAGACTGTACCATGAACATGGCACTAGCGAGCAGTTTCATAGTGAACTCAAGACAGATCTGGATTTAGAAAGACTGCCCTCTGGCAAATTTGACACCAACAACCTAGTGCTACATTTTGGGGTAATGGCCTATAACCTATTAAGGATCATTGGTCAATCAACAACCCAGATGAAGCATGTGCCTTTACGTAAGCAGGCAGAGCGCCGCAGGATAAGGACAGTAATACAGAACCTAATTACATTGGCATCCCGGTTAATATCGCACGCTAGGAAGAAGAAACTACAGTTTGGCAGGCATAGTCCTTGGTTTGAAACATTTAAGCAAGCCTATTCTGTGTGTTTAGCAAGATAAAGTTATCCACAAAAAAAAATATAAAACCAAAGCACAAAACGTGTGCTTAGATTGCTGTTGTCAATTTTAGGGTACTCCTGTAGAGGATTAGCAGATTATTGTAAATAGCATCGGCAAAATACAAATTTTATCACTAACATCAATCCGAGGGACTGCCTGCTGGGTAAATCACGGATTCAGGTATTGGTAATATGACGGAATCCGTTTTCCCAGTAACCCAAACCCTTGATCCCTTGGCTTGCCAGGTTATCAAGAAGTTTTTGGCCAATAGGACCATCCAGAACTTTATAAGCAGTTTCCCGATCCGGGAACAAGAAGGGTAGGTCAAACAGGTAGAAGGACTTCTCGAAGTTTGCTACCGGAGAGGTGGAAGAAAGGGTCATGGTTACAGTACCCATTTGCACTGCTTCGGTTAATTCACGGTCGCCACCTAAAACGCCATTAGCATGAAGTTCAGCCTTAATTTTGCCGTTACTATTCTTTTCAACCAGTTCGATAAACTTAAGAAATCCATTGTGGGCCGGGTGAGTTTCTACAACAGGAGAACCAATTTTGATGGTATAAGCACCGTCACCGCCGGCGGATTTTTTCTCTTCCCCACCACTACCGCCGCATCCGGCCAGTAGGAAACTCATCAGCATTACCAAAACGATGGTCACTAATTTCTTAAACATTTACCTTCCTCCTTAAATTTCTTTTAGGGTTGTAACAGGATTTTCATAGAATGGCCGGTCCCCCGCATAAGTTCAATTCCTTCCTGTGCCTGTTCCAGGGGTAGTTTATGTGAAATAACACGGCCAATTTCTTGATTTTTTATTAACATGTCAATTGCAACTTCATAATCCCGGGGAGTATACACCCTCACACCGATGAGTGAAAGTTCCCTGAAATTAACGGCCTGCAAATCAACCTTGGCAGGTTCTTTAAAGACTCCCACAATTACAATCTGTCCCGTAATTTTAACCAGCCGTGTAGCAAGGGTCGCAGTAGCAGGAACACCGGCGGCTTCATAAACCACATCTGCACCATTACCTCTGGTAAGGCTCAAGATTTCCGCTTCGGGATCTTGACTAGCGTCGATTACAGTAAAACCAAGGCTTCGGGCGAGGTCACGGCGGCTTTCGCTTACTTCTGTAACGAAAACCCGAGATGCACCTGCGTACCGGGCTGTAATGGCGGTAAGTAAACCAATGGGCCCGCCTCCCAGGACTGCAACAGTATCTCCTGCTTTTAGAATCGATTTCCTTACCGCATGAACACAAACTGCCAGTGGTTCCACCAAACAAGCTACATCCAAAGGCAAATCCTGTGGAAGTTTGAGCACTTTAGCTGCATCTACCTTCACATACTCAGCGAAACCCCCGTCAATATCAATCCCTATTAAGCCAAGCTTTTTGCAAACATGAGCGTTACCGGTCTGACAAGGTTGACAGTTGACCTTACCGCGATTTTATGGACACATAGAACGTGTGATACAATAAAATAACGGAGGTGTCCTAAATGAGAACATTTGATAAAGAATACAAAATTATGGCAGTCAATCGTGTGAAGGCGGGGGAAAAGTCTGCCGCTGAGGTAGCCAGGGAACTAGATTTAAGTCCCACCACGCTATATGGGTGGATAAGGAAGTTCGGTAAACACGGCGAAAATGCCTTTCCCGGAAGCGGTCACCTGCACAAGGCTGACGATGAGTTGCGTAGGCTTCGTAAAGAAATTATGGATCTGAAAGAGGAAAACGCCATCTTAAAAAAGGCGGCAGCCTACTTCGCCAAAAACCAGAAATAGAACGCTTTCGTTTCATGGAGACACACCGCTCCGAATTTCGGGTTGCGAAGATGGCTGAGGTGCTCCAGGTATCAAGGAGCGGTTTTTACGCATATTTAAGGCGACCCAAAAGCAATCGAGAAATAGAAAATGAGTTGCTGCTCGAAAAGATAAAGGCTATCTACAAGAAGAACCACGCTATATACGGATATCCTCGCATAACCAACGAACTAAAGAACGACGGCGCACCTAGCAAAAATCGTGTATACAGGCTGATGAGAAAAAACGGCATCAAATCAAAGACCGTAAAAAAATATAAGGCAACGACTAACTCAAATCATAACCTCCAGGTTGCTGAAAATCTGCTTAACCGCGAATTTACAGCAAATAAGCCAAATCAAAAGTGGGTAAGTGATATCACCTATGTTGCAACCGATGAAGGGTGGCTGTACCTCGCCGGTGTTATGGATTTGTGCGGCAGGCCAATCGTTGGCTTTGCCATGGCCGAGCACATGAGAAAGTCACTTGTCATAGAAGCCCTAAACCAGGCCATAGGCAGAACTGGTGCGAAAGAAGGGCTATTGGTACATTCCGATCGCGGTGTCCAATATGCCAGCAGAGAATATCAGGCCATACTAAATGAAAATAAATTTATATGTAGCATGAGCCGCAAAGGGAACTGCTATGACAACGCTCCTATGGAATCATTCTGGGGCAAGCTCAAACAAGAGTGGTTGTACGGTAAGCGGTTTAAGACGCGGGCCGAAGCCAAGGCAGCCATATTTGAATATATCGAAGTCTTTTACAACCGACGGCGCATACATTCTAGCAACTGTTACAAAACACCGATGGAAGTTATAAAGGCAGCGTGATCGCTAAATGTTGGTGCATAAAACTAACCCTTGGTCGCCCTTGACATGGAGCCTCGCACCCGTGTTTCCAAGGGCCAAGGGCAACCCAGCTTCGCTTAGTGCCCCTTGCCATGAAAGGCTAACACGGGCATTCTCCATGTCAAGGGTCTCCGCTATCGCTCCGATAAACGACCATGATCATATATCAAGGTGGTACTCCGGCGAATTAAAAAGCCACCTTCACCTTAACATAACATACTAAATATTATATAATTAAGCAATTTTGTGAGACAGTTAGATATTGTGCGTTTTTAGTGTCTATTGATTCGGGGTAGGTTCAAGTTACCGCAGGATATTAAAGGGTTGACTGTTACTTTATCCCCTACCTTAATGTCCGACTCTGTTGCCAAAGTTTCTACCACTTCACCGGTGAACTCATGCCCCATAATCAGGGGTGCCTTAGCTCGTGGATGCTTACCGGCATAAATCCCCAAGTCAGAACCACAAATTCCGGCAGAATGAACTTTAATTAAAACCTCGCCGGGCTTTAACTTAGGCTTTTCTACCTCCTTAACAGCTATTTGTTCTTTTCCCAGGTAAACAACAGCTTTCATTCTACTTGTCAATTCCTCCCCCCCTTTTCTTTCATAATTAAAATTAAATGGCTAATGAAAGGAAACCACCATCAACAGCTATGGTACTGCCGGTTACGAAATTGGAGGCGTCAGAGCAAAGAAAGATAGTTGCTCCAACTAAATCCTCAGGTAACCCCAGTCGCTGCATCGGTGTCCGATTTACAATTTTATCGTAGGTCTCTTTCACAGAAAGCATTTTTTCTGTTAACGGGGTCTTAAAATATCCCGGAGAAATACAGTTCACATTAATACCGTAAGGAGCCCACTCTGCTGCTAATACCTTGGTTAGTTGAAGTACAGCCCCTTTGCTGGCACAGTAAGCTGCGGAGCGGGTGATGCCCAGGTGAGAGCCAAGTGAGGCAATATTTATAATTTTGCCACTCTTCTGAGCAATCATTTTCTCTCCCACCGCTTTACAGGCTAGGAATGTACCCTTAAGGTTGACAGCCAATACGTCGTCCCATTCCTCCCCTGTCAACTCCAATGCTGGTTTTTTATAGTTTTTACCGGCTGCGTTGATTAGGATGTCGATGTGACCAAATTTCGCCATAACCTCATCCACAAGGCGTTTTACATCTTGTTCATCAGTAACATCTACAGAGGTTAACAGGGATTTGCGTCCTAATGCAACGATTTCCTCAACGACTTCTCTATTGCGCTCTTTATTTCGGCTCACAGGGATAACATTGGCCCCGGCTCTCGCTAAACCTAAACTAATCGTTCTGCCAAGACCACCGCCGCCACCCACAAAAATGGCAACCTTACCGTTTAAATCAAAAAGTTGTGTACTCATGACCGTATCCTCCTAGCCTTAGTACGCTAAATTAGGGTTTAATAAGATGTTTCATTATACAAAACAACGTTTCTATTTGTAGCTATTATTAAAATGTTTCATATAACGAAACCCTGTTTCTTTTGTGCAGGAAAAATAAAATAGTTTTGCAATATGAAACACTGTTTTGAATTATTTATTAATTCTATTAATTTTTCTCTTTTCCTTCAAAAAAATCACAATTTTTTAAATAGAATTTTATTGTCTGTAGCCCAGCTGCCTTGATATTTTATTGGCAGTTTCAATCAACATTGTAGCTAATTCTTTCTCAATTCGATCTTTAGTTACCCGTATAGTAGGACCAGCCACACTTATTGAAGCAATTACATTACCTTTGTAATCCCGAACAGGAGCGGCAACACACCGGAGTCCCGGGTCGTGTTCCTCATCGTCGATGGCATACCCCTGCCTCCTTATTTCTTCAAAGTGCTTAAGCAGTTTATCCAGTTGGGTGATGGTTTTATCAGTCTTGTAAACCAAACCACTCTCTTTAATAATTTTTATAACTTCTGCTTCAGGCTGAAATGCAGCAATCACTTTGCCAACACCTGTACAATGTATGGGTGCAACACGGCCTATACGAGAATACATGAGCACAGAGTTGCGGCTTTCAACCTTGTCAATATACACAACTTTTCCATTCTCCCACAGACACAAATGCACAGCTTCTTGTGTTTGCTCCATTAACTCCTGCAGAAATGGGCGGGCTTCGGACCGAATTTCCATACTATCAAGCCTTGCCTGACCCAGGCTGATAAGCTTTAAACCTAATCGATACTTTTCGGTATCGTTCTTTTTTTCTACATAGCCTCGAAGCATTAAAGTATGAAGCAGACGGTGAACCGTACTTTTATGCAAGCCGACAATGGAGCCTATCTCGGTAACACCTAAGCCAGACTCATGTCTTGACAATTCTTCAAGAATATCTAAAGCCCTATCCAGAGATTGAACAACATTATCTCTTTCAGATTTCATTAAGCCTCATCTCCTGTTGCGTATTACGAAATCTATTTTTAATTTTGTATATTTATAATACTACGTCTTTTCACAATATTCCTGCCTATTGGGCAAATTTGTTTTAAATTTTCCGAACAAACTAAAAAATTCTTGCTTGAGAAAAAGTTTTTAAATAAACGATAGTTTTGCCTTTCTTCCACAAATCATTTGACATCGGCCGTGATTGCTTTAGTAAGTGGTTCCCAATAGGGACATTAGCGGCTGGCAAAAACTACACAACTATTGCTACGGCAGCACAGTTTGCTCTCTTTTTGCAGCAAGACGGTGATTATTAAACTGGACAAATAGGTATTCTTAGTTCGGGCGGCAGCCCTGGCTGCTTCTATGAGTGTGCTTCTTAGTTTCTGATTCCCTTTATGAGTTCTTCCTGACTTTCGTTTTCCGGCGCTTTCACTGTTACCTAGAGACACTAATTTTTCTAATTAGTCTCTCTAACCTGGAACAAGCTTTTTGGTGAGTACGCCGGAGATCAGGTCTTGTGGTTACTGGGTTTTTCTTTTTTACTTACCGGATCTAAGAAGGTGGCCGGCATAGAAAAGGTAAGAATTCTTTTAGTGGATGATGAGGAACGGATCAGGGAAATGATCAGGGAATATACCAGTCTGGAGGGATATGATATTGATGAAGCCTCAGACGGAATTGAAGCTTTAAATCTTTTTAAACAACAGAAATATTCATTGGTTATTCTCGATGTCATGATGCCTAAAATGGATGGCTGGAGCGTATGCAGGGAAATTAGAAAGACCTCCCAG
>NZ_FQUY01000027.1 GCF_900129195.1 Desulforamulus putei DSM 12395
GCTGACCGCCAGGTAAACGGACAGGCTTAATCAAACCTTGCTTCTCCCAGTTGCGCAGGCTGTTCGGATGTACACCTAATTTCTTTGCCGCTTTGCTTATAGTTAATAGTTCCATAAGTTTATTGTATTATGTTTGTTATGTTTTATCAATGTTTGTCGGAAATAAGGTAGCTGTTACGTACCTCCCTGCAAAAGGTAATCCCACAGCTGTTCGCTGTTAGCTTAAGGGTATTTCTTTGGGGTCTAGACTTCAGCCGTCAGCCATCAGCCCTTAGCTTTTTCGTCTCCCAAAGCTGATGGCTGAAGGCTGATGGCTTGACCCCAAAACATTCCTCATTCTTTCTCCATATCCCGGGCAGTGAAATATCCAGGTAACAGTTCCTCTACCGTCGTGGTCACATATTGACCCTCTAGGTTCGCCATATGTACTTTGATTTTCCCGCCGAATTCCGATAGTACCTGGCGGCAGGCCCCGCAGGGACTGCAGAGGGTGGGCACGTCCGCTACCACTGCAATGGCAGCAAAATTTTTGTATCCTTCCGAAACAGCCTTAAAAACCGCCGTCCGTTCGGCGCAGCAGGTAAGGCCGTAGGAAGCATTTTCCACATTGCAGCCGGTAAATATTTTTCCCTCTTCCGTCAACAGGGCAGCCCCCACTTTAAACTTGGAATAGGGCACATAGGCCTTTTCTCTGGCCTCTTTGGCCATCTCTATAAGTTTCTCCGCTGATACAGTCATTTAAAACCTCCTTGTGCTAATGCTGCATTCCTTTTGGGTCAAGCCATCAGCTGTCAGCCTTCAGCTTTAGGAACCAGCTTAAAAAAGCTGATAGCTAAAGGCTGAGGGCTGATAGCTTGACCCTAGAGAAATACCTTTAAAATTTTCGGCCATAGAATAAAATATGCCACCAGCAGGGAGTTGATGGCTGCCAGGAGTACTGCGCCGGCGGCGCAGTCTTTGGCCGCTTTGGCCAGAGGGTGCTTATGCGGGGAGGATACGTCCACCGCGGCTTCAACAGCCGTATTGATGCATTCGGCAGCTAAAACAAAAATGATGGCAAAGATAACATCCACCCATTCAGAAGGGGATAAGCGCAAAAAAAGGCCCACCGTCACCACCGATATGGCGGCAGCAAAGTGAACCTTCATATTCCTTTGGGTCCGGAATGCGTAAAGGATCCCGGCCAGCGCATAGCCAAAACTTCTGATAAAACCTTTCATCCAAGGTAACCCTTTCATAACAGTTCAAGATGATGGGTCTGAAAAACCTAAAAGGCTGATGGCCGATGGCTGACGGCCTGACCCCAAAGAAATACCCATTAGCGCCTAATATTCAACCTGCTCAAGATTGCCTCTTCCTTTTCCCGCATAACCTGCCTGTCCTCTTCGGTTTGGTGGTCGTATCCCAGAAGATGCAAAGAGCCGTGGGCGGTCAGGTACGCCACTTCCCGTTCAAAGGTGTGTCCGTATTCCTCCGCCTGGCGCTGGGCTGTAGGCAGTGAAATAACAATATCCCCCAACAAGTCCTCCGCTTCCTCTGCTTCGGGCATGTCCTCTCCTTCATTTAAAGCAAAGGACAAAACGTCCGTGGCTTTATCAATCCCCCGGTATTCGGCGTTTAAACTTCGTATGTAGTTGTCGTCCACAAAGATCAACCCTACTTCCGCCTCCGGTGAATATCCCTCGGATTGCAAAGTTTCCAAAATCACGGTTTCCACCAGTTTAACCAGGTTGTCATCCACTGCTATTTCTTCCTGCAAATTACTTACGAGAACCGGCATGGGGAGTCTTTCTCCTTTCCATCTCCTGCTTCATATCAGGATACTCAATTCGGTTATGGAAAATACCTGAGAGTACCCGCAGGAAACTGTTGGCGATTGCATCCAGGTCTTTAAGGGTCAGATTGCACTCATCTAACTGGCCGTCCATTAACCTATCTTTAATAATTTTCCGCACCAGCCCTTCCACCCTGCCGGGGGTGGGGTTTTGCAAAGAGCGGACAGCGGCCTCGATATTGTCGGCCAGCATCACGATGGCCGCTTCTTTGGTCTTGGGCTTGGGACCTTCGTAGCGAAAATCTTCTTCGTTTACGGATTCCGTGCGGTCCCCTTCCAGGGCCTTGTGATAGAAAAAGCTACACAGGCTTTTGCCGTGATGCTGCTCGATAATGTCTATGATGGGCTGGGGTAATTTGTGTTCCCTGGCCAGTTCCACTCCGTCTTTGATGTGAGACGTCAGTATTAAGGTGCTTAAGGTGGGGGCTATTTTATCATGCGGGTTGTCTCCCCCCAATTGGTTTTCTATAAAGAAATAGGGTCGCTTTATTTTACCGATGTCGTGATAGTAGGCCCCTACCCGAACCACCAGGGGCTCCGCCCCCACGCTCTCAGCTGCCGCTTCGGCTAGGTTGCCCACTAAAATACTATGGTGGTAAGTTCCGGGGGCCTCAGTTAAAAGTTTTTTCAGCAGCGGGTTGTTGGGGTTGGACAGTTCCAGCAGTCTTACGGTTGAAGTAATGCCAAAACTGGTTTCCAAATAAGGAAGGGCGCCATTGGTCAGGATGGAAGACAGCAACCCGTTGGCGATCCCTAGGGCCAGGGAGGAGGTCACCAGCAGGTACCAGGGAAACCCCGTAATAAGCCCCACCACAGCAATAATCACCACATTGGTGGCTCCCACGTAGATACCGGCCCGCACCAGGTCACCCCGCTGACTTAACTTGGAAACGCTGTAGACGCCGCTGACACCTCCCACGAAACCAACCAAACTGTAGTGAAACTGGTTGCCTGCCATCACCCCCAGCAGTAAAGAAAGATTCATCACCAGCAAGAGCGCCAGCCGCGAATCCAATAAAATGGTAATTAACATGCCGGCCGCTGCCAGGGGGGCCAAATAACCAAAGAGCGCCCCGAATTCCGGCCAGTGGCTGATATTGATGGCCATGACCGCCCGGGACACAACCAGCGTGATCAGGCTGATAATGCCAATTAAGTTAAGGTAACTGCCGTTGCGGTAGATGTCCTTGTGGTGGATATAGGTATACAGCAATACCACCGACATCAACAGAGCCACCAGCAATCCGGTACCCAAGAGGGTGGTAAAGGTATGCTGGGGCCTGGATAAACCCAGAGCTTGCAATTTCGTGATGTGTTCTTCCGTAACCACATCGCCCTGGGAAATAATTCTTTCTCGATACTGAATACTTACCCGCACAGGAGGAACACTCTCGGCGGCTTCCTGCTGCAGCAGGCGGTATTTCTCCTCATCAAAAAAGGCATTGGCACGCAGAAATTGCCTGATCAATCCCTGACCTAACCGGCGATAGGGTTCTGAAAACTGTCTGGCCGCCAATTTGGCGGCGCCTCTGTCCTTTGCCTCTGACAATTTATCCGGGGTAATACCCTCGCCCTGGTCCAGGACCTCGGTGAGAACGGCGTCAATCCCCTCCGCCAGTTGGTCGGTGTTGGTCTGGCTGCCCACTGCCAGCTTTTCCAGAGTTTGTTCCGGCAAATCAAAGGGAATCAGTGATTTCAGCCGGGTAACCTTTGTTGCCGTGTCGGTTTCAGGCTCTGCCTGAACCGATTTGACGTCCTGCAGGACCTGGTTAATATCCTTGCGTACCGCCGCAGAAACCTCCTGGTTGATTTCCGGCACCCTAGGCACCTTCTCCATGGCTTTGCGGCGTTCTTCAGAGGTTTTTTCCTGGTCAATATAAACCACACTTTTGGGCGCGTAAATGGTAGAAGGAGATATCTGCCCCACCTGCAGGTTCACTTTTTGGGGGACAAATTCAAAGGATACCAGTATGGTAATCAGCAAGAAAAATAAACCTGCCGCCAGATAACGCCTAAAATTTTCGTTTTTGAAAAGATATTTAAGGCCTCTGACAAGGCCGCCGCCGATTTCTCGCCATGAAAACATAAATCATCACTCCCCGACCTACAAAGAGGCCTGTCCTACTGTTCAGCCTGCTGCTCGTAAGCCCGGATAATCTCCATCACAAGGGGGTGGCGCACAATATCCGCTCCGGTCATCCATTGGAAGGCAATGCCCTTGACTCCTTCCAGCACTCTTTTGGCATCCACCAGCCCGGAAACCTGACCCTTGGGCAGGTCTATTTGCGTAATGTCTCCTGTAATCACTGCTTTGGAGCCAAACCCCAAACGGGTTAAAAACATTTTCATTTGCTCCGGTGTCGTATTCTGCGCTTCATCCAAGATAATAAAGGCATCTTCCAATGTTCTGCCTCTCATGTAGGCCAGGGGTGCAATTTCAATCATATTTCTTTCCAGGTATTTTTGTGTATGGTCCAAGCCTAAAATATCATACAGGCTGTCATAGAGAGGTCTCAAATAGGGATCAACCTTTTCCTGCAAATCACCGGGCAAAAACCCGAGCTTTTCCCCCGCTTCCACGGCGGGACGGGTAAGAATAAGGCGGTTGACTTCCTTTTTTCTTAAAGCATTGACTGCCATGGCCACCGCCAGGTAGGTTTTTCCGCTGCCGGCAGGGCCGATGGCAAAGACAATATCATTCTTCTTGATATTTTGAATATAATCTTTCTGCCCCAAGGTTTTGGGCTTCACCTGCTTCCCCCGGGCCGTTACCAACACAACGTCCTTTGCCAAATGGGTTAAAGCTTCTTTAACGCCTGATTTTACGGATCTTAATACGTAATTAATTTCATGACGGCCAATACGATTGCCGGACTTGTAGTATTCAAACAACTGGGAAAATACCTCTTCCCCCTGCTGAACCTGCTCGGGGGCGCCCAAAAGCGTAAGTTCTTCTCCTCTGGCCACGATCCGGATGCCCAGGCCTTGTTCGATTAAGTTAATATTTTCATCCTGTTTGCCAAAAATTTCTGCTGCAGCTTCATTATCGTCAATAACTATTTTTCGTTCCGTGCGTTCGGTCAATCGTTATCCTCCTCAGTTGCCTTGAAGGGTTTCATGATACCTATATCCTCTACAGTTTCAACAAAAGCTTTCATTCTAACAAGCTCTTCTTCTCTTCCGATATTCACCTGTTCAAGACGACGCTCTATAACCTTTGCCCCCTCGGGCAGCTTGGCATTCACTTCTTCCATAGCCTTTTGTTCAGCAATTCTTTTGGCGCCTTCCCGGCCGTAATGAACCCGTTCCTTGATTTTTTCAAGATAATGCACAGTTCTAAGTTCGACGGGAATTACAATATTCCTCCATCGCGGCAGACTTTTAACGGTCTGCTTCTCTTCGTAATACCGGTACGGGGATTCTCCAGGTCCTGATATGATTATTTCCTTGGTTCCAAATTTAATACGAACGGAAGTTTTTTGCTGGCCGGACAGTTTTTCGAGGGTTTCGGAAATCCTGCATTCCCCGTAACCTTCATACCATACCCTGGCCCTGACGATACCCTTTGCCTGCACAAAGCGACTGACTGTTTGGGGTTCCGGCGGTTCCTGGCCCCGGGGCAGAGGTTGGTTTGTTTCCTCCGGTATCATTTCTTCTTTGATTTCCCCACTGATAAGGATACTGCCCGGAAGAACCGTGTCCCCCTCTTTTACCATCGCTTGTCCGTTTAACACCAGAACTTCTTTAATCAGACCGGCCTTGCCGGCAACAATATGGGCGGCTTCTCCTTTGTGCGGGTCTTCCTGCATTAATTTTCTCTCCGCGATTTCGATGGTGACCCGGGTTCCCTTGACATAAACGCCGGCCCAGGCCACTGAGGGAATTTTTTCCCGCAGGTTCCTTTCTACCTGCTTGGCGTCCAGGTCCCACTTGGCCACGCCGGGCCTCAATCCTGCCTCGGCGGCAATTTTCTTAATTTCTGCATCCGAAAGCTTGTCATTGCCGGTGACATTAATAAACCAGACAAAGGAGGATAAAAAATAAAGGGTTACTAAGAAAAACACTCCCCCGATGGCCAGCAGTTTACGTTTCTTCATACGGTTGATCATAAAAGGCATACCTCTGCGCTCAACAATCTTAAAACAGCTTTTGGTAGCCCTGGCGATATGCCTCAGGGGACGCACATCGGAGATACGGACCCGTACCCTGACCCGGTCGTTGCTTAACCGGGTAATATCCCATAAATAAATTCCCCTGCTGGCAGCCATGTTAACAAATTTCTCAAGAAACTCCCCTCGCACCACCAGGGATACATGTCCCAATAAAAAGGAAAATAATCTCAGGAGAACCATTTACCACACCTCCCCCGGCGCAAGAAAACACAGGGATTTTATCTGCCCTTCCACACAAATCTCATCGGTCTTGATATTGCGCAGGACCAGCCTGTCACCCGTAATGCCAACTTCCCCTTCTCCCACCTTCACCCGGATCTTTTCAGTGGTATATTCCACAATGCCCCTGTGGTTTTCAATAAAAACTTGCAAATTGCCCACCAGCACAATTTTGGGCAAGTCCAGCATAACGTCATTGGGAATCTCAAAAAAATCTGAGAACTGTTTTTTAAACTTTTTTTGCAGATCTCGTAAGGACATAAAAAAATCCCCTCCTAGGGATATGTGTATGCATCCCGGGAGGGGAAAATTACTAATTAATGGCAGACCCTGTTTCTTCTGCGCCGGGCCGCCGGAGGCCCGAGAATTTCAGAGAGAACAATGCCGTTTTTCAGCATGGCCGGGTTCAGATGCCCGTCAATGAGTGCGGCGCCGGCGGGGCGTAAGGGGGTGGCGGCTACTCCCTGCAAGCCCAGGAGTTTCTCCAGGTCCTGCCGGGGGGCCACGTAGCCCTCCTCCCGGTGTTGCCGGTTTGCCAGGGTGATTTTACGCCAGAAATTTATTTTGTTGGCCAACCAGCCGGACATTTCTGCTAAAAAGAGCATCTGCTTCACCCCCATCATGTTTTGCCGCGGATTTAAAGAATGCTTGGCATGTTACTTGCCAAGCATTCTTTGGTCGGATCTTGCGTTATTATCGAAAGCTTTTACGTTTTCGAGCTGCTTCGGACTTCTTCTTTCTTCTTACACTGGGTTTCTCATAATGTTCGTGTTTGCGTGCCTCAGCCAAAACGCCAGCCTTTTGACAGGACCGCTTAAAGCGCCGGAGGGCACTGTCCAGTGTCTCGTTTTTGCCTACTCTAACTTCCGCCACTCAATTTCCCTCCCTCCGCCAAACCATAAAAACCTGAAATAAGTACCAATATATATCGAGGTAAAAATTACAAAAACACAATACCACTTAATTATAACTTGAACTCCTCAAACGGTCAACAAAATATTAACCCGGAGGCCACTGCATCTTTCTTCCCCCGATCAGGTGGAAATGAACATGATACACCGTTTGGCCTCCCTCTTCCTTACAATTGGAAACCACCCGGTATCCCTTTTGCAATCCTAATTCCTTCGCCAATTTGGCTGCCGTGACTACGATGTGGCCCATTATTTCTGCATCCTCGGGGCTCAAGTCCTCAAGGGAGGAAATGTGTTTCTTGGGGATAAGCAATACATGTACCGGCGCCACAGGGGCAATGTCTTTGAAAGCAAATACCCTGTCATCTTCATATACCACCTGTGAAGGTATTTCACCGGCAATGATTTTACAAAAGAGGCAGTTTTGCACCAATTACACCTCCCCCCAGGGCAAAATAAAACTATTTCTAGATAGTCTTTCCTAAAAGTGTATTCAACACACCATCAATATTATCCTGCTACGGTGTTAAATAATTCTGCCTTTTAACAAGGAACCCTGTACATCTTCAATATGTACGGTGACAAGTTTTCCCCGTAAATGCTCCTCACCGGGGAATACAACCTTGAGATAGGTATCGGTGTGGCCCTCAAACAAACTTTGATCTTTCTCGAAGGGCTGTTCCACCAGCACCTCCAGGTCCTTGCCCACCTGCCGCCTGGCAAATTCATGGGCCAACCGGTTCCCCAGTTCAATTAACCTTTTGCTGCGATCTTCTTTTTCTTCCGGAGAGACCTGGTTGGTCATTGACGCCGCCGGGGTTCCTTTGCGGGGTGAGTATTTAAAGACGTGAACGGACGCAAATCCCGCTTTGGCTACCGTGTTCAGGGTATTTTGGAAGTGAACTTCCGTTTCCCCGGGAAACCCCACAATAACATCGCTGGTAATGGCGACCCCTTCAATGGTCTTGTAAATCCGGTTGATTAAATCCAGAAACCGGCGGGCATTGTAGCGGCGCTTCATCCTGGCCAGGATCTCGTCATCCCCGCTCTGCAACGGGATATGCAGGTGACGGCAAATGTTGGGGTTATTGGCCACGGCCTCAATGAGGGCATCGTTGATGTCATGGGGTTCCACCGAACCCAGCCGCAGCCTGGTGAGCCCCGGCATTTTGGCCAGGCGCTCCACCAGCCAGCCCAGGTCAATGTTCTGGCCATGGAAATCCTGACCGTAGGCCCCGATATGAATACCGGTCAGTACAATTTCCTTGTATCCCTGCTCGATCAATTCAGCGGCGGAACGGAAGACGTTTTCTGGCAGGCGGCTTCTCACCGGGCCGCGGGCGTAGGGAATGATGCAGTAGGCGCAAAAACTGTTGCACCCTTCCTGAATTTTAAGAAAGGCCCGGCTTTTGCCCTGTTCGGTGGGCACCGGCAGTTCTTCAAAGCAGTCGCTTTTCATTACGTCAGCAACGGCGTTCACAGGGCCTTTCTCTCTGGAATGGGTCTCCACCAATTGAACAATCCTGCTCTTATCGCCGGTCCCTACCACCAGGTCAACACCGGGAATCTCCATCACTTCTCCAGGGGAGGTCTGCGCATAGCAGCCCGTAACCGCGATCACTGCCGCCGGGTTTTGTTTGGCTGCCCGGCGTATCATTTGCCTTGATTTACGGTCCCCCAGGTGGGTCACCGTGCAAGTATTAATGATATAAACATCTGCCGGCTGATCAAAGTCCACGATTTGGTAGCCGGCCCGGCGGAATAAATCAGCGATGGCGGAAGACTCATACTGGTTGACTTTGCAGCCAAGGGTATAGATAGCGGCGGTTTTAGACATTGATCTGCCTCCTTAGCCCAGCTCCCCGTAATGATACAGTACCATAGTCAAAGCCGCCGGCCCTGCCGTTTCGGTGCGTAGAATACGGGATCCCAATGTAATCCTGTGGAATCCTTTCTCCCTTACCCGCGCTGCCTCTTCCGGTGCAAAACCGCCTTCCGGCCCGATAAACAGGTAAACTTCCGAGGGCGCTGCCACGCTTTGCAGGACTTCCTTAAGGGACTGCTGTTTTTCGTCCTCCCAGGGCATCAATGCCAATACGCCGGACGGCATGCCGGCCAGTACCTCATCCCAGTTACGAAGTCTTTGTACTTCCGGAACACCGGTGCGGCGGCACTGTTTGGCGGCCTCCATGGCCACCCTCTGCCACCGTTCCTGACGCTCGGCCACCTTTTTGCCCTCCAGCTTAACCACTGACCGAGCGGCTGCCAGGGGAATAATCCGGTGCACTCCCAGCTCCGTACATTTTTGAATAATGGTCTCCATTTTATCGCCTTTGGGCAGTCCCTGAACCAGCGTTACCTTGAGGCTTGGTTCGGAATCTGTCTTTTCCTGTCCCAGTAGACGGCAGAGGATTTCTTCTTTATTTATTTCACATATCTCCGCCGAATAAACAGACCCTGTGCCATCCAGAAGGGTCAGGGCATCTCCGGCTGCCATGCGTAAAACACGGCTGATATGTTTAACATCCGGTCCGGTGATAAGGGCTGTGTTTCCTATAATTTGCTCAGGTTGAACAAAAAACCGGGGCAAGCTTATCCCTCCCAAACACTAAGGTAAGACACCCATTCCCCGTCTTCCTTACGCTCTAAAACCTTGAATCCGCTCTGCTGCAGCTTCTCCTTGACTTCCGCCGCCCGGAAACCAATGATCCCAGAGGTAATAAAGAAGCCACCGGGCTTGAGAATCCTCAACACATCCGGCGCCAGGATGATGATCACATTGGCCACAATGTTGGCAATGACAATATCCACCGGCCGGTTCACTTGATCCAGCAGGTTGCCGTGGAGAACTTCCACCTTGTCCTGAACATGATTGAGTTGCACATTTTCCCGGGCCACTTTGACCGCCACTTCGTCCAGGTCTACGGCTAAAACCCGGGCAGCGCCCAGTTTCGCGGCGGTTATGGCGAGAATCCCTGTACCTGTCCCCACATCCGCAACCATCTCGCCGCCTCTGATGATCCCTTCCAAAAACTCCATACACATGGTGGTGGTAGGATGATTGCCGCAGCCAAAGGCCATGCCGGGGTCCAGTTCCAGTACAATGCGCCCCGCCGGCGGGGTATATGCTTCCCAGCTGGGTTTCACCGCCAATTTACGGCCAATCTCCACCGGTTTGTAATAGGCCATCCAGGCGGTGGCCCAGTCCTCCTCCGCCACCCTCGCCGTTTCAACCTTTGGCACAGAGGGTAAGGGCAGCCCGGCCAGCCTTTCCTGCAGCAGCGCCAGCTTGTCCTCCAACGTCGGGCCTTCGGGTAAATAAGCCTTGACGATGGGCATGGGACGGTTCAAGACCTCCGGCGGGAATTCGTAATGATCCCAAATATTGGCTTCTATGTATTTAGAAATTAAGGCGGGGTCTTCAATGACAACCCCGCCGGCGCCTAGTTCATCAAAAATGTTACTTACCATGTCGATCCCCTCATGAGGCACATGGACGGCGATTTCGAGCCAGTTCATTTTCTTCCTCCAAAATAACAGATAACTAAAGTCTAGGGGCGCTTAATTAGCTGGCCTTAGCTTTTGGCTATAGCTATGACTATATTCTATCCCATGAACGCATCTTTCATTTTTTCAAAGATATTTTTTTCCGCCCCTTTAGGTGGCTTTTCGCCGCTGAGTCTGGCAAATTCACGCAGCAGTTCCTTTTGTTTTTCACTGAGCTTGGTGGGTGTTACCACTTTCACGCGGACATGCTGGTCGCCTCGGCCGCTGCCGTTGAGGTAGGGAATTCCCTTGCCCTTAATGCGAAAAATTGTACCGGTTTGGGTTCCCTCGGGCAGTTTAAGATCGGCGGTACCGTCCAGGGTGGGCACTTCGATGACATCCCCCAAGGCGGCCTGGGCAAAGGAAATTTCGATGTCGCAAATAACATCGTTGTCTTCTCTTCTGAAAAACTTGTGCGGGCGGACCAAAATGTAAACGTAAAGGTCTCCTGGCGGGCCGCCCCTGAGACCGGCTTCCCCTTCACCGCTCAGGCGCAGGCGGGAGCCGTCATCCACCCCGGCGGGAATCTTAACATGGAGGGTCCTGGTTTTTCTGATCTGGCCGGCGCCCCGGCAGGTGGGGCAGGGCCTTTCAATGATTTTTCCGGTGCCGCGGCACGCTTCACAGGTGCGGCTCTGGACAATACGGCCAAAGGGGGTATGGGAGGCGTATTGGACCTGCCCGGTACCCTGACACACGTTACAGGTCTTGGGTCTGCTGCCCGGCGCCGAGCCGCTGCCGCCACAGGTGTCACAGGTTTCGGTGCGGGGTACCTGGATATCCCGTTCCACGCCAAAGGCTGCTTCCTTAAAAGAAATTTCCAGGTTAACCCGTAAATCATTCCCCTTCTGCGGGCCGGTACGCTGCCGTCCCATGCCCCCGAAGAACATATCAAAAATATCGCCCAACCCGCCAAAGTCGGCGCCAAAACCACCAAAACCACCGGCGCCAAAGCCTTGGCCATCGGTGGCAGCGTGGCCGAACTGGTCATAGGCCGCCCGCTTGTCAGGATCGCTTAATACAGCGTAGGCTTCGGCAATTTCTTTAAATTTGGCCTCCGCTTCCTCTTTGTTCCCCTGGTAGGCATCCGGGTGATACTGGCGGGCCAACTTGCGGTACGCCTTTTTAATTTCCTCCTGTGTGGCGCCCCTGGGTACACCTAACACCTCATAGTAATCTCGCTTAGCCATGCTTCACCACCTTACATTCATAAATTACAGGGGAATGACCATTCCCCTGTAATCCGGAAACACTACTATATTATATTACAACCGCCTACTTGTTGTCGTCTTTTACTTCGTAATCTGCATCAACAACATTGTCCTTTTGCGCATTGCCGCCACAACCGCCACCGGCGCAGCCGCCCTGAGCATCCTGCTGGGCCTGCTGCTGGTACATGGCGGAGGTCAGTTCGTATAGGGGCTTGGTAAGTTCTTCTAATTTGTTCTTAATCCGGTCAATGTCATTGCCGTTCATAGCCTGCCGCAGCTCTTCAATGGCCTTTTGAACGGCTTCTACTTTGGCTTTGTCGGCTTTATCACCCAGATCCTTGATGGCTTTCTCGGCCTGGTAAATCATGGAATCAGCCTGGTTTTTCACTTCCACGGCTTCTTTCCGTTTCTTGTCTTCTTCAGCGTACTTCTCGGCTTCCTGGACCATTCTGTTGATTTCCTCTTCGGACAATGCGCCGGTGCCGGTAATGGAAATGCTCTGGGCTTTACCAGTACCCAAGTCTTTGGCGGATACCGAAACAATGCCGTTGACGTCAATGTCAAACTTTACTTCAATCTGCGGCACGCCGCGGGGCGCCGGCGGAATACCGGTGAGCTGGAATCTGCCCAGTGTCTTGTTGTCGGCAGCCATCGGCCGTTCACCCTGCAGTACGTGAATCTCCACCGAGGTCTGGTTGTCAGCGGCAGTGGAGAAAATCTGGCTTTTGGAAGTAGGAATGGTGGTGTTGCGTTCAATGAGTTTGGTAAACACACCACCTAGGGTCTCAATGCCCAAGGACAGCGGTGTTACGTCCAGCAGCAGTACATCCTTCACTTCACCGGCCAGCACACCGGCTTGAATGGCAGCCCCGATGGCTACGCATTCATCGGGATTAATACCCTTATGGGGTTCTTTGCCCAGGAACTTCCGAATGGCCTCCTGAACAGCCGGAATACGGGTGGAACCGCCCACCAGCAGAACTTTGTCGATATCCTTTACATCCAGCCCGGAATCGGCTAGGGCCTGGCGGGTGGGGCCCATGGTTTTTTCCACCAGGTCGGCGGTCAGTTCTTCGAATTTGGCCCGGGTTAAGTTCATGTCCAGGTGCAGCGGGCCGTCGGGACCGACGGAAATAAAGGGCAGGTTAATATTGGTGGTAACCACCCCGGACAGTTCTATTTTCGCCTTTTCGGCCGCCTCTTTCAGGCGCTGCATGGCCATTTTATCCTTGGTCAGGTCAATGCCGGTATCCTTTTTGAATTCAGCCACCAGGTAATCGATGATGCGCTGGTCAAAGTCATCGCCGCCCAGGCGGTTGTTACCGCTGGTGGCCTTCACTTCAAAGACACCGTCACCCAGTTCCAGAATGGACACGTCAAAGGTACCGCCGCCCAGGTCAAAAACAAGAATGGTCTGGTCCTCTTCTTTGTCCAGGCCATAGGCCAGGGCTGCCGCTGTGGGCTCGTTGATGATGCGCAGCACCTCCAAACCGGCAATCTTACCGGCATCCTTGGTGGCCTGACGCTGGGCATCACTGAAATAGGCAGGAACGGTGATGACGGCCTGGGTGACAGGCTCGCCCAGGTAAGCTTCGGCATCCGCCTTCAGTTTGGAAAGAATCATGGCAGAAATTTCCTGCGGGGTATACTCCTTGCCATCAATGGTCACTTTATGGTTGGTACCCATGTAACGCTTGATGGACAGCACCGTCCGGTCAGGGTTGCTGACGGCCTGACGCTTTGCCACCTGACCCACCAGGCGCTCGCCGGTCTTGGAAAAGCCCACGGCGGAAGGAGTTGTTCTGCCTCCCTCGGCGTTGGGAATAACAACGGCTTCGCCGCCTTCCATCACTGCCACACAGGAGTTGGTAGTTCCCAAGTCAATACCGATTACTTTTCCCATATTGTTAGCCTCCTGAGAAAATTTTTTGGCCATTGGCCTCTGCTATGATTTAGCCACCTTCACCATGGAAGGTCTGATCACTTTTCCTTTCAGGTAATAGCCGCGTCTCAGTTCTTCCACGACGGTGTTCTCCGGTTCGCCGGTGTCTTCCACCTGCATCACCGCTTCGTGAAGATTGGGGTCAAAGGGCTCTCCTTTCGCCGGGATGGGCGCCAGGCCTTCGGCGCTTAGTATATCGTTCAGTTGGCGGTGAATCATTTCTACACCGCTGATAAATTTTTCACCGCCGTCACCGGCAGAGGCCAGAGCCCTCTCAAAGTTATCCAGCACAGGCAACAGGTTCTTAATCAAATGCTCGGCGCCAAATTTTAAGAGGTCTTCCCTTTCCTGCCGGGTGCGGCGGCGCAGGTTTTCATAGTCTGCCTGCAGTCTCAGCGCCCGGTTAAAGTTATTTTCAGCCTCGGTGGTCTTTTCCCTTAACAGCTTTTTTAATTCCTCCGGGTCATCGGGCAAGCCGTCGGACCCTACGGGAGTATCCCCGACCCCTTGATCCACTGCTTCCTCTGCAGGGGTATGGGGGCAGTTCTGCTCTTGCAGGTTCTCTTCCTCAGCCCCTTCTTGGCCCTGGTTCATTTTTTCTTCGGTCACTGTATCACCTCACCTAAACTCCCTGGTCAAGTCCTTCTCCGGGAGGTTGTTTATGATCTTTCATCTTAATAATAGTATCAATGCGCAAAATTGCTTCGGCAATTTCGCCGGCTGCCTTGAGGGCATGAATCTTTACCAGCGCCGGGTCCAGGACACCGACATCAAACATATCAATAATTTCACCGGTGTCGCAGTCCACCGCCAGGGAAATTTTATTTTGTTCCGCCTGGGCCGCCAGTACATCACCAATTTTTTCCAGTGGGTTGAAGCCAGCGTTGGCAACAATTTGAGCCATGGGACGCCGCAAGGTTTCTGCCACACAGCTGACGCCATAGGCGGCCATACCCCGGATGTTCTCCCGGACTTTCTCCACTTCCCGGGATACGGCCAGTTCCAGTGCCCCTCCGCCGGGAACCACACCGCCTTTGACGGCTGCCTGCACCGAACTGGCCGCGTCCCTGGCGATGCGCTCCCGTTCCCCCACCACTTCCTCGGTGGCGGCGCCTACCAGTACGGTGGCCATGGGTTTGCCCCGACCATCTAAAATCCAGACCTGCTCCAGCCTTTCGTCCTCCAGCACTTTGCCGGCATGGCCCAGGGATTTCTCCAGTTCAGCCAGCTCCTTTTTTAAGCCGGTGCGCTTAATGACACGGGCCCCGATGTGTTCCGCCGCCCGGCGCAATTCTTTGTTTAAGACCCGTTGTACCACCATGACCCCGGCATCAGTCAGCATTTCTTCGGCTGTATCGTCCACGCCGCGGTCCACCAGCACCAGGCCCACTCCCAGGTCGATGATTTTTTGAATATTGGCCCTGAACTCCCGCTGTAGTTCCAAATAGCGGGCAAAACCGGCTTCTGTACCGAGAGCCTCGTCTTCAATTTCTTCCGGCTCCAGTGCGTCATCAATGACCAGTATCTTGACATTTTCCAATTGACGGGGCATTTGTTTGTTCATGGTTTCCTTGTTGATGATAACCCCCATGAACACCTGGTTGGCGGCCCCTTCTTTCGATGTAACGGTGTCGGACAATTTGAAATTGGGGTCCAGAAGTTTTTCCTTACCGATTAGCCGTGCCGCTTCCACCACCAGGTCGGCGATATCCTGGTGTTCCCGGCCTGCCACCAGGGCCACCTGCTTAAGCCAGGGGTGCTGTAAATCCTCCAGCGGGATGGCCTGCTCCTTCATCACTTCCAACGCCCGCCGTACCCCGGCACGGATTCCTTCAATAACCCGGGCCACCGGAACCCCCTTGACCACCTGCTCTACCCCGGCGCTGACCAAAGCGCCGGCCATGACAGTGGCGGTGGTGGTGCCATCCCCGATCTCTTCCTGCTGGGATTTGGCAATATTAATGACCATCCTGGCGGCCGGGTGGTTGGCTTCCATCATGGTAAGAATGGTCACCCCGTCGTTGGTAATGACCACCTCACCAAATTTATCCACCAGCATAGTGTCCAGGCCTTTGGGCCCCAGGGTGCCTTCAACGGCTGAGGCAATGGCCCGGACCGCATTTGAATTGGTCATCAAGGCAGCCAATTTTTCATTGACTTCAGCGCCCTGACTGGCCTGTTGTTTGAGACTCACGAAACGGTTCCTCCTTAAAATTAAACCTGACCCTTTAGTAAACGCTCTAGGGTACGGGAAAGATTACGGGACATGCAGTCGATTACGGTAACCACCCTAGCGTAATCCATCCGGGTGGGCCCCAGAACACCGATGGTTCCCAAAATTTTATCCCCCACCTGGTAGGTGGCAGTGATCATACTGCAGTTTTGCATTTCCTTCCGAGGATTTTCGCTGCCTATTTTAATAGTAATGCCCTGGGAATCCCTCGGCGTCTCCAGTATATCCCGCAGCGTGTCTTCTTGTTCCAAAAGAGACAGCAGCACTTTCACCTTCTCTATATTGTGAAATTCCGGCTGGTTCAGAATATTAAATACCCCTTCAAGGTAGATTTTATCCTCACTGACCGAGGTGATCCGGTCCTGGATTAATTCCAGGGCTAAATCCAAAATATTCCGGTGTTTGGCCAGTTCGAAGTAAATCTCTTTAATCAGGGTCAGCCGGATGCTGTCCATGGTCCTGCCCTGGAGTTTGGCATTCAGCACCCCGGAAATCTGGTACAGGTCCTGCTGCGTAATGTTCTCCGGCACAGGCATCATTTGATGGTGCACGGCGCCGGTATCCATTACCACAATGAGAATGGCCTGGGCCGGACCCATGAGGACCAGTTGAATGTGTTTATAGGAGCTTTGGCCCAAATAGGGGGTCTGCACCAGGGCGGTGTAATTGGTAAGCTGCGACAGCATTCTACCGGTGCGGTTCAAAACCTCTCCCACTTCCCGGACTTTGTTTTCATATCCGCGCCGAATGGCCCCCTCTTCCTGCTCGGTGAGCTGCTCCAACTCCATCAGGCAATCCACGTAATAACGGTAACCGAGATGGGAAGGAATGCGACCGGCGGAGGTATGGGGCTGCTCGATATACCCCATCTCTTCCAAATCCGCCATTTCATTACGAATGGTTGCCGGACTGACTCCCAGTTTGTATTTCCGGGAAATGGTCCGGGAACCAACAGGCTCAGCGGTAGAAATGTAATCTTTTATGATGGCCAACAGAATTTTTTGTTTACGTTCATCCATTTTCACGTCGGCTCACCCCCTGCTGCACCTTAAAAGGGTGTTAGCACTCTAAGTTGATGAGTGCTAATCTAATTTAAAATGTAGCAAATGGAAAAAACTTTGTCAATGGCCAACAGCCGGTGGCCAGACTCCAAAGAATTACCCTGTAGCGCTATACAAATTCCGCAAATACCTGATTGGCCACCGGTAAACCTTTTCCTGTTAATCTAAGATGCCCATCTGCCAACTCTACTAAACCCTTCTTTGCCAACTCCCTGACTTGTTTGCCAAAAACATCCGTCAGGTCTACGCCAAATCTTTGGCGAAAACCGGTAAGGTTTATGCCCTGGATAAGCCGCAAGCCCAAAAAAACGGTCTCTTCCATCCGCTCCCTGTGGGAAAGGCCCTGAACCTCTTTAACCGGCCTTTGACCCGCCTGCAGTAAAGAGACATATTGGTCAAGGTCTTCCACATTTCCCCAGCGTGTATGGTTTATGTGTGAATGGGCGGCAGGACCCAGTCCAAGGTATTCCTGGTTATGCCAGTAAAGCAAGTTATGCCGGCAGCGGTAACCGGGTCGGGCAAAGTTTGAGATTTCATAATGCTCGTACCCTGCGGCAACTAAAAGTTCAATGACGCTGCGGTACATTGCCAATTCCAGTTCCTCCGGGCAGGCAGCCAGCCGGCCCTGATCAATGGCCCGGGTCAAGGGAGTTCCCTCCTCCAACTGCAGGCTGTAACAGGAAACATGGTCCGGCTGTAAATGGAGTATTTCAGACACAGACTGCCGCCATTGGGCGGCAGTCTGTGTCGGCAAACCAAAAATCAGGTCAAGGTTGAGATTTTCAAAACCTGCCGCCCGGGCGAACTGTACCGCCTGTCTGGCCTGGTCAAAATCGTGGAGGCGCCCGATCACACGGAGCAGTTCCCGGTGGGTGGACTGAACACCCAGGCTCAAGCGATTAAAACCTGCAGCCCTCAGTTCCTGCAGGGAAGCCAGGGTTACCGTTCCGGGATTTGCCTCGGTGGTGATCTCAGCTCCCGTCATAATGGTAAAGGCCCGGGACACCCGCTCCAAAATGCCGGCCAACTGCCTGGACATAAGACAAGTGGGCGTACCGCCGCCCACAAAGATTGTCGCTATTTGTTTCTCCGGAGAGCCGAAGGTTTCCCCGTAATAATCGATCTCCTGCGCCAGGCCCCGGAGATACTGCTCAACTTGTCCCTGCTTGACGGGATAGGAGGTAAAATCACAGTACAGGCACTTTTGCACACAAAAGGGTACGTGAATGTACAAACCTATTGGCATGGGTCCACCAACTTATTCCTGATTTCTTTGAAGTGTTGTCACCACTATTCTTCAATACTTAAGACAGCCATGAAAGCTTCCTGGGGGATCTCTACATTCCCCACCTGTTTCATCCGCCGTTTACCTTCTTTTTGTTTCTCCAACAGTTTTCTCTTACGGGTGATATCGCCGCCGTAACACTTGGCCAGAACGTCCTTGCGCAGAGCCTTTACAGTCTCCCGGGCGATAATTTTATTACCGATGGCTGCCTGGACCGGAATCTCAAACATATGCCTGGGGATCAAGGAACGGAGTTTTTCCACCAGGGCCCTGCCCCGAGTATAGGCCCTTTCCCTGTGGACAATACAGGACAGGGCATCCAGGACCTCCCCGTTGAGCAAAATATCCATCTTAACCAGGTCGGACTCCCGGTAACCCACCATCTCATAATCCAGGGAGGCGTATCCCCTGGTCCTTGACTTTAACTGGTCAAAGAAGTCATAAATAATTTCCGATAAGGGAATCTCATAGGTCAGCATCACCCGGTTGACACCCATGTACTCCATGTTGCTGTAAATGCCCCGCTTACCTTGGCACAGTTCCATGACCGTACCCACATAGTCTTTGGGCACCATAATGGTAGCCTTTACAAAGGGTTCTTCAATCTTTTCAATCTTGTTGACCGGTGGTAAATTGGTGGGGTTGTCAATTTCCAGCACCTCTCCCTTGGTGGTGGTCACACGGTAAACCACACTGGGGGCGGTGGTAATGAGATTCAGGCCGTATTCACGTTCCAGGCGTTCCTGGATGATTTCCATGTGCAGCAGTCCCAAAAAGCCACAGCGGAAACCAAAACCCAGTGCCTCGGAAGTCTCGGGCTCATAAATTAAGGAAGCATCGTTTAATCTCAGCTTATCCAGGGCGTCTCTCAAGTCTTCATAATCAACGGTATCCACCGGGTATAACCCGCAGAACACCATGGGGGTCACCTTGCGGTAGCCCGGCAGCGGTTCAGGCGCCGGATTTTCGGCAGAGGTAATGGTGTCACCCACCCGCACATCCTGAACATTTTTCATGCTGGCCGCCACAAAACCAACTTCGCCGGTACTCAGTTCATCTACAAAAATCATATTGGGGTTAAACACACCCACTTCGGTGACCTCGAATTCTTTCCCGGTGGCCATCATGCGGATCCGCATGCCGGGCTTAAGGGTGCCCTGGACAATGCGAATGTAAGCAATGACACCCCGGTAGGAATCATAATGGGAATCAAAGATCAGGGCCTGCAGGGGAGCAGCGGGATCACCCTGCGGCGGGGGTATCTTGGTAACCACCTGTTCCAGGATCTCTTGAATGCCAAGGCCGGTTTTGGCGGAAGCCAGTACCGCCTCGGACGTGTCCAAACCGATAACGTCCTCTATTTCCTGCTTTACCCGCTCCGGTTCGGCGCTGGGCAGGTCAACTTTATTGATGACCGGGATAATTTCCAGGTCATTTTCCAATGCTAAATATACATTGGCCAGGGTCTGGGCTTCAATGCCCTGGGAGGCATCCACAACCAGCAGGGCCCCTTCGCAGGCAGCCAAACTCCGCGAAACTTCATAGGTAAAGTCAACGTGACCGGGAGTGTCAATCAGATTCAATTGGTATTCTTGGCCGTCGGCGGCCTTGTAAAAGAGGCGGACCGCCTGCAGTTTAATAGTAATGCCTCTTTCCCTTTCTAAATCCATTTTATCCAGTACCTGCTCAGTCATTTCCCTTTCACTGAGGGCGCCGGTCTGTTCCAGTATTCTATCGGCCAGGGTCGATTTGCCATGATCAATGTGTGCTATAATGCAAAAGTTTCTAATACGGTTTTGGGGCGTTGCCATCCATACTCCCTCCTGCTCCGAAAAACGACATACTCTTTCATTATAGCACCGGATAAGTCTTGCTTCAACTTGTACACCCGTACCCTGGATCTATTCTTTTATTCGCTGGTAAACCGCCCTCACTTTATCGGATGACATCCAGGCATTCCATTGTTCCCGCATTACCCTTTTGACCCTGGCTGCCTGTTCATTTACCAGGGGATTTGTTTTTATCTCCTGCCACTTTTGTTCCGCCACTCGCAGGCATCTGTCAGCCCTGTCTTTGGCAACCGGGAGATCCGCCGCCAGGGTTTCTCCCAACAGTTCAATTTGCATGACGCCGGACTCCTGTTCGGTCAGGTTGAATAAATATACGGGCCGCTCCGGTAAAACAATGTCATTAAAATACTTATTGGCGGTGTATACCCCCAGTCCTACAGCCGCAAAAAAGGCGCTCAGGGCAACCACAAACAGCGCGTTTCTCATAATAAAAACAGGCACCTCCCCCCTCATAAGGATGTGCCTTTTAATGAACCTCTATACATTTTCTTCCATCTCGCCCGGTGAAAGACCTGCCGGCGCTTTTTCTTCCTTCTGCGGGATCTTCCTGGTGGTTATTTCCTCTTGAACCACCTTGGCCAAGGCATCCGCCAGCATTTCCCCGCTGGCCACCGCTTCTTCCAGGGAATTGTTATCGGTACCAATTTCCAGCAACAGGGACCCGGGGTGTAAAAACTGGTTATAGCGGCCCTCCTTAACCCTGACCCCCATGCATAAACCCGGATACAGCTCATTGATTTTGTCTGCCAGGCGGCAGGCAAACTGATAGTTTTGCTTCCAGTTGGGAAAGGGCGCCCTTGCATCGGAACCAACAATAATTAAAATCGGCGCCACTTTTTTCCCTTTTACTTCCACCAGGCTTTCCTGGCGGGTCCGCCCCGCATCCCGGTGAATATCCAGCAAGGCAATCATGTGCGGGTTTTTTTCTACCATTTCCCGGGCGGTTTTTTTAGATTCCAAATAAGAGGTGGCATAGCGGGTATCATGAATACGGTCCGAAAGAACAACCCGAATGGCATATTTGTCTTCCAGTTTTTTTTGTACTGCCTTCGCCACCGTCACCACGCCGCCTCGCTGGCCGGTTAACCGGTCGATGCCGTCTGTTAAGGTATAGGTTTCTCCGGTATGGGTGGTATAAATTCCCACCAGCACATCCTGGCCGTTCCTTTGTCCAGGCTGCAGATCTTCCCGTATTTCCGGTATTGCAGGATCGACGGCGATGACCGTTACCTCCGGTGGACTAATCTGCCCCAACAACGGCATTTGGGCCCGCAGGATACCGGCAGGGTTTCCGTCGATGCCGGCAACTCCTGTCAGCCAGGACAGCAATGCCCGGCCGGGACTTTCCATTTCCTCGGGAGTATCCTGCCAGGCCAAAGCGGGCATTGACGCCAGAATCATTCCCCTGGGGTCCTGAAACATTTTGCGAACCAACCAGTCTGCTGATTGAACCAGCGCTTTCCCGGCGGTTTCATCTCCCAACCGGAGGCCGCCGAACAGCAACGCGGCCCAAAACAAGCCAATAAAAACGATGGAAAGGATAGAGGCGGTTCTTTTTGTCTTAACTCTGATTCCCCGATAGTACCTATGGATAAAAACCACCCCCCGCCGGGGCTTGTATAATTAAGGATATGCCCCACGAATGGAGGGTATGTTATGCAATTACCCTGCATATTTAGCTGCCAAAGCAAAAAAGAAACCTTACCTGGCAGGTAGGTTTCTCAAGTTTATACTATCGAACAACCGTGGGTACAAAGGCATCAATAAGACCGATAATAAAGGCAGAAATTAATGCGCCAAACAAGCTGACATTGAGCAGGTTAGGAACAATAAATTGTGCCAGGTAAATGACTACCGCCGCTGTCACAAAACCAACCAGTCCGCGGTTCCGAGGCGATACCCGGTCACCCAGTAAACTTTCGGCTATGTAGCCCAGGACGGCAATGACCACAGCAGCAATCAGGGCGCCAATGAAACCGCCACGCACTACGAAACCGGGCGAAAGCCAGCTTACCACGATTAATACCAGCGCTGAAACGATGAACCTGACAACCATGCCCAACAAAATAATCACCTCCTGTCATGAATTCTGTCATTATCATTTACCAAAATCGGTTATGATATACGAAAGTTGCTTGCATTTTAAATTTGAGCGTGGTAAAATACTGCTTGTTGGGGAGGTGAGAAAATTTGCCTAATACTAAGTCTGCTGCTAAGCGGGTTGAACTTACACGGAAGCGCACCATTCGGAACGCCAGTATTAAATCCGCTGTAAAAACCGCCATTCGCAAATACGAAGAAGCTCTGGTAAATGCCAGCCGGGAAGTGGCGCAGACTGCTCTGCGTAAAGCCCTGGTTGCTCTTGATAAAGCTGTTACCAAAGGCGTTTTACATAAAAATGCCGCAGCTAGAAAAAAATCTCGCCTAACCAAGCGTTTTAACAAAATTGCTGGTTAATCAATAAAACCACCCTGCCGGGGTGGTTTTTTACATTCTTTCCAGACAATCATCCTCTGCTACAATTGACTGAACTTGATTAAAGTGCTTTCAATGGCCGGCAGGAAATCTTGCCGGCCCTTTTTGATGTCCGCATCGATAACTGCAATCTGTTCCAAGGCCCACTCCAGTTTACGGGAACCGCTTTTTCTGGCCTGATGTAAAGCCTTTCTGACAACAAAATCTTGGAGGCCCAACTTCCCGGCCACCTCCCTTTCCGGGCAGCCTTCCCGGACCAGCGCTTCCACCTGAATGGCGATGCGAATTTGGCGTGCCAGCATGGCCAGAATTTTCGGGGGTTGCTCCTTGAGGGCCAGTAACTCCCGAATTCCCGCCAGCGCATGGGAGGTGTGACCGGCCACTGCCTCATCCACCACAGTAAAAATATTCTGCTCTACATTCATAACTCCCACCTGCCGGACATCCCGGAGGGTGATTTCCGATCCCTCCCCCAGGTAAGTAAGAAGTTTTTCAACTTCGTTTGACAGGTTCAACAGTCCCAATTTGCCATTGGCCTCCACCAGGGCCCTGGCGGCTGCCGGGTCAATCTTTTTACCCGCAGCCTTTATCTTTTGAGTTACCCAGGAAACCATTTCCGCCTGCTTCAGGGCTTTAAATTCGATGGCTTGTCCTGCGGACCCAACGGCTTTATAAAGTTTTTTTCGGCGATCCACCGGTTCCCCGGTCATAAAAATGAGGCAGGTGGTGGGTGAAGGATTGCTCAAGTAATTTAACAGGATGGCTTCCTTGCCGCTTGTTTTACCGTCCTCTGACGCCTGCTCCCCGTCGCCTTTGGCCTTACCCTTGCCGGAAAACCAGGGGGTATTTTTCACGATGACCAACCTCCGCTCAGCCAGGAAGGGCAAATTTTCCGCCAGGGAAACAACGGCTGCCAAGTCGGTTTCTTCGCCATCCACAACGTCCAGATTAAAATCCGCTGCCTGGGGGAGTAATACCTCCTTAAATTTCTCCACGGCCTTTTCCTTCAGATATTCCTCTTCGCCGTAAAACAAGTAAACCGGGGATATTTGTCCCCTTGCCAGGCTGTTCAGCAATCCTTTATAATACTCCATTTAATCCGTGCCACCCGGTGTCATTAATTTCGTTTCAACCGAAGCAACCTTTCCTTGCATGGTGCCCTCTTTATCTCTCCGGTCATCGATGCGGATGGTGGTACTGACCCTGGAGGCCCCTACCAAAAAGGGCTGCTCATGCATTTGGCGGACCAATTCCATAACCCTTGTCAGGTCCCCCTCAATGACTGTCCCCATAGGGGTTAGCTGGTATTTAATACCTGCCGCCTGTTCCAATACCCTCACACAACCGGCCACAAAGCTGCTTAAACTGGTACTGCCGGTTCCCAGGGGAATCACGGTAACCTCCACGATAGCCATATTAAATATCACCTCTCCAGAATTCTCTCGTATTTCTACTACAGTTATTATATTACAGCAACATACTGTTCACAAAGGGTTTCCGTCATAATCGGACAGGCAGCCCTTTCGCAAAGCAGGTTGTAAATATATGATAGGCGCTGTACCCCGGTCTTTCATATGTCTTGGACAAGTCGGCGTCAGCATGAAAATCATGTAATTCCTCCAGATATACTGTCACCGGCTTCGAAATTCAAAGTAAAGTTTAACGTGGTAGAGGGATTAATATAGATGGTCAGTTCAGCGGCAGCTGCCAGCCGTCTTGTTCCCGGCGAGTACTCCAAATCAAAGGGAATGCCAAGTTTTATCAGTAAGGCTATGATGGCGTTGAGTTGTGTAATTTTAATGGTATCGCAATTTAATAGCGTGTTAAATGTATCATTGGCCAGCAGAACATTAATTTCCTTAAAGCCCTTAAGTATTCTAAACCGCTCCCTTTTGATTTTTATACATTTATGTCCTTTTATAAGATTGGTTCTAGGCAGGAAAACCGTCACCCTGACCTTTATTTACCTGTACTTACCTGCCATTTAGCGCCGTCGGTTTTTACTATAACCGCCCCGTGCTTGTCTGTGCGGTATACTTTACGGCATATTTTATCTAATGCTTCCACCGTCCCGGGGGCCGGGTGGCCGAAGCGGTTGTTGGCCCCCACGGAGATGACGGCAACCTCCGGATATACCTGGGCAAAAAAATCCGGGTGGCAATAAGCGCTGCCGTGGTGGGGCACTTTCAAAACTTCTGATTTGGGAAGATGTCCGTTTTGGACTAAATCCTCCTCTGCCTCTGTTTCTATGTCTCCTGTGAACAGCGCAGTCCTCCCTTGATAATCCAATAACATCACCAGGCTGCTGTTGTTGGCATCCGAGCGTGTTCCGGTATATTTTTCCTGTGGGGATAAAAACCGCAGGGTTATGTCAGGATCCACCTTTAACCGGTTTCCGGCCAGCGCCGGGTGAGAGGGTATACCCTTGTCCCTGATTTCTTTTAGTAAAATATCATACCCTTTATCTACCTCGTCTTCCCCTGCCAATCCGTAGGGGGAGACCACCACCATCTTCACAGGTATGGCCTGGATGACCGCCCGGGCTCCGCCGGCATGATCCGTGTGGGGGTGGGTAATGATTAATGCATCCAGGCGATTAATCCCCAGTCTGTGCAAGTAAGGCACCACCACCTGGTCGCCGGCCCCCCTGCCCGTAATTAATTCATCCCGCCAGCCGCCGGCATCCACCAGAACAGCACCCCCGTTTGGTGTTAAAATGAGCGCACTGTCCCCCTGACCCACATCGATAAAATGTATCTCCAGCCTATGATCAACCGGCCAGGCCAACCAGGTGAAGGTCAGTATGAGGAATAAAAGAAAACCGACAACGATTCTGTAGCTGCGCCCTTTCGCAATGTTCCCCAGAAGTTGTTTTACTACAGTCTGCCAGTCAGGACGCCTCAGTAGTTCAAAAAGGCCCACCAGCACCGGATAATATACAAACACCAGCCACAGGGGCGGCGTTGGGATGTACCAGGCCGCCCCGGGGAGAGAACTACAGAACTGCACCAACCAGAGGAACAGATCTGTCAGCAATCCTGTGGCCACATTGACAAAACCGGCCAGAGGCAGCAAGATCAAACCAAATAACAGGGAAATACCGCCAAACAGCATAATGAGGGCAACCAGGTGAGCCGTCAGTAAATTGGCCAGTACCGAAACCGGCGACACCAGGTTGAAATAGAGGACCACCAGCGGCAGCGTAGCCAGCTGGGCGGCCAGGGGTACGGTAATCAGCAAAGACATATTTCCGGGGAACTTGGGAAGGAGCTGCGCCAGTTTGGGTGTTAAATACAGCAAACCCCAGGTGGCGGCAAAGGAAAGTTGAAAGCCGATATCATACAGATCCAAAGGATTACAGATCAAAATGATGCCCGCGGCGGCGGCCAGGGTGGTGGGCCAGTCGGGCTGCCGCCCCAAATGATAAGCCAGCAAAAGCAGCATGGCCATTATGGTGGAACGAAAAACCGCCGGCCCCAGACCGGTCATAACAGCGTAAAAGAGCAGTACCGGAATGGCTACCCATGCGATAAAACGGCCAGGCACCCTCAGCAACCGCAGCAAGGCCAGCAGGATGACGGTAACCACGCCCACATGATAGCCGGACACGCTGAGGATGTGGACAACACCAGCAGTGGAACAGTAATAACACCTTTGACCTAGCGGTGGAACTTAATCAATATCAAAGAGATATTTTACGAACAAAGCATATTGTTAAAGAAGCCTTGAGTAAGATCCCACCCCTGGTCGGAGTAGACATGGCCCAACTTATTGGTGACCGATTGAGGTGCTTAAGGCATGATACCGGATTGAGTGTTTATCAGTTAAAGGAACTAACAGGCTTATCACATGAGACTATCCGCTGTATTGAGAATAATAAGTCGATTCCCAGAGTGTCAACTGCATTAAGGCTTGCTAAATTATTCTGTGTTTCCCCTGGCGTATTTCTTATCGTTCCGAATGATTTTTATTCAGAAAAGCTAACTGTAAGGTTTAAAAATCTTCGGTATATGTTGGGGTTAAAACAGAATGAATTTGCTGACCTATGTGGTTTAGATCCTTCAGTTATACGAAATTGGGAATTGGGTGTAACAGAACCAAACCGGCAAAGTAGGTATTATATTGAAACTATATTAGAATTATGCAAGGGCAGGTAGAAATCCTGCCCTTACTTACTCTTGTCTTTTTATGTGACTCTGTTTATTTTTCTCTTTGTAAAAGGCGATTTCGAGTTAATTGTTTTAATTTATACTTTAGCCGCCGGGAAAACCCTGGACCGCAGTCCGGGGATGAAAGGCGGCTTGGTTTTTAAGTATTGAGTATTTTCTTTTGAGTATGGTAAATTTTAGATATGGATATTAATTGCTGAGGTGTCACTATGCTTAAAACCTACAAGTACCGGCTCTATCCAACAAAAGAACAATCTCACAAGATGCATGAAATCTGCTTCCTGTGCAGTCTGGTGTATAACCAGTTCTTGGAGGAACGCCGGGAAGCCTGGGAAATATTCGGGGTTAGCCTTAGCTGCTATGAGCAAATAAAAGCTTTGCCTATCAAGAAAGAAGATGACCCACGGCTTAAACAAGTTTTTTCACAGGTACTTCAAGATGTGGCCCGGCGGGTGGATAAGACATTCCGGGCTTTCTTTCGTAGGGTGAAAGCTGGGGAGACCCCGGGCTATCCCAGGTTTAAGCCAGCCCAAAGATATAACAGTTTTACTTACCCGCAGTCTGGGTTTTCTTTGAAAGATAACCGTCTGGTACTCTCAAAGATAGGCCCGGTGAAAATAAAACTGCACCGTCCCATGGATGGTAAGGTTAAGACACTAACCATCCGGCGGCAGAACGGCAAATGGTACGCCTGCTTTTCAGTGGAGATAGATGCAGTACCACTACCGCCTACCGGTAAAGTCTGTGGCATAGACATGGGCTTAGAGAAATTTCTTACCACCTCAAACGGAGAAATGTTTCATAATCCCCGGCAATTACGCCAGGCAGAAAAGAAACTAAAGCAGCACCAACGCCGGGTATCCCGCAGGAAAAAAGGTTCTAACCGCAGAAAGAAGGCTGTCCGGGATCTGGCCCGGTGCCACGAAAAGGTGGCTAACCAGCGCCGGGATCTGCACCATAAGGTTGCCTGTTCCCTGGTAAACCGGTACGATATGATAGCCATTGAAGATTTGCAGGTTAAGAATATGACCCAGAATCACCACCTGGCCAAGAGTATTGCTGATGCCGGCTGGGGGAACTTCAGACTAATCCTAACGAGCAAGGCTGAGAGTGCCGGCCGTAAGGTAGTTGAAGTTGATCCCAAGCATACATCACAACTATGCTCCCGGTGTGGTGCCGAAGTGAAGAAAAAGCTATCTCAAAGGTGGCACCACTGCCCGGCTTGCGGTCTGTCTATAGACCGGGATGTAAATGCTGCCATTAACATTTTGAAACGAGCAGTATAACTACCGTAAAAATTAAGGCCCGGACGGGGCCTTCGGGGACGGGCGGCGGTAGCAGCCCGGATGAACCGAGAAGCCTCACGTTTTAACGTGGGGAGTCGTCACTTACTACATCAAAAGTATTATCCTTGTTAGTTTGGCAAATTTCAACAAACCTACCAGAAGAAGGTTGCCTTGTAAACAACTCCTCAACATTGGCTCCTATCATTTTGTAAAAATCCAACCGGGACATATATCTATGTACATCTATTTTCCTTGGTATTACACAATAAAAATTATTTAATAAACGTTGTGTTTGAAGATATTTCGCAAAACAACCAACCATTAAAAGGACATGTGTTTTAGCAAAATCTAAATTAGAGAAATCTAACCAAATCGTTTTTCTTATAGAGGGAAAGTGAAAATGCGGCAAAAATTGCCCTACAAGATTGCTCAGTTCTGTATATGACCAATCCATTACGTTAATCCTAAGATCCAATGTTACAAAACCCACCCTGTGTAATATTTGGTAAGGTATCTTCTATATTCCCTCTCAATCTCCTCCTTGTTTTGTGAAAATATTCAATAAACAAATAAGCCCCAGCAGAAGCCGGGGCCGGGGCCAGGATGAAATTTACCATAACCGTCTTGAGAATATGCAGGATTGTTGCTGGATTAGGTTTAAAGTGTAGTGATTAATCGCTGGTATCACCCTGCTCCCACAAGTTTTGCAGCCTTTCTAGGTGCCAAAGCTGCTTATATTGCAACTCCCTGAGTTTTCTGGTGAGATTACAAGATTCCCGGGGATCATCGGTTTCTTTAATCCGTTTTTTAAGTACATCTATCTCAATTTTGGTATTTTCCAGGGCCGCCTGAAGCTGCTTGTAGGTTAGCAATTATTATCAGCCCCTATCATTTGGGGAATTTCTTCGGTTAGTTTTAATATTCCTGCACTACTTCTAAAAATTTCCGTTACCATCTTATACTGGTTGCCCCGTTTAATTATCTTATACTAACTTTGAAGAGGTGTAAGAATGTTTTTTTGCAAGAGGAAATTCCCTAGTTTCGCAAAAAAACTGTTTTTGACATAATATGTTGGGGCTGAGTTAAAAAGCCCAGAAGCTGACGGTATTGCCTATCCAGAAATAGATGGATATAATGACCATAACTTAAAGAAAGGAAAAGGACATCTCTGTAGTGCGTGGTACTGCGCCAACAGTATCACTAGAGATGTCCACCCAACAAGTATGATCATTGTATCAGATTTTTCGCTGGTTGAGAATCCTGTAAATGGCGTTTCTGTTAGGGGTGTAGAAGGCAACGCACATTCTCCTTCCATGGTAAGTTGCAAAAAAAAATAAAAAGCCGAGCACCCCGGAAAAGGGATGTCCGGCTTTATTTCTGCTTTCGCCGTTAGTTGACCGCCACCACCTGGCCGTCCTCGACCCAGTTGACCTTCGCGTCCAGGTTCTCGCTCACGAACCGGAGCGGGACGACCGTCCGGCCCGGCGGGATCGCCTGCGCGGGCACGTCGAGGGTCACTTTCCGCCCGCTGACCTTTGCCTCGGTGCGGCCCAGGTACAGGGTCACCGTCTTCCCGCTGGCCGGGTTCGTGATGACAACCGCGCCGGCTTTGTATTTCACGTCCAGGCCCAGGGCTTCCGCAATCGCCCGGACCGGCACCATGGTGCGGCCTTCCTTCACGAACGGCTCGGCGTCAAAGTTGGTTTTCTTGCCCTTTACGAACACTTTAATGCCTTTCTTGCCCGCCTTCTTGTAAAGTTCGCCAGCTTTCTTGTACAGGTCCTCATCTCCGGGTTCAGCGGCGATAGCTTTCTCCATTTCTTCTGACGCTTCTCCTGCCTTGCCGAGTTCTTCCTTCAGGATGGCCCTGTAGGCGTATACGGCACCTGACACGGTTGTGGGCGATTCAAGCAGCTTTTCCAGTTCGGCCAGTGCCGCCTCCTTGTCACCCTTGGACTTCAGGCACTGGGCCAGGAGTACCGCAACCTTGGCTGTCGGGTGCGGCAGTTGTCCTTCCAGCTCTTTTAATGTTTCAATGGCCTTGTCGTATTCCCCGGTATTGCGGTAGGCAACCGCCAGCTTCCAGAGGAGCTTCTGGTCGCCAGGGTCTTCTGTCAGTTTCCGTTCCAATTCAGCGATGCGCTTTTCGAGGCCCTTCGCTCCCGGTTCGGTTAACTCCTCGTCATCGATCCCTTCGGTGATTTCCCGCCCAAGTCTTTCCTCCACCTTCACTTGAAACTCGTCGCCTTTGTTGCGCGTGCGGGTCTTGACCTCAAAATCACGCTTTTCTTTATGCTGGTATACATCTTCCGCGGTAGAACTCTCCTGGAGCTCTTTTTCCGTGCCGGTATTATCCATTCTGCCGTAATCCTTCTTACCCATGCCGAACGCCGTCCCAACCGTTCCGAAAAGGAAAATAACCAAAGTTAACGCGCTGAGAAACAACCTGGTTTTTCTCTTCATTCCTGCTTCCTCCTTTTACAAAGTTTTTCGCCAGAAGCTAACTCAAAAAACGTCCCCGGTTTGCCGGACCTCACCTCCTCTTTCCTGGACCGTCAGCTACCGGGGAAGAGTTTATTTCCTTTCCCCAGCAGCCGGGCTGCCGTAGCGAATCAACCGCTTTAGGCCCCTTGGCTTTGCGCCCCTGGTTTTCACCGGGTTTGCCCCTGGTGGGGATTCCTTCTAAATAAGTAATACGGCACGTCTTTCCTTTTTGGGAGGGCTTTCCTCAATAATCTCCTAGGCCTCGTTATCTAATTGAAAACCTGGTTCAAAAAAGTTCACAATACCTAACAATAAGTTAGATTTTTGTAAACCCGGCCCCCCATGACCAGGCTTTACACCTCCATGGAAAATTTTCCCTGGGGTGACAGGGGACCTCGGCCCCGGGAGTCTCACCCGGACGGAAAAACAGCGCTTTACGGGCGCAAAACGCGGCCATATGGAAAACCACGGGGGTTTCCGTCTTGCGTTGACCGTCCAGCGAAAGCCTTGCGGCTCTGCTTCCCGCGATCTGTTAGATGCGGCCTACCGGTTGTTCCCGTACTCCGGCTAAACGGGGTCACCTACTTGATAAAGCAAGGTG
>NZ_FQUY01000052.1 GCF_900129195.1 Desulforamulus putei DSM 12395
CCCGTGGCTGGCCTCGCTTGGTTAATAATTTAGCTACCCATTGCCTGTTGTGTGGTTACCAGGCCAAGAAGGAGTTGATTGACGAGGAAGTTGTTCGCCTGGCGATCCAGGAAATGGGGTTGTAGTTATCCCGTTCGGTCACACCTTTGTGTGGCCGTTTTTTTGCCATATTAGCATGATATTGTGAAAAAGGATATTACCAATAACCAAATTTATTTGCAAGATTATCATATTATGGCGACATTTTATGCCATTTGTTTGTGAAAAACAGGTGCAGTTTTAATTTGCAAATTCACAAATACCTACTTTTCCAATGTCATGCAGCACAGCTAATAAAGCCAGCTCGCCCAGTTCTTTTACAGAAAGTCCCATTTCTCTGCCTATTGTAAGGCAGTAGTTTTTCAAACGTTCGGCATGTTCCTCCGTTTCCATGCTTTTGGCAAACAGGGTGGCAAGCAGGGTATTGATAATGCCATTATGGTAGCTTTTGCTCTCAAGAAGCTTATGACGGTACATCCATTCCTCTGCTTCTTTCACAATTTGCCAGAGGCTTTCTGATGCTTTTGTCTTCACCGCATAACCCATGGCTATGCTAAGTTGCACGGGTCCGTCGCTATCCTTCAAACACCTGTTTTTAATCCGTTCAATGATTTCTTCTGCGGTTTTGGCGGAAGTCCGGGGCATGAGGATAAGAAATTCGTCCCCTCCCCAGCGGGCGATGATGTCTTCTTTCCGGCAGCTTTCCTTTATTGTCTCTGCCGCTTTTTTAAGGAGCTTGTCCCCGTCTTCGTGGCCGAAGACATTGTTAACCAGTTTCAGCCCGTTGACATCGCCCATAATTACTGTAAGAGACAGTTCCCGGGACATATCCAGCCGCTTGATTTGTTCTTCCATAAACCGGCGGTTGAATAGTCCCGTCAGGGAATCATGGTGGCTTAAGTAGAGGATTTTCTCCTGCTGTTCTTTTTCCCGGGTAACATCACGGAAAACCATGACCACACCGAAAGTTTGCCCTTTTTCGTCTTTGATGGGAGCAGCGCTGTAGGCTATTGGTATCTTACGCCCGTCTTTGCTAATTAAAGCTGTATGATTAGCCAAGCCGATAGTTTTTCCCGTCCGGAGCGCTTTAGCTACTGGTTCTTCAATCTCTTCCCCGGTAGCTTCGTTGACTAGTTTGAAAACCTCTGAAAAAAGTCTGCCTTTTGCTTCTTCTTCATCCCAGCCTGTAATCTCTTCGCTCACTTTATTCATTGATGTTATTCTGCCTGTTTGGTCGGTGGTGACTACTCCGTCGCCGATGGAAAGGAGGGTGGTACGCAGCAGTTCTTTTTCCCGGTATAGTTCTACTTTATACTTCTCCCGGTCCGTAACATCGAAAATGATGGAAAAAAGCAATTTTTCTCCGCTATAAGTTACAGGGCAGGAATAAACATCAACCAGCCTGATTTCCCCGCTCTTTAAACGATGCGGGAAAACAAAATACCTTTGTTTTTCCTTTAAGGGCATGAGCCGCCGTCTTTCTACTTCTTCCTTGGGCAGCATGTTGATGTCCTGAATATGCATGTTTAAGATTTCTTCCCTGGTATAGCCGTAAAAAGTACAGACGGCAGGATTGGCTTCTACGATTTTGCCGGTTATAGGCTCGATGAGGAGCATGACGGCGGTATGTTCGATGAACGTGGCGTGTAGCCGTTGCAAAAGCTTATGTTCTTCCATAGTTTTTATTTCTTCCATATTAACCACACCTCCCGTCTGGGCTTTGCACCAGAAGCTGTCTAACCTTGACAACTCGTATATTAAAAAACTCTATGCCAGAAGCATAGAGTCTTTCTTTGCTGCAACCGGCTGCCATAGAATTTCTTTACTCCTTAGGCCCTTGGCTTTGCGCCACCGCCTTTCGACGGGTTTGCCCAATATACATCTAATTTCACATATAAAATTATCACATAAAAATGTACAAAAAACTTATTTATTGTACTGTTATATGAAATTTTACTATTTTTTGATTTTTTCAAGAATATTCTTGGTTTTTCTCCATTTTTCTTGCCCTATCTTTACAATAAAACCTCCCTTACCTCAACCCCCGCCTTCAATGCCGCAAGCGGTATCTATCTCCGCTGAAGGCTAAAATATGGGCGTGGTGTACCAACCTGTCAACTAGGGCGGCTGTTAATTTTGTATCACCAAAAATGCTGCCCATTGTCCAAACTCTAGGTTGGAAGTCACTATTACACTCTGGCGTTCATAGCAAACGGCGATGACATGGAAAAGTAATTCCGACCCGGTCTGATGAAATGGTACGCACCCTAGTTCGTCCAGTATTAATAAGTCTGCTTTCAGTAATTCTTTACGGAATTTGGTCAGGGTACCTTCGGCATGTTTCTGTTGTAGCACACTCACCAAGTCGGATACACGAAAGAAACGTACAATTTTTCCCTTCCGACAGGCCTCAACCCCCTAAGGCTATGGCCAGATGTGTTTTGCCGGTACCTACTGCGCCAGCCGGTGACATATACCTCTGGTTTGAATTAGTTACAACACGGTTTCTGGCTATTAAACTGGGATTGTTTAAATATCAAACAGGAGCGATTTATAGGAAGACACGCAATCCTTTTTCAATACAGCAGATACAACTCTGTGCAGAGGGAATTTTTTTATTTCTCGTGCTATAACTCCTTGGTTGCTCATACTATCTGCTACCATTTTAGGTACTATGGTTATGCCAAATCCCTTTTCTACATAATTAATTAATGACTCAGTTAGTTCCAATTCAAGTGTTATATTTGGTGTAACACCCATAAAGCTGCAATGATTGCGAATAGCAGCCCTTATAGGGCAGGGGTCTTTATATAATATTAACTTTTCCTTTACTATAGATAAAAAATCAATTTCTTCAGTTTTAACCATAGGGTGAGATGCTGACATAACCACGAAAAATGGCTCTACTACTAATGGAAAAATAGCAATATCCGATTCTTGTACAGCATCAGATACAAAAGCAATATTTAAAAAGTCATTCTTTACACTGTTGATCAGCTGAGAATTAGTATGCATAGCTTCTATATAAACTTCATAATTCATCATTTTAAGCTTCTCGATATATTTAGGCAAAAAATATGTTATTAAATTTGGCAGACCGCCAATTTTGATAACATTTTCTTTATCAAATGATTTTATCTGCTTTATTGTTTCGTTTATTGTTTCCATTATTAAATTACAACGTTCATAGAAATATCTACCGGCAGGTGTAAGTTTTATTCCGGTTGGAGTTCTTAATAACAGGGAACAGCCCAAGGATTTTTCCAATAGACCCAATTGTTTAGTAAGCGCGGGTTGCGAGATATACAGATATTGTGAGGCTTTATTTAAACTTCCATATTCTACGATTGCTAAAAAATACTTAATTTGTTCTATGCTTAGCATAAGGTACCTGGTTTCTAAAACTTACGCATACTTACTTAAAATATAGCGTAAGTTTTTCACCCGTCCGACTAACGGGCGGCAGTGTCACAGGATTCAACTGCCGGGCCATAAGCTCTCGCTTATGTTCCGGGTGGTTTACCTTGCGGTTCACCGCCGTCAGCTTATGCTGTCCGTCCGGCCCGGAAAGGGTGTTACCCTTGCCTCGGTAGTTAACTTTTGACAGCAGCCTTTCACAGCGTGTACTGCTGCCATAACGCAAACTTATGAGAATAGGGTCTTACCCTACACCTAACAGTTCTTTCCGGTGAACCTGCCAGGAAACCAGGCTGTTCACTCCTTTCTTCTTTAGCTGTTTTAATATTGCTTTCTTGACAGCAGACCACTGCTGCCAGTTATTTAACTTTTTAAAGCCTTCTTTTGCTTTAATAAACCTGTCTACCAACCGTTTAGGAACTCTTTCATAGTCAAACCCCAGACCCCTCCGGGCTATCACTAAGGCTGCTGCCTGGTGGTTTGATAATCCGTACTGGTGCTGGTATTTCAGAATTCCTATCTTCTACTGCCAGGGCACCGCCTGTTTCTTTTGCCCCCCAACAGCACCGTGGGCATGATAGGGATCCGGCATATCTTCTTCGATGGTGACATGAATATAGTACCTGCCGTCCTTACGAATTATTTCTACTTGGTAGGAGCCACCTGTTTTAAGGTAGTCCAAAACCATCTGCTGGTAGTTTCGACCATTGATTTTTCTTGTTTTTTTTGAGGGTTTATGAGCCAATTAGACCAGCACTGTAATCCGGTTATATCTGACAGATTTCTCCGTCGGCACCTGTTCCGCTGCTATATCAAGATAGATTTGACCATCAACTTCGTATAATCGTGTATTCAAGTTGCCGCCCTTGGTTTTGTCTCCCCGGGACAGGTAACGGTTGCTTCTTGCTTCCTGCCACTCTTCCCGGGTGATATTGCCCTTACACCTTTCCAGAAACAGTCTCTTTCCTCCGAAAACTATTGTCGGAAAGGTCTTGGCTTCCAGGTGTTTTTGCCAGTCTGCCAGCTTCCTCTGTTCCTTTTCCAGTCGTTTTTGCAGGTTGGCTTTTTTCTTGGACGATTTGGCTTTAGTTATTCGCTTTTGGGTAAACTCTACTTTGGCCAGGGCATTGGCGTAATGTAACTTTACCAATTCATATTGGCTTTTGATGGTGCTTTGGGCATCATACACCGCATCGTTGGCCTGGCGGGAGTTGAGGTTAAACTTGACCTGCACCAGCTTTTTTGCCACTCTACCGCCGCGTTTTCCGTAAAGTCTGGCTGAAAAACCGGTTACTATGGCTATCATGTCTTCTACCAGTTCTTCTTGCGGTTCTTTATTGGGCCGGTCATCTACTTCTTCGATAACCACGTTAAATTGTCGGCAAAATTCTTTGAGATAAGGGAAATAAATCACCTTGTACAAAGAAGGATTCAAAGAATCGGCAAAAGCCCTGAGGGTGAAAGTCTTTCCGGCACCCGGCTCACCGACTAAAAGCCCCATGCCCTTTACCTTTTTAAGATAATCCAGCCGGGCTCGTGCTTCGGCAAAAGCCGCAGAAACAAAAGAATCGGCTGTTTTTAAACCCTTGACAAAGGGCTCCCGGGAAAGGGAATAAAAAGCCTTGTACATTAGCTTTCCTCCTTCCCGGTGGACATCTCCCGGAAAGA
>NZ_FQUY01000028.1 GCF_900129195.1 Desulforamulus putei DSM 12395
CCACGCGTTACTCACCCGTGCGCCACTAGGTTTAAGATTCGCAAGCTTCCTCTTAAACCCCGTTCGACTTGCATGTGTTAGGCACGCCGCCAGCGTTCGTCCTGAGCCAGGATCAAACTCTCCATAAAAATATCTTCAATATTTTTAAAGAGTTTTGGCTCTTTGTTATCCGTGAATTACTCGCTAGCGTCTTTGTTCACGCTTGACGAGGATGTGGTCTGTCACAGTTTCATCTTGTATCGATGACTTTTGACTTGACCTGTTGTACATCCATCATCCACTGTTTAGTTTTCAAAGACCACGAGGTTTTTGAAGTGCCCTCGATTCGAAATATTACCACATCGTAAAATCCGTGTCAAGAATTATTTAAAAGTGTTTTTTGCTCACAAAGTTTGTCATTTCGATCGCAAAATCTTATTATAAGCAATGAATCTTGTCCTGTCCGGTAGTGGTTTTTTCCACCGGGTTCCCGGCAGGGCTTGCCGCCGGGCGACATTGTTTATCTTATCACTCCCGGCGGCTGAAGTCAATTGGTATTTTATGGTAATTTCAAGACTCCCTGGGTCTCATTAGCGGGAACAAAATAACATCCCTGATGGAAGAAGAGTTGGTTAGCAACATCACCAAACGATCAATTCCGATACCCAATCCACCGGCGGGCGGCATGCCGTATTCCAGTGCCTGAATGTAATCTTCGTCATACATTTGGGCCTCTTCATCTCCGGCTTTACGTTTTTCTACTTGAGCTATAAACCGACCCTTTTGGTCGATGGGGTCATTCAATTCGGAAAAGGCGTTGGCCATCTCGCGCCCATAGATGAAAAGCTCAAAACGATACGTTAGGTCGGGATTTTCCTTTTGTCGTTTGGCCAGAGGTGAAATATCTACGGGATAATCGATAACAAAGGTAGGCTGGACCAGCTTGTCCTCGACCTTTTCCTCAAATACCGTGTTTAGAATATCGCCCCAGGATGCATTCGGCTCAATCTCCAGCCCCAGTGCCCTAGCGGCTTCATAGGCTGCTTTGGCGTCCTTTAACTGGGTGAAGTCCAACCCGGAATGCTCCTTAACAATTTCCAACATGGGCACCCGGCGCCAGGGTTTGGCCAGATTAATTTCTACCCCTTCATACTCAACGGTGGTGGTTCCTAACACTTCCCGGGCCACATGAGAAATAAGGTCTTCAGTAAGATCCATCATATCTTTATAATCAGCGTAAGCCTGGTACAACTCAATCATTGTAAATTCAGGATTGTGCTTGGTGGAAATCCCTTCGTTCCGGAAGTTACGGTTGATTTCATAAACTTTATCAAAACCGCCCACCAGCAGTCGTTTCAAGTAAAGCTCCGGGGCTATTCTCATGTAAAGCTTCATATCCAGAGCATTGTGGTGTGTGATAAAGGGCCGTGCACTGGCGCCCCCGGCAATGGGATGCATCATGGGCGTTTCCACTTCCAGGAAACCTCTTTGGTCCAGATAATTGCGGATGGACCGTACCACTTTGCTGCGGATGACAAAGGTTTGCTTTACTTCCGGGTTAACAATTAAATCCACATATCGTTGACGATACCGTAAGTCAACATCCTTAAGACCATGCCATTTTTCCGGTAACGGCCTCAGGGACTTGGATAACAACTTGTAACTGTCGATATGTACGGTAATTTCGCCCTTACGGGTTTTAAACACTTTTCCGGAGCAGCCAATGATATCACCGATATCCAGTTTCTCAAAACGGGCGTAATCTTCTGCTCCCAGGTCATCCAACCGGCTGTAAATTTGAATGTTGCCGGTACTGTCCTGCAGATTGGCAAAACTGGCTTTTCCCATGACCCTTTTGGCCATGATACGCCCGGCGATGACTACGGATTGTCCATCCATCGCTTCAAAGTTATTGATAATATCTGAGGTATAATGGGTACGCTCAAACTTTTCCCCGTAAGGTTCGATTCCCTGGCTTATGAGTTCCTGCAGTTTTTCCCGGCGAACCTTCATTAGTTCGTTGAGGTCCTCTACAGTGGTTTGGCCGGCTTCCGCTTCTGGCGGAGCCGGCTTTATTAATTTTTTTTGGTTTACCTCAGTCATTTGCAAAAACCCCCAAACACTATTTCAATATGTCTAAGATCTCATATTTCAGGACACCGGCCGGAACAGTCACTTCCACTATACTGCCTTTGGGCTGTCCAAGAATGGCTTTGCCAACCGGTGATTCGTTCGATATTTTATTGGCATCGGGGTCGGCTTCGACGGACCCGACAATGGTATATTCCAACTCATCTCCAAATTCAAGATCTTTTAATAAAACTTTAGACCCGAGGGATACAACTTCGTTACCTAAATTTTCGTCATCAATAATTTTGGCGTTACGAAGCATTTTTTCCAGGGTAAGAATTCTACCCTCGATAAAGGCCTGTTCGTTTTTGGCATCTTCGTATTCTGAGTTTTCGCTGATGTCGCCGAATTCAATGGCCTGCTTAATTCTCTCCGCAACCTGGCGTCTTTTTACCGTCTTCAGTTGTTCCAGTTCTTCCTCCAACTGTTTCAACCCACTGACCGTAAGCATTACATCTTTTTCTTTCATTCTAAATTCTCCTTATCTCTAAATCTAATATTTTCTCTTTCTTCTGGGAATTAGCAAAAAGCCCAACTACAGTTAAAGCACTGCAAAAGGCTCTGACCAATTGCAGTGCTTCCCAACTTGGGTGATTGTTCCTGTACATTATAAAAACACCACGAATTATTTGTCAAGGATGCTTTGAGAACAATTATTACATTCTTATGACACCTTTATTATTGCCCTCTGCTTTATTAAATTAATCTCTTGTTCCGATATTGGTTTTTCAAAACTTCGAAAACCCGCTAACTTGAAACCATGTTTTTTCCCCAAACGATCAATCTCCTCCACCTGTTTTAATGTTAACTCCCGCCCCAGGGTGTAGCTTTCCAGACGCCCTTCCAAAGCCAATATCATGGTTTCGGCCATACAGGCATAGGCGGTTTTTGGGGGAAACCCAAAGTTAAAATTAAAATTAACATCTCCGGGTACTTCTACAATGCCGCCCTCAATTACCAGCACGTCATCCCGTTCTTCCACCACCTGGCGGGAAACGTCCCTCGGCCTGGCCACATCACAAACCACCGCACCGGGTTTTAAATCTTCCGGGTTAATAATGGTATCCACAGCACCGGTGACTGTCACCACTAGGTCCGATTTTCGTAAAGCCGCCTTTGTATTGGACGTCACCTCCGCGGCCAGTCCCGTCTCGTACATAATACGGTCTGCCAGCAGGTGGAGCCTGGCTTCGTTTCTTCCCACCAGAGTGAGATTTTTGGCGTCCCTGGCCAAAGACAGCGCACAAACGCTGCCAATGGAGCCGGTGGCCCCCACTACTGTCACTCTGGCCTTTTTTAAATCATGACCCATCAAATGAGCTGCTTTTTTGGCCCCTTCCAAAGCCATGGCTACGGTATAACTGTTCCCCGTGGTGACCGGAATCTTTAAATGTTTGGCCACAGTGATTCCCGCATCCCCGACAACTTTGGTAAAGGCCCCCAATCCCACCACCTTGGCACCTAATTTTTCGGCCAGGCGACCGGCCTGGATAATTTTATTCAGGACGAAGGGTTGCGGCAGGGACATCATCTGTCTGGCAGTCAGCAGGCAGGAAACAAATATTCCTTCGGTTTCTGCCACAGATGAGCGGATCCCTGTAATGGAAGATATCTTTATGGGGGGGAGCAGCTTCAAGGCTTGTTCCAGCAGGGCATCCGGCATATACCGGGTAAAGTTAAATTTTCTGGCCACGTCGCTGCAATCCAATGGATGGATAATAAATGCAAAGTGATTCATGTTCGTGTCCCCCGTTCCCGTATTATGGGTATTTCTTTACAATCATATGCCTGCCATTCCATAATCATTATTAAATTAACGGGGAATGGTAAAAAGTCCGCAAGAAACAAAAAGGGTTCTACCCGGCAGGCAGAACCTAAGCAAGCAAACTTTTTAAAATATCTTCAATCTCCTTTTTACTTTGGGATTTGTTAATGGTTTCTCTGATGCGGGCCGCCCCCCGGATGCCTTTGGTATACCAGGCCGCATGTTTCCTCATTTCAAAGACAGCCACCTGCTCACCCTTGGATTCCACCATCAGCTCCAAATGCCGGATGGCAATGCCGATCCTTTCTTCCGGTGTTGGGGGCGGCAGTTCTTCGCCGGTTTGCAGGAAATGGACAATATCTCTGAAAATCCAGGGATTGCCCATGGCTGCCCTGCCAACCATGATCCCGTCACAGCCGGTCTCCTCCAGCATCCTGGCGGCATCCCGGGGTGCCCAGATGTCCCCGTTGCCAATGACCGGGATCCTCAGGGCTTCCTTGACTTGCCGGATGATGTCCCAGTCTGCTTTGCCGCTGTAAAACTGGTTGCGGGTACGACCGTGCACAGTCACCGCTGAGGCTCCCGCAGCCTCCACCGTCCTGGCAAGGGCAACGGCGTTAACCGACTGCTCGTCCCAGCCCTTGCGCATTTTCACCGTGACGGGAACACCCGGTACGGCTTGAACCACCGCCTCTACAATTTTTCCCGCCAATGCCGGGTCTCTCATCAGGGCGCTGCCCTCACCGTTTTTTACAATTTTCGGCGTAGGACAGCCCATATTAATGTCCACGATATCAGCCCCCCGCTCCACAACAATGGCGGCGGCCCGTCCCATGGTTTCCGGATTGGAACCAAAAATCTGCACGCTGAGGGGAGAGGTCTCTCCCCGAAAATCCAACATGCGGTAGGTCCGGGGATTGGCATAAATCAGGGCCAGGTCACTGACCATTTCAGTCACCGCCAGGCCGCACCCCTGCTCCCTGGCAATAATGCGAAAGGCTCTGTCCGTAACCCCGGCCATGGGGGCCGCAATGACCGGATTCGGCAGTTTTACCGGGCCTATTTGCATGGGTTCGGGCCTCCCGAATCAGCGGTGCTTTGATTGCGGTCATAAAGTATGCGCAGTCCCGTTAATGTGAGGGACGGGTTTATCGTATCAATCACGGTTGTCTCCCGGGCAATGACCTCCGCCAGCCCGCCGGTGGCGATAACCCGGGCATCGCCCCCCAGTTCCTGCTTCATCTTTTTCACCAGGAATTCCACCTGGCCGGCAAAACCAAAAATGATGCCGGACTGCATGGCGCTGACGGTATTTTTGCCGATCACCGCAGCGGGCTTGATTAATTCCACCCGCGGCAACTTGGCCGCCCTGGCGAACAGAGCCTCGGTGGAAATACCGATACCGGGCGCAATGGCTCCGCCCAGATATTCGCCTTTGGCGGTTACACAACAAAAGGTGGTGGCGGTGCCAAAATCAACGATAATCAGGGGCCCACCGTATAAAGAGTAAGCTGCCACTGCATTGACGATGCGGTCCGCCCCAACTTCCCGGGGATTTTCGGTCTTGATGGAGATGCCGGTTTTAATGCCCGGTCCAACCAGGACAGGGTGTAAAGAAAAATACTTTTTCACCATGAACTCCAGCGTACCGTTGACCGGCGGCACCACCGAAGAGATGATAACACCCTCTACCCCCTGCATGTTAATGCGGGATAAGTTGAAAAGTTCTTTCAGCAAGACGCCGTATTCATCGGCTGTCCGGTTGCGATCGGTAGACAGACGCCAATGGGCGATGAGATTTTTGTCTTGAAATACCCCAAAAACGATATTGGTGTTGCCTATATCAATTGCCAGTATCAAGCTTGTCCCCGCCTCTCTCTGAATTCATTTTTGTTGATATTATAAATTATTAACCGTTTTTTCCATTAACCCAAAAGCAATTCTATCAAATTTAGTTCTTTTTATAAATAAATTGTTAAGGTTTCTTGCCTTATCCAGCATTTGTTTGAGATTTTTATTATTTTTATTTTATTTACCTAAAAAGGGAACCGGTTAGCGGTATAGAATACATTTTATTTAGATGGTTAGTTTACCTTTTGGGTATACTTTTTGATTCAGCAGAAAGGAGAATGAAATCATGGGAGATGCCCCAAAAGCTGCCATTTTACAGCGTGACAATGAAACCTATGCAATTGTGCCGAAAACAGGTTTGGCCGGACTATTAAATGCCGAAACCCTGCGCAAGCTTGCCGATGTAGTTGAAAAATACCAGATTCCGGTGGTTAAACTTACCGCTTCCCAGCGCATTGCCCTGGTGGGTATCAAAGGGGAAGATGTGAACAAGGTATGGGAGGACCTGGGCATGGAACCTGCCCCGGCCACCGGCCTTTGTGTCAGAAGCGTTCAATCCTGCCCGGGTTCCACTTTATGCAAGTACGGCAAGCAGGATTCCCTGGGCCTGGCTGCCAAACTGGATGAATTATTCAGCGGCACGCCCCTGCCCAACAAATTTAAAATGGGTATCTCCGGCTGTCCCTTAAACTGTTGCGAAGCCTGGACCCGGGATTTCGGGGCCTTTGGGAAATCCAACGGCTTTACCGTGGTAATCGGCGGCAATGCGGGCGCCGCTCCCCACATTGGCAAAGTGCTGGCCGAAGGTTTAAGCCAGGACGAAGTGGTTGCCCTAGCTACCCGGTTAATTAATTTTTACAAGGAAAATGCCAAAAACGGCGAAAGAATGTTTAAGTTTGTAGAGCGCCTTGGCATTGAAGAAATTCAGAAGGCCGTCCTCACCTAAAGAAAAAGCTGTCGGTAAGAAACCGGCAGCTTTTTCTTTGGCAATATTGGTTTTGATTTCAGTTGCTATTTTGTGCAGCGGGGGCCAGTTCCGGCAGACGGGTATGGATGGCCATGGCGAGGACAGCCACCACTCCTGCTTTCAACAGGTCCCACAAAACAAAGGGCCAGAAGCCAATTTTTAATACACCCATGACCGACACCGCCTTCCCTACGTAGAAGTTCAAAATCACATAGACATAGGGCAGACCCACCAGGTAAATGACGGCCATGCCCGCCAGAGAAGCCAGCAAGTAATTTACAAAGCTCCGATTTTTACTGCCTGCAAGAATTTTTCCGGCCACATAAGACGCCAGGCACTGACCTACAAGAAAACCAAAAGTTGGCTTCAGCACATAGGCGGGTCCGCCAAAGGGTTGAGTGGCAAAAACCGGCAGTCCCACCAAGCCAAGCAACAGGTAAACCGCTATGCTGAGGGCGCCGATCCTGGGCCCCAGCAAAACACCGGCCAGGACGGCAACCAGCGGCTGCAAGCTAAAGGGAATGGCTGCATAGACAAAGGGGATCCGGGTGATGACGGTCACCACCACCATGACAGACGCCATAAGGCCCGCTAGGGCAATTTCCTTACTGGTAAATTTCATTAATAGCGCCTCCTTTGTTAACTGGTTTATAATTACTGGTTAACATTTAGATTAAAAATAAAGGATTGGCCCTTGTTCAGGAAAAAACACACAAGTAATAACCAGGCCATTTCATCACGACAGGAAAATTTGTAAATTCAAGTCAAGAACCGTCCCCCACTTGAATTTGGGGAGGGGCGCAGGGATACTTCGCCGGAATAAAAGGTTTTGGTGCTGTTGTCGGAAAGCCGCAGGATGAGTGCGCCGTTATCATCGATGTCTTCCATAATCCCTTCCCAGACCCTTTGTAAGCCCCTGACCACCACCGGGCAACCGTACCACAGGGTTACATCCTTCCATAACCCTTTTAGGGGAGCAAACCCCTCTGCCTGCCAAAGGGTATATAAAGAGTCCAGTTCTTCCAGAATAGCCCTCAGCACCCCGGTCCTGCTGACTGGGTGACCGGACTGCACCCTCAAGGAAGTGGCCGCATTTCCCAAGGGCGCCAACTCTTCGCGGGTCTGATTCACATTGACTCCGATCCCTAGCACTAAAAACTTTACCCTGTCTGCCTCGGCAGTCATCTCCGCCAGAATACCGCAGGCCTTTAATCCGTCAATATACACGTCATTGGGCCACTTGACCCGGGCATCGATCCCCGGTAAACGGCGGAAGGCTCGCACCACTGCCACGGCCGCCAGCATGGTAAATTGGGAAACTTCCATGGGATTCACCCGGGGATACAAGACCACCGAGAAGCAGAGCCCTGCCCGGGGAGGGCATTGCCAGGCCCGTCCCAAACGTCCCCGGCCTTTGGTCTGTTCCTCGGTGATCACCACCGTACCTTCTTCTGTTCCCTGCCTGGCCAATTCCTTGGCCACATCATTGGTGGAGGTGGTGGTTTTAACATAATGGGCTCTCAGCCCGATACACCGGGAACGGAGACCGGAGAGCCATTCCGAGGGATCCAGGACATCCGGCGAGGCCAGCAACCTGTAGCCGGCCCGGGGCCTGGCTTCTATTTCATAACCGTCCCGCCGCAGGGACTCGACGGTTTTCCAGATGGCGGTCCTGGATACCTGCAGTTGCCGGCAAATATGCTCGCCGGAGACATATCCCGGTTGTTCGGATTTCAATAAATCAAGGATTTTTTGCTTGGCATTCACGCTGTTTCACCTTCTGGCATTTTAAACCATTATTCCCTCTTTTGTCAACCCGAATAACAAAATAAGGTTTACGTTACCTGAGTTAGAAAAATAAAAGCACCTATTTCATCATAGATGCTTTTACTCTATCAGGATATCCACGGCCTGGTATAAAACTTGGATACCGTGACGCGAAACCGTATATCGGCTGTGCGCCAGGGTTTTTCGCAAAAGTGAGGTACTTTGCCGCCATGGGCATGCACAGGATTGTGTTTTTTTTCGTCCTTTTTCCATTTGCTTACAAATTTACTCCCCTGGGAAGTTTGATTTTTGTTGCTAAGAGATCCTCCGTCGGGTCGGCGTGCCCGATCCTGCTTCATGCTAAGCGCCGCTTTTAAGTTGGGGCATTGCTGATAGTTTTTCGCCGCGCAGTATTGCTTCCACCAGTTTTCCGGAATAACCAGTGTATTTTGTGCAAAACCGTGATCCAATAAGGCGCTGCAGCCATGATTTCCTTTGGCATGGGGACATTTACTCACTCGGACACCCCCATATATGAATCCGCTGTTGATTCTATGTTATGCCTTAAAGAGCCACCGGAAAATAGTCTTTAGGGGCCGTTTTTAGGGGGACTTAGGTCCTAAAATGAATAAAATGTTTGACAGTTACCCTTTTGTCACGGTTTATGGGATTTGATTTCACCAATATCTAAACTAATATCCAAGGACTTAATGGAATGGGTCAGGGCTCCGATGGAAATCAGGTCAACACCGGCCTTGGCCACTGCCGTAATGGTTTCTTCGTTGATACCTCCGGACGCTTCCACCAGGGCCCGTCCGTCCACCAGTTTGACTGCTTCCCGCATGGTGGCAGGATCCATATTATCCAGCATAATGACATCCGCCCGGGCTTCCAGGGCTTCATTGACGCCGGCCAGGTTTTCCACCTCAACCTCAATTTTCACGGTATGGGGTACGTTTTGCCTGGCTGCCAGCACAGCCTGGGTAATCCCACCGGCAACCTTGATGTGGTTGTCTTTGATTAACACAGCGTCATACAGGCCAAACCGGTGGTTAAAACCGCCTCCCACCCGCACGGCGTACTTCTCCAGCATCCTCAAACCCGGCGTGGTCTTTCTGGTATCCACCACCCGGACCGGGTAAAGCTTTACCTTATCCACCAGGGCGGCGGTACGGGTGGCAATGCCGCTCATCCGCTGCAGGAAATTCAGGGCCAGCCGTTCCCCCGTAAGGATGGCCCTGGCATCCCCCTCCACCTCCGCAATGACATCTCCCGGTTCAAGGGAAGCGCCGTCCTGTACCCTGGCAGAAAAACCAATGTCCGGAGCCAGGTAACGAAATACTGCCTCCGCCACCGGAATACCGGCAACAATCCCCGGTTCCTTAACGTAAATAATTCCTTTGGCAACAGAACCGGCCGGAACAATGCTGTTGGTGGTAATATCACCGGTGCCAATGTCCTCTGCCAGGGATGTTGCAATTAATTTGTTCAGTTCAAACATGTTCAGTTCCATGGGGAACCCTCCGTCTTACCGCTTCAATATAATATGTTTCCGCCAGCGTTCCGCAGTTTCCGGGTAATCCAACCGGAAATGTCCCCCCCTGCTCTCGGTTCGCATCATGGCTGCTTCGGTGATCAATTCACCCACCTCCAGCATGTTGCGTACTTCCATCTGATAGGTTTCTTTTACTTCATGGTTTTGCAGATAGGACCAGCGGTCAAAAAAGGCCAGAGCCTCGGCCAATCGTTGGGCGGTTCTCAGGGGACCTACCTTTTCACCCATAATTTGTTGCAGTTTCTTTCTCAGTTCATAAAAGTCAATGTCCGGGGTGGGCCGCAAATGGTCGCAGTGAAATTCCGGCTTGTCATGCAGCCGGTTTTCCAACACATAGGCTGCCCTTTGGACAATCCTGCCGCCCCAGACCAGGCCGTCCAGCAGAGAATTGCTGGCTAGGCGATTGGCGCCGTGAACAGCTGTACAGCTGGTTTCCCCGCAGGCAAACAGGCGCTGGATACTGGTTTCGCCCCAGAGGTCGGTCTTTATCCCGCCCATCATATAGTGGGCTGCAGGGGCTACGGGGATAAGGTCTTTGGTAATGTCCAAGCCATACTTGGCACAGGTCAGGGTGATGGTTGGGAAACGTTCTTTTATCTTATCGGGGTCCAGATGGGTCAAGTCCAAAAATACCGACTCCGCCCCGGTTTTGGCCATTTCACTGAGAATGGCCCGGGAAACGATATCCCTGGGAGCCAGCTCTGCCATGCCGTGGTATTGGGGCATAAACCGTTCGCCCCTGGCATTTCGCAACAGGGCCCCCTCTCCCCGCACCGCTTCCGAAATTAAGAAACGGGGGGCGCCCGGTAAAACCAGAGAAGTGGGGTGGAATTGAATAAATTCCATATCCATCACCTCGGCCCCAGCCCGGTAGGCCAGCGCAATGCCGTCGGCAGTGGCCACTTCGGGGTTGGTGGTATAGTTGTAAAGCCGCCCGGAACCTCCGGTGGCCAGCACAACCACCCGCCCCCTGAATATTCTGAACTGTCCGGAGACCTGATCGACGGCCAGTACACCATAACAGATATTATTTTTAACCAACAGATCCACAACATATTGATTTTCCAAAATCTCAACACTGGCCAGGGCGGTCACGTTTTGACTGAGGGTCCGCAGGATTTCTGCCCCCGTTGCATCTCCCTGGGCATGCAAAATCCTGTCCTGGCTGTGGCAGCCCTCCCGGGTAAAACAGAGGTCATCCCCTGTCCGGTCGAAGGAGGCTCCCATGTCAATCAGTTCTTTAACTCTTTCGGGCCCTTCGTTGACGAGGATTCTTACGGCGTCCTCGTCACACAACCCTGCCCCGGCCACCAGAGTGTCCTGCATATGAAGCCCGGGGGAGTCGTGCTGTCCCAGCGCCGCGGCAATGCCTCCCTGGGCCCGATCGGTGTTGCTCTCTGCCACCGTCCGCTTGGTCAAAAGCGTTACCGATGCCCCCGCTTTGGCCGCAGCCCAGGCAGTAAAAAGACCGGCAATGCCTCCGCCGATAATTAAATACTCCGCTTCTTGTTGGGGTAATTCCCTGGAATCAAAATTTACCAGGTATGTGTTAGCCAAAGAAAACAACTCCCCCCGTTTGAGAAGTGAGATGTGAGAGGTGAGAGGTGAGAAGTTGGAAGTGAGATAATATTTACCTCATCCTCTCACCCTCAAAAAGCTAAAAGTGTTATGTACCGTAAGTCTCGTCACTTTACGGCCAACATTCGTTCCAGGCAGGCCAAGGCCTTTTCCCTAATGTGCGGGGGTACGGTAATCCGGGGCTGCATGGTTGCCAGCGCTTCCTTAACCTTACCCAGGGTGGTGGCTTTCATATTCGGACAAACCAGCCGCCTGGTGGCCAGGTAAAACTCTTTACCCGGGCATTGCTTATACAACTGGTGCAAAATCCCCGACTCTGTACCAATGATAAACTCTTTGGCGTCGCTCTCTTTTGCGAATTTGATCAGACCGGTGGTGCTGGAAACATAATCGGCCAGCGCCACCACCTCCGGTCGACATTCCGGGTGAATCAGCACTAGGGCTGCGGGATGTTCTTCCTTCGCTTTTAAAACTTCTTCGGCTGTGACCCAGTCGTGGGTATTGCACCAGCCTTCCCACAGGGTCATGGGACGCCCGGTTTTGGTTGCCACGTAGGCGCCCAGGTTTTTATCCGGAATAAAGATGATGGGTTTGTCCTCCGGGATAGACCGGACAATTTTAACCGCATTGGCGGAGGTGCAGCAGATGTCGCTTTCAGCCTTCACTTCCGCCGAGGTATTTACATAGGCCACCACCACCGCACCGGGCATTTCCTTCTTTTTCGCCCGCAGTTCCTCGGCAGTGACCATATCGGCCATGGGGCAGCCGGCATTTTCCTCCGGTAACAGGACAATTTTGTCCGGGGATAAAATGGCTGCACTCTCGGCCATAAAATGAACCCCACAGAAAACAATAACGTCCGCATCGGTGGCGGCAGCTCTGCGGGACAACTCCAGGGAGTCCCCGATGATATCAGCTACCTCCTGCACCTCCGGGCGTTGATAAACATGGGCCAGTATGATGGCGTTTCTTTCTTTTTTTAACCTCTTAACTTCTTCCGTAAGCTGGCTAATTCTTTCCTCAACGTTTAACATTAGATCAACTCCTTGTCTGAAACAAGCCAGAGCAAGTTCATGAATCTTTTAACTCTTGTAGCAATTCTATCCAGTGCGGATTAAATTGTCAATACAACAGCTTTTACCCGCAAACCCCATGGGACTCTTCATGGATGACCCGGGTGATTTTATTGTTTTCGTCCACCATGACCACCCGGGGCTTAAAGGTTCGGGCCTCCCGTTCATCCAGCATGGTGTAGGCAATAATAATGACTGTATCCCCCGGCTGGGCCTGCCGGGCCGCCGCCCCGTTCAGGCAAATGACCCCTGAACCCGGTTCCCCTTCAATGACATAGGTTTCCAGGCGGGCGCCGTTATTGTTATTCACCACCTGCACCTTTTCGTTGGGCAGAATCCCCGCCGCCTGCATCAATTCCTTATCAATGGTGATGCTGCCCATGTAATTTAAATTTGCCTCTGTAACGGTGGCCCTGTGTATTTTTGACTTGAACATAAATAACAACAACTTCCTAAGCCTCCAAAACCGTATTATCAATAAGACGGGTTTTGCCGAACCGCACCGCCAGGGCCAGTAAAGCCTTGTCTTGCAGGACATCCATTTGCTTCAGATGTGGGATGGAGAGGATTTCCACGTAATCGATGTCTGCCAGGGGTTCGGACCGGATTTCCCTTACCACCAATTCTTTCAGACGGGCAATATCCTTTTCCCCCTCCGCCACCCACTGCCTGGCCAAACTAAGGCTGCGGGACAGGACCAGGGCGGCCTTTCTCTCTTCTTCCGAGAGATACACATTGCGGGAACTCAGGGCCAGCCCGTCTGCTTCCCTGACGATGGGAAGGTCCACAATCCGGACATCCATGTTTAAGTCTTCAACCAACCGTTTAATCACCAGCACCTGCTGGAAATCCTTCTGTCCAAAGAAGGCCATATCCGGTCGCACAATGTTAAAAAGTTTTGTCACAACGGTGGCCACACCCCGGAAATGACCCGGTCGGGAAGCCCCGCAGAGGGGTTCGCTGACTCCGGCCACATCCACAAATGTGCTGAAGCCCGGCGGATACATCTCGGCCACCTCGGGAGCAAAAACGGCATCCACGCCCGCCTCGGCAGCCAGTCCCGCATCCCTCTGCAGATCCCTCGGGTAGGTCTGGTAATCTTCGTTGGGACCAAACTGGGTGGGGTTGACAAAGATACTGACCACCACCACATCACAGCGCCTTTTGGCCTCATGCATCAGGCTTAAGTGCCCCTGGTGCAAGTACCCCATGGTGGGTACCAAACCGACGGTTTTACCTTCAGAACGAACGGAATTGATAAAGGATCGCACTTCTTCAACGGTTTTGCAAAGTCTCATGGATCTCACCTAATACCTAATATATTTTTTTTAATTCTTCCTCCGCCATGTTAAAGACATGCTCGGGGCCGGGGAAGGCTTTGCTTCTCACCTCTTGTTGATAATCCCGGCAGGCCTGCAGAATTTGCTCCTTCAGGTTGGCATATCGTTTGACAAACTTGGGCGTGAAATCCGAGAACATCCCCAGTAAATCATGGGTTACCAGAATCTGACCGTCACAGTGAATGCCTGCACCGATGCCGATGGTGGGGACGCTGACGGACTCGGTGATGACTTTCGCCAGCTGCTGGGGAATGCATTCCAGTACAATGGCAAAGACTCCGGCGTCTTCCAGTTTTTTGGCGTCCTCCAGCAATCTGCGGGCGGCCTCCCCGTCCTTGCCCTGGACCTTAAAACCGCCCAGCTGGTGAACCGACTGGGGCGTTAGCCCCAGGTGCCCCATCACCGGGATGCCGGCGGCGGTGATGGCCTTTACGGTATCCACCACTTCACTGCCGCCTTCCAGTTTTACCGCCTGGGCCAGTCCCTCCTGCATCAGCCGCCCGGCGTTGCGCACGCTTTCCTCCCGGGAAATATGGTAGGACAGAAAGGGCATGTCCGCTACCACCATGGCCCTTTTAACGCCACGGCTGACCGCCCGCACATGGTGGATCATATCCTCCATGGTCACCGGGACGGTGGAATCGTACCCCAGCACTACATTACCGAGGGAGTCCCCCACCAGGATTGCGTCTATACCGGAAGCATCGACCAACGTAGCCATCGGATAGTCGTAAGCGGTTAACATGGCTATGGGGGTGCCTTCCTGTTTCATGCGCCGGAAGTCGGCTGTAGTTACTCTTTTGATCACGGTTGTCTACCTCCAAGAAAATATTGCTGAGAGCAGCGCCCTCATTGGGTGTAAGGCTGCCATTCTCCATGGCCACACCCACCGTATACAGCCCGAGAGAACGATAGGCCTCCCGGGTTCGCCAATCCATTTTCCGCAGGGCCTTCATATGACCCCGCAGGGTGGCGCCGTCCCCCCGGGCCACCGGTCCGGTAAGGGCCCCGGCGGGGCCGGATCTGGCAATATTGTTTATTGTACCCTGAATTAAGGGAAACAACGCATCCATGGCCTGTTCTTCATCCAGACCCAATTCCTGATAGATAGAGGCGCTTAAATGAATAAGCGATACCAAATAGTTGGAAGCTACCACTGCCGCGGCATGGTAGAGGGGCTTATCCTCCGGCTTGATTACAAAATACCGCCCCCGCAAGTCGTTCACCAGTTCAATGACCCGGTCCAGGGCCTGCTCATCTCCCTCCAGGGCAAAACAGGATCCCGGCAGGTTTTCCTTGGCGCTTTCCAAGCTGGCAAAGGCCTGCAGCGGGTGAACGGAAACCGCCCAGGCCCCCTGCTGCCTGACCGGCGCCAGAATGTCACTGGCCAGCGCTCCGCTGGTATGAATGATAATTTGCCCCGGCCTGCAGCCGCCCTTGCGGGCGATCAGGGCCGCCGTGGAGCCGATTTCCCTGTCCGTGGTGGTAATAAAAACCAGTTCGGCCGCACCGGCCGCTTCCGCCGGGTGGTGCACAACCCTGGTCTGCAGTTGGTCTGCCAGCCGCCGGGCGGAGGAAAGGGTCCGGCTGTATACGGCCACCGGCAGATACCCCCGCTCCTTTAGCAACACGCCCAGAGCGCTGCCTACTTTTCCTGCTCCGATGATGGCAAAGGAAGGTTTGCGGTTCATGAAAGATCCTCCCCGTTTTATACCAGGTTTTATTTATCCCCCGAAAAAACACAAAAAACCCTCCGAGTCATCGAAAGGTTTTACATAGCAAAACACCTCCCGTCTCGGTCCATTCGGTTCCAAGCGGAAATCAGCAATCATATTTAAATGTAAACCAGTTGGTGCAGTTCCCCATGGGATACTACCCGAAATCAATAATAACATTGTTTTCATCGACTAACAACTATTTTACACATAGTTTGAATTTTCATAAGTCCCCTGCAAGACAAAAAATACTACCAAATGGTATAATGAAAGAGCTCTGGGGACGGTGGTGTATTATGTGGGAACTGCTGAGCAGCATTGCCAAATGCGCTGCGCAAACCGGCAGTGAAGTCTATTTGGTGGGAGGCGCCCTGCGGGATCTCATGATGGGTCTGGAGCCGGGGGATCTGGATTTTGCGGTCTCAGACCATGTCTTCCAATTGGCTCGGCAGGTGGCCGGAGAACGGCAGGGCAGGCTGGTCACCCTTGATAAAGAACGGGAAACCCTGCGGGTGGCGCTTCCTAATCAACGTCACCTTGATTTCAGTCTTTTCAAGGGCCAAACCATTGAAGAGGATCTCCGGGCCAGGGATTTTACCTTGAATGCCCTGGCGCTGCCTTTGGTCCCCGGTATTCATAAAGAAGCAATGGGTCATTTGCTGGACCCCACCGGGGGGTGCCGGGACATCCGTTTGGGCCTGTTGCGGGCAACCGGCAGGTCTTCCATTATGGAAGACCCGCTAAGGGCTTTGCGGGGTGTCCGGTTTGCTGCCCAATTCCAGTTAACCATTATGCCGGAAACGGCGGTCTTGATGAAACAGGGCTGTCGCAAGCTGAGCCAAGTGGCCGGCGAACGAACCTGGCAGGAACTCACGGGATTTTTGGGCCTGCCGGCAGTTTATCCCTGGGTGGACTATGCGGACAGGGAATTAAAACTTTGGCATGTTCTTTTACCCGGGCGGCTGCGCATGGAGCAAACAAAACAAAACTTTTATCATGTGGAAAATGTATGGCGCCACAGCCTGCGAACATTTCATTGCCTGGAAGTGATCCTTAAGGAACTGCCCTTTGCCCTGGAGGAAGGCAGGCAGGCGCTGGACTCCTTGCAAAGAAAGTTGGCCGGGGGGAGAAGCCGCCTGCCGCTCCTTAAACTGGCTGCCTTAATTCATGATGTGGGCAAGCCGGACACCGCTGTTACGCAGCCCACCGGTCGCATTTCCTTCCACGGCCACTCACAAGCCGGCGTACCCTATGCCGAGGCCATGGCGGACCAATTAAAAATGTCCCGGGCTGAACGACAGTACCTGGCGAGCCTGGTGCTGCTGCACATGCAGCCGTTGCATCTTTATACCTCCGGAAATTATTCGGACCTGTTCCTCTACCGGTTGTTCCGTACCCTGGGGGACCATACGCCGGACGTTCTGGTCCTCTCCCTGGCTGACCTTACAGCCACCTACACCGCCGGGGAAAGACTCAGTGAGTTAACTCCTTACCAACATTTTATTTTTTCGCTGATCAAACGCTACTTTTCGGAATCGGACAAATTCAGACCTGTTCCCTACCTTTCGGGCAGCGACTTGCTGGAGCTTGGCGTTGTCGAAGGACCCCGGGTGGGGGAATTACTGGAGCAACTGCTGGAGGCCCAGGTGACCGGCGAAGTGAGGGATGTTGATGCGGCCCGCCGCTGGGTGAAGGGAAAACTGCCTACCCTTTGAACAAGCAATCTGTGTGGAAAATCCTATGCCGTTAAATGGTTATAACTGCTACCTTTGGTTCAATTTTTCTAATATCCTGTTTGGTTGCCATTAGCTCCGCCAGTTCCTTGACAGGGCCTTGCGGCAAAACCATTTCCGGGCACAGTTCCCCCAGGGGGACCAGCACAAAGGCGCGCTCGGCCAGGCGCGGGTGAGGTACCTGCAGATGTGGCAGATCCACTTTCTGGTTGCCGTACAGCAACAGGTCAAGGTCAATGGTGCGGGGACCCCATTTTACCTCCCGGGTCCTGCCCAGGCTATGTTCGATCTGCAGCAGGATTTGCAGCAGTTCTTCGGGGGAGAGATCACTGTCCACTTCGGCCACGGTATTGAGAAACCGATCCTGATCTGTCTTGCCCCAGGGGGCGGTTTCGTACAAGGAGGCCACCCTCAGCAGTTGAATGCCCGGGGTGCCGGCCAGCCTTTCCAGGGCCCCTTGGATGCAGGCCTTTCTGTCCCCCAGGTTGCTGCCCAGGCCGATGTATGCAACGGTCATGCCCCACTCCCCCTCCGCCGGCTGATTTCCACCGCCATGTAGCAGAAATTGCCCCTGATGGGCGCCCCGGGCTTTTTCACCGCCACTTTCACCTCTTGCACCGCCGGGTATTGTTGCAGCACCCGCCGGCTGATGTTTTCCGCCACTGCCTCCAGCAGTCGGCAGGGCGGCCCGGTGATGACCTGTTCCACCGTGTCAAACACATCGGCATAGCTGACGCTGCGGACCAGGTCGTCCGATTCCCCCGCCGGCTTGAGATCCGTCAGCAGTTCAAGGTCTACCTCGAACTGCTGCCCCAACCTTTGTTCCTCCGGCAAAACACCATGGTAGCCATAAAACCTCATACCTTTTAGAATAATTTTATCCCTCATGGCTGTTCCCCCTGACAATGGCATCACTCATTCTGGCCACCCGTACCATTTCCTTTACATCATGGACCCTGACAATATCCGCCCCGCAGGCGATGCCCAGGGCCACAGTGGCGCCGGTCCCTTCTATCCGCTGGTCCACCGGCAGGTCTAAGGTTTTGGCAATCACCGACTTGCGGGAGGTGCCCAGCAGAATAGGACAGCCCAGGACGGTAAGTTCCTTTAATCTTCGTAAAACTTCCAGGTTTTGCTCGTAGGTTTTGGCAAAGCCGATGCCGGGGTCGATGATGATGTTTTCCCTGGCCAGGCCGGCCTCGAGGGCTATTTCGATACCTTCCCGCAGAAAGGCAGTAATTTCACTCATCATATCACGGTAATTTGTGTTATGGCCGTTGTGCATCAGTATAACAGGCGCTTGGTACTCCGCCACCACGGCGGCAAGACCCGGGTCACCCCGCAGGGCCCACTGGTCATTGATAATATGGGCTCCCGCTTCCAGGGCTTCCCTCGCCACCCTGGATCGCCAGGTATCCACACTGATGGGTACCGGTACCGATTGCACCAGCTTCTCCAGTACCGGCAGCACGCGTCTCATTTCCTCATCTTCACTGACCTCGCTGTGCCCCGGCCGGGTAGACACCCCCCCCAGGTCGATGATGTCCGCTCCGGCTTCCACCATTCTCAGCGCATGTTCCAGGGCTGCCGCCGGTTCCTGATAGCGTCCTCCGTCGGAGAAAGAGTCCGGCGTGGCGTTTAAAATCCCCATAACCAGGGTTCTGTTGCCCAGTTCCAGCAACTTCCCCCGGCAGTTTAAACGGCGTGCCCTATACCCTTCCAGGTTGTCCAGGGCATCTTGGATGCGGTCCGCCAGTTTTGGCAAGCCAAAGGGCTGCATTTTTAATTTTTCGATAAAGGCATGGTACTGCTTCAGGGTCGCCATGATCAGAACATCGGTGGTTTCCGCAGAATGGTTGACCACGCCCCGGGCCACCGCCGCCTCGCCGCCCCTGGCCAGCATCTCCTGTTTAATAATATTGGCCTGGGTGGGATTAACACCGGTTAACTTCAAAACCCTGTGAACCGCCTTGGGCGCCATTCGCTGCCAACCTGCCGGGTCGCTGCCCACAACCATTATCTCGGCCCGGGCCTGCTGGAGGTTGTCGATAAATTTTACGCCAATTTCTATCGCCATAGGATCACCTCAGTTTCCCGCTGTTAAAAAATATTTTCTAGTATAACATACCATGACCTGCTGCATTTCTTGATCCATGGTATGGTATTAACTCCCCTTGTAATTACTCAATTCCTCGTTCAAGCTGCCGCTGCGAAAGCCGCACAGGTCCAGCGTAATCCGGGCAAAACCCAGTTCTTTCAATTGCCGGGTAACTGTTTCGGCCAGGCCTGTCAACTGCAGAAATTGTTCCCTGGCAATCTCCACCCTCGCTTCCCCGCGGGGATGCCTTACCCTGACAGGAGAAAACCCCAGACTTTTAAGAAACTGCTCCGCTTCCTCCACCCGGCGCAATTTCTCTTCGGTGATTTCTTCGCCGTAAGGAATTCTGGATGCCAAACAGGGGGCAGACGGTTTGTTCCAGGTAGGGAGTTCCAGTTGGCGGGACAGCGCCCTGATGTCGGCTTTGGTTAGTCCCACTTCCCTGAGGGGGCTGCGGACCCCCAGCTCTTTAACGGCCTGTAGGCCCGGCCGGTAATCCTGCAAGTCATCCAGGTTGGAACCGTCCAGCACCCAGGGTATTTTATTTTGCCGGGCAATTTCCTGCAAGTGGGAGAACCGAAGTTGTTTACAATAATAGCATTTGAGAGGCGAGTTTTCTATGAACTCCCTGTGCTGCATTTCCCCGGAGTGAACCACCAGATGCCGTACGCCTAACTGCCGGGCCAACTCTTTGGCTTCCCGCACTTCTGCCGCAGTGGAAGTGGCGGACACCGCCGTTACTGCCAGCACTCGATCCGCCAACACTCGGGCGGCCACCGCCAGAAGAAAGGCACTGTCCGTCCCCCCCGAGTAAGCCACCAGAACCCGTCCACACTCCTTAAGGAGCTCTTCTAGCTTCCTGTATTTATCCTCCAGCAAATCCATCCCCCGCAAAAAAATCTGCAACGCATCTTTCTTAAATTCTCACTTCTAACCTCTCACATCTCACTTCTCAATTGTGTTCCCGGTTGTGGCAATGGCCATGATGATGGGGCTGCCCGTGTGCACAGGCCTCGCTGTGCCATTGAAAAGGATATTGCCTGGGTTCAGGCTCGCCAACCATCACTCTGAGAAGATTGGGGATTTCCGTTTCCCTGTCACCGGCCCCATAACCAACCCCTTTAAGGATCATGGCCGGCATGGGACCAAAGTCCCTTGATAAGTATTTGGCCAGCACGGCGCCGGTGGGGGTTACCAATTCCACAGCGGGCCCGGCTGTATAAATGGGGACATTCATTAAGATCTCAGCGGTGGCCGGTGCAGGTACCGGCATAATGCCATGGGCACAGCGCACCGTGCCGCTGCCCACATTCAAGGGGGAACAGTATATTTCTACGATTTCTAACTTGTCTAAGCAGATAAGCGTCCCGACAATGTCAACTATAGCATCCACCGCACCCACTTCATGAAAGTGGACAGTTTCCGGCGGGCACCCGTGGATTTTTCCCTCGGCGGCAGCCAACTGAATAAAAATATTTCTGGTGTGTCGCTTGATGTCCTCCGCCAGCCCACTGTGGTCAAGGATGGTAAGAATATCACCAAGGTGACGGTGGGGTTGCTCCTGCGTAACCTTAACATCCACTTTGGTTGCGCTGATGCCTTTACGGGTAACCTTGCTGGCTGTAATTTCAAAGCCCTGGATACCAAGCTGCCATAATTCCTGCCGGAGTTCTTCTACATCAACGCCCAGATCAACCAGGGCGCCCAGGAACATATCCCCGCTGATTCCTGCGAAACAATCCAGGTAAGCGATTTTCATTGTTCATCACCTGCCAGTTTATTGATGAGGCTGGCGGCATAGCCAGCGCCAAAACCGTTATCAATGTTTACCACCGTAACCCCGGAAGCACAACTGTTCAACATGCCCAGCAGAGCGGCCAGCCCGTTGAAACTGGCGCCATAGCCTACGCTGGTGGGCACAGCAATGACCGGTTTATCCACCAAACCGCCCACCACGCTGGGCAGCGCTCCTTCCATACCCGCCACCACGATGATTACGTTAGCCCGGCACAGTGTCTCCACCTGGTCTAACAACCGGTGAATCCCCGCCACGCCGGTATCATATATTCGCTCCACCCGGTTGCCCATCAGTTCACAGGTCAGAGCTGCCTCTTCCGCCACCGGCAGGTCAGCGGTGCCGGCGCTGCAGACGCACACCATGCCCCGCCGGGGATTTTGTTCCTGCCGGCGCATAATAATTCTGGCGGTCGGGTCATACTCTGCTTCAGCAACCAGTTCCTTTACGGCTTCAAACATTTCCCTGGTGGCCCGTGTGCCAATGATATTGGAATGACTTGCTTGACAAAGGCGGTAAAAGATTTGTGCCACCTGGTCAACGGTTTTTCCCTGGCAATAGATCACTTCGGGAAAACCCTTTCTCAGGTGCCGGTGATGATCAACCTTCGCGTAGCCCAGGTCATCATAGGGCAGCCGTTTTAACTGCTCCAACGCCTGGTCCACCGGTACTTGTCCCGCCCGGACTCCTTCCAGTAATTTGCGTAACTCTTCCGGTCCCATGTTCCCTCCTGAGGGGTTAGGATTTTGTCAATCTTAGATCATTATACTTATTTTATCAAGAATTTCCTAGGGAAAGTCATTACCCTGTTATTCTTTGACAAAATCCTTATGGTTTATGGCAGCATGAAAATAATCCACTGTAAAGGAACTGCCCCCGAACCCGAAGAATGTTATATTTTATATACGATTTAAAAGAACAAACCATGCAAGGGAGTAGATAATATGTTTGTTATTAACAATCAACCAGGCCAGTTAATACCCGTCAAGGTCTGGTTAAATGATATTTCCCAGCTTGAAGAAGAGTGTTTACAACAAGCGCTGAATCTTTCCAAATTACCCTTTGCCTTTCGTCATATTGCCTTAATGCCGGACACCCATGCCGGGTTCGGCATGCCCATCGGGGGTGTTTTAGCCGCTGATAACGTAGTCATTCCCAATGCAGTGGGTGTTGACATCGGCTGCGGCATGTGTTTTGCAGAAACTGACATTCCTAAAACCGAGCTTACGAAAGAGGATTTACAGCATTTAGTGGGTCAGATCATGAGGAATATTCCCACCGGCTTCAACCACCATAAAAGCAAGCAAACAAGCCAGGCCCTGGACAGTTTTGTAAAACAGATAAATGCCGCTGAATTTTATAAGCCCTGGGAATTGGTGAAGGAAATTGATAGTGGATACTATCAGATAGGCACTTTGGGGGGCGGCAACCACTTCATCGAGATCCAGGCGGACGAAAGGGGCATGGTTTGTGTAATGCTCCATAGCGGCAGCAGAAACTTTGGATTGAAGATTGCCAGGCATTTTAATGAAGTAGCCAAAAGGCTAAATGAACAATGGCAGTCCCCTGTTCCTAAACAATATGACCTGGCTTTTCTCCCCCTGGACACCCCTGAAGGCAATGCATATATGGTATGGATGGATGTTGCATTACAGTTTGCCATGGAAAACCGCCGGAAAATGATGGATATTGTGATGAACGCCCTGCAAAAGCGCCGGCCGGGAGTTCGTTTTTCCAATACCATCAACGCCCATCACAATTATGCTGCTTTAGAGAATCATTTCGGCAGGGAAGTTATGGTGCACCGGAAGGGCGCCATACGGGCCCGCCAAGGTGAGCTGGGAATTATCCCCGGGGCCATGGGGACTTACAGTTACATTGTGGAGGGGCTTGGTAATGAGGAATCCTTCCACAGCTGTTCTCATGGTGCGGGCAGAACCATGAGCCGGAAAAAGGCAGTGGCAACCATACCCGTAGATAAAACCATGGAGGATTTGAAACAACTGGGTGTGGTTCTGGGGAAAAATAAAAAGGGAGATATTTCTGAAGAGAGCCGTTTTGCCTACAAAGACATTGATTTCGTCATCAGCCAGGAATTGGATCTAATCAGACCTGTTAAGAAGCTAATGACAATGGCGGTTATTAAAGGATAGGCCTGAAAGTTATGACTGGTATTTGGGCAGGCAGAAATTCAGGGACTGGTAACAACACCAGTCCCTGAATTTTTTAATTAATATTCATTGGGCAGCCGGTCCAGCTGTTCCTTGGTGAACACCGGGCCGTCCTTGCAGACATATTTGCTGCCCACGTTGCAGCGGCCGCACATGCCAATGCCGCACTTCATCCGGTTTTCCAGGCTCATGATGATCCGGTCCGGGGTGAAGCCGCATTCTACCAGTACCGGCAGGGTGAATTTAATCATCACCGGCGGTCCGCAGATGATGGCATAGTCGCTCTTGGGCGCCACTTCTTTGGTGACGGTGGGGATGAAGCCCACGCGACCGGTCCAACCTTCCACTTCCCGGTCAATGGTGGTGATCAGGTTGATGTCGCTCCTGGCATCCCATGCCGCCAGTTCGTCCTTGTACAGCAACAGGCCGGGGTTCCGGGCACCGTAGATGACGGTCAGGTCGCCGTAGTCCCCACGGTTGGCCGGGTCCAGGATGTACTGGATGGTGGAGCGCAGGGTGGTGAAGGCAAAGCCGCCGCCGATGATGGTCAGGCTTTTGCCCTTCAGCTGCTCCAGCGGGTAGCTGTTGCCCAGGGGTCCCCGGACGCCTACGATGGTCCCTTCTTCCAGCATGTGCAGGGCGGTGGACACCACGCCCACTTTGGCCACGGAGAATTTCAGAATGCCTTTCTCGGTGGGGGAAGAGGCAATGCCAAAGGGGGCTTCCCCTTTGCCGTAAACCATGACTTCCGCAAATTGCCCGGGCCGGTATTGGAAGTTCTCGGCATCTTGTTCGTTTAAGAATTCAAAGGTGAAGGTGTGAATTAACTTGTCGGATGTCTCGGTGAAGTTTTTCACCAGTTTCATCGGCAGCGGTAGATAGGGGTTTCTCATCTTTTTTCAACCTCGCTTCCGCTAGTCCAATGCCCGGATATCAGCCAGGGCCTGGCGAATATCCAGGTTTACAGGACAGTTTTTGATGCACCTACCGCAACCAACGCAGGCGGTGGCGTTGTATCGTTCTACAAAGTAGTTGAATTTGTGCATGAGTCTTTGTCTCCAGCGAGCTTTGCCGTTGGGTCTCGGGTTGTGGCCGGAGCCGTGCAGGGTGAACAGCGGGAACATGCAGGCATCCCAGTTTCTCACCCGGCAGCCGTTGCAGTCTTTGGCCTCGTCTGCAATGTCAAAGCAATGGCAGGTGGGGCACAGGTAGGTGCAGGCGGCGCAGCCCAGGCATTTTTCGTGCAGCCGGTCCCAGAAGGGATGTTCAAACATGCCTCCCAGTTTGTCGCTCAACCCTTCGATGTTAATGGTTCCGTCGGCTTTGACTTCTTGCTGCAGTTTGGCCGCAGCGGCTCTGGCTTCTGCGCCGGCTTCGGCCAGGCCAAGTTTGGCTAAAAGTTCTTTGCCCTTTTCGCTGATACCTTCCACCACATAGGCTTCGCCAATGTCGGTCAGGAAGATGTCGCTGCCTTCTTTGGAGAAGGGTCCGCAGGCCATGCTGCTGCAGAAGCAGGTGGCCGCCGGTTCGTTGCAGCCCAGTCCCACGATCAGGGTGTTATTCCTTCGGGTCAGGTAGTAGACATCTTCGTACTGGTCGTTTTTAAAGACGTTGTCCAGCAGCACCAGGGATTTGGCGTCGCAGGGACGCATGCCGAATACGATGGTGGACGTCGGATCAACGTTGTCTTGCATCCTTACTCCTTCAGCATCCACGGTGTAGTTGAACAGCTCTTCGGACTGAGGGAAAAGGATTTCTTTGCCGGGTTTTTTGGTGTTGGCATAGGTCAGGCAGGCTTCTTCTCCGCTTTTAATGGCCGCGAATTCCACCAGGCCGTTCTTTTTCACCGGCGCCATCACCCGGTATTCAGCTGCCAGTTTGTCAAGTAAACTTGGTATTTCGTTTTTGTTTATGATCATCCTTTTTCACCTCACTCCTATAGCAAGAAGTCTTCTTTGTCTTCGAACTTGAAGGTATTTAAGGCCGGTGGGTCTTCCAGGCTGACGCCCGCTTCGGCGCCAAAGAGTTCTTTGACGTCTTTGACCATCTTGCGGTTTAACAGGGATAGTTTGATGCCCATGGGGCAGGCTCTTTCGCAGGCGCCGCAGTCCACACAGCGGCCGGCCAGGTGAAAGACTCGCACGGCCTGGAAGAGGGCGTTGTCGTCCACGCTCTTGGCGCTTTTGCCAATCCAGGCGGGGGATCCGCAGTCAACGAAGCATTCGCTGCAGTAGCACATGGGGCAGGCCTGCCGGCAGGCGTAGCAGCGGATGCATTTTTGCATTTCTTGGGCGATGTAGGCGTTCCGCTCTTCGGCACTTAAGGCTTCAAAGGCTTCGATGTCGCCGTAGTCGGCTTCTCTGGCCGGAACGGCTTCGCCGATCAGTTCGTCAAAGAGTACCGGGGTGTTGTACCGGCAGGTCTTGCAGGAGCCGAACATGACGTCGGCTTTGGCGACGGTCTGTTCGAAGTCTTTGCCCTTTAGTATCAGTTCGGCGCCGGTGTCGGTGACTTCCAGGATGTCTTTGCCGCCCACCAGTTCGCAGATTTGTTTGCGGTCCACCATGCCTTCGCAGGGTACGCCAATGATGGTCAGGTTGTCTTTGTTGATCTGGCCTTCTTTGATGAGGCCCACGATGGCCCGCACGTCACAGCCTTTGGCGATGACCGCTGTTTTTTCCGGGCGTTTTCTCAGAAAGTTGGCCAGGTTGTTTTCGCAGGTGGCGCTCCAGATCAGGTTTTCTGCCTCTTCAGGGGTTCTGGCAAAGTACGGGGTGCTGCGGAGGGGCAGACTTCCCTGGGCAAATCCCACCACCAGGTCCACTTTTTTGTCGGCTAAAAGTTTTTTGGCAGTTTCTCTTATCTTTTCGGTTGTGTTCATTCCCTCTCACCTCACTCCGCTTTGCGAAATAGTCCCTTGTTGGGCCCCATGGCTTTGACTTTGCCGGTTAAGTCGGTAATGAGTTCCGCAAATCTTGCCCCTTCGGAGGCGGATACCCAGGTGAAGTTGACACGGTCCTTTTCTATGCCCATGTAGTTTAACAGGTTCTTTAACAGGGCGAATTTACGACGGGCTACCAGGTTGCCACTAACATAGTGGCAGTCGCCGGGGTGTCAACCGGAGGTCAGTATTGCATCAGCGCCGGATCTCAGGCCGGCAATGATAAACAGCGGGTTGATGCGTCCGGAGCAGGGTACGCGCACAACGCGCACGTTCGGGGGGTATTGCAGCCGGCCTACCCCTGCCAGGTCTGCGCCCGCATAGCTGCACCAGTTGCAGAGAAACGCGACAATTTTGGGTTCTTGTTCGGCCATTTTCTTCCCTCCTGTGTCAGCTGTCAGCTACAGCTTTCAGCCATCAGCTTTTTGGCTGTTGGTTTTGTGCTTTTGGTTTGTATTTTAAGGTGTTTGTTTTAGATAGTTCTTTAGGTAGGTTTTTGGGTCGTTACTCTTGGGTCTTGGGTTGTCTTAAGTTCTATGTGGTAGCTACCCCGGCGTGGTATTATCCACGCTCGCTCCGCAAAGTCGCTCGCTGCGGATAACACCATGCCTCCGGGTTAGCTATTTAATGTTTTCATCGGTGGTACCCTGTTTCAGCGGTAACGATGTCTCCGCAGGGTCGGCTTTTTTCTTTAGGTCAGGCGGTGCTGCGCACCGCTCTGACCTCGTCTTTCTGTTGTGTCCGTTCGGTACAACTCCGGGGCTTTTACCAGCCCTCTAAGGCCAGCGGCTAATGGCTAACGGCCAAAGGCCTGACCCCAAAAGCTGACGGCTGATGGCCGACAGCTGAAGGCTGGACCCCAGAGGATGACCCGCAGGTCTACCAGCTTACCGCCTGCACCATGGCGATGATCTGCTCGTTGCTGCAGCCTTTGACGTTGATGGCGCCGCAGCGGCAGGAGGAGGAGCAGGCGCCGCAGCCTTTGCACAGGGCCGGGTTGATTTCGGCGGCGGTGTTGCCCCGTTCGTCGGTGACCAGGGTGGCTGCTTTGGCCGGGCAGACTTCCACGCAGACGCCGCAGGCCATGCACTTGCGTTTGTTGACAAAGGCTGCCTTGCCGTCGGTCTGGATGTTTTGTTTGGCCAAGGCGGTGGCGGCACGTCCCGCTGCGGCTTTGGCCTGGGCGATGTTTTCTTCCAGGTTTTTGGGCCCGTGGGCCAGGCCGCACATGAAGACGCCGTCGGTGCCAAAGTCCACCGGCCGCAGTTTCAGGTGGGCTTCCAGGAAGAAGCCTTCAGCGTTTACCGGTACTTTGAACAGTTTGGACAGCCCGGTGTTGTCGTTGGGTACGATGGCGCTGGCCAGGCCGATGATATCCGCGTAGATTTCGATGGGCCGGTTCAGGACGTGGTCCACGAAGGTTACTTTGGTGCCGGTGGAAGTTTCTTCTACCTTCGGTTTGTTGTCTACGCTGTATCGTACGAAGATGACGCCCTTGCGGCGGGCTTCGGTGTACAGGTCTTCGAAGTAGCCGTAGGTCCGGATGTCACGGTACAGGATGTAGACGTTGGCGCCCGGCTTCATTTCTTTGATTTTCAGGGCTTGTTTGATGGCCTTGGTGCAGCAGATGCGGCTGCAGTAGGGCCGCTCGTCGTCCCGGCTGCCCACGCACTGGATGAAGACGAAGTTGTTGGAGTTCTTGAGTTTGCCTTCGGCAATCATGCTTTCCAGTTCTAACAGGGTGTGCACCCGGGTGTTGTGACCGTAGAGGTATTCCTTCGGCTTGTATTCGGCTGCGCCGGTGGCGATGATGGCAACCCCGTGCTTGATTTGTTCTCCGTTGGAGAGTTCGGTTTCGTAGTTGCCCATGAAGCCGTGTACGTCTGTCACGGTTGTGCCGGTGTACACTTTGATTTTGTCATGGTTCTTAACTTGGTCAATCAGTTGGTTCAGGTAGGCTTGAATGTCTTCGCCGCCCATGCCGTAGCGGATGCGTTTAGCGATGCCGCCCAGTTCTTCCGCTTTTTCCACCAGGTAGACTTGGTAACCCTGGTCGGCCAGGTTGAGGGCTGCGTTCATACCCGCCACGCCGCCGCCTATGACCAGCGCGTCGTGGTTCATGGGCAGGGTGATGGGTTGTACAGGTTCTAACAGGGCTGCTTTTTTAACGGCCATTTTGACCAGGTCTTTGGCTTTTTCGGTGGCTTTTGCCGGTTCGTTTTGGTGTACCCAGGAGCAGTGGTCCCGGATGTTGGCCATTTCAAAGAGGTGCGGGTTTAAGCCTGCCTCTTTCAGGGTTTCCTGGAACATGGGCTCGTGGGTACGCGGGCTGCAGGAGGCCACGACGATGCGGTTTAAGCCGTATTGTTCAATGGCTTCTTTTATTTGGGCGCTGGCGTCCTGGGAGCAGGCGTATAGTTTGTCGGTGGCATATACAACGCCCGGCAGGGTCCTGGCGTATTCGGCCACCGAGGGTACGTCTACGACGCTGCCGATGTTGATGCCGCAGTGGCAGACGAAGACGCCGGTGCGCACGATTTCTCCCGCCACGTCTTTTTGTGCCGGGTATTCTTTGACTTTGGTCAGGGTGCCTTTGGCTTCCGCCAGGAGTTTTTGGATTTCTCCGGCGGCGGCGCTGGCCTGCATGACGGTCTCAGGAATGTCTCTGGGGCCGCTGAAGGCGCCGGCCACGTAGATACCCGGTTTGTTGGTGGCCACCCCGGTCAGTTGCGGTACCGCCGCAAAGTTGTATTGGTTCAGTTCTACGCCCAGCTGCTTGGCCAGTTCTACTGCCGCTTTGTTGGGTTCTAAACCTACGGACAGTACCACCATGTCGAATTCTTCGGTAATAACTGTACCGTCTTCCAGGGCGTAGCGAATTTTAACGTTGTCGTTTTCGCCGGGGTCCAGGCCGTAAACGCGGCTCCGGATGAAGTTGACGCCGTATTGTTTTTTGGAGCGCTCGTAGTATTTTTCAAATTCTTTGCCGTAGGTCCGCATGTCCATGTAGAAGATGCTGGTGTTCAGGTCGTAGTCAGCATGTTCTTTGGCAATGACGGATTGTTTGATGGCGTACATACAGCATACTGAGGAGCAGTAGCCATGGTTGATCCGGCAGTTCCGGGAGCCTACGCACTGGATCCAGGCGATCTTGGCGGGCTCTTTATGGTCGCTGGGCCGCACCAGGTGGCCGCCAAAGGGGCCCGATGCGCTCAGGATGCGTTCGAATTCCAGGGAGGTGACGACGTTTTTCAGTTCGCCGTATTTGTATAGTTTCAGTTGTTCCGGGTCGAAGGTTTCAAAACCCGGTACCAGCAGAATGGAGCCTACTTCGATTTGGGTTTCTTCGTCCTGCATGTGGTGGTTGATGGCTCCGGCCTGGCATACTTTTAAGCATTTGCCGCAGAGTTTGTCGTTGTTCAGGTTTTTAAATTTCAGGCATTTGCTGCTGTCGATGGCGTAGGCGTTGGGATAGGCCTGGGCGTACAGTTTGTAGATGGCTTTCCGCTTGCTTAATCCCTGGTTGAAGGCGTCGTCTACTTTGACCGGGCAGGCATCGGCGCAGCTGCCGCAGCCGGTGCATTTGGCCACATCAATGTAACGGGCTTTGGTTTTAACGGTGACTTTGAAGTTCCCTGGTTCTCCTTCCACCCCCGTTACTTCGGAGTTGGTCAGGGTCTTTACATTCAGGTGTCTCCCGCAGTCTACCAGCTTGGGAGACAGGATGCACATGGAGCAGTCGTTGGTGGGAAAGGTTTTGTCCAGCATCGGCATGGTCCCGCCAATGGCCGGCTCTTTTTCCACCAGGTACACGTAGTAGCCGGATTCCGCCAGGTCCAATGAGGCCTGGATACCGGCTATGCCGGAGCCCACCACTAATACGGCTCCTGTTTTAT
>NZ_FQUY01000029.1 GCF_900129195.1 Desulforamulus putei DSM 12395
CCAAAGAATTACCCAAAAGCATAAAGTTTCTGGTGGCGATACCGGAGGGGGTACACCTGTTCCCATCCCGAACACAGCAGTTAAGCCCTCCAGGGCCGATGGTACTTGGGGCTCACGCCCCTGGGAGAGTAGGTCGCCGCAAGAATAAGTTTATACATTGATCCCCGATAGCTCAATGGTAGAGCAACCGGCTGTTAACCGGTAGGTTGTAGGTTCGAATCCTACTCGGGGAGCCAGTTAAAGGCTTCTGTATTTACGCAGAAGTCTTTTTGTTGTTTTTTTGTTTGTTGTTCGCCCGGCATGTTTGTCGAGTCGATGGGTTGCAAGAAACCCTGTCACCTAATAAGACAAACGACATTCTTTTTTTATAATTTGAGATATTATTCTTTTCCGCTTTGCATAAAATATTGCGAATATCTATGTAAGGCGGTGGCATAAATGACCCGGACGAGGGTTCTGTGGCAAACCAATTTAGATGTTCCTCTGCTTGTGGAGGCCGGAAATATATTTGCTCGCGAAAAAAGGGATTTAGTAGTTGCCGGTGGTTCAAGGATATTTGTATATACGCCACTAAATGAAACTTATCAATTAGCAGCCACTGTCGATGTAAATCAACCTATACTTAGTTTGTCAGTTGGCTTGCCGGCTTTTACTACAGACAATATATTGGTTGGGATTGCAGACAGGATCATTGCCTACGGCAACCGGCAAGGAGTGATTACACAGCTGTGGCAAACGGAACCGGAGACAGGAGCAAACTTTACGGATATGGTCCTGGCGGATGTGGACGGAGATGGAAGAGAAGAAGTGGCTGCCATTGCCGGTGGCAGTAATACCTTATATGTTTATCTCCTAACGGGGCAAACCGTACAGGCGCTACGACCTGAACTGTTAGCAATCAGACAACTTCAGGGAGCGCCCCGGAGTATTACAGCTTTTCGGCCGAACCCCGATAAACCTTCATTTCTGGCCATTTCCTATAACATTAATCAGAGAGCAGGAATCATGACTCTATTTATTACCGAAACAGGCTTTCAGGAAGGACCTGCTATCGCGGATTTACCTTATCAAATCCCGGATTTATCTGCTGCAGACCTGTTGCCGGGCCCTGGCGAGGATCTGGCTGCGGCCGGCAGCGATGGTTCCGTAAGATTATTTACTGCCAATGCTAGGCTGGTCACCGCCCTGGTGACAAAAAACTTAGGCAGCACCGTTACGGCAGTAGCCGCCAAGCCTACCCAGCAGGAGAACGCAGTGTTAGTTGCAGGAACCCCGGGCAGTTATGTTTTTGGTTTTTCCAGTCCGGGCATCACTGATGAGCCAAACTGGGCCTTCAAGGCAGGAGGACCGGTCAAGGATGTTGCCATTATTGATGGGCAGAGAATCGCTGTAGGAAGCACAAACGGCGTTTTGCAGGTATGGCAGGTCCAGCAACCGTAGAAAACCAATTAAAATATGGCGGTATTCTGTTGCGAAAATGTTCAACCCCACAGCTTATGCCTATGTAGCTGTGGGGTTTGAATATAAATAATTTAAAGGTGTTTTTCCACCAGTTGACTGAATTGTTCCAGGGTATGAAAACCAACCAGATGCTCCACAATCTTACCGGAACGATCCACAAGAATGGTTTGGGGAACGCCAAAAATATGTTGGGCAAAGCTGCCGTCATCCTTGAGATGGGGGAAGGTGGTGCCGGTTTCTTTTACTGCCAGCTGAGCCCACTCTTCCCGCTGGGGATCCAACAATAAGCCCATCACTGCTACACTCCGATTGGCAAATTTTTTATTCAGTCCTTCCAGGACTGGCATCTCTTTGATGCAATACCCTCAGGTGGTTGTCCAAAAATTAATAAAGGTTAGTTTATGACCGGTGATAATGTCAGATGCACAGGTTTTATTCCCTTTAAGGTCAGGAAGAACAAATTCCGGCAGGGTGGCTCCCACCTTAATAGAAATATCCCCCCGGGTTAAGGTCGGTGTTTTTGGCTTGTCGGGTTCCCTGGGTGCAGTGGATTTACTGCCTTCCACCGTTGGCTTACCGGGTTCAACGGGGGCATCGGTGCTTTTGCTGTCCGGTTGTGCTGCCTCCGGTCCGCCTTTTACTTCCGGAGCAGGGGCGGTGGGACCAGTCGGTTCCTCTGTTTTCTCAGCAGCAGGTTGCTCGGGCTTAACTGGTTCCAGGGTACCGGTGGATTTTTTACCGGCATCCTGGATGGGTGAAGCAGGATCACAGCCCACCAGATTGACGGCTACTGCCAGTGCAAGCCCTATTGTTAGCAATTTACGCCTCAAAGTTTATACCCTCCTTGGTTGTATGGCCTGCATATTTAAATTGAATGGCTCCCGTGGGACAGGAGTTTGTACATTTTAAGCAGCGGATACATTCAGGATGATTGGGTTCAGCCGTTACGGGCAGTTCCATGGGGCAAGCGGCTGAACAACGCCCGCATTGGTTACACTTGTTTGGATAGAGGTGAATTCTAAAAAAGCAGTAGCGATTAAAAAAGGAATAAAAGGCCCCCAGGGGACAAAGGGTTCTGCAAAAGCCCCGGTATATCAGAGAGACAAAAAGCAAAATGGCTAACAGCCAGAGAATTCTCCACCCAAATAGCGCGCCAATGGCGGTCCGAATGGGAGGGAAAGAAAAATACAAGGGGATGGCTGCTTCCAAGGTACCGGCAGGGCAGAGCCACTGACAGAAATAAAGAACGCCAATGCCCGTTGATGTTGGTATGAGGGGGATCAATAGAACGCCGGACAGTAAGACGTATTTAATTTTGGTACACCAATTAGGTAAAGAAAACTTTGGCGTGGGCAGTCGGTAAAGCAAATCCTGCAAAAAGCCAAAGGGACAAAGCCACCCGCAGGAGAGTCTACCCAAGGTGACGCCGAATACCATTAACAAACCAAAAACGTAAAAGGAGAAATGATAAGCAAGACCGGCAGCCATGGCTTGTAATGAGCCGATGGGGCAGGAGCCAACGGCCCCGGGGCAGGAGTAACAGTTCAGGGATGGCAGGCAGATTGCCTTCAAAGGCCCCCTGTATATGGTGCCATTTAAAAACCCAGGCAGATAACTGTTAAAGCCAAGGGTGGATAAGGTTTGGACAACGCTTCTCAGGCTAGCCAATGCCGATACACTCCAAACATATTTGGATGGCCTTCTGAAGTACCTCCATAACCTCTCCCTGGTAGATGCCAAAGCCAATAAAGGTAATTCCAATGAGCAATAATATTTTTGGAACAAGTTCTTTTTTCATAACAATCTCCCAAAAAGTGGTGTTTTTACAGTTTCGACACAGAAATGATACTTCCTGCTATTACCCTCGTTATTAAATAAAGGAAACTACATTGGGTAAAAAATCTATAAATGTCAAACAAAACCGTATAAATAACCAGGGACAAGATGCCATTATGTTTTTTTTGTTACCGGAAGGAAAGTTTGAACGAAACGAGAATTTTACCTAATTGGAGTTTTTTATGCAGTTAATATAATACATTTATTTCAGCGAGATTTACTTTATCTAGGAGGATCCCTGTGAGCTTATATTCATTTGACGGACAAGGTTTGAAAAAAATGATTCTGGGCAGTACAAATTTACTGGCCCGGCATAAATCTGAAATAGATGCCCTGAATGTTTTTCCGGTTCCTGATGGGGATACCGGGAATAACATGTATTTAACTTTGCTGGCCGCGGCAAAGGAAATACAGAATTTGGATACCACCCATATCGGTGAGGTGGCTGAGGCGGCTGCCCAGGCCTGCCTTATGGGCGCCCGGGGCAATTCCGGCGTGATCCTTTCCCAACTGGTGCGAGGTTTTGCCAGGGCACTGGAGGGAAAGGAGAAGGCCAATGCTTTGGAAGTTGTTGAAGCATTGGAAGAGGGAGCTAAATTGGCTTACCAGGCCGTCATGAATCCCGTTGAGGGCACCATGCTCACCGTGATGCGGCGCAGCGCCGAAGCTGCCAGAACAGCCGTCCTGCGAAAATACGACCTGCTCAGGGTCATGATTATCACCCTGCGGGAAGCACGGCTGGCCTTGCGTGAAACGCCTGAACTTTTGCCGGTTTTAAAAGAGGCGGGCGTGGTGGATGCCGGGGGCCGGGGTTACGTAGTAATATTAGAGGGCATTCTTAACGTATTAAAGAGGGTGGAAGACTTTTCCCTTTTAAAGGATTTCACCGCCCGGCAGGAAGACAAGTTTTCCAAGGGACTCACTAGGGGACTTGATACCGAAATCCACTTTACTTATTGTACCGAGTTTTTGGTGAAAGGTTCCAATATTCCTTTGGATACCTTGCGACACGAATTGGTTCCCTACGGGGATTGCCTCATGGTGGTTGGTTCCGGCCAAGTGGCCAAGGTTCATATTCATACCAACCACCCGGGGCTGGTGTTGGAAAATTGTTTGAATTACGGCTCTCTGCATGAACTGGCCATTCATAACATGAAGGAACAACATCAACAACGAAAAAAGGAATCACTGCCTGAAAAGGAAGTCGGCATCGTTACCGTCGGGACCGGGGAAGGTATTATCGATATCATGAATAGTCTTGGTGCGGATACCGTGGTGGTAGGCGGGCAAACCATGAACCCCAGTACCGAAGAAATCATGCGTGCCATCAAGGGAGTACCCGCCCGGGGCGTACTGGTGCTGCCCAATAACAAAAACATTATTTTAGCTGCTGAGCAGGCAGCTAAAATGGTGAAAGACAAGGAAGTCAAAGTTGTCCCCACCCGTACCATTCCCCAGGGTTTAAGCGCCCTGCTGGCACAAAATCCCACCGGCAGCCTGGAAGATAATTTTCAACGGATGTCCGATGCTGCCCGGTCCATTGTAAGCGGGGAAGTGACCAAAGCCGTTCGGGAAACTACCCATAACGGGTTGAAGATTCATCAGGGCGATTTGATCGGCATTGCCGAGGGAGCTATTGTAACTGTCGGTCAGGACTTGGCCCGGGTGGTTAAGGAACTGGTTGATAACATGCTGGATGAGGACCATTCTCTGGTGACTTTGTACTACGGGTCAGACGCAGGGCAGAGTGCCGAAAAAATTGTTGACAATCTGAAAACTCATTATCCGGATATAGAGTTTGAACTGCATTACGGCGGACAGCCGTTATATCATTTCATTCTTTCTGTGGAGTAAGGTTAAGGGCAGGTGATGTCATGCCACCGGTACGCATTGTGACAGACAGCACGGCAGATTTGCCGGAAGACTTATATCAAAAATACAGCATCAGCAGAGTACCGTTGAAGGTCTTGATTGGAACGGAGATTTACCGTGATGGTATCGATATTACTACGGAGCAGTTTTACAACCGCTTACAGCAGGGGGAGATGGCCGGCACCTCCCAACCTTCCCCCGGTGAATTTGCACAGGTCTTTGAATCTTTAACGGCAGACGGTTCCCAGGTGATTTGCCTGACTTTGTCAAGCCAATTCAGCGGCACCTACCAGTCAGCCAGATTGGCTGCCGGTATGGTAAAAGGGACAGTAGAAGTGATCGATACAAAGTCGGCAACCCGGGGAGTCGGTTTGATGGCCATGGCTGCATCCCGAGCGGCGGCCGAGGGAAAAACCTTGGATGAGATAAAGGCTTTGGTTCATGGTTTAATTCCCAAAATGAAGGTACTTTTTTTAGTTGATTCACTGCATTACCTTGAGCGGGGCGGTCGGATCGGTAAGGCCCAGGCTTTTCTCGGTTCTTTGCTCAATATTAAACCCCTCCTCTGTGTTAAGGACGGGATTGTCTATCCCTATGAAAAAATCAGGGGTAAAAATAAGGGGCTGGAAAGAATTATCCAGATTGCCGAACAGGATACCGGGGGTGCCGAAATTGTATGCGCCGTCGTTGACGGGAACGACCCGGAGGCCCGGGAAACCTTGTACCAGAAGGCAAAGGAGAGGCTAAATTGCCGGGAAATTTGGCAGGGGGACATCGGGCCGGTCATCGGAAGTCACGTGGGTCCGGGGGTAAGTGGAATTATTTATTATAGAGCGTAAAAATGGGCCGGAGCAAAAAGGATTTCATGCAAAGAATTTTCGGATCTTCTGCCCTGGCAGCCCTGAGGCACCGGAATTTCCGCCTGTTTTATTTTGGCCAAATGATATCCGTTATCGGGTTTTGGATGCAAAATGTAGCCCAGTCCTGGGTTGTATTAGAAATGACCAACTCCCCTTTTCTTCTGGGACTGGTGACCTTTGTCCAGTTTGTGCCTAACCTGGCTTTTTCTCTGGCGGCCGGCGTATTTGCGGATCGCTTTCCCAGGAGAACATTAATTGTCGGAACTCAGACCGGTTTTATGCTGCTGGCTTTTTTATTAACTGTTTTAAGCGGCACGGGAGCTCTCCGGTACTGGCATATCGTTTTTATAAGTTCCTTTATGGGCATCCTCCATGCCGTGGATATTCCGGCCAGGCAGGCCTTTCTGGTAGAAATGGTAGGACGTGAGGATTTAAGTAACGCCATTGCCTTAAACTCTTCCATGTTTAATGCCGCCAGGGTGCTGGGACCGGCCCTGGGAGGCATGGTTTTGGCCAGGTATGGCGCCACCACTTGCTTTTTAAGCAATGCCGTCAGTTACCTGTTCGTCATTGCCGGTTTGTTGGTAATGACCATTGATAAAAGAGTTATTAAGCAGCAAAAGAAAGATATGCTGACTCAAATAAAGGATGGCATTAATTACATTAAAACGACTCCTACCGTCTTAATTCCCATGGCTCTCCTGGCATCCGTAAGCATCTCTGCCATGAACTTCGGCGTGCTGGTTCCGGTTTTTGCGCGCACCGTTTTGGGGCAGGGACCGGAGGGCTTCGGGGTTTTGGTATCCTCCCTGGGGACCGGTTCTCTGGCCGGCGCCATGGTCCTGGTGGTGTTTGGCAACAAGTGCAACCAATTGAAATTTCTTTGGGCGGGGGCCGCAGGGTTGTCGCTGTTTCAAATTTTACTGGGGCAAATGCAGTGGTTCTGGCCTTCGGCAGCGTTGCTGGCGGGGGCCGGTTGGAGTATGGTAAGCTTAAGTGCATCCGTCAACAGTATTATCCAAATGCAGGTGCCGGACGAACTGCGGGGCCGGGTCATGAGTATTTACTCTTTGTCTTTTATCGGTTTGTCTTCTGTCGGGGGCATGCTGGCAGGGGCTGTAGCCAGGTGGTTTGGCGCCACCGTTGCTTTTACCGCCGGTGGTTCCCTTGCCCTGCTGGTTACCCTGTGGCTGGCAAGGCGCTGGCATTTGGCAAAATGCTCCTATGGCAGCTAAAAAATATTTTATCAGAATGGAAGCAGGTTTTTTCCCTTTGGCAGAGAATACCTACTGTAATACTTAATGGAGGTGTTCTATGAAAAGGGTTGCCATCTTTACCTGTAAAAAGATTCGAGATATTAGTTGTGTGGCCTGCCTCAAGTGCTTTAAGGCCGCAGAGCTAAAGGACGGGGAATTTGGCCGTTACAATGACGAGGTCAAAATTGTGGCTATGACCAACTGTGGCGACTGCCCCGGGTTGGTAATGCCCCGCGCCCAGCTTTTACTGGAACAGGCGGATTACCTGGAGCGGGATATTGATGCTGTGCACATTGGTACCTGTATGGTAAAAGCAGTGCAAACTGCCGGCTGTCCCATTGACCTGGAAGGGATTAAAAAGAAACTGGAAACCAAATTCAAAGAAGTGGTCATCGGTACCCACAATTATTAGAGTGGATCACAGGTGCAGGCCCAAAGCCTGCACCTATTGACAACCTTGTTACCTTAGTATAAACTTTGGTTAAAAGGGGAGTAGCCCGGATGAACGAAGTCAACAGTACGGTGTATGCGACACCTGGCTTCGTTGTTGGATCTTCCAATGGCAAGACCTTTAACACAGGGTTCTTATATTTTAAGAACTTTGTGTTAAAGGTCTTTTTCTATTATCTTGGGCCATATTATGGAGGTGATAGGCCATACTAACAGATAAGGATTAATTGGCAGGATTTTATTCAGGGTTATTAGAATATTATTCCATTAGCTACAATTTTAATAAGGAGGGAATGTAAAATGAACAACCTGAAAGCAATTTTTCTCATGGGACTCTTAAGCATAATCCTTGTTCTCATTGGCCAGGCCGTCGGCGGTCCCAGGGGCGCCACAGTTTTCCTTTTAATATCTCTGGGAATGAATTTGTTCAGCTATTTTTACAGTGACAAAATGGCCATTATGATGACCCGTTCCCAACCGGTATCCGAGCAGGAGGCGCCGGAATTATATGCCATTATCCGTAGACTGGCCAAACGGGCCGGTCTGCCCATGCCCAAAGTCTATATTACCCCATCCCACCAGCCAAATGCCTTTGCCACCGGTCGTAATCCCCAGCATGCTGCGGTGGCGGTAACCGAAGGCTTGCTCCACCTGTGCGACCGCGATGAACTGGAAGGGGTGCTGGCCCATGAACTGGCCCACATAGCCAACCGGGATATTCTGGTAAGCACCATTGCCGCAGCTTTTGCCGGCGCCATTACCTGGATTGCTAATATTGCGCAATGGGGAGCATTGTTCGGCGGTATGCGGGGCGATGACGAAGAAGGCGGCGGTATTGGCGCCCTGGTGTTGGCCATGGTTGCTCCCATTGCAGCCACCATTATCCAACTGGCCATTTCCCGGTCCCGGGAATACGGCGCCGATGAATTGGGCGCCCGCATTGCCGGTAAACCGGACGGTCTGGCCAATGCCCTGTTGAAGCTGGAACGGGCGGCACACCTCATTCCCATGCAGGTGAATCCGGCGGCATCCCATATGTTTATTACCAACCCGCTGTCCGGGAGATCCATCGTGAACCTGTTCAGCACCCACCCGCCCATTCAGGACCGTGTGCAACGTCTTCTTCAAATGAGATTTTAGTGTTTTCCATGGGCGCCCCTCCGGGGGCTGCCCTTGTTTCATAGCAAGAGCTGAAGAGGTGTGAGAGTTGATTGTAGGCCTGCTGACGGTGGAACTGCACATTGGGTGGGCTACCACCCTGAAGGATAAAAGGAGGGTATTAAAAAGCATCGTAGACCGGGTCCGCAGTAAATATAACGTTTCCATTGCCGAGGTGGACAACCAGGATCTCTGGCAGCGGGCTACCCTGGGCGTGGCGGTGGTAAGCAATGAAACAAGCCATGTTAACCAGATGTTGGAGACCGTCGTACGATCCATCGAGGCCAACGGTGAAGCGGACTTGATTCATTATTCGGTGGAGATACTGTAACAATTGCCTAAAGCCGCAGAATAGGATATCCTAATTTAAGGAAAGGATTGGTAGGAGGGATTCCGATTGACCCGCGTGGAACAATTAGTCAAGGAGATTGAGGATTTAACCTTTGAGGAACAAAAGATGCTGTTTGACCTTCTGGCCGATACCTTAGATACATTTGGTTGGATTAAGCTAAATGACATCAACTTTTATTAATCACGAGGCGATATGAGACAGGGGGAATTTAAGTAAGATTGAAAGGGGCATGAATTAACCGGCTACGGCGTCGTTCTGAAGAATATTGGCATGGGCCTTGGCTCCCGCAGCGGCAAGCAGATGATGCACTCGGATGTGCGACCCGCCATTAATTTGGAAAAGTGTACCGGCTGCAGTAAATGTCGCAAGTGGTGTCCCGGGGGAGCCATCACCCTGCGGGAAGAGATAAGAAGTCCTTTATCTTGGAAGAACACTGTATCGGCTGCGGTGAATGCACAGTCAGCTGTCCCTTTGGGGCCATCGCCATCAACTGGAAAACAGAGGCTGATGTTATTCAGGAAAAAATCGCCGAGTATACCCTGGGTGTCTTAAAGCACTATCCCGGCAAGTGCGGTTTTATCACCTTTATGAATAACGTTTCGCCGGAATGCGATTGCTGCGGCTGGAACGATGCGCCAATTGTGCGGGCATCGGCATCCTGGCATCGCTGGACCCCGTTGCCCTGGACCAGGCCTGTATCGATTTAATCAACCAGGAGCACGGTCTGCCGGGCTTCCGCCTGGAGGGCCAGCCTCACGGTTCTGATAAGTTCCGTGCCCTCTGGCCCTATGTGGACTGGACCCGCGGGTTGGAGTATGCTGAGAGCATCGGTCTGGGTACCCGCAAATACGAATTAATCAAGATTTAAAAAATAAAAGCCTCCCATGGTGGGGGGCTTTTTCATTTCAGTTGCCTTCATTAGGTGCTCTCGTATTTTTCACGGACATACTTTCGAGCGTCCTCTTCGGTAGCAAAACCGCTCACCCGGTGACTGTCCAATACGTTTTGCCAGTTGTCCACAACATCTTCAATGGGTTTGCCGGCGGGTACAATCTCGCACTGGTAGTGAAGGTGGCCCTTCAGACGGTAGCAGATAATATCGAGCAAAAACAGTCCCCTCCTTTAAGGAAATTATACCACAGGGCAGGAAGAAGTAGAACTTCCGGTGCATTTTAGGTTTGACTAGGTTAAATACGGAAAGTTATATCTATCCGGGGTAGTATGAAATAATCTAATACTTTGTATAAAAGGAATATCGTCTTTGGGGGGCTAATATTGTTCAGAGGGTGCCTAAAATAAAATTTTGGAGGAAATGATGATGAGACCCCAAAATATGAAGATTTTTGATGAACTGCGCAATTTAAATGTTCTCACGGTGCAAAATGCCAAGCGGGAAGGAAAGAAGGTTGTGGGCTGTTACTGCACCTTTACCCCCCAGGAACTTATTCTGGCTGCCGGCGCGTATCCCGTAACCCTGTGCGGTACCCGCCAGGAACCGGTGGCTGCTGCGGAAAGGGACCTGCCACGAAACCTATGTCCTTTGATCAAGTCCAGCTACGGTTTTGCCATTACCGGCAAATGCCCCTATTTTGAGGCGGCAGACCTGCTGGTGGCAGAAACCACCTGTGACGGCAAGAAAAAAATGTATGAACTGATGGGTAAAATAAAACCCATGCATGTCATGAAACTGCCTCACAGCCCAAAGTCTGAGGAAGCGCTGGCCGCTTGGACCAAAGAAATGCATGTATTAAAGGACTGGCTGGCTGAAAAATTCGAAGTAGAGATTACCGAAGAAGATATTCGCAAGGCGATAAAACTGATGAACCGGGAAAGGGAAGCCATGCGCCGTTTGCATGCCACCACCAAAGTAAAACCCTCTCCTGTCAGCGGTGTAGATTTGCTTGTCTCAGTTTGGACCAAAGGCTTTAATATTAACAAAGAGGATGGCATTAAGTTAGTTGAAGATTTAACGGCGGAAATTGAGGAAATGGCAGCCCGGGGGCTCAGCCCCTTTACCAGTGAAACCCCGCGCATACTTTTAACTGGCTGTCCCGTTGGCTTTGGTTCCGAGAAAGTTGTGCGGTTGTTGGAAGAAAGCGGCGCTTCGGTGGTGGCCTTTGAGAACTGTTCCGGTTACAAGTCTCTGGACAGGCTGGTGGATGAAAATCCCAACAAAGATGTCATGACAGCCCTGGCCGAGAAATACCTGAGCATTCCCTGTTCCTGCATGTCTCCCAACGAAGGAAGGTTGGCGTTAATCCATAAACTGGCCAGGGAATACCAGGTGGATGCTGTGGTGGATTTAACCTGGCAGGCCTGTCATACCTTTAATGTAGAGGCCTTTGTAATCCGTGATTATGTACAAAACCAGTTGAATTTACCGTATATGCACCTGGAAACGGACTATTCCGAATCCGATGTAGAACAACTGAGAGTGAGGGTTCAGGCTTTTCTGGAACTCATCCAGGGGGAATAAAGGATGATTACTGCTGGTATCGATGTAGGTTCAGTTTCCACAAAGGTTGTTCTTTTGATGGATGACGAGATTCAATATTTAGTTCGTCCCACCGGGTGGAGTCCCCGGGATGCCGGTTTGAACACCTATAAAGAATTGCTGGCAGCCGCGGGTTGCAAGGACAGTGAGGTTCAGTGTAAAGTGGGCACAGGATATGGCCGAATTTCGTTGGGCTTTATTGATAAGGCGGTGACAGAAATCCACTGTCATGCCCGGGGTGCCGGCTATCTGGCAGGCCGCGGGGGACTGGTGATTGATATTGGCGGTCAGGACAGTAAGGCCATTGTGATAAATGATTGCGGAAAGGTGCTGGACTTTGCCATGAATGATAAGTGCGCCGCCGGCACCGGCCGTTTTTTACAGGTGATCGCCGCAGCCCTGGGTGTTGACGTAAGCGAATTGGGAGAACTGGCCCGGGGACGGCAGCCTCTGGAGATTAACAGCATGTGCACGGTTTTTGCAGAATCGGAAGTAATCAGCCTGCTGGCCAAGGGTGAAGATAAAAGAGATATTATCGCCGGTATTCACCGCTCGGTGGCTAGGCGGGTTTGGGGCATGGCCAGCCGTTTTGCTCCCGCCGGTAAGGTTATCTTTACCGGTGGCGTGGCCAAAAACCGGGATGTACGAGAGCGGCTGGCCCTAGAATCGGGGTCTGAAGTCATTGCCCCGGAACTGGGTCAATTGGCGGGGGCCCTGGGGGCCGCCCTTTATGCCAGGGAACTGGCAGCCAAAAAGTAATGCGCAGTGTAAGGAGTCCGTTTTAGGGACTCTTATTTTTTAAGATTGTATAGATTTAACACCCCAGAGAATGATAATATTATTGAGGAAAACATGTAACTTGAGGTGAGACAGGCCGATGCAGAGCATATTGATTAAACATCTGGGGAAACATGTGGGCGAAGAAGTAACCGTTCAGGGATGGTTATACAACAAGCGCTCCTCCGGCAAGATTCAATTCCTTATTGTACGGGACGGTACCGGACTTGTTCAGGGGGTTTTAGTTAAAAAGGAAGCACCTGAACTTTTTGATTTGGCCAAGGGCATTACCCAGGAATCTTCCATCAGAGTGAAGGGAATTGTCCGGGAAGAACCCCGTTCCGTGGGGGGCTATGAGCTCACGGTAACAGGACTTGAGGTCATCAGCATGGCTGAAGAATATCCCATTTCCCACAAGGAGCATGGTGTGGACTTTTTAATGGACCGCCGTCACCTGTGGATCAGGACACCCAGGCAAAACGCCATACTGAGAATACGGGCGGAAATTGAACAGGCAGCCAGGGACTTTTTCCATCAAAACGACTTTACCCTGGTGGACAGCCCCATCATCACCCCGGCAGCCTGTGAAGGAACCACCACCCTCTTCGAACTTGACTACCACGGTGAAAAGGCATATTTATCCCAGAGCGGCCAGTTGTACAACGAAGCTTCCGCCATGGCGGTGGGACGGATGTACTGCTTTGGTCCCACCTTCCGTGCCGAGAAATCCAAAACCCGCCGGCACCTGATGGAATTCTGGATGATTGAAGCGGAAGCAGCCTTCTTTGACCATGAAGACAATATGAAGCTGCAGGAAGAACTGGTGTATTTTATTATTCAGCGGGTGCTGGAGCGCAGGCGAAAAGATCTGGAGTTCCTGGGCAGGGATATCAGCAAACTGGAGGCCATTCAATTGCCTTTTCCCCGACTCAGCTATACCGAGGCTGTGGAACTTCTCAAGAGCAAGGGAGAGGAATTTGAATGGGGCCAGGACTTTGGGGCTCCCCACGAAACCATTATTTCCGAAAGCTTTGACGCGCCGGTCTTCATCCACCGTTTCCCCGCCGAGATTAAAGCTTTTTATATGAAACCCGACCCGGAAGATCCCAGAGTGGTACTGGGGGCTGACTTGATTGCTCCGGAGGGGTATGGCGAAATGATAGGCGGCGGCCAGCGTATTGACGACCTGAAGCTGTTGGAACAGAGAATTGAGGAGCATAAATTACCCAGGGAAGCCTTTGAGTGGTATCTGGATCTGCGGCGCTACGGCAGTGTACCCCACTCGGGCTTTGGGCTGGGGCTGGAGCGGACGGTGGCCTGGATTTGTAAGCTTGACCACGTCAGAGAGACCATCCCTTTTCCAAGGATGTTGTACCGGGTATATCCATAGACAAGTCACAGCCCCTGGGGGATTGCACACCCGGGGTTGTTCATATAGAGACGTATGAAAAAAGGAAATTCGCTCACCTTAAAGTATATCTCAAAAGGAAAAGAGGCATATAACAAAGGCAGTAACATATTTATCCATAAATATAAAAGAGAGGGAGTGGAATAATTTGGAAATATTATTTAGTCCGTTTATACTTCAAGGCAAAGAATTAAAAAACAGGCTGGTTTTTGCTCCAACCACCACCAGTTTTGCTACCGAAAAGGCCGAAATTACGCCTAAATTGGTTGACTACTACCGGCAGCGGGCGGAAGGTGGCGTTGGCACCATCATTATGGAACCGGGAGTGATAAGCCCCCGAGGCAAACTAACTGCCCAATCCATGGGAATTTATTCAGATGATGCCATCCCTGCTTTGAGTGGGATCACCAAAATTTTTAAAGATAACGGGGTGACTGGCTTTATTCAATTGGCTCATTCCGGGCCACGGGGCAGGGCGTCCTTTTTAGGAGAAATGCCGGTATCCCCTTCGGCAGTCCCTTTTTTCAAAGACGAGCCCACCTGTGAGCTTACCAAAGAGGATATTGATCAGATTGTGAAGGATTTTGTGGCCGGCGCTGTGCGAGCCTACCAGGCCGGATTTGACGGGGTAGAATTGCATGCCGCCCATGGTTACCTGCTGAGTTGTTTCCTGTCGCCTATCATGAACCGGCGCACCGATGAATACGGTGGCTCCAACGGAAACCGGGCAAAGATCGTGGTTGACATCATTAAAGGGATTAGGGAGCAATTAGGGGATAAGATCCTGATCAGTGTTCGTTTTAACGGTAAGGAATATGGCGAGGAAGGTTTGGATACCGGTGACGCTGTGGAACTGGCCGGCATTTTTGAAGCTGCCGGGGCGGACCTGCTGCATGTTTCTGCGTTGGAGGTGGAAGTACCGTCTCTGGTGGGTGCGGCTGCCATACCTGCCACTTCCGCGCCGGGTAAAAGCCATCCCCACGGGTATTATTTAAGCTATGCTCGCCGGGTTAAAGAGGCCGTTAAGGTCCCTGTTATTGCTGTGGGCAAATTGAACAACCCGGAAGTGGCCGAAAGGGCGGTGGTGGAAGGTGATTGCGATCTGGTGGCCCTGGGTCGCAGTCTCATTGTAGATCCTAGCTGGCCCCAAAAAGTAAAATCCGGTATTACGCCGGACCAATGTATATACTGTAACACTTGCTTTAAGGGTATTGCCCGGGGTGGTTTGATCTGTGCGGTTAATGAGGAACTAAAGGCAAAATAAGCCGGGTTGCCTGTTCGCTGTTGTAGCCCCAAAACCTGGGGCTTTCAACTTTCTCAAAGTAGTTGACATAATTTATTTACCTGTGGCAGTATGAGGTAGACGGGCAGTTGTCTGTCCAGCTTATTAGGGGGGTGGAGCATGGCGAAAATACTTCACGCAAAATACATGGCCAAGTGTATTGGTTGCTATTCCTGTATGCTTGCCTGTGCAAGGGTAATCAGGCATAGTTTTTCTTTATCCAAATCTGCCATTCAAATCCGTACAGCCGGGGGGTTGCAAAGCCGGTTCCTGGCAGATATATGCCGGGGCTGTCTGGATCCTGCCTGTGCCAGGGCCTGTCACTGCGGGGCGCTGCTTCCGCGGTCCGGCGGCGGAGTCAAGTTCATACCTGACAAATGCATGGGCTGTCAGGACTGTGTGGATGCCTGCGTGGTAAAAACAATACGTTTTGATCATGAAAGCAACAAACCCGTTATCTGCATCCAGTGCGGCACCTGTACCCGTTTTTGCCCCCACCAGGTTATCACAATGGAGGAGAGAGAGGATGGCAGGTAAACGAATCATCAGAGTGCTGGATATTGATTTAACCGCAGAAAAGATGGAAACCATACGGCGTGAGGACCTGGCCCCCTATATCGGGGGAATCGGGGTGGCTGCCAAGCTGTTTTCCGAACTGGTCCAACCGGATAAAGACCCCATGGACCCGGAACAGCCCATTATCTTTGCCAACGGCCCCATGTCAACCATCTTTCCGGTGGTTACCAAAACCGTGGCGGTATTCCGTTCTCCCCTGACCGGTGAATGGGGTGAAAGTTATGCCGGTATGCGACTGGCTCTGGCCATGCGTATGAGCGGTTTCCAGGCCATCGTCATACGGGGCAAAGCGGCACGTCCCGTTTACCTTTCCATCGGCAATCATGGCGTACGTTTCAAAGATGCTTCCGCCCTGTGGGGACTGACGGTATCCGAAACCGGCAGCATTTTAAGGGACCTGGAACCCGGCCGGGGGCACCGCAGTTGCATCCGCATTGGGCCCGCCGGGGAAAAAGGAGTCCGTTTCGCCAATGTCAATGTGGATACCTACCGCCATTTCGGGCGGCTGGGTCTCGGGGCTTTATTTGGCTCTAAGAATTTAAAGGCTATGGTTGTGTACGGCGAGAGGGAAGAAAAGATTGAAAACTTTGCCAAGTACAACCAGGTCTATAAGGAGATTTATACCAGGGCTGTGACCACCGATATCATGGATAAATACCATGGCCTGGGCACCGCCATCAATGTAAACGGCCTCAATCATTTGAATGGTTTGCCCACCCGGAACTTACAGCAAAGTTCCTTTGAACATGCAGAAGTCATCGGCGGGGAGAGCTTTGCGGAACAAAGCCTGGTTCGTAAAATGGCCTGCGCGGGCTGTCCCGTGGGTTGTATTCATATCGGTCTGCACCGCAGGGAATTTGGCCCGGGTTACGACTATGAATCCAAGTACCTTTCCTATGACCATGAGTTGATCTTCGCCTTGGGTTCCTTCCTGGGCATGTCCACCCAGGATAAAATCTATCAACTGATTGATGCTGTGGAGGAACTGGGGCTGGATGCCATCACCGCCGGTGTGTTGCTGGGCTGGGTTACCGAGGCTTGCCAAAGGGGCATCATCAGCGAAGAACAGCTGGGGGTCAAGCCGGAGTTTGATAAAACAGAGCCTTACCTTGAGATTTTAAGAAGGATCGTTCATCCACCCAATGAACTTTATCAAATGCTGGCTTTGGGTGCCTATGCCGCCGCCCAAAGGTACGGCGGACAGGAATATGCCATGACCCTGGGAAAAACCGAGATTGCCGGCTATCACACAGGCTATGCCAATATTTTAGGCCAGGCGGTGGGGGCCAGGCACAGCCACCTGGACAATGCGGGTTATTCAGTGGACCAAAAGTTAAAGAACAAATCCCCCGAGGAAAAGGTGGCTGCTTTAATTAAAGAAGAAAAATGGCGCAATGTATTAAATTGTCTCACCATCTGTCTCTTTGCCCGGGAAATTTACCAGGTGGACACGGTCATCGCCGCCCTGGACTCCATTGGCATTTCGGTCACAGCTGAGGAACTGGAGAAACTGGGCCATGATATTTTTGAGATTAAGAATACCACCAGAAAACAGTTGGGTTTTGCGTTTAACAACTTGCATACTCCCGAACGATTTTTTGAGACCGCCAGCCTCACCGGGAAATTAGACAGACAGCAATTTGAAGAAATGTTAGACCTTTATCAAAAGCAAATTGGAGTACATTCACAACGATAAAACTTATTTGCCGATGAGCATGTCTTTATTCTAAAAAGTAAAGGGTTTCAGAATTTCACTGAAACCCTTTACTTGCCAATCATCATAGAAGTTCCCAAGCCTATTTAACATTTGCTTTTTCCAAACCAGAGGGTTTCTTTCCCCTGGCCAGAGAGGCAAAGATCCCTGTGAAACAAAGAATAGTAAAAACAATAAAAGCTGTTTTAGTACCCTTAACCAGCAGGTCTGCAGGAGCCTGACTTAATTTAACATTACCTACGTAAAGGGCCAACAATAAGGTTACAATAGCCATGCTTACGGCCTGGCCGGTAAGTCTCATGGTTCCCAGCGTGGAAGAGGCCACACCATAAAATCGTTTTTCTACCGAGCCCATAACTGAATTGGTGTTGGGCGAGGAAAAAAGGGCAAAACCCGTTCCTAAAAGAACCAGATTTATAATCATCAACCAGAGGGGGGTACTCCCATCTAAGAAACAAAAAATGAACAGTCCCACAGTGGTCAGCGCCATTCCCCAGGAGGAAACCACCCGGGGGTCCGCACGGTCTGAAAGGCTACCGGCAAAGGGGGATAACAGTGCCATAATAACGGGCTGGGAAAGCAAAATAAAGCCCGCTGTTTGGGAATTAAAGCCCAGGACCACCTGAAAATAAAGGGAAAGTAAAAAGCCCACTGCAAAGGTTGCACAATAGTTAATGAAGGCTGCCAGGTTGGAAAAAGCAAAAACCGCATTGTTCTTAAAGAGACTTAGATTTAAAACAGGTTGTTTCACTCGTAGCTCATACTTAACAAATACCAGCAGGATCACAAGCCCGAAGAACAATAAATACCTGCCCCATGCCGAAGTGGCAATGGAGGAAATACCATACATAAAGGCTACCAGACCAAAGGCATACAGCACTGCTCCGATAAAATCATATTTTTCTCCCCGGGCGCCCGCCCATTCCCCTGACAGTTTTGTAACAGTTAACAGAAATACCATCACGGCAATCAAAGAAGTGAAGTGAAAAATTGACTGCCAGCCCAAATGATGATTCATAACGCCGCCAAGCACCGGTCCGAGGGAAAGCCCGGTATAAACGGTTGCCACATTAATACCCAAGACCTTACCCCTTTCCTGTGGCGGAAAAACAGAAGTTAATATGGCCATGCCGGTACCGAAAATCATGGCGCTGCCGATTCCCTGGATAACCCTGAAGGCGATTAAGGCCTCAACAGACCAGGCAAACCCGCACAAAACAGAGGACAACAAAAAGAAAAGAATTCCCAGCGTAAAAATCTTTTTGCGTCCTACAATATCCGCCAACCGGCCAAAGGGGACTAAAAAGGCTGCTGAAGCCAGAATATAGCTGGTAGCAACCCAGCTTAGCAGCAGTGCGTTGCTGTTAAATTCCTTTCCAATGGAAGGAATAGCCAGGTTAACGGCACTGCCCATAAAGGGTGTTAAAAAAGAGGCCCCGCAAGCCGCAAGCAAAGTGTATTTTTTTAGGGCGGCATCCTGTTCCATACAAACCCTCCTGACCTTGTCTTTAAAGGAATTTTAGCATAAACAATATTTGTATGTACAATGATTATATACTAACTACTATAAATGAGCAAATTTAATAACATTTTCTTCGAAAACGCACGGGGACGGTTCTGTTGAGTCGTTTTTTTAAGATTCAAGAGGAGAACGAAATTGCTTTTAAACATTTTATACTATGAACAACTTGTAATGATATAATAAAGGGAACCAAAGGATTATTTTGTCAGAGAATCCTGCAAAATGCATTACAAATTACGTTATAACATTTTTTCACGAGAGGGCTAGAACATGTTTAAGCCAAAAACACCTTACTTGTTAGGTTTTTTCTTGTGTTTAATCCTTCTGCCCGGGTGTTTTCCCAGTAATCATCACACCAAGACACCCCAGGAGTATGCTGAAAAGGACGGCATAAAGATGGTGGCCCGTACCGCGGGGCGTTATCTGGAGGTCTATTCAGAAAGTACCTGGCATCGCTTACCGGTTAAAGGGGTCAATATTGGAACCGCCCTGCCCGGACGCTGGTTTACGGAATTTCCGGCCAACAAGAGGATTTATCTTGAATGGTTTGAACAGATCGCGAATATGAATGCCAATACGATCCGTGTTTACACTTTGCTGGACCCGACTTTTTATGAGGCCCTCTACGAATTTAACATGAGACCCGGCGGACCAAGATTATGGTTGCTACAGGAAATCTGGCCGGATGAAGATGTCCCGGATGGTAATTTGTATCAAAATACTTACGTAGAGAATTACAGGCAGGAAATTGCAAGGGTCATCGATGCAATTCACGGTTGTGCGGATATACCCGAGAGAGCGGGGAGGGCCTGGGGGACATACCGTGCAAATGTTTCTCCTTACCTGCTGGGCCTTATGGTGGGACGGGAGTTGCTTCCTGAGGAAGTACACAGCACAAATGAGGCCAATCCAGAAAAAAAAGAATATAACGGCAACTTTATAAGAGCCGGTAATGCCAGTGCCTCTGAGGTATGGCTGGCAGCAATGTGTGATTTTGCAGTAAGTTATTCAGTTGATAAGTATCGCTGGCAGATGCCGGTGGCCTTTGTCAGCTGGCCTACCCTTGACCCGCTGAAACATACAACGGCATATATGCAAGGGAAGAATCCCGATGATGCCGAAGAAATAAACCCGGCCCACCTGTTCCCCGGTCCAAAGTCACTGGGAGGGTTGTTTGGGGCCTATCACATTTATCCCAATTACCCGGATTTTATCTATCGAGATGCCAGGTATGCCAGATATACCGATGAACAGGGGGTATTCCGTTACGGTGGGTATTTAAAGCATTTTATGGAAGTACACCCGCCTTACCCGGCGCTGGTGGCAGAGTTTGGCATGTCAACCTCCCTGAATACGGCTCACATGCACCCGGAAGGGCTGCATCACGGCGGTGTCAGTGAAAAGCAACAGGGTGAAATGATTGCCCGGATGATGAAAACCATTATGAAAGAAGGATATGCCGGGGGGAGCATTTTCCAATGGGCTGACGAATGGGCCAAGAAAACCTGGATAACAGAGCCCTTTATGATACCCTATGAACGACATATCTACTGGCATAACGCTATGGACCCTGAACAAAATTACGGTATTCTGGCCTGTGAACCACCCTTTCATCCTTTGGGCAGTGAGTTTGATTTAGTCTGGCAGGCGGATCACAATGACCAAAATATTATTTCAGCTCTCTATGCAAAAGCGGATGCCGCCTATCTTTATCTGATGGTAGAACTAACCGGCCAAAGGGGGTTAGAGCTTTTCGCAAAAGAGAAAGAATTAGCGTTATCCATTGCCATTGATACCTTTGGTCGGCAGAATGGGAGTAACAGGTTACCGCTGCAAGGATTACCGGCATTGCCCAGCGGGGCGGAATTTTTACTGCAGATAAGTGGTTCCGGCGGAGCCCGCCTGCTGGCAAGACCGGATTATAACCGGTCTGTTCCTAAATTCATGTCAAACCCGGGGAAAGATCCATCATTTATACCTGTACGTTCCCTGGTTAACCGCCGGCAGGTGTCGCTGCAAGATGGCACAATCCATCCGGAAATCTATGCGGACGAAAGCAAACTTCATTACGATAATTTTGATCCAGCCAGCACGGACTATGACTCACTGTCCCACTGGTTTGTTGATGATTCCGGACGAAGATTATATATACGACTTCCCTGGCTGCTTTTAAACGTGGGAGATCCCTCTTCTCACCTGGTTCTCTACGACCAACGGCCGGTTATCCCCCAAAAGGACAATAGGATTGAGAAAAATCAAATAGGTTTTAAAAAGACCGAGGGATTTCTGTTCTATGTTGCTGTAACAATCGACGGTAAATTACTGGATTACCAGCCCAGAGCAGGAGAGGATTTTAAGACAGGCATAAGTCCCTACTTGTGGCCCGGCTGGGATACACCGTCCTACCGGACCCGGTTAAAACAAGGTTATCAACAGGTGGCTGAAACTTTCGGTTCAATAAAATAAAAAATAAAATAGAAAATGAACAACCGGAGAGTGATGAACATGGTTAAATCATTTAATAAAACTTTGTTTGGTTATAAGCCCGGCGAGGTCCTCAATGAGATAGAAAAAATGGACAAAGAACACCAGCAAAAGGTCACTTCCCTTCAGGAGGAAATTGCAAAGCTAAAAAATGAACTGACAGAATCTCGGGAAAGGGTAGCGGCCTTAGAACAACAGTTGCAGGTATATATCGACCGCGAGCATGCCATAGCAGATGTTTTGATCACTGCTCAAAAAAATGCCTCCAGGATTGAAGAAGAGGCCAGGGAAACGGCTCAAAGGATGCTGGAAAAAGCTGAGGAAGAATTACAGAAAAAACAACAGGAACTGGAAAAGTTGCGCCAGAAGGTACAGCATTTCAGGCAAGAGTTTGGAGAAATCCTTGAAAAATACAAACAATCCTTAGATACGATGGAAGGCTTAACCGGTCAGGTTTTGTATTTACCGACCTTAGCTGTTAAGCAATAGCCGGGTAAAACCTTAGGGTGGTTCTTCCTAAAATGGGGGAGATCAAGATCGCTTGTCTTGAAAATGACGTTATAGAAATACTCAAACAAGAACTGCAAGCACTAATCAACCAGAAAAAGCAATCTGAGGATAAAATAACCAATCTGAAATGCCAACTGGCTGCCAGGGAAGCAGAAGTGATGACTGTAGAAAGAGCCCTGGCCGAAAGTAAGAAAATAGCGAGGGAAATTGAAGATCAAGCGCTACAACGGGCTGAATCAATGGTAGAAGAAACGAAAAAAATTGTCAGAGAAAAAGAAGCATTGATCAAGTCTGTTGAATCGGAAATAGCCCGGTTGGAAAAAGAGCTTGAACTTTATCATCATCTGGTTAACCAGTTGATTACCATTGGTAAGACAAACAACACCGGTGGTGACAGGAGTTCCCGAGAAAACTTACATTCCGTCAGCATTCAAGAGATTAAACCCTTTACAAACGGCTCACTCTACACCATTAAAATGGTTTGCTTTTTGAACGCGCGGCATTTTGTTTCATTTAGCGGAACTGCCGGGCCTGTACACGCCCACTCCTGGCAGGTGCAAATCAGCGCCCAGGTAAACTCAGACAACCCGGAGCTGGTAACCTTTACAAAAGTGATCGAGTCCATTAAAACCGTATTTGTTCCCTATGAAAATACCATCTTAAATGAAGTTTACCCCTTTAACATCATTCAGCCAACCACTGAAAACATGGCCCTTTATTTCTATAACCGTTTAGAAGACACCCTTGCAGACCTTGGCCTGAGTCTTAATACACTATCCGTCTGGGAGACACCCACCAGAGGCATTGAGGTGTCCAACCGCTATCAAGAGTTTGACCGTATTCTTCAAAATCCGGAACAGTATGAGGTGCCGTCAGAGTTTAAAAAAGAAGCCGCTGCCGGTGTAGAACCTGTGCCATCCGTACCAATACAAGATGAAAATAAGGAAAGCGCTGTCGAGCATAATGACAGGGAAATTTCCACCGGCAATCCCAGCAAGTATGCCTGGGTGTTGGCTCTGGCCGTTATTAGTCTATTTGCCACTGTCGCTTACTATAACATCCTTTTCCCGCCGGCAGGTCAGCACTACCCGTGGGGGGCGGACACTTCGTTGCACCTCCGGCATGCAGAATATGTTTATAATGAATTTAGAAAGGGAAATTACTTTCCCCAGTTTTTCGAATATTCCTATACCTCCTTTGATCCCTTCATATACTGGGGGTCACTGTCTTACTATTTACTGGCATTTTTCCGTGCAATTACGGGAGACTTCATTTTAGCAGGTAAGTATTTTATTTTTACGTGTTATCTGCTGGGGGGGTTTTCCTGTCTCATTTTTCAGCGGCGGCTGGGATTATGGCCCGCCACATTAGTCGGAATCATCTGGACAGTATGGATTACTAACCTCCACGTGGCCTTTGTCGATGGCAACCTGCCAAGGGTCATGGTTACCGCCCTGCTTCCGGTATTGCTTGAAATGTACCTCAGGGTACTGGAGAATAGGAAATCCATTTATGCCATTCCGATAACTGTTTTCCTTTTTCAACTGGTAAACCTGGGTCAGGTTTACAACGGTGTGGGATACTTCCTGTGCCTGTTCTTGTTCACCTTTTTCCTGTGGATTTTTCAAGGGTGCAGTTTTAAGGACTGCTTGCGGGGCATTCTTGTCCTGACAGCCGGTATTTTGGTATCTGCATGGTGGCTTTTACCTATTTTAAATAATCACATGGACACCGGGACATCCACTGCCGGCAGCGGGCTCATTCCAGCCGCCATTGCCCTGGACCCATTTTATCGTTTTTCCGATCACGACAGTTTTTACTGGGGAATAAGTTTACTCTTTGTAATTCTGGCAAACTTCCTGACCTGGCGGTTAAAACTGTCCTGGGCCAGGAGTTTAACGATGTGCGGCATTGTCCTGATGGTGCTCACCTTTCCTTCCCTGGAGCCCATCTATCACCTGCTTCCTTTGAGTCAACTGACCTGGCCGCTCTGTTTTACCGATTTTGCTTCCCTTGGATTGCTGGTTTCGGGGGTTGCCTTCACCACACGCAACAAGCAGCACTGGTTATTACGTTTTAAACAGGCCCCTGCGGTACTGCTGGCAGGGATTTTCCTGGTTTTAATGACAGATTGCCTCTTTTCTTTGGGACTTCTGGCTAAGACAGAAAAAGACAGGCCTGGTTTGCCAAGTTCGGAATTACTACAGAATCCCACCGGCTGGCGTCATTCTTTGATTGATTTAAGAAAGGCAGATTCTAGTCCGTCTTTTTTACTTTCCTCGCCTCCCGGTCATGGGCGAGGAACCGGTTGGGTCTGGCAGGGGAACTGGACGTCTAAACAGATTATCTTTTCTAACCATGGATTGGATCAACAGTATTACCCATTTTTGTTTCGCTCCGGCCTGTACCTAGGAATAACAGACATGGCGGTTGCAGACGCTGTGTTAACAAATCCGGAAGAATTTCGCAAAGCTGCAATGCTTGCAGGTTACCACCGGCGGGGAACAGATGGTTATTATAGCATCTGGAGCAATGATCACGGTCCTTATCTGGTTGAGAAGAGTTATAAATGCCTGGTGATTGGAAAGTATGCAGAAATCGTAGGGTTATTGTTTCCTGAAGTGGAGATGGGGGTGTCCCGTTATATAGATGACTATTCTCCCACTTTTTTAAGGAAGTATCCCACGATTTTGCTGGCAGGGGCCAAGTGGCAGGTGAAATCAAAGGCGGAAGAAACGGTCAGGAACTATGCGGCAGCAGGCGGTCAAGTATTGGTAGACCTGGCCGGGATGTCAAAGAATGTATTGTCCGGAACACCACAATTTTTAGGGGTTGCCGGTGAGCCGGTTTTGCTGGACAGTCGCCTGGAGATTTTCGGACAGGGAAAGAACCTTTCTATACCCCTCTGGTCCGCAACAGCCACCCCAAATTCACCCGTCCCCGCAGGTTTGGATAAGGTAACGTTTTATGTACCGCTGGGATTGGATAACGTGGAACTGAAATTTATCTATCATGGTAATGAAGCTCCTGTTTACGGGTATAAGCTGGTGGACGGGAAAAAGATCGGCTTTTTGGGAGGCAATCTGATTCACCAGGCCTTTCTTACCGGGGACAAGGTTACTTTAGATCTGCTAAGGGAAATTTTAGGCCTTAGCTCCCAATATCATGCCTGGAACATCATTCCCCTCGCTGATTTTAAGGTGACTAAAAATGGTTATCAAATTCATTACCGTTCGGAGCGGAACCTAGGGGCCATTGTCCCGGTAGTAGCCCAGAATAACATGAAAGTAACCATTGATGGTGTTTTAACTCCCTATAGTAAATTTGAAAACCTTTTACAATTAGACCTACCTGCCGGCAGTCATGTCATTACCATAGAACGCTCATTAATACCCATCCAGTTATTGGGTATCGGTCTTTCTGCAGGTTCACTCCTCTTACTTATCTTTATCCTCTATCGTGTTAAGCGGGCGGGTGAAACTGCATGATAAAAACAAGTCCTTTGTTCGGAACTTTACTGGTTGCTCTGCTCTTTTTGTTTTTTGCCTCTTCCTCCGGGGCTGAACAGAATATCAGGTTGGACGGAAAGTTTGAAGACTGGCGCGGCCGGACTGTTTTATCAGACAGGGAGGGTGATGGTTCGGCCGGGCTTGATTTGAAAAAGCTCTCCTGGGGAACTACAGAAAATGAAAAACAATTGTACTTTATGATTGAAAGACATCCTGTGACAGGTAAACCAACGGGTACTTTACAATTCCGGATGTTTTTTGATATCAACGCCAACGGAAGTTACAAGGACAGTATTGATAAATTTACCGAAATCACCTTTAACCCAGGAGAGAGTGTGGATTAACAAAATAATTGACAAAAGAGGGATAGAAAAAGTTTATCCGGGAAACCTCGGGAAACCTTGATTTAAAAGGGGTTATCGTGGGATAGGCCCGGAAACGGTTGACAAAAAAGATGAGAACGGTCTCGCCGGTGGAAAATATAAAAAAGAGAGCGGCTGAAAGCACTGGAAGCCTTGTAGCGCAAGGGGATAAGGTGCTTTTTTGCTGCTCTCTTTTAATTATAACAGCCGGTCGGCAGAAAGAGAACAGGCCGGGCGTGCGAACGGGGGCGTTACTAGGCGTGCGGGGCGTGCGAAGCCGGAGACGAATGCGGGAAAAATGCAGGTAAAATAAGCGTTTGCGGCTCTTATAAAATCTAACGCACGGCGTGCGAAATTAAAAATTTCGGGGCCGTTTCCGGCCAAAGCAATTGAACAAAATACACATTTGAGAAAAAACGTGTTCAAATGCAGTATTTACAAGGGTTTAGAGGGTTTGCAAAGTTAATAATTTAAGCTAAAGCAATTGAACAAAAAAAGATAGAAAAATCTATCATAAAATGACAAAAATTAAGCCGTTTCACTTGCGGCTGCCTCTTCCCCTGTTCCTCCATTCGTCAAGCCGAATGACGTTCCCTTTTTAACCGTTCTTTCATACAACATATCAATATTAGCCTTTGCATACTCCTGGTCTCTTGCGTCCAATTGTCGGAACTTCCAAAGCATTTCTTTTTCTTGTTCTGATAAAGGCCCCAGCTTGTCAGGTAGATATTTTGGCGGCTGCTCTTTTTGAACAGGTTCCTCACCAGTCAATAACCAATCACAGCTTACCTTAAAATATCCGCTTGCCGATATTACTGTTTCAACTGAAGGTTTGCATTTATCTTTTTCGATGTCGCTCAAAGTACCTTGCGAAATCCCTATTGCAGCGGCAAAGTCAATTTGATTAAGGCCCTTGCTTTTCCTCAACTGTCTAAACCTCTTACCAATGGAATCCAATAAAACACCCCCTCTCATATCCGAATATCCTATAAAATTATCCGTTATGCTTATATTTTGTTTGACATTATCGGTTTACGGATATATAATTAAAATGATAGATTTATATATCCGTCTCAATTATATCGGAAAAGCAGAAGGTAATAAATAGTTTTATCGGAGGTGAGGAAAATTATTCCTAATTCAAACGGAGGGAGATGAGAGATTGAAGCACGGCAAGAGGCCCACCAGGGCGCAAAAAATCAGGATTAAATCTCTTGGACTCAATCCTGATAACTGGTTGGTGGTGAAAGACTGTAGAGAATGCTTCCAGGTAGTTCACAAGGTGTCAGGTAAAACAAGAAAAATAGGAGGTCAAGCGTAATGTTTAACAATGGAGCATTAAGAAAAAAACTCAGCGATGAAAAAATTTCAAAGCTCGATTTAAAAGGAGTCTTGTTATCAGATTTAATTTTAGAGTATCAAAATCAAAACAGCATACTGAGTTACGCTCATCTTGAACGAGTCTTTATGACAGTAATTGCCAAGACTAAAAAGCAGTTCAAGAATCATCGTCAGATGAATCAAGCTCAGGCAACAAAGTCTTTTTAATGGCTTTTTCGATGGTCTTGAGAGCAAGGAAATAAGAATCTTGAACACAAAGAGTTACAAAACGAAGAGTATCTTTATTGATACTCGAACAGTGACGCTCAGCGTAATCTTGGATATTGTTTTCTAAGTCTACGGAGATTGATAAAGATATCTCACCAATATTAGAATTTAGCTCATTTAAAAAATCGTAAAGCTGGTCTTCATCGAATGGAAACTTAGACATATAATCACCTCCCGTGATATAAAATGTGTCGCAACTCCATTATATCACGGGAGGTTAAACGAGAGGAGGTGCAGCGTGACAAGGTTAGATTTATTCAAAAAGTATCATGACATGGCGTGCCATAATCTTCTTTGCTACTCAGCCAATTATCTGATGGAAAAGCCAAAGGAAGGTTATAAGAAGGAATGGAACGAGGCACGGCAAGAGGTTGAAATCCTTGAGGAGTTAATCAGGGAGCAGACACAAGAGTAATCACAACGGAAGGAGGATGCTGGATGCAACGCAACAAAAGACAACTGACGGCCTTCGGCGTGCTGGTCAAAAAAGCACTGATTGAAAGACGGATGACGCAAGTCCAGCTTGCAGAGAAGGTCGGAACCAGCAACAAATACTTAAACCTCATCCTCTACGGGGAGAGGTCGGGCGAGAAGTACCTTGCCAGCATAGCGGAGGAACTTGGCTTAGACCTGGGAGAGGTCAAAAAAATAGCGTGAAGGAGGAATAGCTTTGAAGAATGTCAAGGATTTTCTTCTTGAGTTGGACAGCCTCAAGGTCGGGATGGGAATGAGCGAAGGAGTAATTCCGGAAATCATGCTCATTATCCTGAGAACAAAACAAAACGAGCTCAAACGGCAAATCGAGCAGGTACAAAAGGAAATCCAGAAGGGCATTGAGGACTTGTTTGATTGCATCAGCCTGAAGCAGGCCAACATTGAGACCCTCAACAACATTGACACATACCTCCAGGAGGAACTCAGGAAAGTTGAGGAGAGCATGGGCAAAATCAAGGAAAAGGTGACAAAAGGCGCATGACCGGAGGGATGGGGATGTTCAACAATGGCAGAAGAAAAGAGCGTCCAACCGGTAAGAAGCGACGCTCTTTTCAAAAGCCGTTGATGAAGGAAAGCCTCATCCCCTCCATTTTATCAGATTTTAGGCCAAGGGTAAAGGGGGGAAGGATTTGGCTGAAACATTTGTCACGCTCGAAGAAGCGGCTGAACTAGAAGGGTTAAATTATTACACGCTTTATCGAAGGATTCAAAGGAATCCGGGAAGTTTTAAGACCCGGACTGAAGAGAGGGACGGAGGCAAGGACAGGGTTTTGGTTGCCCTCTCCTCCCTCTCCAAGAAAGCAAGACGGGGCTATAAGGAAAAGGTAAGCATTAGCGGGAGTGATGTAGTGGTTGAACAGAGGACAGGCCAAGAAGCTCCCTGGTATGTAGGCGTTGACCTGAATTGGTATCTTGAGAACTTCTCAAAACAATATTATCAGGCGGTCGAACTGGGCAAGCGGATACAGGAGTTTTTGAATTACAACGACGGTGAGCGGACGGCTTTCGCTGAGGAGTTTGCGGAGGAGCTGGGCATCAGCCAGCGGACTCTATACCGGTACGCCAAGGACTACCTTGAAGCGTCAGCCTGGGCCATGAGGCTCCATAAGGAAAACGGCCATAACTACGATTTTCTGAAGGTGCTCTCCTTGTGCAGGAAGCCAAAGGAGAAATTCACGTTCCCGTCCCTGGACGATAAAGTCAGGGCCTATATTGAAAACGTGTGGTTTGACAAGGACTTTGCGGCCAACGACGGGACGGTTGAAATGCTGTACATGAAGCTTGGGCAGGTGGCCGAACTCCAAGGATGGGAATACCCATCATATCAGACGGTTACGAGGTATATCAACTATCTGATGGAGGAAAGACGGGCCAAGAACGCTCATTTTCTGGCGGCCAAAGGCATGAGGGAGTATAAAAACAAGGTGATGGTGAAGGGTTCACGGGACACCAAATCCCTCCCGGTCTTGGGCCTCCTGCAAGGTGACGAACATACATTTGACTGCTGGGTCGCCTTTACCCATCCAAACGGCAAGGTTACGGCCATAAAACCCCGGCTCGTGGGCTGGGTGGACACAAGAAGCAGGGTATTCCTCGGTGACATCATCTGCCGACACGCCAACTCTCAGATTTTGAAATTGTCCTTGCTCAAAGTGATTTACGGCACGCCGGGGGGAGTACCCCAGTGGCTCTTAATCGACAACGGCAAGGACTACAACGCCAAGGACTTGACTGGCATCAAGCGGAGTGAGCGGAAGCAGAAGAAGGAGCTCCAATTCGACGAAGAGACTAAAGGCTTTTTGTCCACTTGCACATAAATACCTACATAATCATGTTGTTCCTTTTCATAATTAAACAGCCGGTATCTATTTATCCCCTCCAAGCAAAGTGCTAAAATCTTAGCAAATTACTCTGGGGGGATTTTTATTGGTCATTGCCTACAACTTTAATATTTCGTTAGAAGATTATGCTGCCCGGGGTATTAACAATGCTTTCCCCAGGATAAACCGGTGTCCTCATTGCCGAGGTATGGTTAATCTCCTCCGACACGGCTTTTATTGGCGAAACGCCATTGAGGGGGAAAAGTTGTACAGGATACCAG
>NZ_FQUY01000030.1 GCF_900129195.1 Desulforamulus putei DSM 12395
TTTAGCACTTTGCTTGGAGGGGATAAATAGATACCGGCTGTTTAATTATGAAAAGGAACAACATGATTATGTAGGTATTTATGTGCAAGTGGACATTCAATGTAGGATAACATGGTCTGTCCGACAGCTCCATGCAGTTCTCTAAATCTCTGACTTCGCCTGAATTTTACAGTTCCAGTCTCTAGGAATTCCGTCAGTACGTTGGCGCACTGGATAATATCTTTTTCCCAGCGGTCAAGAGCATCATAAGCTCTAGTCCCAATGAGGTGATAAATGAATGCCTCACCAACAGTAGCAGTGTAATACTGCTGATCAGTATCCCTCATAAATACAGCTATCCTTTGCCATGCAGACCGATATTGATTGATTCTTGAATGGGAATATGAGAGTTTTTGGAGATATTTGACTACATCAGCAGTCAACATCTCAAGTGTTATTTGTTTTTCCTTCATTACTTAGACCTCCTTAATTGATTTAAGCATTCTTGCTTAAATCAACTATAGAGGATGATAATGTAAAGTAAAACGATAAAATAGATCAGCGCTACAAGGTGTTTTACAGCCTTACTTTACATTATCTAATACTTTCCATAACCTTTTTCATTACCCTTGGCACGGTTACAAAAGTCACTGTCAAAACCATGATGGGCGCGAAACTTGATAAAAGCATCCTGTTCTTCCCGTTTCCGGCCTATCAGAACACGTTTAACAGCGGTTTTTAGATTATCATAAAGAATGCTTTGCGGGACCCCATTGAAAAATAAAAACGCCTTTTCGTGAGCATCGAAAAATGCTTCTTGTCTCTGATGTGGATAGAACCTGACATAGAAAGCTTTACTGTTGCTGAAGCGTATTAGAAATACATCACCGTTAATATCCTGGCCGTTGATTTTAACCGTGGCAGGAGTCCAATCACATTGAGCACGGCCAACCGGATCATGTTCCAGGGGAACATATGTCTCGACACGTTCGATATTCAGTTGTTGCTTAATTTCCCTGACCCAGCCCCGGACGGTTGAATCACAGCCGGTAAAGCCTTTCTCTTCTTGAAGGCGTTCAAAGATACGGCTGGCGGTGTAACGTTGTTTGGGTGGAGCATTAAGGTTTTCAACTAGCCATTCGCGGATAATTGGTAAAAACTGTTCCTTACAGCGGTGCGGGTGGGGAAACTTTTCGTTTGTAACGTGTGACCTCTTCCACAGAACCATAAAGTATTTTGCGGATGGTCTGCCGGGCAAGACCAGTTTCCCTAGAAATTTGTCTTATTGATTTGCGTTCCTTGATGTGAAGATCTTTGATATACTTATAAGTGTCCACCTTGATCATCCTTTTCTACCTGCCTTTGCTGTTGTCTTGTCAACTCCAGCATAGCAGGTTTGATGGTCAGGGTGGTCAACTTTTTCTTTAGCATTTTCCTTTCTAGTGGTCAATTTTTATTCTAGCAAATACAGATTTTTTCGTGTACTAAGAGAGGACTATATAAGGCAAATTTTTATTACCAAATCAAAAAAGTACAATCAAAGGCTATCTAAAGAGTACAAGTTCTGGTCGAAATAGTAAAAAAAAGATTGCGATAATTAAATTACAATGAACCTAACAAATTATTAAAACTCCAAAAGAGAAAGGGGACAGCAGTAAGATGACAGCTGAATTTAGCCAGCTTTTTAAATCATCACCGAGCCAACGGATTCAAAAGTTGATTGATGACCTCTATTCAGTGACGCCTGAAATTGAAGCGGAGAGAGCGATTCTGCTTACAGAATCCTACAAACAGACGGAGAGTTATCCAACGATCATTCGTAGGGCAATGGCATTAGATAATATTCTGAGCAAAATGACGATAGTGATCCGTGATAACGAGCTCATCGTGGGGAATTTAACGACCAAACCCAGGGCAAGCCAGATTTTCCCTGAGTTTTCAAATAAGTGGATCGTTGATGAATTTGACACTTTAGCAAAAAGGACAGGCGATGTCTTCTTAATTTCTGAAGATACCAAGCAAAGCTTAATGGAAGTCTTCAAGTATTGGGATGGAAAAACGACCAATGAACTTGCAACTGAGCTCATGTTCCCGGAAACAAAAGCAGCGATGGAAGCAGGAGTATTTACGGTCGGCAACTATTATTTTAATGGGGTAGGCCACATCTCTGTCGATTATGCCAAGGTGCTTGCTAAAGGGTTTAACGGGATAATCGCTGAAGCAGAGGAAGCAATTGCGAAGGCGGACAAGTCTGACCCGGATTATATCAAAAAGCATCAATTCCTGACAGCAGTCATTATTGCTGCAAAAGCAGCAATCAAGTATGCCAAGCGTTTTGCTGAGCTTGCCCGGAAACTGGCTGCTCAAACCTCTGACGCTCAAAGACAAACCGAACTGTTACAAATTGCACAAAACTGTGAGTGGGTACCGGCAAATCCGGCCAGGACTTTCTATGAGGCCTTGCAATCGTTCTGGTTTGTACAGGCCATTATTCAAATCGAGTCGAACGGACACTCCATTTCCCCGATGCGCTTTGACCAATATATGTATCCGTACTATAAAAAAGATAGATCCGAAGGCCGTATTACGCAAGAACAGGCACAAGAGTTGCTCGATTGCCTGTGGGTTAAATTCAATGACGTGAATAAAGTGCGTGATGAGGCTTCAACAAAAGCCTTTGGCGGCTATCCAATGTTCCAAAATCTTATTGTCGGAGGCCAAACTGTCGACGGGGTTGACGCTACGAACGAACTTTCATTCATGTGCCTTGAAGCTACTGCCCATACCAAGTTGCCACAGCCGTCAATCTCCATACGCGTCTGGAACAAGACTCCCGATGAACTAATGTTGAAGGCTGCAGAAGTCACTAGACTAGGCTTGGGGATGCCTGCTTACTACAATGATGAGGTTATAATCCCTTCACTGGTCAATCGCGGGCTTTCCTTGGCCGATGCCAGGGACTACGGCATTATCGGTTGTGTTGAACCGCAAAAAGGCGGTAAAACGGAAGGCTGGCATGATGCTGCGTTCTTTAATACTGCAAAAGTACTGGAAATTACCATTAATAATGGTATGGCTAATGGCAAACAACTAGGTCCCAAAACTGGCGAATTTACTTCCTTTACCTCGTTTGAACAATTCATGGATGCTTACAGAGAGCAAATGAAATATTTTGTCAGCCTCTTAGTCAATGCAGATAACTGTGTTGATATTGCGCATGGTGAAAGAGTTCCCCTTCCTTTCTTATCATCTATGGTTGATGATTGTATTGTAAAAGGAAAATCTCTCCAGGAGGGGGGCGCCCATTACAACTTTACCGGGCCTCAAGGGGTAGGAATTGCTAACGTGGCTGACTCCTTGATGGCTATTAAGAAATTAGTCTTTGAAGAAAAGAAAGTAACCCTTGCAGAACTGAAAGAGGCGCTCGATACGAACTTTGGTTCTTGTGAGGCACCAAAATCCAGCGCGAAAGTGAATTTAGACCTCAACAACTTAACTCAGGAAGCTCTTGTGGAAGCAATCACGAAGCTTGTCCTTGAGGCTAACAATGCTTCCTTGGAGGACTTGCAAAAGTCCGCTAACATTAAAGTTGATTTGGGGTCCAACGGGAATAAGGAATACTTCCGTCAAATGTTGGAAAATCGCGCACCCAAATTCGGAAATGACATTGATGAAGTTGATGAGTTAGCCCGCGAAGTTGCTTTAATCTATTGTCGTGAAGTAGAAAAATACACTAATCCCCGCGGTGGCCGTTTCCAACCTGGTCTCTATCCTGTATCGGCCAATGTTCCCATGGGAGCGGTAACAGGAGCTACACCGGATGGCAGAAAAGCCGGAGAACCCCTGGCTGATGGTGTATCCCCTGTTTCAGGAAGAGACAAGAAGGGGCCCACTGCTGCTGCCAACTCCGTGGCTAAAATAGATCATCACATTGCCTCTAACGGAACGCTCTTTAACCAAAAGTTCCATCCATCCGCTCTCGAAGGGCAATCGGGGTTAGAAAATCTCTCTGCATTAGTGCGCAGTTACTTTGATCAAAAAGGTATGCATGTGCAATTTAACGTCGTTAGCCGGGAAACCTTAATTGATGCCCAGAAAAACCCGAATAAGTATAAGAATCTGGTGGTTCGTGTAGCCGGATATAGTGCACACTTCACCTCACTGGATAAATCAATTCAGGACGACATTATAAAGAGAACTGAGCACTCCCTGTAATAAACAAAGGAGGAGGGGTTTCAACAAACTCCTCCTTTCTTCTACTAGGAGGTCTAATACGGTGGAATACGAAAAAAATACTAAAGGAATGGTCTTTGATATCCAAAGGTTTTCCGTCCATGACGGTCCTGGGATACGAAGCATCGTCTTTTTAAAGGGATGTCCGCTATCATGTCATTGGTGCAGCAATCCGGAGTCTCAAAGGCCTGAGAAGCAAATCATGTTTATCAGTCATAACTGTATTGGCTGTGGCCGCTGCACAAGGGCCTGTCCTACAGGGGCTCTAACCTTTAATCCTTCCTTTAGTTTGGATCATGAGAAATGCCAAAGGTGTGGCAGGTGCGTCGATGTCTGCTTTAGCAACGCATTAAACATGTCAGGAGAAGTGCAGACAGTAGAACAAGTTTTACACGAGCTAAAAAAAGATAATCTCCACTATCGTCGTTCTGGGGGAGGGATCACCCTTTCGGGAGGGGAACCCCTGTTCCAGCCTAATTTTGCCAGGGAGTTGCTCAAGGGGTGTAAAGCCAAAGGTTGGCATACGGCTATTGAGACTACTGGATTTGTCGCGGCAAGCGTTTTAGAAAGCATTCTACCCTGGGTGGACCTTATTTTGCTGGACATCAAGCATATGGATGGTGAAAAGCATCGCCACTATACGGGTCAACCCAATCAGGTCATTTTAAACAATGCCCGCATAATGGGGTCTTACGGTACTCCCATCATTATTAGGGTGCCTGTCATCCCGAATGTTAACGACAGTATTCGTGAAATTCAAGATATTGCTGAATTTGCCCTGAGTATTAAAGGGGTAAAGGAACTGCATCTTTTGCCGTATCACCGTTTGGGTGAGAACAAATATCAATACCTGGGCTACGATTACAAGTTAAAAGGCATTGAGCCCCACAATAAAGAGACGATTAAGAATCTTCAAAAGGCTGTCATAGAGAAAGGTTTCGTATGCAAAATTGGTGGATGAGCATTTAGAATCAGGTACAAATAGACGAAAGGGAAAGAAGGGAGTAGACTCTTCTTTCCCTTTAATCGTTTAATGTATGGCTTTGTTTAAACTTATTCGGCGACTGCTTTTCCACCTTTAAGAAGACTTTATTAAAATAAGCCGGGTCGGAAAAACCTACTTCAACTGCAATTCGGTAGATTGGCTTATTCGTTTCCAAAAGGAGTTTTTTGGCTTTTTCTATTCTTAGTTTGTTAACATATTCTGTAAACGTAAGGCCGACCTCCTTCTTGAAGTAGCGGCTGAAATATTGGGGATTAAGATGGACGAATTCGGCGACGGTGTTGAGTTTCAATTCCTGTGCGAAGTTTTTTTCAATATAATTTAAAGCATTCTTAATGATGTTTTCGCCGACGAGTTCAGCTTTAGAATTTCGACTGCCAGGGGCATGCCGTTCTAAGTTCTCAATGGCCTTATCGATGGACTTTTTTAAGTCTTCCTGTTTTACCGGTTTTAATAAATAATCGATTACACCATGTTGAATCGCTTCTTGTGCGTAACTAAACTCACTGTAAGCCGTGATGATTATAGTTTTCACATGGGATAGAAACTTAATAATGCGTTTTTGTGCTTCTAGTCCGGTAGTTTCTGGCATTCTTATATCCATCAATATAATGTCAGGCTGATAAAGCTTGGCAATTTTTATAGCCTCAGTTCCATTCTTGGCATCCTGTAGGATGTCAATGTTAAAATACATTCTTTGAATTATTTTCCTTAAGGCTAAACGTTCGAGAGGTTCATCTTCTACAATCATCAGCTTATACATTGCTAACACCTTTCTTTAGAGGACGTTGTGGGAATAGTACTCTTTTACACAAGGAATATAGATATGTTGTTGTTCTGTGATATTGTTACTATATAACTGTTCTGTGAAAATGTCACTATGGAACAGGAGAAGATTATATTGACAAAAGCAGAACTCAAAAAAGTTTTGGTTGTGGAAAAGGTGGTCGCTCGTCAGGTCAAGGTGACGGAAGCCGCCACTTTGCTTGGATTATGTGCGCCCGGCATTGGGCATTATCTATAGGTTGAAAGTCCCGAACGGTGAAGGTAGCAGTAACCGTAGTTCCAAGACAAGGGTGTCCATCACGAGGTGGAATCTGAAAGGAGTCGGCGGCAAACCTTCGCCGAAAAACTGCCCCATCCCTTCGAACTCAAAACTGTCGTTGAAGTACGGAAAACAATGCAAGGTGAACTGTTAGTATAGCATCAAGGACACGCGCTGCGATTGTATGAAACGGAAAAACCCAAACGACAGCAAGAAATAAAAACAGCGAGTCCTGCGTTGCCACGCAAACCCGCTGCAAATCATACATGGCGTCGACCATGGAACTCACCAAGCAGGTTTAGCGTAACACAAATTCATAACCGTTGACAACCCCTAAAAGGGGGGGTCTTAAACTCATAAAAGTAACATTTTCTCAGACGAGTTAAGGTGACATTTTCACAGACTATTGACACAAGGAATATAGATATAGACATTGGTCTCAATGTCAGGTATACTTTCAATTTTTAGTCCATATCGTTCTCCAAAGTAATGCTTGATTCGGTCATGCGTGTTCTGGAGTCCAATGCCTAAATATTGGTTTAATGTTCCATTTATATTTTCATGAAGTAGGTTAAGAACATCTGGATTTATCCCTTTGCCATTATCACTGATTTTGATGACGATCTCATTATCGGACACAAGTCTACCTGTAATCTTTATCTTACCACCCTCCTTTTTCGTTTCGAGACCATGCACCATACAATTTTCCACCAATGGCTGAATGATCATGGACGGAATCCGATAGTCCATGATTGCTTCACTGATGTCAATTTCGTAGGTGATTCTATCACTGTACCTGGTTGATTGAATAAAAAGATATCGTTTAATGTTTTCAATTTCATCCTTAATTTTCGGAAACTCTTCAATGTTCTTAAGATTGTATCTTAAAAGGTCTGACAGTTTATAAATCAACTCTTCGGTTTGAGGAGCATTTTCCATTAAAGCCATCCTGGCTATAGTGTTCAAGGTGTTGAACAAAAAATGGGGGTTTATTTGGGCCTGAATTGTTTTTAGTTCCATTTTTTTCGCTTTTTGTTCAAGTTCAAATTTTTCTTTGCTTTGTTTCAACAATCGCTCTTGGGTTAGACGGCTCATACCCAATTGAGCAATATAATTGGCCAAGAAGCTATAAAATTCAACTGAATTTTGTATGGATTCTTGTGGAACTAACGGGATATACTGTACAGCCTCTTTCAGTTGAGCTAATGGAATGTCAAAGTCTCTCGATATTCTTTCAATATCTATTGAATCTCTTGATTTTTGCCCTTTAATTAAGACTTGTCCACCTAATACTGACCCTAAGAAATAATTATCGATGATGATGGGGGCGACACAATCGATAAGTCCGGTGTGGCAATTATATGTTCTTGGTTTTCCTTCTTGTATGGCCAAAAGCCCGGCCTGGCGATCACATGATATGCAATTCTGACGTCCCTTTTCCGAAGAACGGATAAGTTTGCAAAAAGGGGTAAAATTGCTACTCTTACCGACTGGAATCCCATACGTATCCACAGTAATGGTCGGAACACCCACAAGTTTTGCAAGTTTATCCTGAATATCAATCAATGTGTTGATATCCACTATATCCTTCAGTTTTAAATTCTCCCATACATTCACGGCAAGATCCCCTCCTTGCGGATTATACGAGTAGCATTGGTCAATTGTGAATGTTTTTATGAACTATGTAACAAGAGGTTATATACATAAGTTATATACATAATATTATCTTTCTATTAGGAAAAAGGCAACAAATTTTGTATTTTCAAAAAAGGAGATATATGGATTTTACTTAAATCAAAATAATACAAAGCTACAACCTTAAGATATTCCAATATTAAGTCAAAATAATTATAACGACTCATTTCTCTATGTAATAGAATGTACATACGAAGTAATCACAAAACCTTACGGAGGTGCTGTTATGGGACAAGAAGCTTTAGGAATGATTGAAACAAGAGGATTGGTAGGTGCAGTAGAGGCTGCAGATTCTATGGTAAAGGCTGCTAATGTTACCCTTATAGGCTACGAGAAAATCGGGTCTGGATTAGTTACGGTTATGGTAAGGGGAGATGTTGGAGCTGTGAAAGCGGCTACTGATGCTGGTGTAGCAGCCGCTAAAAGGGTAGGAGAAGTAGTTTCTGTACACGTCATTCCAAGACCTCACACTGATGTAGAAAAAATGCTGCCTAAACTGGCAGAGTAGTCAATGGTATTGAGGTGGTATCATGAATGACTATTTAATCAACAAAGTATTAGAAGAAGTCCAAAAAAGCCTAAGCTTAAAAAAATCTGATCCTGGAAATGACAATAGCACGAAAGTTCAGGATCGAGCTGAACAAGCCATTTGCCATAGTACAGGTGAAAACAAAACAGTGGAGAAGGGTGATAATTTGATAGAGGTAACACCGGTTACTGAATTTGTTGGAACCGCTATTGGAGATACGGTTGGTCTCGTGATTGCCAATCTGGATCGTCATCTACATGAAAAAATGGGATTGGATCCGAAATACCGTTCCGTTGGTATCGTAAGCGCAAGAACAGGAGCTGGCCCGCACATTATGGCGGCTGATGAAGCTGTAAAAGCCACCAATACGGAAATTGCCCTGATCGAACTAGCGAGAGATACCAAAGGAGGAGCTGGACACGGAAGTATTATCGTCTTTGCTGCTGAAGATGTATCCGATGCAAGGAGAGCAGTTGAAGTAACGTTGAAAGAGATTGACAGAACGTTCGGTGACGTCTATACCTGCGATGCAGGTCATATTGAACTTCACTACACTGCCCGGGCAAGTCTTGCTTTAGAGAAAGCCTTTAAAGCCCCGTTAGGCAAGTCCTTCGGCATCATAGTAGGAGCACCTGCGGCAGTCGGTCTGCTTATGGCAGATACTGCACTTAAAACTGCTAATGTAGAAATAGTCAGCTATGCTAGCCCAGACAAAGGTACGGCTCACTCTAACGAAATTATCGTGAGCATTACCGGTGATTCAGGTGCTGTAAGGCAATCAGTCATTGCGGCCAGGGAAGTAGGACTGAATATTCTCAGGTCTATGGGACAAAACCCGGTTTCTGTTACAAAACCAAATATTTAGAACATCGCTTTAATCGAGGGTTCAAATTGGGCCCTGATGGTATGACATTCACATGAAGTAACCATATCATCAGGGTGCTTTCTTACCTGGAGACATAGCCTGTTAGAATTGGAGTGTTTTTTATGAACCAAAACGCCCTTGGACTGGTTGAAGTGACAGGCTTAACAGCAGCTATAGAGATTGCGGATACTGTCTTAAAGTCTTCAAATGTGTACTTGATAGGGTATGAAAAGGTGACAAATGGCTTAGTTACCGTAAAGATTCAAGGGGATGTAGGAGCGGTAAAATCAGCCATCGATGCAGCCAAGTCAAGTGCAGCCCAAATAGGTGCTGTGGTGTCCACTTTGATAATTCCTAGACCAGCAGAAGCTCTTCAACTTCTGGTAGAATCAGATACTACTATAGGTTTGCAACAAAACTGCAGCAGATTTGCAGGTGCCAGGGAATCTGGGTTGACATTCGATGTTAATAAAAAAGAAGCAAATGGACAAGACTTTAATAACGTTGGAGAACAGCCTCTTGGACAAGCTCCTGTGCCTGGTCGCTCTGACAAGGCAGTAGATCATAGCGATGTTCTGATTGAGAAAGAACCTTTACAAAGCGATGGCTTGGACGAGCCCTTGAACAAGTTACAGGACGAGTTTGTACAAGAGCCTTCTAATCAGTCTGCCGAGAGGCTTCTGGATAAGCCGTTGGATAAACCTTCGGATGATCCCGTGGTGAAGCCAGAAGCTGATGGACAGTTTCAAGATAAAATGTGCGCCGCGGATAGGTCGGGAAACGACAAATTTGCTTCATCGGATGTAATCAGAGCAACAAATGATCTAGATCAGGAATTGGACACGACCGTCCGGATGGATAAAAAAGAAGAGGACAAAGGCATTACACTGCGTGAGAAAGACAGTACATGTAATTTATGCTACGATCCACTGTGTCCGCGAGAAAAGGGGCAGCCCAGAGTACTCTGTATTCATTCGCAAAAGAAATAACTAAAGGATGAGACAAAGCATGAACATAAATGAAACACTGGTAAAAGAAATAGCTTCCGAAATTATAAAATGGTCAACCATTAAAGATAGAAGCTTAAGTATTCCTGTAGGTATATCCAACAGGCATATTCATCTTACCAGGGAAGATCTGGATGTCTTATTTGGACCTGGATATGAACTCACTGTAAAAAATGAACTGAACCAGCCCGGACAATTTGCCGCACATGAAACTGTTTGTATTGCCGGACCAAAGGGATGTTTTACCAACGTTAGAATTTTAGGTCCGTTGAGAAAATACAGCCAAATTGAAATTTCTAGAACAGACGGATACATACTTGGTATTCATCCGCCTGCAAGAAATTCCGGCGACACATCAGGTTCGGCCAGCCTCTGCGTAATTGGGCCTAAAGGTATGATGGTCTTTAATGAAAAAGTGATTTGCGCTAAAAGGCATATCCACATGAACAAGTATGAAGCCGAACATTTCGGTGTTTGTGATGGTGACCTGGTGGATGTAGAGACTGTTGCTGGTGCTAAACAGGTTACTTTCCATAATGTTTTGATTAGAGTGGATGAACAGGCAAGCTTGGAATTCCACATTGATATGGATGAAGCAAACGCAGTGGAAATAAAAAATAAAGATTTAGTAAGAATAATAAGGAAAAATCAATGACAACGATGCAGAGAGTTAACTCAATCGTCAGCCAAATGCAGGCAAGAATCGAAAGTGAAGATTCTTGTGAAGTTCATGGTGAACTGAAAGTTGGCGTGGATTTAGGTACGTCAAATATCGTGATCACGGTACTAGATCAGGACGATTGCCCCGTTGCAGGAGCGATGCAACCTGCCAATGTGGTTAAAGATGGAATTGTTGTGGAGTATGTACAAGCGGTTTCTATTGTCAAGGGACTCAAAGAAAAACTTGAGAGGCGGCTGAATCGGGAACTTAGTTATGCTGCAACTGCTATACCACCGGGGATTATGGAAGGCAATATTAAAGTTATAAAAAATGTGGTTGAAGCCTCTGGGTTCGAAGTTACAAATATTATCGATGAGCCAGTGGCAGCTGCGAAAGTCCTGAATATACAAGATGGTGCTGTAGTTGATATTGGGGGCGGGACGACTGGGATCTCAGTCTTGAAAAATGGAAAAGTGATTTTTTCGACCGATGAGCCAACTGGGGGGACACATCTTACCCTCGTAATCGCTGGAAACTTTGGTTTTGAGTTTGAAGAGGCAGAAATGTTCAAATTAAACCCCAAAAATGAATCAATCATTTTTCCGGCGGTGCGACCGGTGATTGAAAAAATGGCGGAAATTACGAGGAAAAGTATTAAAGATTATAACATTGATAGGATTTACTTGGTAGGAGGAGCGTGTTGTTTAAACGGAATTGAGGAAGTTTTTCAAAAGTATACTTCCATTGAAACTGTTAAACCGGACAATCCCTTGTTGGTGACACCAATTGGAATAGCCATGGCTGCCGGTTAGATTGGGGGTGGGGGTTTGTCGATTGAGACACTGATTAAAAACTTGCTGCTGGAAATTTTGCCGCGAATGAATAAAAAAATCCTGATCTTCCTAACCGGAGGTACTGTGCATGCTGAAATTTCGCTAAAAGTGTTGGCAGATTTTGAATTTACAAATTATGATTTAGTCATTTCAGAGAGTGGCAGAAAAGTCCTCGACCAAGAACTTGTTCAAAAGCTTCAAGGACGTGTCCTCCAATCTACAGAAGAGGTTGATGATTCGCTGCGGAGCGCAGGGTTTGTATTGGTTCCGGTGATGACGAGAAACACCTTGTGCAAAGTTGCACTTGGTATTGCCGATAACCTGGTTACAACTGGAATCGCAAGAGCCGTTATGATGAACAAAGAAATTATTGTTGTAAGAGATAGCTATGCACCTGATAACCCGGTCAATATCTCAAATGGGCTATCTCAGAATCCAGTTTATAACTCAATGATCAACAATTATGAACAAATCCTGCAAGCAGCCGGGGTCAAATTTGTGGATTTTCCTGAATTCAAAGGTGTTATACAGGAAAAAATCGGCCGGTTGTTCCTTCCAACTCTAAGCCAAACGGAACAACCAACTGGTGAAGCCCCCCCCTATCGACGGGATGTAGCACTAACTGGAACTGTTCTTACATTAAATGATGTAAAAAAAATTCAGCCGAACAAAATAGTTCAGATTAAAGAAAACACAATTATAACACCCCTTGCCAGGGATTACATTGATATGAACAACATAATCGTTAAGTTTAACAAGTAGTATATAAATCGGGAGGTAATAATATGGAGTTGATTGATAAGGACTTGTTGTCAATCCAGGAGGTAAGATGCCTTATTGCAAAGGCTAAAGCTGCTCAGGTGAAATTTAGACAATATTCTCAAGAACAAATTGATAAGATAGTTAAAGCTATGGCGGATGCAGCTGATTTGGAGGCTGTTAGGCTTGCTAAGTTAGCCCACCAAGAAACTGGGTTTGGTAAATCTGAGGATAAGATCATAAAAAACATATTTGCTTGTAAAACTGTGTTTAACAGTATCAAGGATTTAAAAACAGTAGGAATCATTAATGAGGACAGGGAGAAGAAGATTATTGAAGTAGCGGAACCGATCGGAGTTATTGCCGGCCTTATTCCTTCTACGAATCCTACATCTACTACTATTTATAAATCACTCATTGCTTTAAAGGCCGGCAATGCCATTATCTTTTCTCCTCATCCATCTGCAAAACAATGTATCTTAGAGACTGTTAAGATCTTAAGTGAAGCGGCAATTAAAGCTGGAGCACCCGAGGGGATTATTGGATGTATGAGTGTTCTCTCCATGCGGGGAACCGAGGAACTTATGAAACATAAAGATGTGTCTTTAATCCTGGCAACTGGTGGGGAAGCCATGGTGAAAGCAGCTTATAGTTCTGGTACCCCGGCAATAGGGGTGGGGCCTGGCAATGGACCGGCTTTTATTGAGAAATCCGCAAACATCCCTCTGGCTGTTAAAAGAATTATAGACAGTAAGACCTTTGATAATGGAGTTATTTGTGCATCAGAACAATCGATAGTTGTGGAAAAAGAGATTAAAGATCAGGTAGTAGCAGAATTAAAAAAGCAAGGTGCTTACTTCCTTACACAAGAAGAATCAGACAAGCTGGGAAAATATATGTTAAGGGGCAATGGCACCATTAATCCTCAGGTTGTAGGCAAAAGCGTGGAAAAACTAGCAGAGTTAGCAGGATTGAATATCCCGAAAAATGCCAAGGTGCTCATTTCAGAGCAAACAACAGTGAGTAAAGATAACCCATATTCACGCGAAAAGCTTGCCCCTATTTTAGGGTTTTATGTTGAAGAAAATTGGGAAAAGGCTTGTGATCGGTGCATTGAACTGCTTGAAAATGAAGGTAAGGGTCACACTCTAATCATTCATTCCAATAACGATGATATCATCAAACAGTTTGCCCTTAAAAAACCCGTTTCGAGGCTCCTGGTCAATACATGTGGTTCATTAGGCGGAATCGGCGCTACAACAAACCTTGTACCAGCGTTGACTTTAGGTTGTGGAGCAATGGGAGGAAGTTCCACTTCCGATAATGTAGGCCCCATGAACCTTTTAAATCTTAGAAGGGTGGCGTACGGGGTTAGAGAATTTGCTGATCTAAGGGAAGAGGGGACTTCCAACGAAAGGATACAACTATCTCAGGAATATGTTGAGAACTTGGTGAAAAACATTTTAGAAAAATTGGCTATGTAGATCGTTATTTTTTTAATTAAAGGAGTTTTATTATCTATGTTTTTGGCCAGAGTTATTGGCAAGGTCATATCTACCCAAAAATGCGAGAAGTTAGTGGGTGGCAAGTTATTGGTAATCAAATCCCTGGACGAGAATAAAAACATTATCGAAAATAGTGCTTTAGTAGCACTGGATTCCGTCGGTGCAGGCATTGGGGATATTGTCCTGGTCGATTGGGGAAGTACCATTTACGAAGACAAAAAAATTGCCGCCGACATGGCTATCGTGGGTATAGTGGATGATATTCAACTAAGTGATAATTAGAGTAAGAAACTTAAATCTCAGGCACGGAGAGAGGGTTTATATGAATAGGTTTAGTGTTAAACCGGCCGTTTATTTTAATCGAGGTGCAGTTGAATTTTTAAGTACACTCAGTAAAAGCAGGGCTTTTGTGATTACCGATCCATTCATGGTTAAAGTAGGGTATGCTGACCAAATTATTGCTATCTTAAAAGCCAGGCAGATAGAATGTGCTGTATTTTCTGACATTAAACCTGATCCGCCGATTGACATCGTTGCAGCTGGAATGAAATCTATGCTGCAGTTTAACCCGGATGTGTTGATTGCTCTGGGCGGCGGGTCAACCATTGACGCAGCTAAAAGCATCTTAGCTTTTGGTACGAACATCATGAAAAACAATGCACCGAACTATACAAAGCCGCTTTTTATCGCTGTACCAACAACCAGCGGGACCGGTTCTGAGGTAACGTCCTTTGCGGTCATTACCCGGGACGAGAAAAAAATTCCGCTAGTAGATGATAGTTTGATCCCCGACATAGCGATAATTGATGCGGATTTTGTGAAAACCGTTCCTCCCCAGATCACTGCTGACACCGCTATTGATGCCTTAACCCACGCTATAGAAGCTTATGTTTCGACAGATGCATCTGATTTTTCTGATGCTTTGGCGGAAAAGGCAGTCAAAATAATATTTGACTATCTATTAAATGCTTACCATGATGGAAATGACTTGGAGGCTCGCGAAAAATTGCACAATGCATCCTGCCTTGCAGGAATGGCTTTCACTAATGCTTCTTTAGGCATTAACCACAGTATGGCTCATGCCTTGGGAGGGATGTTTCATATCCCCCACGGTAGAGCTAATGCCATCCTTCTACCTTATGTTATCAGGTATAATTCTCAGTTGGAGAGCGGAAAGGAAACCAGGGCTGCAGTACGCTATGCCGAATTGACAAAACTTATAGGATTACCGGCCGCTTCAGTGACTGAAGGTGTTAATAATTTGGTTTGTGCGATTAACATACTTCTAAGGGAAACTAAAACGCCTGCCAATTTGAATGAAGCAGGAGTAGAAGAATCGGCGTTCTTAGACAAAGTAAACGATCTGGCCGAAACCGCACTTGCTGACAAATGTACCGTTACTAACCCTAGAACACCGTGTAAGGAAGAGATTGTACAACTATATCAATTTGCTTACGGTGAATAAGAGTTCTCATTAGTTTAACTGCATTTTCATAACAATGAGTTTAATTCAAGGGAGGATTAAAATGCAAAAGCAATTATTCGGTGAATGTCTAAGTGAATTTATCGGTACATTTGCTCTAATATTTGTCGGTGTAGCTTCTGTTGCTTCCTTGGTCGTTGCCGGTATTAATGTATCCTGGTGGAGTATGTCTATCTGTTGGGGGTTAGCCGTCACTTTGGGGATATATATCTCGGGTTTCGTTTCAGGCGGACACATTAATCCGGCAGTAACCATATCCCTCGCGGTATGGAAAGGTTTTGACAAGAAAAAGGTTATTCCTTATATCATTTCACAAGTCCTTGGGGCCTTTGCGGGTGCGAGCGTTGTCTATGCCTTGTATAGTGAAGGCATCCGGACATTTGAGAAAGCGCAGAATATCGTCCGCGCATCCCAGGAAGGATTGGCGACTGCAGGTATTTTCAGCACCTTTCCTAAGCCGTACTTATCTACCTTTCAGGCGTTCATGGTTGAACTGGCAATTACGGCGTTTTTAATGCTTGTGATTCTAGCAGTTACCGATCCTAAAAACGGAGCGGCGCCAAACGGCGGAATTCCCGCATTAGCCATCGGGTTAACGGTTGCTATTTTGGGATTATCCTTTGGACCGCTAACCGGATTTGCCATGAATCCAGCTCGGGACTTCGGACCTAGAATTTTCTTATTGTTAGGCGGCTGGGGAAGCAGTGCTCTTGGGCCTAATCTCTATGGTCTAATCGTACCGATATTGGGACCGATTGTGGGAGCAATTATAGCCGGGGCTGTGTGGGAAAAATTAATTGTACCCTACTTCCCGAAATCTAGTCATGATGTTCCGGTGCAAAAGAGACAACAAGCATAGGATGGGTTGAAAGAGACTATCTCCAATGAGGTAGTCTTTTTAAGTATGTAAACGATATTCGTTTCCTATAACTCAAGTTTGAAATGTAAACGGCGTGAACCCTTGAAAACAAAGAAAACAGCAAAACGTACCACTACATCTCTCCTGGGTAATGGTACTCTTGTGCCTCGTACCCGGTTTGATGGACACTCCGAACTGAGATAAAATTAAATCATCGGAGGTGCCACAAAGTGAGTAATAATGGCAGAAAATACAACAAAGAATTTAAATTTAGAAGCTGTAAAACTGGTTGTGGAAAAGGGGCGCAGTGTCCCCAGCGTAGCATTAGACCTCGGTATACATGAGAAAACCCTTTATAAATGGGTTTCAGACTATAAAAAAGATAGTGAAAATGCATTTCCAGGGAGCGGACGGCTAAAACCCCAAGACGAGCTAATTCGACAATTAAAGCGCCGGGTTGCCGACCTTGAGGAGGAAAATGCTATTTTAAAAAAGGCAGCGGCCATCTTCGCAAACCACCGGAAGTAAGATATCAATTTATAGATACACACCGCTTCGAATTCAGGGTGGAGAAGATGTGCCAAGTCCTTGAAGTATCAAGAAGCGGTTATTACAGCTGGCGAAAAAGGCCCAAAAATGAACGTAAAAAGGCTAACGAAAGACTGTTGAAAGAGATCAAAGACAGTTATAACAGATCTCGAGGGCTATACGGGGTTAGAAAGATCACTAAGGAGCTAAACAACAAAAAGAAGATAAAATGCGGTCATAACCGGGTATATAGGCTCATGAAAGAAAACGGAATAGCTTCCAAAAGGCCGCGCCGGTTTAAGGCCACTACAAATTCAAAGCATAATTACCCCGTGGCTGAAAACCTGTTAAACCAGAACTTTAAGGTCAACCAACCAAATAAAGTGTGGGTATCGGACATAACTTACGTCCCCACTGATGAGGGCTGGCTTTATTTTGCAGCAATAATAGACTTATGCCATAAGAAGGTTGTGGGCTGGTCTATGGATAGCACAATGACTAAAGAATTGGTCATCAACGCTCTTGAGCAAGCTGTTCACCGGGCCAGGCCGCCCAAAGGGGTTATCCACCATTCGGATCGGGGAAGCCAGTATGCAAGCCATGCATACCAAACCCTTTTAAAAAAATATGGCTTTATTGCAAGTATGAGCCGAAAAGGCAACTGTTACGATAATGCCTGCGCAGAATTCTTCTTTAGCACTCTAAAAAATGAGCTTATTTATCAATCACATTTTAAGACAAGGGAAGAAGCAAGACAAGCGATATTTGAGTATGTAGAAGTTTTTTATAATCGAATTAGGCTGCATTCAAGTTTGGGCTATATGTCCCCCTGTGAGTACGAGCAATATCTAACAAAACAATTAGCAGCATAGCCTTGGCGCCTGTCAAGGGCCGGCGATAGCCGGGGCGAAGCCTTTACCCTTGTACAGGCTAACATGGAATACCCTTTTGTAAGGGGCCAGGCATAAGCCTGGATCCCTGCCTCCCGGCGAGGGCGGGGGTTTGGGGGCAGGGCCCCCAAGAAAAATAGCGAAACACTGTGATTTAGCTTGAAAGTCGCAGTTCTATGTGTCTATTTAATCGGGAACACCTCATACAATAATTTGTTATTGCATGATAGTAGAATACTGCGAACTTATTAACTATTTTTAGGCAAGGAGTGCAGTTAAATAAAATTGCACTCCTTTTTGTTAAAAGTGCTTGACTTGGAGTTAACTCCAAGTGATAAGCTGTTCTGTGTAGGTGATCCTATGACAATACTAATTAGAGTTAACTCTGTCATGAAATACTAATTATAAAATGGAGGGTTTAATATGAGTTTTAACATGTATATACCTACAAGGGTTTTATTCGGAGCAGGCCAATTAAGTAATTTGCATGCACAAAAAATGCCTGGCAGAAAAGCCATGATTGTTATTTCGAAGGGAAAATCTGTTAAAGAAAACGGATACCTTGCAAGAACTGAAGAACAATTGAAATTAGCAGGAGTAGAATTTGTGGTGTTTGATAAGGTAGAACCAAATCCATTGAAATCAACGGTTATGGCGGGCGCTGCCTTTGCACGAGAAAACGGTTGCGATTTTATTGTTGCATTGGGCGGTGGTAGTACTATGGACGCATCAAAGGCTATTGCAACTATGGCAACGAATGACGGTGATTGTTGGGACTATGTCCATGGTGGAAGCGGAAAAGGAATGCCAATAGAACATAAACCGCTCCCTATAATCGCAATTACTACTACAGCAGGTACAGGCTCTGAAGTTGACCCATGGGGCGTTGTTACGAATGAAGAAAAGAATGAAAAAATAGGGTTCGGCGGTATTGACGAGCTGTTTCCGGTTTTAGCAATTGTCGATCCCGAGCTTATGCTTACTGTGCCGCCGAAATATACTGCTTATCAAGGTTTTGATGCGCTGTTTCATAGCGTAGAAGGCTATGTTTCTAAATTCACCAATCTTATGAGCGATATGTATGCAATTACTGCTATTGAAAATATAGCACGAAACCTTCCAAAAGCAGTAAAAGACGGAAACAACATTGACGCTCGCGAAAAGGTTGCTTTCGGCAATACGCTTTCCGGTGTAGTGATGTGTGTAGGGGCTGTTACCAGCCAGCATTCCTTGGAACATGCCATGTCGGCCTACCATCAGGAGCTTCCCCATGGAGCAGGCCTTATTATGATTAGCAAGGCATATTTCACACATCTCATTAACAAGCATGTATGTGATGACAGATTTGTTCAGATGGCTAAAGCTATGGGAATGGAAGATGCAAAAGAGCCGATGGACTTTATTACTATGTTAGTAAAATTACAGGAAGATTGCGGAGTTGCAGACCTCAAGATGTCCGATTATGGAATCAGGCCGGAAGAATTTGAAACACTGGCTAAAAACGCAAAGGAAACTATGGGTGGACTGTTCCTGTGCGACAGAAGCGAACTCAGCATTGAGGATTGTGTTGCCATCTATGAGGCTTCCTACAAGTAAAAATTAAAATTTTCAAGCAAAGACAGGCAGCCTGTCAAAGATATGTGCTCTGCTACGCCTCCATTGATGAACTGACCTGTCTTTGCTGGTTAACAATAAAGATGCAAAACTTTTATAGGAGAAAAACAAGATGAAAAAATGTTATCTTTGGCAATTGCTTTGGTGATGGCTTTCACCCTCGCTGCTTGTATATGCCTATTGAGAGCGAATCTGCTGATGTAGAGAACGAAAGCCCGCCGCCAGAAACGGAGGCTGCAAGTCCACCAACTGAAATAGTGGATAGTAAACCTGTTGAAAGGGAACCAGCTGTGTCACTAAATGAATCGAATGACCAAAGCACTTCGGTAGGTACAGAAAGCAGCAGTGAGACTAAGGATAACTAGGAGAGTTTAGATGCTATGGAAGATGTTAGAATAAAATTAACTTTTGACAACGAGGAAGTAATTGTGAAAATGTATGATAATCCAACAAGCAGGGATTTTTTAACATTACTCCCATTAACATTAACATTAGAAGATTATGCAGGAACCGAAAAAATTAGTAGTTTAGCAAAAAGATTATCTACAGAAGATGCACCACCAGGCAGTGATCCTTCAGTTGGAGATTTCACTTATTACTCTCCTTGGGGAATTTGGCTATATTTTATAGAGATTTTGGTTATGCAAATGGACTTATTATATTGGGTAAGATTGAATCTGGCATAGAAAAGCTTGCAAGTATTCGCGGTGACTTTACGGTTACAATTGAAAAAATTAACTAAATTCGTTGCTGCTTTCCTCTATGATTTCCATGTGCCTTATACGAAAAATCTTGCCGAACAGAGCATCCACATGGTCATTGCACGCAAGTATAGAAAGAAGAATATTAAAGATTTGTTTGAATTGCAAGTGTAAAGCCGGTAGTAAATTAGGTGGAATGACATCCAATATTTCAGTAGAAAGAAAAATTTAATTTAAAGGAGAATAAAACATGAACAAATCAAAAAATTTAAGTGAAAGTGTAATCTTCCCGAAAGGTGAAAAAATTACGAATGACTATTTTATTGGGACAGCATGGATTGAAATGCTGGTTTCTAATGACAGCATCTTTAATTGCCCGATATACAATGTAACTTTCGAGCCAGGCGCAAGAAATAATTGGCATAAACATCCAGGTGGGCAGATTCTGCTTATTACAGGAGGCGAAGGATATTATCAGGAAGAAGGCAAGCCTGTACAGGTGCTTCACGCAGGGGATGTAGTAAAGATCAATCCGGCTGTAAAACACTGGCATGGTGCTACACCGGATAGCTGGTTTACACATATCGGAATAACAACAAATCCTCAAAAGGGAGACGCCGAATGGTTAGAACCCGTAACAGATGAAGAGTATAGTAATTTAAAATAACATTAGTTTTAGACAAAAAGCTGGATGACTCGCAAGGTGGTTTGTCATTCAGCTTTTCTTATAGGTCAATGAAGTTACACTGGAAAGTAAGTAAGAATTTCTCTTTCTTAGAGGACTTGGCTTGGAGTTAACTCCAAGTGTTATTATAGCGGATATCAGGAGGTGAAACCACATGACGATTACAGAAGTAAGTGAAAAATTTGATATCCCACAGGATACACTCCGCTATTATGAACGCATCGGACTGATACCTCGTGTGAACCGTAATAAAAGCGGAATCAGGGATTATAGTGAAGAAGACTGTAATTGGGTTGAATTTATTAAATGTATGCGAAGTGCAGGTCTTCCGATTGAAGTATTGATTGAGTATGTCGAGCTGTTTCAACAGGGTGATGCAACCATAGAGGCCAGAAAAGAGCTCTTAATCGAACAGCGTAAGCAGTTAATAGCAAAAATTGAAGCTATGCAGAAAACACTGGAACGCCTGAATTATAAAATTGCAGTATATGAACAGGTAGTAGTTGAAAAAGAAAAAGAACTAAAGAGATCTGAGAATTAATTTTATGGGCAAAAATGTATTGGCACGCAAAATCAAAGGAGGATTATTATGCAAAATATAATTTTGAACAATGGTGTTGAGATGCCTATTTTGGGCTTTGGAGTCTATCAGATTACTGATGCCAAGGAATGCGAGCAGTGTGTTTATGACGCGCTCATGGCAGGCTATCGTTTGATAGATACCGCTGCTGCTTATTTAAACGAAGAAGCGGTTGGCAGAGCAATCAAACGGAGCGGCGTACCGAGAGAGGAACTGTTTATTACGACTAAGCTTTGGATTCAGGACGCCGGTTACGAGAGTACAAAGAAAGCCTTTGAGAAATCGCTAAAAAGATTGCAATTGGATTATTTGGATTTGTATTTAATCCATCAGCCGTTTGGCGATGTATATGGTTCTTGGCGAGCTATGGAGGAACTGTATCGTGAGGGGAAAATTAGGGCGATTGGGGTCAGCAACTTCCAGATGGATCGTTTGGTGGATTTGATACTTCATAATGAAGTGGTTCCTGCTGTAAATCAAATTGAAACCCACCCGTTCTGCCAGCAAATAGAAAGTGCTAAAGTTATGAAAGAATACAATGTACAGATAGAATCCTAGGGACCTTTTGCAGAAGGAAGAAACAACATGTTCCAGAATGAAGTTTTAGTATCAATAGCTCGAAAGTATAATAAATCCGTTGCTCAGGTGATTTTACGCTGGTTGACACAAAGAGGAGTGGTTGTGATTCCGAAGTCTGTTCACAAAGAAAGAATAATAGAAAACTTCAATATCTTCGATTTTGAATTAGGCCAGGAGGATATGGAAAGAATTGCAACATTGGATACGAAAAAGAGCTTGTTCTTATCACATAACGATCCTGAAACTGTGAGATGGCTAAGTAACGTCAAATTTGATATTTGATAGTGGAATAAAAAAGATGCTTGATTGGAGAGGGATAAAAAATGGCATATTCAAAGAGCCTTATCGCTTATTTTTCACGCAAGGGAAATAATTATGTGGGCGGTAGTATTGTAAACCTGCCAATTGGAAACACAGAAGTAATAGCAAAGAAAATACAGGGATTAACAGGCAGCGACATGTTTGAAATCAAAACAGTAAAATCTTACCCCGAAGATTATACGGAAACAACAAATGTAGCACAGGAAGAAAAAAGAAAAAATGCCAGACCTGAGCTTACAGATAAAGTAGATGATATGGATTCTTATAATGTGATTTTTCTCGGGTATCCGAATTGGTGGGGAACGATGCCGATGGCGGTATTCACATTTTTAGAGTCGTATGATTTTTCAGGAAAGACCATTATTCCATTTTGCACACATGAAGGTAGTGGAATGGGAAGCAGTGAACGCGACATCAAGAAACTTTGCCCAAATGCAAAGGTATTATCCGGGTTGGCAATTCGAGGCGGCAGTGTTGACAGAGCAGACAAAGATGTTGCAAACTGGCTTAAAAAACTTGATTTGATACCATAACCAAAAAGGGAAATAGAATTGAAAAAACGTAAATTAGGAAACAGCGGCCTTGAGGTTTCCGCCATTGGGTTAGGCTGTATGGGAATGAGTTATGGTTATGGCCCGGCAGCAGATAAAAAAGAAATGATTTTACTGATCCATGCGGCCGTTGACCGTGGTGTTACTTTCTTTGACACCGCCGAAGTGTATGGGCCGTATGTGAATGAGGAATTGGTGGGTGAAGCACTGGCCCCGTTCAAGGGAAAAGTGGTCATCGCTACCAAGTTTGGCATCAAAATGGCAGATGGCAAGCAGGTGCTTGACAGCAAGCCGGAAACCATTAGGCAATCAGTGGAAGGCTCGCTCAAACGTCTTAAAGTTGAAGCCATTGACCTGTACTATCAGCATCGTGTTGACCCGAATGTGCCTATCGAGGAAGTAGCTGGAGTAATACAAGACCTAATCAAGGAAGGGAAGATCAGATATTGGGGACTTTCTGAAGCAGGAGTGCAAACGATTCGCCGCGCACATGCGGTTCAGCCGCTCACTGCTATTCAAAGTGAATATTCAATGATGTGGAGAAGTCCTGAAGAAGAACTGCTGCCTACCCTGGAGGAACTCGGAATCGGCTTCGTTCCATTCAGCCCGCTGGGCAAGGGTTTCCTTACCGGAAAAATTGATAAGAATGCAACATTTGTTAGCTCCGACTTCCGCAGCATTGTTCCCCGCTTTAAACCGGAGAATCTCGAAGCAAATCAGGTTTTGGTGGAACTTATCAAGAAGGTTGCTGCAGAGAAAAACGCAACGCCGGCTCAAATAGCTCTGACATGGGTGCTTGCCCAGAAGCCTTGGATTGTTCCGATTCCCGGCACGCGCAAATTAGAGCGTCTGGAAGAAAATCTTGGCGCAGCGGACATTGAACTGACTCCCGAGGAGCTAAGTGATTTGAACGATGCACTCTCGAAGATCAAGATTTCGGGAGAACGCTACCCAGCAGGTTCAGAATACGCAAATAGAACGGGTAAATAATGGGTAGTTTTAACACATGCTGCCTTTTTTATATAGGCTATAAATCGAATAAGGAATCCTCACTACGGAATTAGCGGTGGCATTTTAGAAATAAGATGCTGCCGCTTTTTTTATGCCCTTTTTTAGGGTGAAAAATCACAAACGATTGGAGCATTCCTGTAATGAAATAAACTGATGTATTTGTCAACTCAAAATTCCCCCACTTAACAACAAGAGTTATGCTTTCATTGAATTATCCACAGTTTTATGTTATCTCATTAATCATGACAATGCAAAGCATGATCGTGTCAATTTGAATACAGTATACACGAGGGGTTCTGCCTAATAAATTAGGCCAATTGCTGCTTCTGCAACCACTCCTTTGTTTCTTTCATTCGATAGGAATTACCATTCATATTAATTATGTATGATTGATGTGTTAAACGGTCAATCATAGCTGCAGTCATAACAGGATCCTGGAATATTTCCCCACATCGCTCAAAAGAAAGGTTTGTAGTGATAATAGTGGATTTTCTCCCGGCCCGAAGTGACAGGTGGGTAAACAACAGCTCCGAGCCCTCTTTGTCGAAGGAGATGTAGCCCATCTCGTCCGCAATAACCAGGTCATATTTCTCAAATCTGTTTTGGAAGGCGCGTAATGTCTGTTGTAGATCATAAAATAGAATTGACCCCTGATCGTCAAGTAAAACTGACCCACCTTATGATAAAATTTCCATCGAGAGGGGGAGGCAAAAGAGGTGGTAAGCATGTACAATGGCAACGCATCAAGCACTGCATGCCCAGGGGGTCAGCATCAGGAAAATAGCTAAGACACTAAGTGTATCAAGAAATACCGTCAGAAAATACCTTAGAGATATTAATCCGCCACAGTTTAAAGCCAGGGAGTATGAAAAACAACTGGACAAGTACCGAGAAGAAATTCAAGACATGCTCGATAAGGGTTATATTGGCACAAGAATACACAAAGAACTGGTTCAAAAAGGCTATATGGGCTCACCATCCAGTGTACACCGCTATCTGCGGGCCTTTAAAGAAAATGATAAGGCCGCTAAATTAGCCACCACCCGGGTGGAAACCGGCCCATATTAAGCAATTCTATGAAACAGGAAGCAATACTCGTGTTTTATGTGTCTATTTAACGGGGGACGCCGCAGGTCCGGAGGGCTGCAGCATGAAGGCAGTAGATGAAGAAAAATTATATGAAGCCTTTGTCAGGATGGTCCCCCGCCGATTATATAGATTTCTATAATCATGAACGCCCACAATCTCGATTAAAAGGAAACGCACCCATTGAATATCTCAATAAGTGCGCATAAGGGAGCTTTTATTAGTATTGTCAACTTTGGGGGCGAAGTTCTGTGTACAGGTGAGGACTATTTGACGTTTACATATTTTATTTTGCTATTTTTTCTAGAAGCAAGGCCATATTTTCCCCGATAGATTTCATATTTTGCATACCTTCTGCATCTTTCTCAACTTCACCAATTTCTTTTCCATAGACCATATTCCAGTAAGTTCCACCCACCAGATACATCTGCATGTAGTGTAAGAAATAATTCATCGTATTAAAAGCATGGATTGCTCCTCCTCGACGAACCGCCACAACAGCAGCTCCCACCTTGTGCTTAAAAAGTGCATTATTAGCACTTGCTACCATGCCTACTCTTTCTAAAAATGCTTTCATGTTGGCTGAGACATCGCCAAAATATACTGGTGAACCTAAGATAATGCCATCTGCTTCGATCATTTTGGCAATACACTTATTTATAATATCATTTTGAAAGACACATTGATTATTTTGATTTTTAAAACATCCCCCACAGCCGATACAACCCTGGATATTATTACCGGCCAGCTGTATCATTTCTGTTTCTATACCTTTCTTTTTTAATTCATCGAAAACACGTCCAATGATAATAGCAGTATTGCCATCCTTACGTGCACTTCCATTAATACCTATTACTTTCAATGCAAAAACCTCCTAATTTTAATATACATGTTAATTTACTTGAGTAGATTCTCCTGAAAAACCAGCTTGTAAATGTAATCGCAGTCGGCCTGTTCACTGTGAAGTCCAAATCCTTGGAATTCCTTTTATTTAAGTACAGGCCAATAAACGGTTCGTTTTTCAGGGGGGAATCTAAGTAGTTGAACAAGTTAACTTTATTCTAACTTTATTTTTATTAACTTGAATAATATAGATTAAACATATAGGATATAACTATAGGTTATATCTAAAGATGGAGGTTAAAACAGCTTCCAAAATACATCCGATAAAAACTGCTGGCGGTCATCGTCGGTATGACGAAAGCGAACTGCTTGCTGTTATGGGTAAAAACTGTAGAAATTAAAGGAAATCGTTGTGCTATATATGCCAGAGTTTCTACTAAAAAACAGGCTGACAACGGGAACTTAATCCGACAATTGGAGCGATTGCAAGGAATCGCCAAACGCAGGAAATATGCTGTAGTTGCAGAGTATCAGGAAGTTGCCTCCGGGTTAAACGAAAACCGTAAAGAACTCAGCAAACTATTAAAAATTATCGCCGGTGGTCAAGTAAATATTGTTCTCATAGAATACCGTGACCGTTTAGCCCGTTTTGGTTACAAGCTTTCTACGGGTACAGTGATGGACTTTTTCCGGGGCCTTGTCACAGGCCTGGGGGAGGAGCCCAAGTTTCGCAAGGTGGATTTGTTTCACCAGATACAAAAAGCGGTGCTGACGTTTTACCAGGAACGAAAAATTACACCGGTTTTTATCCTGGACGAGATGCAACTGGCCAAGGATCTTTTCTTGCACGATTTAAGCATCATCTTCAATTTCGGCATGGACTCAGAAAACCCGTTTATTCTGGTTATTTCGGGGCTTCCATATATGCA
>NZ_FQUY01000033.1 GCF_900129195.1 Desulforamulus putei DSM 12395
GGTAGGTTCCATTCCAACCACGATGTTGGTGGCCCCTAATTTTTGTTGGTAAGCTTTGAGGGTAGTGACTAGATTTTCGAAACTTTCTCTGGTATTCTGGAAAGAGAAAGCTTTTCCAATCAGCTTTCCTTGCAACATCATTTGAGCCCAGTGTGTTTGTTTGGCAATATCAATTCCAACAATCAAGGTATTTGGCTGGATTTGTTTAATCTTAGAAACTTTCACTTTTCAGTCCTCCTGGTATTTTGAATTAGTGAGCCCGCGCTTGCATCTTCGAATGCTTTAGGCCACTACATTCTTTATACCAGGATTTTCATTTTCCCTCAAAACCCCTGCTCTTCATTACAGGAATGCTTTTTTAGTATCAAAGGTAACTCCGAATTTACGACCATTTGGTAACCAAATTAACATTCTGATTGCCGGTAGGTGTATTTTGGTAACCTCGGGGATGGTTAAGATACAGGAAGGGCAGACGCTCTTGCTAAAAAAATTTTTCTCTGAAACTTGCAGTTTTCACAGGACATTTATACCCATCTCTGACTTTCATTAAAAAGAAATATAGAAAAAAGAATAACACAAGATATTTATGTGTCAATAAAAATGTCCAGGATGTTCGATAATACAGAATGTTGTTTGTGAAATTTGCAAAATAGAAGGAGAATTGATTTATATAGACGAATTCCCCTAAAAGTATTCCATTCGTTGTCTTATTATTGAGGTATCAAAGGGGGAGATGTAGTTGGCATTAGATCGATGGTTTGGGAAAAAGGTATCCTTATTAGAGGATCAAAAAAATACGCCCGCAGATAATTCATCCTCAAAACATACGCAGCTCATAAATGAACCCTTAACAGACATACTAAAAGAACAAAAGGAACCTGATATCTTAACTTGTGCATTAAAAATGGCCCCGTATTTTAAAGGTTTATTAGGTGATGAAATAGGTTTCTATATAACCGACTTGACAACAAACTTGTATGGCATTCATGGAACCCTAAAATTAACAGTTAATGATGGTGATCCAATCAAGGAAGGTAGCACCGCATACAAAACCATACATAGCGGTAACAGGACAGTAGCTAAAGTAGGGGAGGAGGTATACGGACTACCCTTCATAGGGACCTGTTACCCCCTCACCGAACCATCAACCGGTAAAATCGTGGGGACGATCTTGATGACCAGGCCCATTGAGCAACAGGAGAGATTAAATAAGGAAGCCCAACAGATGGAAAAACGGGTTGATATCCTGGCCCAGGCGACCAACAACCTTTCCGCCACGGCAGAGGAACTGGCAGCTACCACAGAAAGCATAAATAACCATGCCCGGGGCATCGGGCAGGAAATAAACAAGACGGATGATGTAGTTGCTTTTATTCGCAAGATTGCCGAACAGACCCATCTACTGGGACTAAACGCAGCCATTGAAGCAGCCAGGGTAGGAGAAGCCGGTGCAGGATTTAATGTGGTGGCCAGTGAAATACGCAAGCTTTCCCAGGACACCCAGCACTCGGTAAAGGAAATTATGCAAACTCTGCAGGGTATGCAAAAATCTATACTGGAACTAACTCACTCCATTGAACAGTTATCCGCAGGAACCCAAGAACAGGCTGCCACGGCTCAAGAGATTAACGCTATTGTCAGCGAATTGGGTACAGTAGCGGAAGAATTAAAGAGACAGGCTAATAATTTGATAAGCTGAAGGTGAAATATAATATGGTAGAACTTGAGCAAAAGTTAAAAGATTTAAGGGAAATTTTAAAAAGATATGGCAGTGTCCTGGTTGCCTTTTCCGGTGGGGTTGATAGTACTCTTTTATTAAAAATAGCAGCGGAAGAACTGCCGTCCCGGGTTTTGGCAGTAACTGCCGTTTCTGATACTTTTACATCAGAAGAACTTGAGCGTGCCAAAAAGATGGCTCAAGAATTTGATGTGGAACACCTGGTAATTCAGAGTGATGAAATGTCCGATGAAAGATTTGTCGCCAATCCCCCGGAACGGTGCTATTATTGCAAACACATTCGTTTCAGTAAATTATTAGAAATTGCCCGGGCCAGGGGCATTGAAACCGTTATCGACGGCGCCAACATCGATGACCTGGCCGATTTTCGACCGGGTAGTAAAGCAGTGGAGGAGTTGGGAGTGAAGAGTCCGCTGCAGGAAGCGGGATTCACAAAAGCCGAAATTAGAGAGCTATCCTGCCGGCTTGGCTTGTTAACTTGGAATGTTCCGGCAGTCGCCTGCCTGGCATCCAGAATACCCTACGGAGAGGCGATAACCAAGGAGAAGCTATTGGCTGTAAAAGCAGGGGAAGACTTTCTTAAGTCGCTGGGTTTTTCTCCCTGCCGCTTACGTGCCCATGGAAATCTGGCAAGAATTGAAATATCAAAGAATCAATTTGCTGATTTGTTGAGCCGTCAAGAAGAGGTAACGAACTACCTGAAAAAGCTGAATTTTACCTATATAACCCTGGACATGATGGGTTTAAGATCCGGCAGCATGAATGAGACGTTAAAGGAGAGTATGTAAATGGATCCCAGAGAAATAAGAGGGCTATTAGAACAGGTTAAACAAGGAAGGTTAACAGTTGATCAAGGCCTGGACAGACTGAAGCATCTACCTTACGAAGATATGGGTTTTGTTAAAATTGATCATCATCGCCATTTGCGCAAGGGATTTGCTGAGGTTGTTTATTGTGCTGGCAAAACAGTGGAGCAAGTGCAAAAGATCATGGAGGCACTGGCCAAAACTTCAAGCAATATCATGGGAACCCGGGCTACCCAGGAAATGTACCAGGCAGTGCTGGAAGTGATACCGGATGCAGAGTATCATTCGCTGGCCAGATTAATCACCGTCCGGCGTGGTGAGCAAACAACAGTGGGCAATATTTTAGTGGCTTGCGCCGGGACATCCGATTTGCCCGTGGCTGAGGAAGCAGCTTTGACAGCTGAGATGATGGGTGGCAAGGTAGACAGGCTATATGATGCAGGGGTAGCAGGTATTCACAGGCTTTTAATGAATCGGGATAAATTAGACGCAGCTAAAGTAGTCATAGTGGTGGCTGGTATGGAGGGGGCGTTAGCCAGTGTGGTAGGGGGCCTGGTAGATAAACCGGTTATCGCGGTGCCTACCAGCGTAGGTTACGGGGCCAGTTTTAACGGTCTGGCAGCATTATTGGCGATGTTGAACACTTGCTCTTCGGGGGTTACTGTTGTTAACATCGATAATGGTTTTGGCGCTGGTTATGCTGCCGCTTTGATTAACAGGATAGGGGAGTAAAGAATGGCTATTATCTATTTTGACTGCTTCTCCGGTATAAGTGGAGACATGATCAATGGGGCTCTGTTGGATGCGGGGTTGCCCTTTGAGGTTTTAGAGCAAGAAATCGTCAAACTGAATTTGGCCGATTGCCATATCAAGGCTGAACGAGTAGTAAGGAGAGGAGTCTCCGCTACCAAATTTACAGTAGAAACCCATGATCACCACCCGCACCGCCATTTAAAGGACATTCAGCAAATTATTGAAAACAGCGGGTTGGAGGATCAGGTTAAAAAGACGGTGCTGGAGATTTTTACCCGTCTGGCCGGGGCCGAAGGGAAAATACATGGTGTAAGCCCGGAAAAAATTCACTTTCATGAAGTGGGCGCCGTTGATGCAATCATCGATATTGTCGGTGCTGTAGCAGGTTTACATAAACTTGGCATTACCAGAGTAGTCGCTTCACCCCTTAATGTTGGTGCTGGTTGGACAAAATGCATGCATGGCAAGATCCCTGTACCATCTCCGGCCACACTGGAGTTACTTCAGGGTGTGACAGTATATAGCAGTGGCACATCTCTCGAGTTGGTTACACCTACCGGTGCTGCCATCATTACTACCATCTGCCGCGAATTTGGTCATTTACCACCTATGATACCTAAAGCTGTGGGCTACGGGGCAGGTTCCGCAGACCCACCGATACCGAACCTGCTGAGGGTTATTATCGGGAAAGAAAACTGTTACGAGACTGGTAAATCAAATTGTAAAAAACATCAACACAATGAACACAAACATTAGGAGATATTAAATTATAGAGAGACGCCAACCCTTTGATTATTTGGCAGATTGTTAAAAACCATGAAACTGGTTTTAAAACCAACTAGACTAAAGGCCCAAGGGTTTTCACCCTCTGGGTTCTTTTTTTATATATTATCTAATGTCGAAAAAAATCGAAAACTTTCATAAACAAACTTTATTTTTTCAGCAGGAAAATCAATAAAAATCACGAATAAGTTTTCGAAACATTAAATATAGTTCGGCAATACCGAAATGTTTGATATTGATGAACAAACATAAACCTTTAAGTGAAATAAAACTTAGTCATAATTAAAACGTGAACATCTTAACGTGTGCTGTTAATCAGGAAGATGTTTGTAAGGAGGTGTTTTAATGAGAAAGTGAAAATGATTGGCTATAAATACCAAACCACGATTTGAATTGTTTTTGTCAATTTAGGAGGTGACTAAAGTGTCAAAGTTATTAACAGTAGATCCCTCTTTGTGCACAGGGTGCCACCGGTGTGAAATGTGGTGCTCAATGACAAAATATGGAGAAGTAAACCCATCACGCAGTAATGTTTATGTAATTAGAAGAGAACCCGCGGTTGATGTACCAATAGTATGTATGCAATGTGGGTTATGTTTAAGTGCTTGCCCAACTGGGGCATTAACAAGAGAAGGGTCTACAGATGCAGTAACAGTGGACGCTAATTTATGTGCAGGTTGTGGTACCTGTGTTAATGTTTGCCCATACGGAGTTTTAAGATTTGATGAAGAAACAAATTTAGCCGCTAAGTGTGATTTATGTGGCGGCGATCCTGCATGTGCCAATCACTGTCCACAAGGTGCTATCCGTTATGAGGAAATAAACAAAGCTGCGGCCAGACGGAGGGAACTCTGGGCTATGGCATTTGCATCAAAGGTTAGGTAGGAGGTGAGAATATGTGGTATGGATATGCTGGTAAACTTTTGCGTGTTGATTTAACTAATGGTGAAATTAAGATGGAAGAATTGGATAAAAACGAGCTGAGAAAATATATTGGCTGTGTAGGTTACGCGGCTAAGCTCCTTTATAAAGAAATGCCGGGTGGTATTGATCCCCTGGCTCCTGAAGCGAAAGTAGTCCTTGCCACTGGTCCTATTACAGGAACTCTTAGTCCAAGTGGTGGTAGTTACGAAGTATGCTATAAGTCACCATTATCAGGCACTTGGAATCAAGCCCGGTCAGGAGGGGCTTTTGGTCCTAAGCTTAAGTATGCTGGCTTTGATTTTGTTGTTATTGAAGGAAAGGCTGCAGAACCTGTATACCTGTACATTAATGATGGGAAGGCTGAAATTAGACCTGCTAAACATCTCTGGGGCCTTAATGTAGAGGAAACTACAGATGCTTTAATCAAAGAACTTGATGATCCTGAAGTATCTGTTGCTGCCATTGGTCAGGCTGGGGAAAATGGAGTATTATATGCTGCTTTAATTAATGATAGAGGACGAGCCGCCGGTCGTGGAGGTATCGGGGCAGTATTTGGAAGTAAAAACTTGAAAGCTGTTACTGTAAATGGGAATGGTGGCATTAAAGTTGCCAAACCGAAAGACTTTATGGATGCGGTCTCCAAGGCGGAACAATGGCTAAAAAATTACCTTTTGGCTGGTATTCCCACCATGGGTACTATAGGCCTTGTATCACTACACGACAGCCTGGGGATTTTACCCACTAAGAACTTTCAAACTGCCCATTTTGAAAAAGCAGATGAAATTTCAGGTGAGAAATTTAACCGGGAATATAACATTAAAAAACGTGCTTGTTACGGCTGCACCTTCGCATGTGGACGCTATTCTTCAGTAAACAATGGAAGTTTTTATACACCCCCAATGGAGGGACCGGAGTACGAAACTGTAGATATGTTGGGCGCTAACTGTGGCGTGCATGATATGGAGGCAATCATTAGAGGAAACTTTTTATGCAATGTTTATGGGTTAGATACAGTTAGTACAGGTATGAGTATAGCCTTTGCCATGGAGTGCTATGAAAAGGGCTTACTGACCGAAAAGGATACAGATGGTTTGTCATTGCATTGGGGTAATGCAGAAGTGATGGTGCAGTTGGTAGAGAAAATCGCCAACAAAGAAGGATTTGGTGAGTTCTTAGCCCAAGGCGTAAAACGTATGGCAGAAAAACTCGGTCCGGATTCAGAAGAAGCAGCCATTCACGTAAAAGGGCTGGAGTTACCTGCGCATGAACCACGTTCTGAATCCAAGGTACTTGCTGTTCAATATGCTACATCCCCGAGGGGTGCTTGTCATATGCATCCTAACTGGCCTGCAACTTGGGATTTTGGCCAATTAGATTGCGGCATGAAGGAACTCGGTGTACCCTGGCCACCGACAGAGGTTCCAGACGAATCAGCCAAAAAGGGAACTGCTTATCGATACGTGGCCTTACAAGGTGAAATAAGCGAGAATCTTGGTGCTTGTATCTTCTACTCATGGGGTTCTGAAGGCAATTGCATAACACCTCAACTATATGCTGAGATGGTAAGTGCACTTACCGGATGGGATGTTACAGCTGAGGAATTACTCACTGCAGCAGATCGATCCTGGAATCTAAAGCGTTGTTTTAATGCCCGGGAAGGTTTTACTCGTAAAGATGATAAACTGCCAAAACGTTTTTCACAAGCGATTCCAGATGGACCTTCAGAGGGAGGTAAAGTAGAAAACCTGGATGTTATGCTTGATGCTTATTACGAAGCTATGAACTGGGATAAAGAAACCGGGTTACCTAAACCTGAAAAGCTTAAAGAATTAGGAATGGATTTTGCCATAATTAACAATTAACTAAATAATCATTGTTAAAAAAATGCTATGTATGAAGGCAAAAGAAAATGGACGTAATTTTTAGGAACTTGTTTCTATATTGATTTTACCGGCTACTTACAAAATATATTTTTTAAGGAGGGTTACTATGTTTCCAATACTTAAAGAGGTTCAGTATTATACTCCACAAAAGATTGTGTTTGGTGTTAATGCAGTAGATAATATCTCCCAACACATCAAAGAAAAGGGTTGGAGCGGTAAGGCAATTATTGTAACCGACCCGATTTTGGCTAAAAACGGGATTGCTGATAGGGTAGTAGCAGCGCTTAAAAAAGACAATATTGAAGTAGCAGTGTTTGATCAAGGCAAACCTGAACCTGATAATATTGTATGTAATGAAGCAGCTGAATTTGCTCGTAAGGAAAATGGAAACTTTGTAATAGGACTGGGTGGCGGCAGCGCCATAGATATTGCTAAAGTCGTTGCTCAACTTCTCGCCTTGCCAGGAAAAACTGAAGATTATTTAAAAACTACTAGCTTTCCTAAAAAAGGTGCTCCCATTATTGCTGTTCCTACAACATCAGGAACAGGTACCGAATGCACGATGTATTCAGTAATTACCTTTGCTGATGATCATATGAAGGGATTTTTTGCTACTCCAGCAATTTTGCCAGACTTAGCAGTTGTAGATCCTACATTAACTCTAAGTATGCCTCCCAGAGTTACCGCCTCTACAGGTGCTGATGCTTTGTCCCATGCAATAGAGACTTTGATGGCCAAGCAGGAAAACCCGTTTACAGATGCTATTTCTTTAAAGGCTGTTGAACTTATTGCAGAGGCATTACCTGTTGCTGTTTATGAGGGAGATAATTTAGAAGCCCGGGTTAAAATGTCTTATGCTTCTATGATGGCAGGAAAAGCTTTTAACGACCCAGGTATAGTAGAAGGGCATGCTTTAGCACATACCTTAGGTTCGGTATATCATGTTCCGCATGGTGTTGGATGTGCTGTTGCACTTCCTTATGCAATGGAATACAATATGGGGCATTGTATGGAGAAAATGGCACTTATTGCCAAGGCACTGGGTCAAAATATTGACGGCATGAATTTGCGTCAAGCTGCTCAAGCTGGTGTAGACGGAGTTAAGCAGCTTTTGACGGATATTGGTATTGAACCGACCTGGGCACCCTTTGGTAAGAAAGAAGATATTCCCATGTTAGTTGAAATGATGACCGATTGTCCATGGATAACTGCATTCTATGGCTGGGCTAAGAGACCGATGACCAAGGAAGCAGCAACTGAATTGCTGACCAGGAGTTATGAAGGGCGCCTTGGTGACAAACTGTATTAGTTAATTTTGGACAAGTTGTACTTTATTAAGTAATCTCAATATGTTTTTTGGTACGAGGGTATACCCTCGTACCAAAAAACAATCTTTCGTTGTTAGGGAGGTGGAAACGTTGGGAATTGAACCATTGATGGTTGTAGGTGCGTTGGGTGGAGGTATATTAGGTGCAGCAATGGGTGCCCTTCCGGCTATTACTTTATGGGGTGCTGTTTTAATGATTACTGGTCTTGCCGGGCTGGTAGGTAACGACCCCGCAATGGTATGGAATATAGGTTTTAACCCGCTTTTTGGTGCACATATGGTTTATGCTGGGGGTGCTGCTGCCGCCGCTTATGCCTGGTCTAGAGGAGTTATTGATACTGGATTGGATATACTGAAGCCGTTATCTGGATTTGGTAGACCAGACGTTCTCCTGGTGGGTGGCGTCTTTGGGGTGGTTGGTATGCTTTTAGAGCGCCTCGGTACTGGTATCGGTATTCCCACTGACAACGTAGCCTTATCTGTGGTTATTACAGGATGGCTGGCCAGGTTATTATTTGATGGACAATGGCGTTCAAATCGTAAAAAAGAGTCAGCAAATGAAGACGAAAATTGGTGGCCCAATGGTAAGGAACTGGGTTTCCTGGTGGTACTTGGAGGTGGAGTGGGGCTGGCCAGTGCTGTAGCGGCTGTTAAAATGGGTGATATATTAATACCCTTTGGATTGGCTCTATTATTTCTTCTTTATCTTCAAATGGGATTTAATGGAGCACCTTGGCACCACATAGTAATTATATCGGGTTTAGCTGCGCTGCGAGGTAACGGGAGTATTAATGCTATAATTTGGGCCGTTGTATTAGGGATTCTTGTTGCAATTATTGCCAGCTGTATAAATAAGTTATGGATTAGTCAAACTAATTCGTATATAGACCCACCGGTAACCAGTATAGCTATAGGTACTAGTCTCATAATTGCATTGTCTTCGGCCAAACTATTGTAGTTAAGTAGTTGGATTGAATACGTAAACCCAGCTAATTAATTATCAATAAATTCAAAAATAAAAAATAATTTGGAGGTATGAAAAATGTCTAATTATTCTAAATGGTTCCGCATTCCCAAAGATATTGTATTTGGTTGGGGTTGCCTTGCTTACCTGAAAGAATTAGAAGGACAAAAGGCAGTTATTGTAACAGACAAAGTTATGCAGAATCTGGGTTTTGTAGAAAAGGTGAAAGGTTACTTAGCGGAGGCAGGCATAGAGAGTGTAGTATTTGATCAAGTAGAACCGGACCCTTGCCGTCAAACTGTCATGAAGGGCGTTGAGGTAATGAACCAGTTCCAGCCTGATTTAATCGTTGGCTTAGGTGGTGGTTCCTCTATCGATGCTGCTAAAGCGATGTGGATTTTCTATGAACATCCTAATGTAACCTGGGAAGAGATATTCGTTCCGTTTACCGGTGTACCTAAATTAAGGAAAAAAGCCAGATTTGTAGCAATTCCTTCTACCAGTGGCACTGCTACAGAAGTAACCCTGGCAGCCGTAATCACCAACCGTGATGTCGAACCAAACGTCAAGGAGTTTACACTTTCCTATGAAGTTACTCCGGATATTGCCATCTGTGACCCGGAACTACCCTCCACCATGCCACCGGTGGTTACTGCTAACACAGGTTTTGATGTGATGGTTCATGCGGTCGAGGCTTATGTTTCTGTTAATGCAACCGATGTTACCGATCCGATCGCTTTAAAATCAACTGCTATGGTATTTGAATGGCTGCCAAAAGCCTTTGCCAATGGAAATGATAAAGAGGCCAGAGAAAAAATGCATACAGCTTCTTTGATGGCTGGTTTTACCTTCACTAACACTGCTTTGGGATTAGTACACAGTACGGCTCACCAAATTGGTGCTGAGTATGGGATACCGCATGGCCGTGCCAATGCTATCATGCTGCCCTATGTTGTTCAGTACAACACACCTGCTGTAGCTTCCCGCTACGCGGACGTTGCCCGGGCCATTGGCTATGAATCAAAGGATGCTTATGATGGAACAGCGAAGTTTCTGGAAGCTGTACGTGGCTTACAGAAGCTACTTGGTATTCCTGCTTCTATCAAGGATACAGGTGTTGATGAAGCTGATTTCCTGGCCAAGGTAGACAAATTGGCCGAAAATGCTATGAAAGACGGCAGTACTCCCGCAAACCCGAGAATACCCACAGTAGAAGAAATCAAGAATATTTTTCTCTGCGCTTATTATGGTAGGGATGTTCTCTAATTCTACTAATATCATGGTACGAGGGTATACCCCTCGTACCATGATATTTTTGAGTGAAGGTATTTATTCTTTAAAAGGATTTTTTTCGAAATTGTCAAATTAAATATACAAGATTGTTTTCGAATTAAATAATTAGGTTTAAAGGAGAACTGCATTAATGCAAGTACAAGTTAAGCTTTTAGGTGTATTATCTATTAATTTTCCATCCTATAGAAATTTTCATTATGTAGAATTCAAAGAAGGGGGAACAATAAGAGATTTATTAGAGTATTTAGGTGTTCCCTTCAATGAAGTACATTTTATTTCGGTTAATGCAAAAATGCAAACTCAAGATTATATTCTAAAAGATGGGGATAAAGTTATTTTTTTTCCACAAGTAAGTGGTGGATAGTATTAGTAGTATTTCTTAAGTGCAATTATAAGTTAGGACAATTTGCCATGGGAGGTTGTACCTTTGTATTCTCAAACAATGCTGACGGAAAAGGTTCCTATCAGGTCTATAGCAAAAGCTTTAATGGTTATTGAATATTTAGCTTCTTGCCAAACAGAAGTGCCTTTATCCAATATTTCATCTAAGCTAAAAATGTCTAAAAGTACTGTTCACGGAATACTATCTACTTTAAAACAATATGGTTATATCGAACAGTCATCGTTTACTGGTAACTACAAACTTGGCATTCGTTTCTTTGAGCTTGGTAGAATTGTTGCATCCACTTGGGATGTACGTGCAGTATCTGGACCCTATATACAAAAGTTACTGGAAAGAACAGGGGAAACAGTTCATTTAGTAGTGCTTGACAAGGGAGAAGTTTTATATATAGATAAAAGAGAAAGTAATCAATCCTTGCGTATTGTTTCCGAAATAGGTTCGCGTTTACCTGCCCATTGTACAGGGGTTGGCAAGGTCCTATTAGCATACCTTCCAAAACTAGAAATGCAACGAATTATTACTACTAAAGGATTGCCACAGTATACGAAAAATACAATAACAGATCCGCTAAAATTAGAAGAAGAACTAAAAGCAATAAGAGAACGGGGCTATGCTTATGATATAGAAGAAATTATGGAAAACTTATCATGTATAGCAGCACCTATATTTGATTATAGTGGTAAAGCAATTGCTGCAATAAGTATATCTGGTCCAAGTACACGTTTTACCGCAGTTCGATTAGAAGAAATTAAACCGATTTTAATTGAAACTGCAGCCGAAATTTCAACTTCCTTAGGTTACAGACGATAACGTAAAAATGCAAAATTGAAACTTGGTAAAACAGTAAAGATATTTAGATATTAAATTTAAACAAAATCATCTAAAACTAATAAAGATATAGACTTTAACTAATTACTTCTGTTGGAATGGAAAAAATCTGATTTTTCTTACCCAGTCTAACCGAAGACGTATTTCTGGGAAGGCAAGAATAATATTCTCGATTGGTTGTATATAGCGAATAGAACTATTTCACGTCGAACTGTTCATTACCATGTCGGTAATCAACAGCGTTCAAAAGGGAAGTAAGGGCTATTATCCAGATTCATCCACATTATTCGGACAAATGAGACCCCGGCCTTGGGGTTTTGCTGCAATAGAATCATAAAAATGTTCATTCTTCGGAACAACGTGCTATAAGATTGAACGAGTAAATGCGATTCTTCGATTGGAGGTGGTACAATGAAAAAGAAAACCAATATTATCCAGTCCGTTGACAGGGCAATATCTATCCTTGAAGTCCTGGAGAAATCACTCGAGCCCTTAGGTGTTACTGAGATAAGCAACAGATTGGATCTTCATAAAAGTACGACCTTTGGTCTTTTAAATACTTTAGAGAGCAAAGGTCTGGTTTACCAAGAACCTGAAAATGGTAAATATAAGTTGGGTTTAAGGTTATTACAACTTGGCGAACAAGTTCATCAAAGGATGAACTTAAGGCAGCAAGCCCACCCTTTTTTAAAAAGATTGGTAGATGAATTTAAAGAAACAGTTCATTTGGTGTTGAAAGTTGAAGATGATTATGTCTACATCGATAAAGTGGACGGTCCTCAAGCGATTAGAATGTACTCCCAAATAGGGAAGAGGGCTTTAATGCACTGCACGGGTGTTGGAAAATCGATCCTTGCGTTCCTCCCTGAAGACGAGAGAGAGAGAATTCTTGCGAAACTTGAATTAAAATCTTTTACACCTAGCACAATTACTAACATTGATAAACTTAGAATTCATTTAAAAGAGATTAAGAAACAAGGTTACAGTATTGATGACGAAGAAATTGAAATGGGCCTGCGCTGTGTGGCCGCACCAGTATTAAATCACCGAGGGGAAGCAATTGCTGCTATAAGTATCGCTGGTCCCAGTACCAGAATGACATACGAAAGAATACAAGAACTTATTCAACCAATTAAAGAAACAGCTTTATCCATATCGAAATCTATCGGATATCTATCATAGCTATTATAAATTTGTTTTCTGCAAGAAGGCAGTATATTTTATACAATGAGATCTCCAGGTTGTAAATAATCCTCCGCAATATAATGGCAAGATATAAAGTAAGCCCTTGGTGGGAACCAAGGGCTTGTGATCCACTTACATGATAATGCAAAACAAAAAAGGAGTCAATTTATGAGAATAGTTGTTGGAATAACTGGGGCCACAGGCGCTATATATGGTATTACTTTGTTAGAATACCTTCGTTCTCATGACGTAGAAACTCACCTGATTTTAAGTAACTGGGGTAAATGTACTATTGAACTGGAAACGAATCAAACTATTGAAAAAGTAACCAAACTGGCCTCTTGTACATATAGGGAAGATGATCAGGCAGCTCCTGTTTCTAGTGGCTCTTTTATTCATCATGGTATGGTAGTTGTTCCTTGCAGTATGAAAACGTTATCAGCGGTGGCCCATGGCTATACAGATAACCTCATTAGCCGGGCGGCAGACGTCACAATTAAAGAGGGACGCAAGTTAATTCTTGTCACCCGGGAATCTCCGTTAAGTGCTATTCATCTTGAGAATATGTTAAAATTGGCCCGCCTTGGGGTAACAATCATGCCCCCCATGCCGGCCTTTTATCAAAAGCCTCAAACAATAAAAGATATTGTCCTACACTCTACCGGTCGTATATTGGATCATCTTGGGATAGAACACAATATGATTCGGCGCTGGGGAGAATAAGTTAATATGTATAGGTTTTAATTGTTTCACTCTAAATCCTTAACTCAGCAAAAAAGTTGGGGGCTTCTATTACTTCAATTCTTATTTCAATCCAGCTTTTTATGGTAAAACTTCAAATATTATAAAAATAACAAGGAGGAAAAACAAAAATTTTGCAGAATTAAAATAATATAAATATTGGGAATCTAATAGTCTATTCTGAGAATGGCGTACGGCAATAACGCACAAAAGTGCAAGTCTTAAGATGCTTACGATCCGGATTCGAGGTGGTGTAACTGAAAAAGAAAACAAATTTGGTGCAATCGGTAGAAAGAGCTATCTCAATTCTAGAGGTTTTAGAAAGATCTTCAGAACCACTGGGAGTTACAGAGATAAGCAACAGATTAGCACTTCATAAAAGTACTACCTTTGGTTTATTACATACACTGGAGAGTAAGGGGTTTGTCAACCAGGACCCGGAGAATGGCAAGTACAAGTTAGGATTAAGGTTGTTTGAGATTGGCGAAAACGTTCACAAGAGAATGAACTTAAGATATCAGGCTAGGCCTTTTCTGCAAAAACTGGTTAAAGAGTTTAATGAAACCGTGCACTTGGTAGTTAAAACTGATAATGAATATGTATATATAGATAAAGTCGAAGGCCCACAGGCCATTCGTATGTACTCACAAATAGGTAAGAGGGCTCTTATGCATTGTACTGGGGTTGGAAAATCTATTCTGGCTTTTTTATCTGAAGATGAACTCGAGGATATATTAAATAGCATTGAGCTAACTGAATTTACTCCTAATACAATAACTAACTTAACTCAATTAAAAGATCAACTAGTCAAAATCAAAAAACAGGGTTACAGCATTGACGATGAGGAAATTGAGATTGGACTTCGCTGTGTGGCGGCTCCAATATTTAATCACAATGGTGAAGCGATTGCTGCAATCAGCATTGCAGGTCCCACTACAAGGATGACATACGAGCGAATAGCAGAGTTAATTGTACCTATAAAGGAAACAGCTTTAGCCATTTCTAGTACTTTAGGTTGTAAACGGAGGTGATAAACTAAAAAGTATAGGTAACTAAAATTTTTTTATTTAACTATAAAAACGGTGTTTGATATTATCGAACAATGAGGGTGAGTATAAATGGAGGTGAATGAATTGAATGTTTATCGGATTGATGTAAGCGGCAGAACTGTAAAAAAGGAGAAACTGCCCCAGTCATACCGATTACTTGGTGCCAGAGGGCTGGTGAGTTCTATAATTGCAGCAGAAGTAGATCCGACCTGTGACCCCCTAGGTCCTAAGAACAAGCTGGTATTTGGGACGGGGTTATTTGCGGGTACTTCCGTATCCAGTTCCAGCAGAACTTCAGTGGGTACGAAAAGCCCGCTAACTGGAGGGATAAAGGAAAGCAGTGCCGGTGGTCCCGCTGGGCTGTACCTTGGGAAACTGGGTATAAAAGCAATAATTATTGAGGGAGCTCCACAAGATGATCAGTGGCACTATTTGAAAATTGATAAGGATGGTGCTGCTCTGCTGCCCGCAGGTGAACTAGCAGGCCTTGGTTGTTATGATGCATGTAAGAAATTGCAAAAAAAATATGGTAATAAGTGCAGTATCTTTGTCATTGGCCAGGCTGGCGAGCACAAAATGTTTGCAGCCAACATTGCAGCAACAGACAAGGAAGGGGTTCCTACCCGCCAGTTTGGTAGAGGTGGTGTAGGTGCTGTGATGGGTGCCAAAAAAATCAAAGCTGTAGTAATAGATGGAGCCGATGTCGGGTATGTACAGCCATTAGACAAGGAAGCAGTAAAAAATGCCAGCAAAAAATTTGCCCAGGGGCTATTGAAAAACCCTGTTTCGGGCAATGCATTGCCCAAATATGGTACTGCAGTTCTCGTAAACATAATAAATAATGTTGGTGCCCTGCCCACCAGAAACTTTTCTGCCGGAACCTTTGAAGAAGTAAACCAAATTAGCGGAGAGGCCATGACTGAACTGCAAACAAAGAGAGGTGGCAAGGTGGGCCATGCCTGTACTCCGGGCTGCGTAATTCGTTGCTCCAACATTTACCTGGACAAAGATGGCAATGAAATAACCGGCGGCTTTGAATATGAGTCAATCTGCCTGCTGGGTTCTAATCTGGGAATAGGAAACCTCGATGATATAGCCCACTTGAACAGATTATGTGATGACTATGGTTTGGATACCATTGAGGTAGGCGCTGCCATAGGTATAGCGATGGAAGCAGGAATATTGCTCTTTGGTAGTTTTGCTGCGGCAAAAGAAGCGATTCATTCCATTGCCCGGGGTGATGTTTTAGGTAGAGTTTTAGGTCAGGGTGCAAAAGTAACGGGTCAAGTATTTGGAATTAACAGAATTCCTGTTGTCAAGGGCCAAGCGATGGCTGCTTATGACCCTCGAGGTATCAAGGGGATGGGGGCCATTTACGCCGTTACCCCAATGGGAGCAGACCATACTGCGGGTCCCAGCTGTACTACTTTCATTAAGGCCAAACCTGAAGAACAGGTATCCCTGGCAAAAGAATATCATATCAAGGCTACCGCTTTAGACAATACAGGGTTGTGCAGATTCTGCAGTTATTCGGTATTTAATGATCCGGACACACTCCATGCCTTACTTGAATTAATTAAGGGCTACTATAATATAGAAATCACTACAGATGATTTCTGGAATTGGGGTAAAAAGATTTTACATATTGAACTGGACTTTAACAAAAAGGCCGGTTTTACAGTAGAAGCCAATAGAATCCCTGAGTTTATGCATACTGAAGAACTTAGGCCAAACGAGGTAGTCTTTGATATTCCAAATGAAGAACTGGATAATATTTTAAAATTCTAACTGTGATGAGGAGGCCATATTAATGATAAATAAAGGTTTTAATTTTAAACTGCCGACTGAAATCGAATTCGGGCCTGGGAGCATTACAAAACTTCCTGAAAAGATTGCGTCTTTTAATGCAAGCAAAGTAATGATCGTTACTGACTCCGGTATTGTTAAAGCAGGTATTTTAGAACGAATTGTCAACGTTTTAGCTAAAGCAGAGTTCAGTCATGCCGTTTTCGATCAAGTAGAATCTGATCCCAGCACCAAGACAATAGAAAAAATTAGAGATATGGCAAAACAAGAGGAAGTAGATTTACTGGTAGCAGTTGGCGGAGGCAGTTCCATAGATGCGACAAAAGGAGCTAGGGTACTGCTTGCAAATGGGGGAAAGTTACTGGAGTATGCCGGGCTAAATAAAGTTAAAACCAAAGGGATTCCTCTTATTGCCATCCCCACAACAGCCGGTACTGGTAGTGAGGTAACTATTTTCGCTGTTTTAACTGAATTGGACCAGAACCTTAAATTTACTATTGCAAGTCCATGCCTGGCACCAGATTTGGCCATCTTAGATCCGGAGTTAACTTTGCTTCTACCACCAATGATGACTGCTGCTACAGGTCTTGATGCATTGACCCATGCAATAGAGGCTTATACCTCTTTGGCCAGTCAACCGATTTGCGATGTTTTGGCGTTGGAGTCCATCGAGTTAATATATAAATACCTGCCCCAAGCTACGACTAATGGTTCCAATTTAGAAGCACGTACACAAATGCTCAAAGCTCAGTTAATGGCAGGAGTAGCGTTTAATAATACTAATTTAGGATTGTCACATGCAATTGCAAGTCCACTGGGAGGGCACTTCCACATCCCACACGGTATTGCAAATGCTATTATGCTACCATATGTAATGAATTTTAATGTGCCCGCTGCCCCAGAAAAGTATGCCAGGATCGCAGAGGCTATGGGTATAACTCTCTTGGGTAAGGATATTTATGAAGACGCATACGAAGCACCTAAGGCTGTAGAAAAACTGGTTGAGCTGTGCGGCTTGCCAAGAAAACTTCGTGATGCAGGAGCAAAGGAAGAAAAGTTGGATGATGTTGCAAGGGATGCACTAAAGAGTGGTATGCTCAAGTTTAACATACGTAAAGCCACTGAAAAGCAAATCAGAGGAATTTTGCAGGAAGCATTTTAATGCTAAAAGCCTATCAACTTTGTCTGAGTATATAACTTTATATTGTAGTTATTCTAAGTGTGATATCAAAACGGTGTACGATAATCCATAACAACATTAAATATTAAGGGGTGGTAAAACTGGTAACTTCATCATTGCGTGATTGGTTAGCGTATCTGGAAAATGAAGGCAAAATTAAAACTGTATCAAAAGAAATAAGCCTGAAATTCGAGATGCCTGCTGTAATCAAAAAACTTGACGGCAAAGCAGCTGTTAAATTTAAAAAACCAAAAGGCTATAATATTCCCGTTGTGTCTGGAATTGCCTATGACAGGGATCTTTTTGCAAAGGCTTTAGGTACTACAAAAAACAATGTTGCTCGAAAAATTAGTGAATGCCAAAAACAACCTATTCCATGCCAAGTTGTAACCAGGGAAGAGGCCCCTGTCATGAAAAATATAAACATTGATGATGTTAACTTAATGACGCTCCCTATTCCTATTCATCACGAGAAGGATGCCGGTCATTATATCACTGCGGGACTCTTGATCTGCAAAGATCCTGAGACTGGTAAGAGGAATGTTTCCATCCACAGGCTACAAGTATTTTCTAAAAATGAAATAGGTATTTTGATACTTCCCAGGCACCTGTCGCAACTTTACATGAAGGCTGAGAAGAAAAATGAGCCGTTGGATATTGCTATAGCCATTGGTGTTGACCCGGTATTATTGTTAGCTTCCCAGGCTATTGTGCCACTAGGGGTAGATGAGTTGGAGATTGCCAATGCCATAAAAAACGGTGGTCAGAAGCTGGTGAAATGCCAAACGGTTGATGTTGAAGTACCTGCTGAAGCGGAAATAGTCCTTGAGGGTAAACTGCTGCCCAAGGTAAGAAAAGTTGAAGGTCCGTTTGGAGAGTTCCCTAAATATTACGGTCCAGCCAGTGAAAAACCTGTTATTAAAATAACAGCTATCTGCCACCGAGATGAGCCTATTTACCACACGATTCTGCCGGCTACCAAAGAACACCTCTTACTGGGCGGCCTAGCCCGGGAAGCAACACTATATGAGTTGGTAAAACAAACTGTTCCCACAGTTAAAGACGTTCATTTAACCATAGGGGGTACCTGCAGGTATCATGCCGTGATTTCAATTGATAAGAAACATGAGGGAGAAGCTAAAAATGCAATGTTTGCTGCGTTTGCTAGCATGCAGGAAGTAAAGCACGTGGTCGTAGTGGACTCGGATGTAGACATTTTTGACATAGAAGAAGTGGAGTGGGCTATAGCAACCAGGTGTCAGATGGCAAAAGATATAATGCTTGTTTCCGGTTCTCTGGGCTCTAAGTTGGATCCATCAACAAATGATGGTATTTCTGACAAAATGGGTATTGATGCCACCTGCCCGCTTAATGCGCCGCCGGAGAAGTATGAAACAATCAAAATCCCGGGATATGAAGAGTTGAATATTGAAGATTATTTGGATAATGAGTAAGTTCTTTCTGGAGTCTCATAAATTCGCAGTAGTAAGTACCAGAGACAAGAAGATAAAAAACCGTCCCTGATCTGATTGTTCAGTCAGTTTTCTGGGGAAAAACTTAGCCTCCAGCTCGGGCAGGAAATTTTAGCGGTATCGGCGTTTGTCAAGATAGTTGTCGCTGAAATTGTAAGATAGTTTAGTTGTGCGTCCACCGCCGGTCTTGACTCATGTGCTAATCGTGGGGTAACCCGACCGACGGATATACGCCAAAAAATTAATTGCCTACGGTCGGGTTTATTCAGCATAGCACATGAGTCAAGACTCTCCGCTTCGCTCCGACCGCAAGCGGCGGCTACTGTGGTTGCTATTACTCGGGGATATATTTCCCCTCTCTCAGGAGACCGCCTGTGTTTTTACTTTCTGGGGCTTTATGCATGGTTTTCTCTAGATTCAGGCTCTTTAACACGCTCTGGATTCAGCCAAACAATTTCATCTAGTGTCCAATCCCTGATTGGGCCAGACCATCTCTCAGGGTGCTTTAATTTGGCTTCTTCATAAACCTGTTTTCTTCGCTCCAGAATCTGTGTCGAGAGGCCGTTATGCCTTTGATTTGGGGTCAGGAAATTAAGACCACTGTGTCGGTGTTCCTGATTGTACCATCTGGTGAATGTTAGTACCCATTCCCTAGCTTCAGTCAGTGTGGCAAATCCTTTAGCAGGGTAATTAGGGCGGTACTTGCAAGTACGGAAAATAGATTCAGCGTATGGATTGTCATTGCTAACTCTTGGGCGACTTTTGGATGGGGTTATTCCCAACTGGTAGAGTGTCTCCAGTAGGGTTGCCCCTTTCATAGGACTACCGTTGTCTGAATGAAGTACTAATGGTTGGTTAGTTAGCGTACGTTTTTCAGACATTATCGCCCGTCGCACTAGTATACTGGCATTTTCAGAGGACTCTTCATCCCAGATATCCCAAGCAACTATCTTACGGCTGAATAGGTCTAAAATTAGATATAGGTAGAAAAAGATACCCTTAGCGGGTCCTGGTAACCAAGTGATATCCCACATCCAAACTTGATTTGGGCCGGTAGCACAATGTGTTGAGATTGGCTTAGTACAAGGTCTTTTAGCTCTTCCACGATGGTGTTGCATGTTGTTCTCTTTTAACACCCGATAAAATGTTGACTCTGAAGCCAAGTAAATGCCTTTGTCGGCTAGTCTGGGAACAATTTGGCTAGGTGGTAAACTCTTAAATTCAGGTTGATTGGCAGTTTCTACAATGGCTTGTCTTTCATCTTCGCTAAGCTTGTTTGCAGGTGCTGGTCGCTTAGCATATTTCCGCTGATCTTCAATGGGTGATAGTGTACTTCTCCAGCGTTGAAGAGTACGTCTTGAAATTCCAAGTTCCTTACAGGCCGCTTCTTCTCTAGCACCTGAGTCAACAGCTTCTTTGATCAGTATAATGGCTTGCTGGCGACCTGAGACACTGATCATTCGTCCACGGGGTCCCCCCAAATCGCCTGGGCCTTTTTTCTTAAAACTAGGAGTGCAGCAGCTTCAGCGAGCGCGGCTTCCTTTCGTCTAAGCTCCTTTTGGATATCTTTTAGTTCTTTATCTTTTTGGCGAAGGTCCTTTTGTAGTTGGGCAGCTTGCTGTGCAACGCCGCCGTTAGCCTGCATACAAGCATCCCGCCAGGCTTCCACTTGTTCAACATAGAGGCCTTTAGACCGGCAGTATTCAGCCATCTCTATCTCGCTTAAGGAGGCTGTCTCAACAACTATTAGAAATTTATCTTGTGTACTCCATCTTTCTGCTTCCGGTTCACCGCTGGGAACTGCTATGCCATTGGCTCTGGCCTTCTTTTTCCAGGTGTGTAGGGTAGACACAGATAAGCCAGTTTCTCTAGAGATGAAGTGAACAGATTCATTGT
>NZ_FQUY01000032.1 GCF_900129195.1 Desulforamulus putei DSM 12395
ACATGGGCTGCCACCATTTTGTTCTGGATGATGGTATTGCCTTCCAACAGGAAGGCATAACAGGGGTCGGAGTTAATCACCATTTCATAAATCCTGCTCAAGTTGTAGTCGTACTGGGTTTTCATCCGGTGGTATGATTTGCCGAAGGACCAGTGCGTGTACCGGGTAGGCATGCCGTAGGCGCCGAAGGTATAAATGATTTCTCCCGGGCATATTTCAAAACGCATGGGGTAGAAATCCAGTTTAAAATTCCTGGCAATTTCAATCATTTTGGGGATTGCTTCTTCCAACTGTCGCAACTCTTCCAAGACCGGATCGCTCATACAGGCTGCCCTCCCCCCTGGTCGGATTTCTTAAAAAATGCCTTTAAGGCCGGGTAGACTCCGGATCTGTCCCGGATGGATACACTGACAAAGCGGGAATGGGTAATTCGTTTATAGTAGGAATTTAACGTGCTGGTATAATAATAGGGCCCCTCGATTTCCCCATAGCCCACCAGGCTGCACTTCAGGAGCAGTTGTTCGATCAACCGGATACATTTCTCGTTGTCACTGGTCAGGTTGTCGCCGTCCGAGAAATGGAAGGCGTAAATATTATAGTCTTCTTTGGGATAGCGTGAATTGATGATATCCAAAGCCAGCTGGTACACGGAAGAACACCGGGTACCCCCGCTTTCCCCCTTGGTAAAAAACTCTTCCTCGGTTACTTCTTTGGCCTCGGTGTGGTGAGCCAAAAAGACAATTTCAACGTTTTGATATTTGGTTCTCAGAAACCGCACCATCCAAAAGAAAAAGCTTCTGGCGATATATTTTTCAAAGGGTCCCATGGAACCGGAGGTGTCCATCATGGCCAGTACCACAGCGCTGGATTCATACTTGGGTACCACTTCCCAGGTTTTGTAGCGCAAATCTTCCGGTGTGATACCATGAATGCCGGGATTGCCCTTTAAGGCATTTCGTTTAAGCACTTCCAGAATGGTTCTTTTCCGGTCGATGTTGCTCTGCAGGCCGTACCGCCGGACATCCCTGAATTCGACGGATTCCGAGGCTAACTTTTTATTCTTTTTTTCCTCCAGGTTGGGCAGGCTTAAATCCTCAAAGACGATTTGTTCGATTTCTTCAATGGTGACATCGGCCTCGTAATAGTCGTGGCCGGGGTCTTCCCCTGCCCCGGGACCCTTGCCGGGAGCCTGCTGGGGATCACTGCCGATGACGTCGCCGACTTTGCTTTTGCCGTCTCCCTGTCCTGCATGTTTTTGCTTGCGGCTGTCATAGCGAAAGCGGTACTGTTCCAATGAACGTATGGGTATTTTTACCATCCGGTGCCCGTCTGACATAATAATAGCCTCTTCGCTGACGATATCTGCCAGATTCTTTTTGATTGCTTCACGGACCTTTTCACGGTGACGGTGCTGGTCAACTTCACCTTTACGGTGAAGTGACCAGTCCTCCCGTGTAATAATGAAATGATAAGTCACAGCCATCACTCCTAGCGGCTCAACAAACTACCTACATATTTTAAGAGTTCATTGGCACAGACAGGGCAATAACCGTGTTCAGCAATGAGCCGGGCACTAACTTCATTAATTCTCTTGAGCTGCTCCCTGTCCGGGGTTTTACTGGATGTGGTGATTTTAACCACATCTTTCAAGTCGGCAAATAATTTTTTCTCAATGGCTTCCCGCAATCTCTCGTGGCTGTTGTAGTTAAACTTTTTATTCTTTCGGGCATAACTGGATAAACGAATCAGGATTTCTTCTCTAAAGGCTTTTTTGGCATTTTCCGAAATACCAATCTGCTCTTCAATGGACCGCATCAGCTTCTCATCCGGATCCAATTCTTCGTCCGTGATGGGGTCCTTTACCTTGACACCGTTGCAGTAGGCTTCTACGTTATCCAGATAGTTGTTAAACAATACCTTGGCAGATTCTTCAAAGGAATATACAAATGCCTTCTGTACCTCTTTTTTGGCCATTTCATCATACTCTTTTCTGGCGATAGAAATAAAATTTAATAACCGTTCTCTTTCTTCCAGGGTAATGGAAGGGTGCTGGTCTAACCCGTCCTTGATGGCCCGCAGCACATCCAGTGGATTGATACACTGGGTGTTGGTACGTATCAAGGCTGAGGACAGGCGGTTGATGACGTAGCGCGGATCTACCCCGCTCATGCCTTCATCCACAGCCTCGTTTTGCAGTTCCTTGAGATCCTTTTGCTTGAAACCCTCCACGTCTTCCCCGTCATAAAGCTTCATTTTCTTCACAATGTCCATGCCCTGCTTCTTGGATTCCTTCAGGCGGGACAAAACCGAAAAAATACTGGCCACCCGCAGGGCATGGGGCGCTATATGGATGTTGCTTAAATCACTTTGCCGGATCAGTTTTTCGTAAATCTTCACTTCATCAGAAACCCGCAGGTTGTAGGGAATTTTCATAACAATAATCCGGGACTGCAGTGCTTCGTTTTTCTTATTGCTGATGAAAGCCCGGTATTCGTTTTCGTTGGTATGGGCAATAATCATTTCGTCGGCATAAATTAATGCAAACCGTCCGGCCTTAAAATTTCCTTCCTGGGACAGGGACAGCAGGTTCCAGAGAAACTTTTCGTCGCACTTTAACATTTCCTGGAACTCCATTAAGCCCCGGTTGGAAATATTTAATTCACCGTCAAAACGATAGGCCCGGGGGTCGGACTCGGAGCCGTATTCTGCGATAGTTGAGAAGTCGATACTGCCGGTCAATTCGGCAATATCTTGGGATTTGGGGTCCGACGGGGTAAAGGTACCAATCCCCACCCGGTTTTCTTCCGAGAGGAAAATTCTTTCCACCCTGAAATTTTCAATTTTACCTTCATATTCCATTTCCAACCTCATACGGCAGGACGGGCACAGTTCTCCTTCAATGTAGACGCCATACTCCTTCATAAATTCTTCCCGTAAATCTTTGGGAATCAGGTGCAGGGGTTCTTCATGCATAGGGCACCCTTTAATGCCATACAGGGCTCCCCTTTCCGTTCTGCTGTATTGTTCGAGACCCCGTTTTAACATGGCCACCAGTGTGGATTTCCCTCCACTGACCGGTCCCATTAACAGCAGGATACGTTTACGGACATCAAGGCGGCGGGCCGCCGGGTGAAAATATTCCTCCACCAATTTTTCAAGGGGTTTATTCAGACCGAAAATTTCTTTGGAGAAAAACTTGTATTCTTTGCCTGTTTCCGTTTCTTCAACTCCGGCATCTTTAATCATGTTGTATATTCTTGCATGGGCCAACTGGGTCACGTAGGGTTTTTTCTTCACGATGTCAAGATAATCCTGAAAGGAGCCTTCCCAGGCCAAACTGTTCTCCATTGAACGGTAATCTTCAAGACGTTTAAGAAAATCCACCCTTATATCACTCCTTTTGCAATCAATTCAGCAGGCCAAAAACTTACTATATGATTTATATGCCCCCAAGCATATAAAAAGACGGTTTGTACGAAAGGTAACATCCTGGTGTTTTACGGCCCTTACCATGTTTGATGATTTTGTCTATTCTATTCGTTACTGAGTGAAAGGTTCCTAAATGGGTTCAAAAAAGAAAAATCCCGGGGCCCCGGAGTTAATGAAAACAAAAAACACCACCCAACGGCAGTGTTTCAGGCTAGTCAAATTTGACGGGTCTCATGCCATGAATATTAATGGTTTTGCTTCTCCTGTTCGGATTCTTCCTCGTCAATCTTGGTGATAATCAAATTTTTCTCTTCCAACAGTGAGTGGTCAAAATTTAAATGGGGAACCAGACAGTAAAAAACTTCCTCGCCTTCAATCCAGGTAATTAAGTATTGCATGGAACCACCTCTCGTATCTTGTATACAGTATTATTCTTGTGATTATTGTATCAAATGGTGAGGTGGCTGACAATGCTTTCTTGTTTATTTATTATCCATTTTTTATTGTCACTTAACCTTAACTGCGACAAATTCTAGGAAGATCTTACAACAGCCTGTCGACCATTGCTTTGACAGCTGCTTCTTCCAGATCGTTGTTCAGCGGTTTTAATTCTGCATGCAGGCCTCGCCGCTGCAGGGCCAGGCTGATCAATAAATCCGTCAGCCTGTAATTTTTGGGCAGCAGGGGGCCGTGCAAGTAAGAACAGAACACATTTTTATACCGTACTCCCTCAAGGCTGTCCTGACCGTTGTTGCCAAAACCCGCCAGAACCCTGCCCAGAGGATTTAGATTTCCGATGAAGGTTTGCCCCGAGTGGTTTTCAAATCCCACCACTTTGACAGGCTCTCCGTCAATGGTCATTTCAATCACGATATTGCCAATTAACCTCTTGTGGCCGGCACGGGTATACAGATCCAATATACCCAGCCCCGGAATCCTCTGGCCCTCGTGGGTGAGATAATACCGGCCCAGCATTTGATAACCGCCGCAAATGGCCAGCGCCACCAATCCATTTTCTATGGCCTCCTTGAGGGAATCTTTGCGTTTTAACAGGTCATCCGCCATCAGGTTTTGTTCCCGGTCCGAGCCGCCGCCCAGAAACAGAAAATCAATGTCAGCAAAGTTAACCGGTTGCTCTACATTTACTTCCAACACCTCTACCGGAATGCCACGCCAGCGGCAGCGCTGAACAAAGGCAATGACGTTCCCCCGGTCGCCGTAGAGATTTAATAAATCAGGATAAAGATGACAAACCTTCAGCATGGAGGTCCTCCTTTACCGCCAGTCCCGACAATATTTTCTGGGTAGGCCAGAGGGCTGTATAGGTAGAGTAGAGATAGGTACTTTCTCCGGGGCCTTCCAGAACCTCTTTAATGGCCGCTGCCAATTCTCTGACCACGGTAATCTTCTCCAGTGGCACACCGGCATATTTTAAGCGCAGGGCCATCTCTTCGCCCCTCAGTCCTGAGCAAACAAATACTTCAATGTCCCGGTGGTTGTCTGCCAAATATTCAAAGTCTACATCCCAAAGCCAGGAAATATCCCTGCCGTCCGCGTCATTGTCGTTCACAGCCATGAAAACATTTTTTGTCCCGGGTATGTTCAGCAGGGTTGCTATCCCCTCATTATATCCGGTTGGGTTTTTTACCAAATTGAGAACGGCCGGTTTTCCGTTATAGCGGAAGGTTTCCATCCTGCCGATGGCGGGTTTGTAACGGAGAAGGCCTTTGAGGATTCGCCGGGGCTCAATGCCCACCAAATACCCCACTGTAAAGGCAGCCAGCGCATTGTACAGGTTGTAAAAGCCCTGGGTATGAATAGCTAATTGCACCTGTCCTGCCGGGTATCTCACCTGGCAGCGAAGGGCCGTACCTGCGGTCTCAACCAGCGCCGCCTCCACCTCGGGGGTTGGGCGCTGAAAGCCGCAGTCCTCACAGGCATAGGAACCCAGTTGACTGTACTGGTAAGTATCATAATGCAGTTCCTTACCACAACGGGGACAAAACCGTGCTTCCCTGGTCTGCCTGGCGCCGTTGTCCGGCCTCTGGTGGGGGGCCAGACCAAAAAAACTGGCAGGATGCCCGGTGGTTGTCTGCAGCTGCGCCACCAGGGGGTCATCGGTATTTAAAACCAGGTGGACATCCGGTAATGTTTTCAGGGCATCCCTTACCAACTGAACCGTCTTATCCAGTTCACCGTAGCGATCCAGCTGATCCCGGAAGAAATTGTTCACCACAACAAACTGTGGCTTCACTTCCTTTACCACCCTGGGAAAGGATGCTTCATCTACTTCCAGCAGGGCATAATCAAACCGCATGCGCCCTAACCAGTCAGCATGCTTAATAAAGGCTGCGGTAACGCCGGTAATTAAGTTGGCCCCTTCCTGGTTGATGACCACCCGGAAGCCCCCGGCCTCTATGACGTTGGCGATCATATTGTTGGTGGTGGTTTTCCCGTTGGTTCCGGTCACCATAATAATTCCCCGACGGGCCTGTCCGGCCAAATCTCTTAATGTGCCAGGATAAATTTTTCGGGCCACCACGCCGGGCAAAGAAGAACCTTTCCAGCCAAAGCGCCGGCTGATAAAAGAAGCAAACTTGGCGGCCAATACTGCCATCATCAATCGAATATTCATGGTTAACTCCTATTTTGCCTATCTGTTTTAGTCTTCCCTATTCAAAAAAATGCCAAACTTAGCGCTTAAAATTCCAGGTATCCTGGCGGTATTTATTTATATATAGATCACGGGCAAGTTCTTTTTCCCTTACCGTGAGTTCGTCAACTACCGGTTGGATCCCCAAACCTTCGGCAAACCCTGCCAAGAAAGCCTTTTCGATGCTTGGCATGGGGGGGACATACCCCAGTAATTGAGCCAAGCCGGCGGCCTTGTCCCTTAACCGGCGGAAGGCATATTCCTTGATAGCAGGTGAGGGAAACCGCAGGTACCGGCAAACTTCTTCCGCCTCCAGGATGATCGGAACGGAGCCATGCTGCAGCAGGCTGCCATGCTTTCTGGTCTGAGCGCTCCCAATGACCTTTTTGCCGTCTATGGTTATCTCGTACCAGGAGGGCGCATCAAAGCAAGCGGCGGTGCCTTTGGAACGTTGCGAAGCCCCTTCAACCACTTTCCCCTCCAGTCCTAAATTTCTCAAACCTGCCAGCAGCCCCTTGCTGATGGCCAAATACGAAGACAATACACCGCCCGGGACGTGCGGGTCATTCTCGGTAGTCACCAGACTGTAAGTAAGTTCCCTGTGGTGCAGTACCGCCCTGCCCCCGGTCAGCCTGCGGACACAGTCAATTCCCGCTTCTCTGCAAGCTTCCAGGTCCACCTCCTGGTTGATCTTCTGGAAGTAGCCTATGGTAATAGCCGGCGGGTTCCACTGGTAAAACCGAATGGTGGGCGGTACCTTGCCTTCACTTTGACAGATAAGAATGGCTTCATCCACTGCCATATTCATGCAGGCATCAGAAAACCCTGTATTAATAAATCTCCACTTGGTAAGAATTTTTTACCCTTCTTTCACCGCTATTTTGATATAATTCAAGGGCTACCTTTTCTTCCCTGGTGATTATATCGCTGGATTACACAACCGTCAATAAAGATTATTCCAAGTTGAACCATCTGGTAAAATATGCATATAATAAGGATGAGGTGATCTCATGTCCACTCCTGGCATCATTATCGCCGTCATTTGCTTTATTGCCGGCATGGCCGGAATCTTTCTACCGGTTCTTCCCGGCGCCCCTTTGTTGCTGATCGGCATGCTGATTTACGGGTTTTTTGAGCAGTTTACACACTTGACCTGGCAGTTTTTTCTCGGTCAAATTATTTTAATGTGCGCTGTCTTTGGCGTGGATTACCTGGCCGGCATCTGGGGGGTAAAGAAATACGGTGGCTCAAAAGCAGCCGTTTGGGGCTCCCTGATCGGTACTTTAGTGGGCTTGTTCCTGATGGGTCCCCTGGGAATCCTGTTGGGTCCCTTCCTGGGCGCCGTCGCCGGCGAGTTGCTGGCCAGGCGAAATATGGAGCAGGCCGTTCGGGCAGGCATGGGTACCCTTGTGGGCTTCCTGGGTGGAGCTTTCATGAAACTGGTCATTCAAACCCTGATGATTGTCTGGTTTTTCAGTGCTATCCGCTAAATTAAAGAGGCGTAGAATGAAAATATTTACCCGCCCCAGGATCTTTGGGGCGGGAAATTTATTCTGCAGCCTCTTTCTGTACAATCTCTTTGTAGGGAACGGGAGTGCCGATTTCCAACCGGTCATCCAAGACCCAGATCCCGTCGATGTCTCTCTCAAATCCCAATTCATCCTGGGCACAAATCATGCCATTGCTTAAAACTCCTCTTAACTTTCCCTTTTTGATTTTTTTCCCGCCGGGAAGCTTGGCCCCATGCAGCGCCACGGGTACTTTCAACCCGGGGGCGACGTTTTTGGCCCCGCATACAATTTGCAGCGGTTCCTCCTGGCCTACGTTTACCATACAAACAGTCAGCTTTTCAGCATCAGGGTGTCTTTCGGTGGAAATAATTTCCCCTACAACAATTTTGTCACTGGTGAGAAGTTCGTCTGTTATCATCTCTTCAGCCACGATCTGTGAGTCCCTCCAAACAATTTTTTCTAGAAGCCTATTATATATGGAAAAGCCATCATTCTCAACACGCCTTAGGGAACATTTGCCTGGCTTCACCAGGCATTAACTATAAAGCAGTTCTAAAGTGCAAAAAAGTCCACAGGTGTGGACTTTTTTAAGGTTGTGTGTAGGTAAGAGTTAAACCGCAACATATGCAGTTAATAACCCCCACCGTTGTTGTATTCATTATACCGTAAACCAACCAAAGGTCAATAGAATTGCTACATTTTCTCTTAGTTCTTTTTTTCACAGGCACTTACCCTTGTTCTTCGATTTTCTTACTGTTATACATTTTTTTACACTGCTGCCACCCGGTCACCGCCCGGACAGGTGCATGTCCTTTGTACCGAAAGTCTCTAGCGCCGACCGCTGGTCTGCCCGGCCTTTTCTTCGCGCAGGATTTCCCGAATATCACGTTCCCTTTCCAACCACAGGGGCCGGCACATTTGCTCAATGCGGGAGACCGTTCTCTCGCCGATCAACTCGGTTAAATCCCCGGCCAAAAAAAGATTCGTGGTAATGACGGTGGGAAGTTCGTGATTTAAACGGTAGTTAATGATGTTATAAATTTTATTCCTGGTCCACTCGGTATAACTGTGGGCCCCCAGGTCGTCCATGATTAATAACGGGACCTCACAGGCCGATTCCACCAGGCTGTATTCCGTATATTGACTGGCATTGCTGTAACTGGCTTTAATTTTCTCCAGCAGGTCAGGAACCACTACAAACAATACTGCTTGATCGGAATGCTGTAAAACGTAATTGGCAATACAGCAGGCCAGAAATGTTTTACCGGATCCCACAGGCCCCTGGATCAGCAGTCCTTCCCTGGCATCCCCCCTTACAAAATCCCTGGCAAATTCCTGAGCATATTGATAGGTTTTTTGGGCGATTTCAAGATAGGTGCGTTTTGATAAGGGTTCTTTAATGGTGGGGGAATAATATTTAAAGTTAAAATTACTAAAGGAATGATTTAACATGGCCCTGGGAATTTGACAGTTCTTAAATTTTATTTCCAGCGCCTTGCGTTTTACACAAGTGCAAGGAACCGCAAATTCCCCTTCCATATAAATGCCACGATCGTTGCATGTTTGGCACGCCGCTTTTTTTATGGATTGAGTCCCATTGCCGGTACTCCTGATATTATTTTTTAAGTTAGCCAAAACCGTCTCAGGGTCAAAGAAATCCATTTGTCACCCTCCAAGCAACCTTTTAAAAATAGTTTACCAGACCGGGACAAGTTTTTTAACCCAATATTGGTATAAAGGATGGCGTTTTGAGTTAAACCATAAGAGGTTTTGCCCAAGCCGGGAAATAGTTTGTTCAGGTAAAAAATGCTAACATGGTTTTCAAAAGCGTCGGTTAGGACTATAATGAGACATAGTACGACGTAAGGAGAAATCACGATGCTTGCTTCTTGGGTTTGGAGTTTAGTGACATTATTTTTTTTACTCGGCATAAAGTTATACCGCCCGCCCAAAAGTACACTGCCATCCCTATTGATGGCATGGTCCTCATGTCTTCTCATTGTTTCACTGGTACTTTTTTTAGATGGCCTTATTTTGGGATCCACCGTTTTACCCTGGGAACCAATGGTTTTATCTTTGGGCGTGTTTGCTTTTTGTCTTCCTTTGTACTGCAGGTACCTGCAGCTTAGGACCAGCCAGAAAAAGAAAAGCAACAAGAATTCCAAGGCCCGTGCAAGTTAAAATGGTTATGGAGGTGCTCTCTTGAGTGAGATCGATGTTCAATTAACCTGTCCTGACTGTGATAAGACCTTTTCTATTGGCCCTGACGATATTTTAGAAAAGGAATCTATTTCCTGTCCCGATTGTGGCTGCCCGCTGCCGGAAGAAGAATTACGGTATTTAAAGATCGCCATTGATTATATGAAGGAAAAAAAGACACATTAGATTGTCTGTAATACTCAATTCCCGGTAGGAGGTCCTTTTATGGAAAAATATCTAGTGGACAGTCATATCCATGTTACCATGCTCCCCTACGAAGGCCTGCAGGCAATGGCAGAGGGCGGCATTAAAAAAGTCATCACCTGTTCCATTGTGCTGGCCGCCCAACATGCCGAAAGTTACTTTGACTATTTCCGGCTGATCACGGGTTTCTACAGAAAAAATGCGGCGTCCCTGGGCATTCAATTGTACAGCGCCATCGGTGTTCATCCGGCAGGAATTCCCCATGACTGGACCAGGGTGGTCAATGCCTTGCCGGACTTTCTTAAGACAGACGGGGTTGTGGGACTGGGAGAAGTGGGTATGAACCAGGGTTCTCAGCTGGAACAGGATGTTCTAAAGGCACAGTTGGAAATCGCCCGGGATCACCGGGTACCGATCATCGTTCATATTCCCTTTGAAAACAGGCTTCCTATTACGGACCTGACGTTAAGCATTGCCGGTCAGGTAGGAATCCCGCCGCATTTACTGGTGATCGACCATGCCAATCTTGATATTATTGAGCAGATAAACCAGTTTGGCGCCATTCCGGCTATTACGGTACGTTCCAGAAATGTCACCCCGGAAGTTTTGTCGGACAATATTGATCGGTTTGCCCACGGCATGTTAAACAGTGATTTCAGCAATCTGTTTCCCAATGACCCCACCGGCGTGATTAAGGCCTTTCATCGTTTAAAGAATCTCGGCATTGACCAGGAAATAATCGATAATCTAACACGTAAAAGGGCAGAGTCCGTCTTTCAAATTTAAGGCCGGTGTAAAAAAACACAAGAGAAAGGCTATACTTGCATGGCAGAAGTATAGCCTTTTTGATCCGCAGCATTTTGATATTCCAGCACTTTCTGTTCAAATTGCCGGAGGACACCGAAAAAATTTTCTTCCCAGCTGGATTTCCAGCCAAAGGTAACGGGTGTAATACAGATTTGCAATTATTTTGAACATTCCCCGCGGCAACATTTGTTATCATGACACGATAAAAAGCGAGAAGTGGCCCACGAGTCCCCTCTAAGCTTCGTTTTGATATTCAGTCTTTTGTTTTAGCAGCAAACCTATAACAGCCATTATAACAGCCGGAGCAACCCAGCCCAAACCTTGTTCCTGCAACGGTAGTAAAGTTAGTAACTTGTCAATAACGGCGTTATTAACTCCCAACTTAGATGCAATTGTATCAGTCACATTTGCAAGGATAACAAAGACAGTTCCTACAATTGTAGCAGAGATGTAAGTGAATTCATATATCGCTATAACAATAACCGGATTCACTCGGGAGTGAGGTATATGTTACCGGCTGAGTTTTATGAAAAGAACCAGCGCCAAGAATGTGCTCCACTTAAGGAAATAAAGCTGTGATTATTCTTTTCCCATCTCACCCTTATAACCATTACAGCCAAATTCGTTCGTTCCGTCAAGGGCAAGCGTTAGCGAGGGCGTTAGCCTTTACCCTTGACGGAACGAACGAATTGGCTTGAATTGGCCAAAGGGTGAGATGAGAATGATTATCAAAATAAAATTCTAAGATTACTTGAGAGAATAAGAGTATGTGTCCAAAATTAGGGAGTCAGCCCGGTTCCTGAGCCGGGCTACTTGGCATTGGCTGCTTACTAAGTTATATTTTTATATTTTCAGGGTAGTCTGGGGCCACCATTTTATGGCGGTCCTATCTGTATTAAATTATACAGTTTTCCATTGGATATGGATATTCTATATTCTTTGTTGTCAATATCAATAAACCTAACTATTGCACCTTGAACATTAATGTCTGTTATTACCTCTCTGTGAGAATATTTCCAGAGCAACTCAAATTCATAGTTTATAATAGTACATCGGTTTCAGCTAGTACAAATATCTGGAAAATGGTTTCATCGCAAATTAGCTTTTCCATGGGGTATTCATACCGAAATTCATGTAAGAGGGTCCCATCGAACATTGAAAAAGCGTACAAGGTTTTACCTAAATTCACAAACAAATAATTGTTCTTAAGATCTAATGCATAATTAGGTATAGAGTAGACATCAGACTGAATGATTGATGACGATATCAATTTAGAGTCATTATCATGAATTGATATACGACAAAAGGAGCCACCCAAACTGCTTTTGTTTCTACTAAACAGATATTCATCATCAGGATAAGCCTTAATTAGATTTGGAAACCCATTGGGAGCCTATAAGCCTCCCAACGGGTATGTCACCCAATTTTTAATTAATTCTTTGTAGAACTCAATAGAGTCCAGGTACTTGTCGATTTCTACATATTCATCGGGCTGGTGGGCTTGTTCAGGATTACCCGGGCCAAAAATCAGCACCGGAACATTCCCGCTAGGGGCTAAAACCGAGGCATCGGTATAATAATTAACCCCAGAAAAATCAACCTCCCGGTTAAACAATTCTCTGGCACATTTTCTGGCAACCTGCAAAAACGGGTGACCTGGGTCACTCCAAATGGAACAGCGGTCATTTAGTATTTTTATGTCTACCTTTATTCCTTGCCGGTTAATAACTTCTTTGACCGTCTGTATCAGTTCCCTGTGGTCCTGGCCTGGCAGAGTGCGAATGTCCAGGGTCAATTCACACTGATCGGGAATTACATTGACTTGGAATCCTCCCCGGATTGTGGTCATGCTGCAGGTATGTACCCCCAGAACAGGGTGCTGCCCTTCCATCAATGGTTTTGCTGTAAGGGCTCCAATGAGTTCCAGCATATAATTAATAGCATTATCACCTGTGGTCGGCATAGAACTGTGGGCAGATTTACCAAAGGTGGTCAGCTGAACCCAAAGAGCCCCCTTGTGTCCCAGACAAAGCCGGTTGCCGGTAGGTTCGCCGATAACCACAGCCCCTACGGCTTCCATAATCCCCCGCCGCACCAATTCAAGAGCGCCGGATGAATCGGTTTCTTCCCCAACGGTCCCGATAAAAATAATATCCCCTGCGGGTGGTTGCCCATCCTTCACAAAACTCTCCAGAGCCAAAAGCATGGCAGCCAGACCGCTTTTCATATCTGCAGCTCCACGTCCGTAAATCTTACCGTCAGACAAAACCCCCGAAAAAGGATCATATCGCCATGGATTAACCCCCGTACCTACTGTATCCAGGTGAGCTGCCAGTAGCATGGCTTCCCGATTACCAAGCCCCGTTAGCCGACCAACCACATTGACCCGGCCTGAACATACGGGTACATATTCTACCATAAAACCATTTTTATTAAGGTACTCCCCAACATACCTAGCCAAGGGTTCTTCCTGACCAGGAGGGTTGGTTGTATTAAAAGAGATTAGTTTTTGCAGTAGAGCAATGGCTCGGTCTCGACTCATAGGATTACAACTGCCCTGCAAGCCATTTTACGCAATGTACCCAGAACTTGGTATAACCTTCCCAGTTGAGAAACTCCGGGGGTCCCCAGTGGGGTGCGCAGTCACTGGCGAAGGCCATTGTACGTCCCTTGCCATAGTTTCCTGTCACTATAAAGGGATCACCCTGGATGGTTAAAAGTACTTGAGCATCTTTTTTAGCCACCAGCTTATTGTATCCCAGGAAAAAAGGCCATTGTTCTGGTATTCCTGTAAGGATAGGATGGTCAGCCTGTACAACTACAGGCACTGCTCCCTGTGGCAACTCTACCCGGTCATCACCGGATAGCATGGTAACCGGCAAAATCTTTTCGATAGGTGTATCCTTGTAGCGGGCTTTTCCCTCAATACCGGAAAAGGACATATATCCGCCGACCATCATAAAGCCCTTGCCATAATCAACATATTCTTGAATCATCTCCATACGATTGGACTGCCGCCGGGAAGAATAAAAGGTAGCATTGGGTAATGATAAGGTATTGCTGCCAATGTCACTTAGAATAACGGCATCATACTTTTGAAGTTCCTCCAATGAGGACGGAAAATGATCATGCGCCACATGACAGGGCATGTACTCAACTTCCACACCTGCGGAGCGTAAAGAATTTAATAAAAAGTGGGCCCCTTCTTCATACTTTGTGGTGGTGAAGCTGTCAAAACCTTTCATGTGAATCATATGAATAGTCCAGGATTCACCAACAAACAAGATTTTTGGCATAACAACCCCTCCTTGTATAGATTTGATTTAGTCTAATTCACACCAATCAATGATCATATGACACAAAACTTCGATGTACTTGAGATAACTTGCGATAGTAACAAACTCATCTACACTATGGGCCTGGGCAGCATCTGCAGGCCCAAAAACTATTACAGGCATGCCAGCAATGTTGGCAAAATGTCTTGCGTCACAGCCGGCCAGCATTCCCTCTATTCTGGCAGGCTCTTTTGTCACCCGGCTGTATGCACTTGCAGCGGCTTGCACTAGAGGGTGGTTAACAGATATTTCAAAAGGAGACCCTTCCTGGTATTTGACAATAGTGGGCGGGTTGGCAGACAACCACGGGTCACCCTGACAACGTCGATGGATGGTTTCCAATACATCTTTTTCTACCAGTGAACCCCCTCCTTCCTCATCAGCGTCAGTGGGCAAGTAATGCAAGCATAGTTTAAATTGGCAAGAATCCGGCACCGTCGACCCGGCCGTACCGCCTTTAATTTCTCCTACATTGATGGTAGGCCCGGGAAGCAGGGCATGCCTTTTGGTCATCAACCAGTTATGCTCTAAATCTTGCAATGCTTGAATTAAAATCATGGCTTTTTCAATGGCATTGACTCCCAGCCACTTAGCTGAAGAATGCAGGCTTTTTCCATATACCGTTATGGCATAAAAGATAAATCCCATATGAGCCGGAAAAATTTTTAATCCCGTGGGCTCACTAATAATAGCAGCGTCCGCCCGATAACCCCGATCGATACAGGCTAAGGTTCCGTTTCCTCCCCCTTCTTCATCCACAACGCTTTCAAAAATCAAATCACCTTTCAGCTTTATCCTAAGTTTTTGCAGTAATTCTATGGCCAAAAGATTTGCTGCCAGGCCTGCTTTCATATCTGAGCTGCCAAGTCCGTAAAGCTTACCATCCTGGATTACTGCTCCCAAAGGGTCAACACTCCAGGCAGAACGATCACCAAAGGGCATGGTATCCACATGGCCGTTCAGTATCAGGCTGCGCCCCCCGCCGCTGCCTCTAAAAACTCCTACCACATTTGGTCGATTGGTGTAATTATGCCCGTCGTTTCCTTGACCGTAGCGAGACAAAAGTCGGTTGTCAGGCTCAAAAATATCAGGCTCACAGCCCATCTCTCTCAGTTTAGAGATAATTAAATGCTGCCCGTTCGCCTCGTTTCCTCCGGTAATGCCGTGATTAATCACCTGAGTATCAGCTTTTATCAGCTCCTGTAGAAATGAAACAAGGTAATCCCTGTTAAGATCAACGGCGGCAGCTATAAGCTTATCCATCCCCTGGCCCTTCATGGCAATCATCCCTTCAAGGCATATTTAAAAAGGGTTAATAACGTTTGATTGCTTCAATGATTAAATTCCAAAACCGTTCTTTATTTAAATCAATGGCTACATGGCAGTTCGGTTGCCGGCCCATCACACCGTAAAAGTCGCAGACGGTACGTCCATAGTTAAGTTCCGACTTAATATCAACATCTACATACAGGTGTCTGGTTGTAAAGACGTCGGGATCGATCAGCTTGGCTACCGTGCAAGGATCATGTACCGGCGGTGCTGGGAAACCAAACACTTCAAAATACGTTTGACCAAAGAACTCCAATAACTCCACCACAATGTTTGCCAGAGGCGTCCCTATAGACTTGATTCTCTCAATTACATCCGGCGTAGCAGTGGCTTGGTGGGTTAAATCTAACCCTACCATTGTCAGGGGCAATCCTGAATTAAGAACAATTTTGGCTGCTTCGGGATCCGCAAAAATATTGAATTCGGCCCCAGGAGTAGTGTTGCCAATACCATAGGCGCCACCCATAAAGATGATCTCCTGGATTTTGTCCCTGATCTTGGGCTCTAATAGTAAAGCCATAGCTATATTGGTTAATGGGCCGGTAGGCACCAGTGTTATATCACCGTCAGATTTTATTATTGTCTCAATAATAAAATTTACGGCGTGTTGGGGAATAACATCAACAGTGGGTTTGCTAAAAGCAGGACCATCCAGACCAGAATTACCATGAATATCATCAGCAATAATTTGTTGGCGAACTATTGGTCGGTCCATTCCCTTTGCAATAGGCGCATTAATACCCGCAGCAGAACAGATACGCTGGGCATTTAAAGTAGTTTTCTCCAGTATTTGATTTCCGGCCACCGTGGTAATCCCAAGCAGGTCAATTTCAGGTGAGTTTGCCGCCAACAAAATGGCAATGGCATCGTCATGTCCAGGGTCAACGTCAAGAATAATTTTACGTGGCATGGCTAACCTCCAATACAAATAATCAGGCTATTTCATACTTTCGTTTTTGGCTATGCACTTTTTTAACGTAAGATATGATAATCAAAATAAAAACCGTCATAAGATATGGGGTCATTAGAACAAATTGGGAAGGGAAGCCCAGGGTCTGCAGACGTAGAGATACCGCCTCAGCAAATCCAAACAATAGAGCCGCTAGCATAGTTCCCACAGGGGTGCCCCCGCCAAAATAAATGGCTGCCAGGGCGATGAATCCTCTCCCTGCCACCATGTTCTCCACAAACATTCTTGTCTGGGCCAACGATAGATAAGCGCCGGCCAAACCACAGAAAAAACCGCTAATCATAACAGCTTGAAAGCGAATGCGATCAGGACTGATACCTACGCTGGCTGCTGCTTCGGCATGCTCCCCTACTGAACGGATATGCAGTCCCTTCGGGGTGCGGTATAAGAAAAGGTGTACCAAAAAAACCATTAGAAATGCTACATAAACTATTATGGAGTGACCCTTAAAAAGCTCTCCAATATAAGGAAGACTAGACAGTACTGGAAAATCCATTACCGGAAATCCTACAATTTTGGGATGAGATAGCGCCCCCCTGACGTGGAAAATAGATCTGAGTAAATAAATAGTAAAAGCTACTCCAAAGAGATTTATGGCTATACCTGCCACAATGATATTACACTTAAATTTCACACCAAAAAGTCCAAAAATTACTGCAGCCAAAACACCTACTAAAATAGCCGCAATAGTAGCAAATATAATGGAGCCAGTGTAATAGCTTACAAGCACTGCACTGAAGGCTCCGAATAACATCATACCTTCCATACCGATGTTTAGAATATTGGCTTGCATCGTATGCAAACCACCCAGTCCCGCTAAAAGGATGGGAGTGGCAATTCGAATACCGGCCACAAGGGTACCTAAATTAAACAAATTATGTAGAATGTCCATTACGGTCCACCCCCTCTTGCAACAGCTTCCTCACGCCAGGTATATTTTCAAGTTTTTTGCGGAAAGCACCGTTTTGTTTGGTGTAAGTGAACAAGCCCTCCGCAGTGACAAAGAAGATAATGATAGCTACCAAAGACGTAATCAGTTCCTTCGGAACCTCTGTTGTCCGGTCCATATAGGTGGCACCGGTTTGCAAGGCGCCGTAGAAAAATCCAGCCGCCAGAATACCTAGAGGATGGTTGCGGGCTAATAGAGAAACAGTAATACCTTCGAAACCATAACCGGGTGAAAACTGGTCAATAAAACGGTGTAAAATTCCCATTATTTGTACAGCGCCGGCTATACCACCGATGGCACCGCTGATTAACATGGAGTTTATCATCGTGCGCTCTACGTTAATGCCAATATAATTGGCATAGTGAGGATTCATGCCGGTCATATTAAAATTATAACCCCAGATAGTTCGCCTAAAGAGCCAGTAAAGGAAGATAGCCAGGAAAATGGCTATAAAAATACCGATATGGACCCTGGAAGGAGGTAAAAACCTGTACAAATGAGCGGTATCCAGAATCAGTGGTGTTTGCTGGCTTCCGGCTGTCATATCTTTAAAGGGGATAGCAACTAAATAGGCTGTGAATAGGATTGCTACATAGTTCAAAAGTATGGTTGTTACCGTCTCATCCACTTTGTACATGGCCTTGGTATATCCTGGAATAAAGGCCCAAGCGGCCCCTACCAGGGCAGCGACGGCCAGTGTCAAGGGTACATGAATGATGCTGGGTGCCACAACATAATGCCCTACAATAAAAGCAGCAAAGGCTCCTAGGTAGAGGGACCCCTCAACACCTGCATTAAAAACGCCGGTTCGAAAAGCCACCGCAGTAGCCAGACCGGTTAAGACGATGGGAATAGAACGTTCTATGGACTCTGTAATCCGAGAAAAACCCCCAAAGGCCCCCTTAAACATTTTGCTGTAGGCAAACAAAGGGTCCTGATTGGATAACAAAATAATAAAAGTTCCTATCAGCATAGCAATACCAATGGCGAGCATAGGACGTAAAAGGTTGCAGCCAAAGATTTGAGATAACCTCTTCACACGCCCTCTCCCCCTTCAACTACCATTCGTTTTCCTCCGGTCATGTACAGGCCCACTTCTTCCTCAGTGGTTTGTCGGGTAACCAGCTCGGCTACGATCTGCCCCTCATACAGCACGATTAGTCGGTCACTTAATGAAAGTACTTCCTGCAAGTCTGCGGAAATAAGCAATATCCCTTTGCCTTCATCTCTTTTTTGGACAATTAAGCGGTGAATGAACTCAATGGCCCCAATATCTACACCCCGGGTTGGCTGGGCAGCTACAATAAGGTTTGCATCGGAAGCCAACTCCCTGGCGATGACCACCTTTTGGGCATTACCTCCTGACAACGATTTAACGGGGTCATGGACGGAGCCTACTTTTATCCCATAATCCTCTACTGCTTTTTCAACAAATTCCTGGATTTCTTTTTTATTTAAGACTCCCTTACTTGAAAAAGGGGTATCCAAATGTAGGCCGCCAATCAGGTTTTCCAAAATGCTGGCTTCCCCGCAAAGACCACTGGTAAACCGGTCTTCTGGAATGTGAGCGACACCCAGCTTGCGAATCTCTCTCACACTCTTACCAGCTAGTTCATTTCCATCTTTTAAGACCTGCCCTGATTCTATATGCCTTAAACCACAAATTGCTTCAACTAATTCCGTCTGACCGTTTCCTTCCACACCAGCAACGCCAAGGATTTCTCCTGCACGAACATTAAAGGATACCCCACGAACAGCCGGAAGTCCTCGCTGGTCCGATACCCAAAGCTTCTTTACTTCCAGGATGTTTCTTCCAGGAGAAGACAGTCTTTTTTCCACTCTTAAGAGAACTTGCCGACCGACCATTAAAGAAGCCAGTTGCTCCTCGCTGGTTGCCCCAGTTTCAACCACACCCACCACTTTGCCAGCCCGCATCACGGTAATTCGTTGGGAGATTTCCAGAACTTCTTTCAACTTGTGGGATATAAATATAATGGTCATACCTTGCTTAACCATTTGCCGTAATACAACAAACAAATCCCTGGTTTCCTGGGGAGTTAACACAGCTGTAGGTTCATCTAAAATTAAAAGTTCTGCACCCCTGGATAAAGCCTTGATAATTTCCACCCGTTGTTGTATTCCCACCGAACAGTCCCTAATGCGAGCTTTCGGGTCTACTTTCAAACCGTATTCATTGGATATACGTATAACCTGTTCTTCTGCGGCTTTAATATCAAAAAAAAGATTTTTTTTGGGTTCACTGCCCAACACAATATTTTCAGTTACAGTCAACGAAGGGATCAGCATAAAATGCTGGTGTACCATCCCAATTCCCTTTGCCATGGCATCTTTAGGTCCGGTTAGGTCCAATCTGTCGCCAGCAAAATATATGGTGCCGCTGTCGGGCTTGTGAAGGCCAAACAAGATTTTCATCAAAGTGGTCTTGCCGGCTCCGTTTTCACCGATCAGTGCATGAATCTCACCTTTTTTTACTTCAAAATTAATATTATCGTTTGCCTTAACGGGTCCAAAACTCTTGCTTATGCCTTGCATTTTTAGCAAAATTTCTGACTGTGGCATGTTCTGCCTCCTATCAGGTGGGAAGGGGCGCGTTTCACACGCCCCTTCGCCAGTAATTACTTCTTAACACCAAAGTTTTCGTAGTGCTTAACTACAATTTCTCCGGATGAAATTTTAGCTTCAATGTCTTTTAATTTGTTTCTTACCTCTTGGGGAATCTTATCACCCATAACAGTCATTTCAGTTAAGCCAACGCCTTTATTTTTAAGACCATACTCAAAATGTCCACTCTTCCATTTGTTTTCCATTGCCAGTTTGATTTGATCAAAGCAGGCATTGTCAACACGCTTTAACATACTGGACAGTATGTGTCCAGGGTAAATACCATCCTGGTCGGAGTCCACCCCAATGGCGTATTTACCGGCGTCTTTAGCTGCTTCCAGGATGCCAACACCGGTAGCAGAAGCCACGTTCATGACAATATCGGCACCCTGACTATACTGAGCTAAGGTTAACTCCTTACCTTTTGCAGGGTCGCTGAAGGATCCAGCAAAGGACGAAAGTACCTTGGTTTCTGGATCTACGTATTTAGCACCTTGTTCGTAACCAATTAAGAAGTCATGCAGTACAGCAATATCAGCACCGCCGACCCAACCGATAATTTTTTCTTTATTCATGCCAGGAAGTTCTGTATGAGTGGTCATTAAAGCGGCCAATGCACCGGCCAGGAAGGAACCCTCGTTCTGAGCAAAGGTAATGGAAGCTACGTTATTACCTTCCACAACATCATCAATATAAACAAATTTTTTGTCGGGAAACTGGGGAGCAACATTTTTAACCGCATCGTGCATCTGGGAAGCAGCAGCAATAATCAGGTCATAATCTTCTTCTGCGGCAGCCTTCAAATTGGGTTCCCAGTCAGCACTATTGGGAGATTGGATTACTTTGTACTCAATACCTAATTCAGCTTTGGCTCTTTCTAATCCGGCATAACCGGAATCAAAGAAAGACTTATCGCCTAGGTTGTTGGAAATTACGTAGGCAACTTTAAACTTTTTAGCATCCTTTGTACCTTCTTTTGTACCTTCTTTAGAGTCCTTGGCTGGTTCCTGTCCACCGCCGCAACCAGCTATCAAACCAAGCAGCATAACCAGCGATAGACATAACGCTAAGAGTTTGAAATTCTTTTTCATTACGATCCTCCTCAAAATATCTTCATTTTAGAACCACTCTTTTTTTGCATTTATCGAGTAGATTCAACACCTCCTCCCTCGTTGGAAGGGACGACTGGGCTCCTAATCTGGTAGACGTCAGTGCCCCCGCCGCATTGGCATAGGTGATAGCCCCGGCTAGTTCCTGATGCTCGAGGTAGGAGAGTACAAAACCGGCACAAAAGGCATCTCCAGCTGCAGTTGTATCCACGACCTCTACCTCAAAACCGGGAAAATGATGATAATAGTTTTCTCTGGCAAACAAAACACCCTTGGCTCCCAGCTTTAAAAGCACTTGTTGACAACCCATCTCCAGGAGCTTTGCGGCCGCTGTTTTAGCGGTTTCTAAATCATATATTTCTACTCCTGTTAATTCCATTGCTTCATTTTCATTGGGGAAAATAAAATCTACTTTGGACAACAGACTGCGAGAAAGAACCTGGGCCGGAGCCGGATCCAAAAAGACCTTAACATTGTGTTTACTTGCAATCTCCACAGCCCTCTCCACGGTTGCTAGTGGAATTTCCAGCTGCAGTACAACACCTTTAGCCTTTGCAATCACTTCTTCAAGAGCCTCTATATCCTCAGGAGAAAGCAAAGAATTAGCTCCCGGGGAAACAATAATCCGGTTGTCACCGTTCTTACCCACACTTATAAAAGCTAGGCCTGAGTTTCTTCTTTCATCTATGTATGTATAGGTCACATCGACGTTATTTTTCTGTAAATTTTCCTTCAATGCCCGCCCAAAGGCATCTTGTCCAACCCGTCCGATCATAGAAACCTGTCCACCTAAAAGGCTGATGGCCAGTGCCTGATTGGCGCCTTTCCCTCCGGGTACAAATAAAGTATCAGAAGCCAAAACAGTCTCTCCCTGCTTGGGAAAGTCCTCTACATTCACCACCAGATCCATGTTTAAACTACCAATTACCACGATACTCAAAATAGCTACACTCCCTTGTCCTAAATTGCAAAACACCGTAAATTTCTAAAATCATATAACATATAACAAATGTTAAATGGCAGAATTATTTCTTTAATGATGATTCTCGTACTGCTAAAACAGGCTCCAATTCAATGTGTTTAAAGATTGTCTGCGTACCTTTGTTCAAGGTCTCCAGGATTAGCTGAACTGCTGTGCTTCCCATTTTATAAGTGGGCTGAATAATAGTTGATATTCTTGGATATACATATTTGCTTAAATTGATACCGTCGTACCCTACCAGTGCCACTTGATCGGGCACTTTAACCCCGGCCTCCTGAAGAACCTCTAAAGCACCTATAGCCATCAAATCGTTGGCGCAAAAAACTGCATCAGGTACTTTCTTTAAATGCAGGAGCCGTTTCATCGCCAAAGCGCCACCTGATATCCGGTAGTCCCCCTCTACAACGAGAACCAGATCAAGAGGAATATTGTGTTCTGCCAATGCATTTTTATAACCAATCAATCTCTGCTGGGCAGTTGGAGATAGCGGCGGACCAGCAATATGTGCGATATTTTGATATCCCTGTTCAATTAAATGTTTCGTTGCTAAATACGACCCCAAGACGTTATTTGTGCTTATTGAATGAACATCTAAAGTGCTGGTCCTGTCTAAAAGTACAAAGGGTGTTGCTAAAACCGACATTATTTTTCCTAAATAATCTTCGTTGAGCCGGGATCCTACAAGAATGATCCCGTCCACACATTTTTCTTGCAGGATGCCCAAGTACATTTTTTCTTTTTGGATATCCCAGTCTGAGTTGCAAAGAATAATGTTATAGCCATGACGCCTAGCTTCATCTTCGGCACCTCGAGCTACCTCGGGAAAGAAGGGATTCGTTATATCAGGAAGTACTAAGCCAAAGGTTTTCGTCTTTTTACTGACCAACCCCCTGGCTATTTGGCTAGGCTTATAATTAAGCTGCTTAATGGCAGCTATGACTCTTTCCTCAGTGGTTTTTTCAACATAACCGCTAGTATTGAGCACCCGGGAAACCGTGTAAACAGAGACTCCTGCTAATTTTGCTACATCCTTGATGGTGGCCATCATCCACCTCCGAACTGGTAACGTTATCACTTTCATTATAGATTTATTAGCATTTACAGGCTTTTTCGGTATGGTAACGTTTTCACATTTAATGATTCGATATATATTTATTAAATCCTTTTAACAAAAATGAAAAACTTTAAAATTTTTCTGTCATAATTATTAACAAAATATCCCTTTAATATTTTTCAGCCCAGTCTTCAAAAAAGCCCTTAATCATAAAAAAACAACACCCGCAGTCCATTGACTACGGGTGCTAAAAATTATTCTGGCGGCGACCTACTCTCCCAGGGGCGTGAGCCCCAAGTACCATCGGCCCTGGAGGACTTAACTGCTGTGTTCGGGATGGGAACAGGTGTACCCCCTCCGGTATCGCCACCAGAAACTTTATGCTTTTGGGTAATTCTTTGGAATCGGCCTTTGGCCATTAGCCGTTGGCCGTTGGCTTTTTGGTCTTCCCTTTAGCAAACTTTTTGTGTTCCCTCAAAACTGAACAGCTTCAAGTAACATCGTCGTATATATTTTAACCGTGCTGACAGCGGATGGCTGACAGCTGACGGCTGCTCCAGGTCAAGACCTCGATCGATTAGTACCGGTCG
>NZ_FQUY01000034.1 GCF_900129195.1 Desulforamulus putei DSM 12395
AGCAGTGCTGCCAGGTTGGTGGCTACCGTGGTGGAACCGTCCCCGCCTTCCGGCGACTGCACCACCCATATTTTCCCCCGCCCAGGAATAGCCTGTGGGCTTACAGGGATGTTATATAAAGTTACTAATTCTTCTTGATATTCCTGCAGTTTGGGAACCGCTGCACCCCATAAAACAGGGGCTTCTTCTACTTCTTTTTTCTTTTTAAATTTAAAAAGGTTAAATATATTAGCAAGTCCTAAGAACATCCTCTACTTCACCTCCTGCTGGAGGAACAGAGTTACTTTTTTACCCCCTGTTAATACCTGGGCGATTTTCTGTTCTTCCGAAGGGTCACAAGCTATGATGATAGCGCCGCTTTTATCAGGGCGCATATCTTGGTTGGTTGGAGCAAAAAGAACAATGGCATTGCTGGCGACTTTTTCTACCATGGTTGCAGCCTTACCGTCGCCGGTGGAAACTCCTATTTCCCCGTAAACATTAACTTTATCGCCCACTTCCAACCCCTTTAGACCCTGGGCGGTTTCCTGGGGCAGGTCTACGGCCACTTTACCCGGGGCAACAGATGCCAGTCTTGCCGCCAAACTGCCTATGCCTGCTGCCACATGGTCTTTTTGCAGGATTTCATTACTCAGAACCGGGATGTTCAGAGTTTTGCCTATTACTTCATCCGGGTTGGTAATAGCTCCCGGCGGTATAGCTGATTTAGATACCAGTTTGGTACTGATATTTGAACTGTTAAGAATGGTGCCAGAGGGTAATTTCCCTTGTGTTATTACTACTTTTTGTGTCGGGGTATTGCTATTGATAAAGTACCAGGCAGACAACCCAGCTCCTGCAGCTAAAGCCACAGCCAGCACGATATGGAGGTATTTTTTTAGTTTTTTCAACTTATCACCTCATTCCAGATATATTGATCCAGGTTTTTCTTTAAGGCGTTCTGCAGGGCTTCTTCCGGACTGGTTGTGATGGTAAGTTTGCTTGAAACACCCTCCGGTATTCGTCCCTGTTCACGCAGGTCAAAACCAATGACAATATTGTCTTTTTTCCCCAGTGTTCTCTTTAGCCAGATTAAAGACGTTTTCTGTTCCACCGGGTCACTGCCGGGAACCACGCAGAGAAGCACAGCCTCCTTTTGATGGATATAGGATTGGGCCAGGTCTATGTCCTCCCCGAAGTCAATGACAGTGTAATTGGCTTTATTTCTGGCTTCCTTCAGGATATACGGCAGGTCTTCTTTTATGTTCATGTGCAGGGACTTGGCCGGGTCAACGGCCCAGATTTTTATATTTCCCCTATCAACCGGGATCTGACTGCCCGGCACCCGCCAGTCTGATAAGATGAGTTCTTCATCTGTCACGCCAAGCCAGGACGCGGCGGTACTGCGTCCTGATGCACAGATGACAGCAGTTTCACCCCCTCCTTCGCTGAATATTTTGGCGGCACTGGCCGCTATTCTTCCCGCCAGGCCCGGCCGCCAGGGGCTTACTATAAGCAAAACACCCCCTGCTGTAATAGCAGATGGGTGTTTTGGAATACGGGCGGTATTGATGGGCAATTCCTCTGTTTCTGTCCTGCGGGGTACGGCTTTTTTTAATATATCCGTCACCTGGGATATGCTTTGCAGAAAATTTTCTGCGGAACCACGGGTTTTTTCATTGCCGTATATAATTTCTTCTTCCTGCTCATCTTCATAGATTGTCTCATTAATGGTGTTCTGGATGAGCAGTACCAACTCTTCCCCTGATATGGTTTCCCCCGGCGGACAGGACAGCACCTTGCCGCCGGCTTTTTTTACTGTCTCAGCCATTATTTTGCCTTCATCATCCAGCTCCCCGGCGATGAATATGACGTACCGGGTATATTGGCAGGAAAAAACAGCCAATTCATCAGCATAAGGAAGCCCGCCGGTTGGCCCGGCCCGCATTATAACAGCAATGTCCGGTTGGTTTTCCTGTACTGCTGTCCGAAATTCCTCGGGAGATGAGGCAGCTAAAACAATTTCCGCTGTGTGCGAAAAGGTGTTTTTAAACCATTCGTTGAGGTTTTGGTTTCCTAAACCAAGAACTGTTGTTGGAATTTTATCAGTCGTTTTAAGTTTGGGAGAATCAACTGTTTCTTTAGTTTTTATAGTCGTTGTTTCTATGTTTTCGTTAATTTTTTCATCTGTTTTTTTGGGGTTTATAAATCTTTCATGCCAGCTTGTTTTATTTTTATTATCCAGCTTTTCATTTTTTATTTTATTATTAAGATTTATGAAGTTAAAAAGATTTAATTTTCGCCCGTTTGATTTATCCTTTTGTTTTATTATTTCTGCTTCCGCAACAACCTTCTCCGCATGAGCTGATATTTCCATGCTTAATTTTTGTTTTGCCATAGCTGCATTAACCAAAAACTCAGGTATATCCCCTAGCGCAGCCGGGTTATGAAGTCTTTGTAGAATCATTTCTGGTTTTACTTCATCAAAAACCAGATCATACACCCCGAATGGAATAATCTTTGCAACAAACTGCCGGGTTTCTTCATGTTCGATATCACCCGGGAGAACAATAATCCTAATTCCTCTTTCCCGCAGGGTTTTAATTACCCCCACCAGAATATCTTGGTCGCCTAAGAGGATAGATATAATGACGGTATCAGCGCTTAATTGTTGGGCAACATTTACTAATACATCTGCGCTGTAACAGTCTCCTGCCACTTCAAGATTATTTTGTTGTAGTATTTTTCTAAGTCCCTCGTTAACGTCAACATTTTCCGAGGCACCAGCTGCAAGAAGAATGCGCATAATAATTCACCTCAAAATAAAACCACCCTTTCAAGGGTGGTTAATCTTCCATTTTGCTGAAGTTTTTCTTCTCTTTGGCGGTAGGTAATTATGATATATATTGTTACTGCAAACCACAATAACTGGCTTAGCCATATAAGAACTGTAATTTTTCCTATTACCCCTATTAATCCTAATAGAAAAGATACTAACATGGTAATTATGCCCAAGTCTTGAAATTCCGTTTTAAAAGAATAACCGTCATCATGGCGGTTATTCTTTTAAAACTAATTCTATACTATTTTTGACCAAAGCCCCATAACGGTACAATCAAATACCTTACTGGAAGAAACCATTTTCCATAAATCATAAACAGTATAATTGATCTTCCCTGCTTGATAGGCTTTAGTAAACTTTTCTTCCAGTTGTTCTTTACTGCAAAAAGCTAAGAGATCTTTGATCGCTGTTTGGCTTTCTTGTGGGCAGGCCCTTGAAAAGGATAAAAGACAACCTAGTAGAATGGCTTCCTGATGCAGGAAGAAGTAATTATCACCGTTATTTACGTTTTTTTGTACAAAACTATTAACCATTTGTGCTATTTCGCTATCGTCTGTGCTGTTTTTATGGAATATTTCTCGAAGACTTTCATCAATATCTGCCAAACCGGTGGCCAGCAGTATTTTCATAAAAATTCACCTCTAAAAAAAGAAAACCGCTAAAGGCGGTTATATGAGTGTGTTATTATTAATGCGCACCAAAAGCCCCAAATAGGAGCGAGGTTTTACACGCGACATCGTGAATTACTTATTAATTTTCCTATACTCACTTTCCGGGTCGATGATTACCGTATACATACCGTTGGCAATAGACCTGGCTGCAATATATTTAGCTGTGTAACTCATCCCTGACCCTGTGGCAGCGCAGGCAAATACATGCGAACCCAATAAACGTGGGGTGTGAGTTAGACCTGCCTTCACTATTTTTGCTTTTTTATTTAGCATACTCAACAAAATACTCCTTTCTTAATTATTTTCTGCATTTCTTAATACCAGCAACGGATCAATAGGCTGTCCTGACCCTCCGCCTAATGATAATCCTCTTACCTCAAAATGCAGGTGTGCTGCTGTTGAAGACCCCGTATTGCCAACAGCACCTATTATATCTCCAACATTTACTTGATCCCCTGTTTTTACATATATGGCACTAAGGTGTCCGTAAAGATACAGGTGGTTTTCGTCTCTGATGGTAATATATAACCCGTAACCCTTCTTATGGTTATTAGGTTTATCCCAGCCGGCAAAAGTAACTTGTCCTTTTGAAGCAGAAATTACCGTTGCTCCCTCCGGCGCCCCGATGTCAATACCTTCGTGAAACGTTCTTTTACCTGTAATCGGGTGATCTCTCCAACCAAATGATGATGTAATAGTTGTATAACCAGGTGTCGGCCATCTAACGCCGCCAACTCGAAACATCTCAGCAAATTCCCATATTTTTGACGCATATTCTTCCCGGCATCTTTCTCTGGCGTCTTTTCCCCTGAAACCGCCGTAAAAGGCCAACACATCCAGGGTTTGTTCCTTCCATTCGCCGTTCCAATTTATGTTTTTAAGACCCATTTCCTTTAACATGTAAGCTCCGACAAATATCTGAGACCGGGGGTTGTCTTTATCTAAATCAGGATCAAACCCTAATCTTCTGGCGTATACCGGCCAGTTGTCCGGTGCAATTTGCATTAACCCGTAGCAACCGGTAGCTTTATTTTCTGCTTGCGGGTTAAAGGATGATTCTTTGTATGCCACGGCTGCTAAAAACCACCAGGGAATACCGAATTTTTCTTCGGCTTCCTTGAACATAGGTATCAATTCCGGCGGTATCATAGCTTGAGAAATATATTGACCGGAAAGATGGTTATTTAAAAGCCAATTAAGCCACTCTGTGCGGGCATCAAACCCCTGGCCGGCTTCCCAAACCGCTGTACGGGCAAGGGCTAAATCCTCCGGCTTGTCATTAAGTTTATATTCATCCTTTATCCAGTTTTCTAGCCTCTGCCATCTGTTGGGAAGTACTTGTTTAATATCCGTTAATTCTTCCAGGGTAACACTGCTTTTTTCGTAGTGATATGTTTTCCACCGGTAATGGTATTGGTAATGCCCCTGGATGGTATATGCTTCAACCAGCAGATAGACAATACTGACAGTGGTTTCTGTATTGCCTTCATCTTCTGTGGTAGTGGTGATAACCTTTGATTTTTTATAGTAAAAGTACGGGTGTAAATCCTTTGCTGTTTTTTCCTGTAGTTGTGCGGTAATTTGCGACAGGCTGTTAGCATATGTGTTGTACAGAGTTGCCGCATGTACTTGACCCCAGAGAAGTTTTAGTCTTTTATCTTGACCATTAGAATCTACAAGCTCACCCACATATTCCCCTTTTGTACCAGGATAAAAAGGGCGATCGCTTGATGCTTCATAAATACTGCCGTCCTCCGGGCCAATGGGATCGTCATTGACTGCCCAGGTGTCTATAACGTTGTATTTGTCGCAGAGCTTATAATATCTGTCTCTTAATTCCTTGTCTTTTGCTTTGTCTTCAAACACCCCGGCCAAAATGGGAGATTTTTTATTATCTCCACTTGTGTTAGGGAAGGCAGAATATACACCTGCTATAAGTGCTAAAAGCATAAAAAAGATCAGAATTATAATAAGAATTATCGGCAAAAAAGGCTTGATCAGTTTAAATAACAACCTGAATGTTAATTTCCCCAACCCTTTACCATATTTTAACGCTTCTTTCTCCAGTTGGTCGGTGTTCATTTTTTACACCAACCTGTTTTTTCTCTTTCGTTTGGTCTATGTAGGATATATTTCAGCACTATGTATCACCTCTTTAAAAGGCAAAAACCCGGCTACAATGAGCCGGGCTATAACGCATTACTACTTATACGGATACGGACAAATTAACAACGGCATCCTTTAAAACCTTTCCAGGCTTAAATACCGGCACTATAGTCGCCGGTATTTGTATAACCTCGCCTGTTTGCGGGTTGCGTCCTTCTCTGGCTTTCCGAGGTTTAGCCTCAAAGGTACCGAAACCGGTTAATTGAATTTTTTCTCCCTTTTTAAGGGCTTCTTGAATGCTTTCAAAGATTGCAGTTAATACTTTTTCTACTGTCTTATTCGCTACGTTTGCTTTGTTTGCTGCCAAAGAAATTAATTCATTCCTTACCCTCTGGACAGTATCGCCGGTCTTTTGGAAACTTTATCCAGCATGCTGGTTCCAAAACTGGCTACTCGGCTGCCAAAGGGTGACAAAGCTATAGCTGTACCTGCTTTTGTAACAGCTGTTACCATGTTATTAGTTCCTGTAATCTGCATCAGGCTTTTACCCCAGGATTGGTTGTTTTGTTTGTTCCTAGCCAACACTTCCCTGGCCAAGTGACCAGCTGCTGATGTTGTTCCGGCAATTCCTTTAGCTGTAGCAGCATAAATGCCGGCCGTAACCGGGGCTACTTCCGGCACAGCAAAAGCTGAAGCTGCACCAACCTTAGCCATTACACCAGCTGCTGTAGAACCAGTTTGTCCGGAAATTTTAAGTATATCATTAAGACCTCGCTGGCCTACTTCCGGAATATCGTTATTTTGCTGTGCTGGCGGTGTATTTTGGTTGCCCGTTTGACCTGCTGTCGCATTGGCTGTATTTCCAGTATTACTAGTGTTAGAAGATGGAGGAAAAGACGTTAAGGATACTCCCGGAATATTTGATGGCTGGCTTGTTGTGTTTGCTTCAACAGAACCAGGTTGAACGGAAGGCTGCGTAGACCCGGGCGAGCCTGTATAACCTCCGCCAGAACCTCTCGAACCTCCTGACCCTCTCGAACCTCCTGACCCTCTCGAACCTTCTGACCCGCCTCCATCAGAAGCCCCCGAAAAACCACCAAAACCACCTTTTCCGAGAGCTGTGGTACCTCCTTTCCTCATCAAACCAATGGTGGCACCGATGGCGCCAAGTCCAATCATGGCCCACTTGTCCTCATCCACCGTACCAACCCGGGCCACCAGTTTCATAAAGATTGAGCTTAGCATTTTACTGACCGGAATTACAGTCAGCAGCATAAAAAAGGTTTCCCAAACAGTTATGCCGCCTGAATCTTCTTTGTCTGAATCATTTTCTGTTGTGCCGGCCGCAAATGCGCTTGAAGTAATTAATAGAAGCAGTAATATAACAAGAAGAATGGAAACTAAAACCTTTTTCTTTTTATTACTCACCTTCTACTTCACCCCCCAGCTGCCCGAAAACAGTGTTGCCAGGAAAGAAGCGATAACTACGCATAAACCTAAGATAATTAGCCCGATAAAGGCTTTGGTTAAACCTGATTTTGCTTCTTCTCGCTCTTTTTCTGTGCTGGCCAAGATCAATCTTATACCCATAACAATAACAACACCGACACAGATGGAACCGGCAAACCCGGCAAAAAATACTCCAATTTTTATTAACCCACTGGCAAATAGACTTGTATCCAGAGGCCCGCTTATGTTTAAGGCACTGCCCGTTGCCCCGGCTATACTCATAAATATGCCAATGGAAAGGGCGTGAGCAGACTGTAGGAAAATTGTCTGGATTATTTCGGCTACCCAGATTTCCAACACCTGACGTTGAGCAGTAAAAACCCATACCCAGACTATAATAGGAGTGACAACTATATTAGCTGTAATCACCCACTTGCGGATGGTGTATACTGCGTTGAAATAAATATCGAATCCTACCAGCGAGGAGTTAATCACAGCATTAGCTAAAACATTGCCGGTGTTAATTGTACCAAATAACTTATCGCCAAAAACTTTAGTAGCTCCGTTAAAAATCAAGTTATCAATACTTTTTAAATTAAATATCCCGTTAAAAATCTTTATAACCCCGTTAAAAGGTGCCGCAATTACCGCTTCAAACATGCCTGCTGCTTCTTTTAGAACTGGTTCCTTAGTTCCCGGGTTATCAACGAAATAATTTACCAGCTTGCCGCAGATCCAGACAAAGCCATCATTTATGCCTGACAACACCGTGATAAATACCGGTACCATAGCAATTAACAGCATAGCTATAAACATCCTCTGCACGTCTTCAATAAACGACACCCTAATGCCGGGGTTTAGTGCTGATGTCATGTATTTATACCCTGACTTAACTATTGTCATAAGAAGTATTCCACCGCATATAGTTGTCAGGGTAGCGTACCAGAACATCATAACCTGCCACTGGTTGAGAGTAAACATGGTTGGATGCATAAGTCTACCACGCTCCGAAGCTCACTGTAAACACAACCAGTGCGGCAGTGATGATTATTTCAAGTATCCCGCCCGTTGCAACCAGCGGGATTTTAATATGCAGTGGCAGTGGCCACAGCAACGGGCACCCCTGGGGCGTTAATAGGTCTAACAGCAGGTGCGACAGGTACCCTATCAAGAAAGGAAACAGCAAATTCATGCTTGCATATTCCTGTGCAATTAGTACCGGGATGGCCAGCAATACAGCCCCTGCCAGGGAGTGGGTTATGGAACGGTGGCCGGCTAGAGATAATGGGTAGCTTACAAAAGGAACCAACCTACCTACGGTACTTCTAGGAGTATCTATATCAGGTATTAGTGATGCTATAACAGCAATACCTGTGGCTAACGGTGGCAAACCGAAGGCGGCGTGGGCAATTAAACCCGCCGCCGCCATATGAGCCGGGGCCATCATTATAAAATCCCCCCTTCTTCTTAATTGAAGATCACCTGGCTAAGAATATTATTAACGCCAATACCGGCAGTGAAGTGACTGCAGTCAAGAATATGAGCTCGTGAACAGGGTCTATTATTTTAGTTTTGAATTCCTTCACCGCCTTTTTGAGTGATAATCAACTTGTTAGTTTGTTCGTTGTAAGCAATATCATAATTCATTACTTCACATACCGTCCGCAGGGGAATATACATATTCCCGTCTTTTACCTCTGTTGCAGCCGGCAACTTTAATAATGTTTCTTCTGTTGCTTCTCCGGAAACTACAGAAAGAATAGCCGTACTGCTGTTATTTGCAAATTTAAGATATTTTTTGTTTTCCTCTTTTTCTGTCGGTATTTCAAAAGTGACTGTTCCCAGGGGGTCTGTTGCGGCCGTCAAATTAAGTAAATCTTTGGCGTCCTGCCAGAAAATCATTGTTGTCCCTTCTTTAAAGAAGAGTGCTGCTTTGTTGTTAAATAACTGTTCATTTAGTTGAACCTTAACCGGCGAGTATGCTTCGATTTTAACCTCAACCTTTTCTGAATCGGCATAGGCCACAATTTTTACCGGATAAGGCAGGGTATTTTTGAATTTATAGTCCCATTTTCCATACCATACGGCCGCATCTTCGCCCTGCTTGGCATAGGGTACTTCAAGGGAATGATTATGCCGTTCTATCGGCGTTAAGCCGGCTTTTTTAACCGCTTGGTGCAACACCGTTGCAGTACGGCATACACCGCCTCCTACATCGGGAACCAATTGATAGCCCCGGCCTGTCCAGGCTACCGACGAGCCATAAGTAAACCCTCTGGATATTGTTCTCGGGCCTACGGTTTTATTGTATGAAAATATTTCACCCGGATTAACAACCTTGTTGTTTATCAGCTTTGCGGAAAGTATAATATTAGCTTGTCCACCTGCTTCTTCTGTTTGTGGCAAAGTATATTCTGCCAGGGTATAAAACTCCGGCGAAGATGCCGCATGACTGTATTGGAGACCTGAAAAATTCAGGGCCAGGGCCAAACATAATCCAACGGCAAGCCTTTTCACTTCAACAAATCACTCTCCTTTTTTTATGTTTAATTTTTAGGTTTGGGTATGCTTTTTTGATTTTTTGAGCAGCGCCGGCGGCATTTAAAATCTCGCTGTCAACACCGAGAACTTGAGCTAGTACGTTGTTGATTTGTTCCCTTGGCGGGTTTTTGAAACCATTCTGCAAGCGAGATAGGTAGCTGTTACTTATAGATATCCCTCTTTTTCGGCATTCTTCTGAAATTTCCTGCAATGTTTTGCCGGATGCCTTAATGGCATGCCTCAGGATGTTGGCGTAAGATATCACTTTACCGACGTCTCCTTCCTACCCGGCAGTAGTTATAACTGCTTCCGGATCAGATCTCAAAAAGTTTTCTTCAAAAGGTAATCCTCTAAATCTGACAATAGCACTCTCCATATTAGCCTGCAGAATTCCTTCCCCTTGTCTGAAACTTTCGATACGTTTTATTGTTTCTGCCGGCAAGTGAAATATCTCGGTAAGACTCTTTGCGTCATTCGGGTGCATTTTCAGGAAGAACTTTGTGTTGCATTGAGCCAAAATTACCTTTCCTTCTTCGCTGGTAAATTCCCGGAAACTTTGGGAAGCCAGCATCAGTGAGGTATTATATTTTGCTCCCCGGCGGGCCAGGTCTGACAGGAACTTGGCGGTATCGGCATGACGCATCATTAGCCAGGCCTCATCAACCAAGAGTCTTTTTCTTTTACTCCTGTCTTTTTTAACAAACTTTTCCCAGGCCCAGGAGGTCATCACAAACATGGCATACATGCGCTGAAATTCGGTCTTTAATCCTGATACATCAAAGACTACCAATTGGTTGTCGTAGAATTTACCAATACTCTGACCGTCAAAGTATCCCATACCGCCGTCCCGGGTGAAGGGATATAGCATGATAGCCAGTTTTTCAGCCCCCATAGTCTTCAGTCTTTCAATAAAACTGGAGATAGTTGGCATTTCTTTATACGTTTTCCCGATATGGACAGCACCATCTTCTGTTGTCTTTCCACCGGGCTGATAAATACTTTCCGGGTCTTCGTTAATTCCCCGAGACAGGTATTCCTCTCTGACGGCTTTAGCAGCTAATGCCCTTTCTTCAGCGGAAATTTTCTCGCCGGTTTGTGATTCGATTAAAGAGGTTATTAAGTGGCAAACATCTTCTGCTTTACCGGCAATATCTAAATATTTTTTACCTGTTTCTTCATCTTCTTCTGGTTCAATATCAAAGATATTGAACATACATTCCATATTAGGTTTAAAGCGTATAATAACCCCGCCCAGGGCTTGTACTATTTTTTTGTACTCACCTTCCGGGTCGATAATCACCACATATATGCCGTGGGCAATGGACCTGGCTGTTGTGCCTTTTAAGGTGTAACTTTTACCTGACCGGGTACCGCCGCAGATAAACATATGTGGACCAAACAAACGTGGTGCACCGATAAATAAGTCCAAAAATACCGGACTGCCGCTTTGGTTAACGCCAAACCAAATCCCGGAGGGATGGGTAAAGTCCGATGATATTAAAGGAGACAGGCAGGCTGCGTTGGCTACATCTACGTCGTGATATTCATTTATGTTGTTAATAAAAGGCATCATATGAAGAAAACCATCTAATTGTCTGTGGTACATAGTTACTGCTTTTGTTACGCCAAGTTTATCTTTTATAAATGCACATTTATAAAGAAGTTCCTGATAGCTTGACGCAGTAATAAAAATCGTAATAGTGGCTGCAATAAGGTTGTTTCTCCCCAACTGTAAATCAGTTAAGAAGTTGTAATAAAAAGCATATTTTGCTTCCAATGCACCTATACGGGTTGTATCACCATGTTTAACCGCTAACCGTAAATCAGCCCCGATAGCAACTTGTTCTCGTGCTATCTTATCGTTTGCTTCTTTTTTGCTGTAAGGCTGTAAAACTACCGACACTGTTACCCCTGCAATTGTGGTTATTTCATCGAACCAACCAAAACAGATGAATTCCGGCATGGTTTCTATTACCAACACCCGGCAGTACATATCGTCTATCCGGATATGGTCCTCATACTCATCTATTCTGTCAGGGGAAAATAACTGGGATAACTCTGAAATTACCTGCCCTTGTTTGATTATTTGTTTTTTTTCTTGATTTGATTTAAACCAGGATTTTATGAATTTTATATTAATCACCCCCAAAAAAATAAAAACACCGGTTATTGGCCGGTGTTGGTAGAAGTAGAAATTGCTGCTGGTGAATCGAATATTTCTTTAATATTAAATTTAATTGGGTGCATACACAGTTTTGCCACTTCGGAAGGCTTTGTCAATTTCTCTGGCAGCATTACCTGTTGAAGGGTATCAACTACTTCTTCCGTTGTGAGCAACGGAGTCATAATGATACCAGCTCTTGACCTAAACGCTTCCTGTAATATTGCCATTCTTTCCCGAATCCTCTGGGCCGGGGTGCCAGGGGCACCTTCTTTATCCTCGCCGCTGATAACTATCCAGGAAACCTTTGCCATAGCCCTGCGTTCATTTTTCATATTTTCTAATTCCGAAATGTATAGTTGACAGTAATTAGCAACTAGTTGATTGTTTGTCTTTTCAGCATACATACGTACTTTTTCCACTTCTTTGTCTGTATCAGTCACAATAGTGCTGGTGATGTATTGCACCGGGTATTTTATCTGGCTTTGAATAGAAATTAACATCTCTTCTCTTGCATCTCTTTCACCGTCTGACAGGATAGAGAAGTTAGTTCCCTCGATGCGGGCCAGCCCGAGATATTTACCATTAACGTAGTATATTCCAGGTTCAACTATTTCTACATTTATCAGCTCGCTAATGTGGCGGTATTTTTTGTCTGGCTTTTTTGATTTTAATTCAGATGCTTCATCCGTTGTTTCATTATCATAGCTCATTCTTTTAATTTGTCTTGAGTTACGGTTACTTTTACTAATGTACCAAATCATTGCCAAAGATGCTGCCATGACTAAAACAATAAAGCCAAGGACAATGAGCAATAAGGCAACTCCCATTTAAAAAAACCTCCGGAAATTTACATATTTGTGAGGTTTTATTTTGTACCGGATTTTTTTGATAAAATATTTATCCAGACTTTCCGTATAATCACCTCTTATAACTGTTTTTTTTCCCAGATAAAAACCTAAGAAAATAAAGGGGATTATGATTGGCAGACATAAGATGATATTTTGAAGTTTTGGTCCAATTATCAAAAAGGCTATAAAAGAAAAAAACACCCCTATCAAAAAACCACTGGCTATCCAGGCCATTTCTCTGACTGTGACCCCAAAAATAAAAGGGGTTTCTTCTCTAGTGGAAAATGGCACTCGGTATTCCCGGTATCCCCTCATAGCTTAATTTAATCTCCTTCACTTATCCTTTAATTAAAAAGGTTGCAAAACCGACAATTGTAACAGATAACGCTACTACGCCCATTCCCACAAAAACATACATTATATGCTCTTTAGTTTTTGCTCTTGTTTCCTCTTTACCAGTCTTCAACTTAAATCCAAGGATAATAAGCATCGCTGTAGCAATTACACCTGACAACGCGCCGAGGCCAATAAATATTTTTAGCAGCTTATCTGCCAGCGCTTTAGCATCGACACTGTTTAAACCGGTCGCAATATCTGGCCCGGTGGTCTCTGCCAAGCAAGGTGCAGCTGTGACGAAGAAGGTTAACAATAAAAGCATCACAATCAATATTTTTTTATTATTTTTCTTTAACAATTTTTTCCCCCCTATTACTTTTATTTGGATGCGTAATTTTGCACTAAAGAAATTAATTGAGGACCCCATAAGATTAATAGCATGCCAACAACCGCCCAAAGGATCATTTGACGCGCCTTTTGGAAAAAAATACTCAGGATACCGCAAACGGTAATTACCGCAAGCGTTAACATAGGTGAAATCTCTCTGGCATCTTTATATACGGCTGCTACTATACGGCTGGCTTTTGCGGTGAATTGTTCTGAAGTTACAATGGGTAGACCGGTGCTTATATCCGGCATGGTGCTGGTTGATTCCGCCGCCAGAGTTATTCCAGTAAAACAGGTAAGTGCTATAAAAGTAATCATAAAAATAATTGTTATAGGGTTAAGCCTCTTCATCTTTTCACCCCCCTTCTGGTCTGTCAAATCTTAAAAATAAAAAAACCTACACTGCAAATGTAGGTTTTCGCATTATGGGTGAAATGTGAACTAATCCCAATCCAATTTTTGACCACAATGAAAACAATATGCTATTGCCTTTGGGTTGGGAGTCTTGTTGTTTACACCTATTCCCTGGTTACATGTAGGACATGCTTTCCATGTTGACTGGTCTATGGGTTTCTTAGGCACCTGTTTTTTTAGTGATTTTATTGCCAAATCAATATCTTTTCCGTATACCAAACTTATACTTTTGTCTAATTTCATCGTCCCCATGGCTTCAATAGATTCACTAATTTTATCCATCTTATTCTCCTTTTTGAATGAAATGTACATCAACTAAAACTAATAATCGCTACAACCGAAGTAACTTGGGACTTCTGTTACCTCATCGAGCCATTCTCTGACGGTTTTTGTTTCTCGATCTCCGTTATCCTTAAAGAATGTGTGTAGCCTTTCCATGTCCTCCTCTACAACAAAGTAGTCAATAAAGTCTTCAAACGTTGCTCCTGGGTTATCTTCCAGAAATTCTTTCAGGTATTCATCTCTCCCGATGCCACCCCATATTTCGTCGGCAAATTCAAACGCTTGCTGCTTGGTTTCTGCCACAACCCATTCGGCAACACCATCGTCATTCAGTCTGTAAAGATTTTTTGTTATGTTGATTTCTTTACCGTTTTGATCGAGCGTTATTTTAAACCCACACTTGCACGATCTTATAAACATATCCCTTGATACGATTAGTTTTCCTTCCCCATTGCCTATTTGATCATTTCCGCATTTAGGACAATTGATATATTCCGGGATTAATTGGAATACTGCAGAAGCATTCATTAATTTCACTCCTTCACATTTTTTAGCTACTGTTCACTTACATTATCACTTGATTATTTTTAGATTAGGCTTTTTCTTAGGTTTGGCGTAGTTTTCATGAAATTCGTTTTCGTAATACTCACACCTACAATAAACAATTAAGCCACCTTTATTTGAATTCCATTTTAATGCATGTATCTTTGTTATCTTTATTTCAGTATCTACTCCATTTAGAGACCAGTAATCAGTCCATACACCTAATGGTGGAAAATCGAAATATAAAGGTATTTCTATTTGTAAATCTGCTTCCCTTATACACCCTTTGTTGTCCATTTTAAAAACAAGGCAACCTTTGCTATCGTATTTAGGGTTTCTGCATTCTCCACCATGCGTATAGTTTCTAACGCAATAAGCACATTGTAGGTGACTTGGTATCTGTATCAAACTCACCCCTTTGCTGCAAAACATTGATGCGGGTATAACTAAAGGCTCTTAACAATATCCACCAACATCTGCTTGATGAATACTCTATCCAATCCTTGGTCTACTGCATTTTTATAGCACTGCTCAACAACAGCCTTTGCAAGTGTCAAATAATCAAACCCGTCTATGTTCTCGTTGGCGTTGATCTTGCCGTCATACGTGTCGTTCGCCCTATCCACGGATACCAGCAGAATCAAATCACCTTGCAATTCCGTGGTCTCTTCATCAATAATCATGCCTATTGCCATTTGCTTATCACCTTTCTTTCGCATCATGGTTGTAATGTTCATTAAAATAACCTCGGTGCCATTACATCTTTAGCGGCAACTGGGTTAATCCAAAGCACTTCCTCCCGAGCTCGACCGCATTCCGCATATGCCTTAACCGTTCGCTTTGCCCAATGCTGCAACCGTTCATCATAGAGAGGACAGGCATATCCACTTAACAATACTGGTCCTGGGTGCTGGTCAAGGGCCTCAAGCAGTTCCAAGTGATCAGCGTCAGTCATTTCGTGTTTATATGTTGCACGCCCATGCTGTCTAAAAGTTCTAGTTCCCCACACATATGGAGGGTCGGCATATATCAACACATGTTCCGCTTTGTATTTCTTAATTAATTCAATAGCTGGTTTATTTTCTATCTGCACTGTTTTAAGACGTTCTGCAGCTTTAAATATGTTGGCCGGGACATTCCTCAACTCAAGAGCGCGATTAAATTTATCTGTACCACTGTGGCGCCATCCGCCGCGGCTGTTTGTAGTTACTTGCCCAAATGCCTGCCAGCAGCGAACCAAAAAACGTCTGGCATCCTCTAAAGGGTCACCAGTAAGATCAAAACTTGCCCTGTATTCATCTCTTGCCCAGGGCGTCCATTCGATTAATCTGGCCAATTCTTCTGGTTGATCACGGATTACCCGGAACAGATTTACTACATTGCCATCTATGTCGTTAATCGTTTCTACCTTTGAAGGCAACTTCTTGAAAAATACCGCCCCGCTGCCAAAAAACGGCTCAAGATAAGTAATGTGCCGTGGCATATAGCTAATTATCCAGTCTGCTAATCTCCACTTTGAACCTGGGTATTTTAAGACGGTTGCATTTATTTTTAATCACCTGCCTTTATTACGCATTCTTTAGCAAATGTGCAGTTAATTTCTTTAGATCTCCCCTTTTTCCAGTGCCTCCATCATTGTTTTTCTATCCGGTTTCGTATATATTGCTGTTGTATTCAGATTGGCATGTCCAAGCACCTGGGCTACCGTCACTAGGTCGGCGCCGGTTCGTAGCATGTTGGTTGCCGCTGTGTGGCGCAAAACATGCGGGTGGATATCAAGCCCGGCAAATTTCCCTATATTCTTGATCACCTGCTCTGCGTTTCTGGCTGTGATATGACCACCATTTCGGTTTGGAAAAAGCCAGTCACTATCCGGATACCTTTTCGTTCGCTCGGCCATCCATTCCCTAATAGCTTTCCGAGCTTCCGGCGGTACCGGCACTTCCCGGTACTTGTTACCCTTTCCTAATATAGCAACCGTTCCGTGACGTTCGCCGATGTCCAGGTCAACCAGGCGGATGGAAACTGCCTCACTCACCCGGAGGCCACAACTCATCATCAGCCGGATTAAAGCAATATCCCTGGTCTTTCCACGACGTTCAGCTTCCCTGAGAAGACGATTCTGTTCCACCCGTTCCAGTGCTTTAGGTGGTGTTTTCTGCTCCCTGACGATCTTTGGAAATACCGGTAATCGGCCAACATATCCTTTTTCGTGAGCCCACCTGATATATTTCTCCAGGGCGGCCATGCGGCGGTTGACCGTGGCGGGCTTGAGGCCCTGAATGTTCTGCATGTATCCCTGGTACTCTCTGAGGTCGATGCTGGTTATATCCCACGGGTGGGGTTCTTTACTGGACATATCCATGTACCATTTAGCGAAATATGCTATATCCTTCCGGTAAGCATCCAATGTACTTCTGGCCGCACCGCCGGAGTAAATATCCTTTAAGAAATCATCTAAAATATTTCCCGAACAATTTTTCATGAGTTAAACCCCCTATAAAAAGCAAAAACCCGGCTAACCGGGCTGTTTTTGTTCGAGAAATGTATATTATACGAATTTTTTAATAAATTTTGTAGGAATTTATTTGCTGACGCTGAATTTATTACTAACTATTATTAATAGGAGGGTATTATGCCGAAAGAACATCTTGAATATCTGTTCAGCTTATATTCTACCGCAGAGGAATCTATTGAAAAAACTCAAGCTCTTTATCCTAATTGGAACTGCAGAAAAGGATGCAAAGAATGTTGCACATACAGCCCTGTAATTGTTACAGGAATAGAATGGTTAGTTATATACCAATTCCTTGTTGAGTTACCAGTAGAAAAACAATACGAGGTATTAATCCGTTTTGGTAATACATACGGTAGTATTATCGAGAAAATGCCAAAGGAGTATTTTACCAAAGAATCAACCTTTAGAAGAGTTAAGCGAGAAAAAACTAGATTTATTAGAAAGTTGAAAAATGTGCCTTGTCCTTTTCTCGAAGATGATAATTCCTGTCTTATTTATACGGTTCGTCCTTTAGGGTGTAGATTATTCGGAAACTCTATTAAATCCGGTCTGTTGTGGGGTTGTGAAAGTTTAGGACAATCCTTGCAAAATGAAACAGTTAATCTTCAAGACGCTAGTATTTCACTAAAGATGTTAGAGGTAATTAATTATGGGGTACTAGCAGTTGAACCAATTTTTCTTTGGATTTACAACTTCCATAATGGTTACCATTTTTGTGATAAACACGGTACTAGAGATCAATTAATCTCTGGTTTTAGAGATGATAAGAGTTTTCTTCAGTATCGCATCTATTCTCTAGCAAAACAGCTTGGTTATAAAAATAAGTAGGATCATCATCAACTTTTTTATCAACTGTAATTTCTACACGCATATTTAGTATTTTCCTTAAAAATTTATCAATTTCATTGTCCTTTCTTGACATGCATCATCAACCTTTCAATGATAATCATTAATATATGTTTATAATAGCTAAGATGGGATTTTGGTGGAATAGAACCAAACACCAAAATTCATATGCAAATTATCCTAAAATGATGTAGGACTATTTTGCTAAGTATTACTAATAAGTAGAGTTTAGCATTACTTAAGCCCTGTTCTCTATTTGTCCATCTGGGTTAATACTAACCGGCACCACCCATATCTTGCTGTGGCTCAATTCCCAAGCATCAAAGATGGACATTAACTTAACCTTCAAATCCACCTCCCCAATGGCTTCGGCTGTCGGTGGCGGCACCATATTGCCGATCCGTTCTCTCCATCGTGCGTCGGATTTTCCGGCCAACTGCAAGGGCCTGCCATCTCTCATATGGGTAGGTAACCCCTGGAGCATAGCTAACTCGTAAGTTGTCAAGGGTCGGTGCCATGTACCATCGGGGGCGATAATTATAGGTGGCGGATCTGGCCGGCTGCTCATGTCCGGCAACAGCTTGTCAGCTACTGCAGCGCTACCAGAATGGATATCTGCACCTGTGACTGTCTTTGCGGGAGCATCGTAATTTTGGACTCCATAACTGCCATTCCGGCAGCTACAACCCAATCTCGGATCTGCCACTGAGGGAGCACCGGCCTGCACATCGGGGGTACCGGTAATTGTTGCAGCTGAGGAATCAAAGGAATGTATCTGCATTTTATTACTGAAGCGTTTTATTGATTGGTTTGGCAGTCTTGGATCAGCAATGCAGCTGGCCCCATTAGACCTTCCTACCTTCGCACTTCCGGTTACTGTAGTAGAAGGTTCTTCAAACCTCATTATCCGATAAACACCCTCACGCGGGGAATGGTTCAATAAATAGCCCACTCTCGGATCTGCGATCGCAGCACTATTACTCCCCCTCACTCCTGCATGTCCGATAACCGTATCGCTTACATCGTCCCATTTTTGAACCCCGTAGGAACCACCACCCCGGGGGATATACGCTAATCGGTATTCTTCCGGTGCTATGCGCTGCAAATCCCTCCAGTCACCACCGGCAGGTATTAATGCCAGGCGAATCCATGTAATCATATCCAATCTGGGCAAACGGTGCATCGGGCCACCGGCGGGGTCGTCCGGCATAGGTAGGTGGCCAATAATGTCTCCAATTGTTTTGAGAGGTTGTTTTTCTGGTTCATAAACGAACGACGGCACCTTTGCCGGGTGGCGGGCGATTAATAAGTATCTCTTTCTTCGTTGGCCCAACCCTCCGATTTCTCCACAGCAGTGTGTACTTTCAGTAAATAGATATCCATATTTCTGTAATAGCAGTTTGATTTCCGATAACAAAGCCGAGCCCCGGGATGTGATCAGGGGGACATTTTCGAACAGGATAATACCCACGGGATCATGTTTGAAAGCTTCCAGTACCAGGGTAATACCTCTGATGGTCAGTCTGTTGAGGGCCTGGTATTTTTCACTGGCTGCGGCCGCCTTGGACAACAGCCCACTAAACCCTTTACATGGCGGTGAGGTGAAAATAGTATCCGGGGCTTTGCCTTCAAATACTTCAAAAATATCCTCCGGCATGACTTCCTTGAATCCCTTGGGCGGCTGTTTGCCGTGGAATAATGAATAATCGTCGTAGCTAAAAAGGTCCATCCTATGTGCCTGGCCATAGGTCAATGCCTCAAAGTCCTGGCAGGCTTCCGGATCGCTGTCAATGCCGGCCACTGTAACAAATCTTCCGGCAATCCCCCGGTACTCCTGTTTTGCCTGCTCAAACCCGATAGCCCCGCCACCGGAGCCACAAAATATATGTCCAACTCTGAAAAGGTGTAAATCTTTCAATATTTCACCACCCCAAAATTCCTCTTAGAAAAAGAAACACCCCGGTTAACATGACCAGGGCACTGTTGTTTTTTTAAATTAACCTAATAACCGTTTACTGCACTAAACTTTTGTCTTTCTTCAATATTGACTGTGCCTCCGCCCTTACCTTTTTTGCCAGTTCCACCTACATTCCAAATAGATGCATCTCTTTCTGCCGCCCTGGCCTGTGACCGCCATGATTTTATTCTTTTTACTTTCTGCTCATAGGATAAATCACTCAGAGCGGGTTGATCAGGTACTTTTGCCATAGAGATACTTTCATCCAGATATGTGTCTCTTAACTTTTTCAATTCAGTCGGGCTAATAATTTTAATAATGCCGTCTTGCACATCTGTTACGCTAGCATCGGTCGGCACATAACCTGCTGTTTTAATAGCTAATTCGGCGTATATTAAAGCAGATTGAACATCATGACTGCTTAGATACCCTGGTATTTCTAGTATGGCCGGCCCTGGAACTCCTACTAGGTCAGATCGCATAGCACGAATCTCATAATTAACAATCTTTTCAATATTTCTTTGAGTAATCAATTCTACGTCAGGGGAAGTAACTTGTGGAATGGGATGGAAGATGTTTTTAAAGCAAGGAATATAACGGAGGCACATTATCTGCTCATTGAAAGTTTTGTCTGATTTTAACTTTTCTTTTAAGATTAATTTTTTGATAGCAAGTCTTAAAATATGTAAGACCTCTTGGTCATTAAGTATTCGCTTGGCAATAAGATGGTAGGATGGTTCTTTTTCTCTTTCCTTTTGTTTTCTTACTCTATCGTTTTCTTTTCTTTTGATTTTGTTTTGATCCTTACGTAATTCACGTTCTTTCCTATATGCCTCCATATCAAATCTTTTAAGGCCCTTTTCTACCGCATCAGGGGAAACATTAAGAACGCAAGCAATGTCTACTAACTTCATTCGACAATAAAAATATGCATTTATATACTTATCCAAAATGTCGGTTTTTTGTGGACAAGCCTCTTTGCGCACTTTTCCCCACACCCTTCCGTTCCGCAGATTTTAGCCGAACCATTTACCGGATTTTTCCGGAAAGTATTTCGTTACATAGGTGCTTAACAGCACGCCTCCGGGCAGCTTGTCCTGCCCCGAAGCCTACCGTCATAGC
>NZ_FQUY01000057.1 GCF_900129195.1 Desulforamulus putei DSM 12395
AAGAGGCCATCTGCAAATACCTGGAGGTCAGGTTCCCTGAATCATCCCGCAGCCTGCAAGCAGAAATAAAAAGAATAACTGATGTGGTAGTCTTGGATAAAATCATTAACAAAATCTACACTGCCAATAGCCTGGATGAAGCAGCAGCGATCGTCAGAGAGGCAACCGAATCAAAGGGACGGTTCTCTTGAATCAAGGGGACGGTTCTCTTGAGTCAAAAGGTGCCTGGTAGTGCGACTGAGCAATGTCGCTGAATGTAGTGGGTTGGAATCCCACCGGGTATGGTTTAGCCAGCCGCCCGTAGCTAGTCTTGGAACCGATAGGGTAACCTAAAGGTTTAAGTGTAGACAAGCAAGTTAGCGGGCCGAAAGCACAAGCTGAAGGAACTGAGCCCCGAAATACCTATAAAATTGGGAAGGCTGATGCTGTTGCCAGAGCAGAAAGCAACATTCCGGCAATCATTATGGCGAGATTGACGGAACTTTCCCGGGGTCGGAGACCTGGTAATGAGTGTCATGCTCGAGGAAATCCCTGGCAGAAAACCGCTGCCAGGGATTTCCAAAAAGTGCCTGGCACTTCACTAAACTAAAGTGACGGTACTTTTTCTTTTCCGGGTCATCCTTTTGGGTCTGGTGGTTTCAATGAAAGGCTACCCAGGCGGTGCCAGGTACCGTCTCGCATGAAAGTTGTATACGAGCACAAAAAATTACCGCCGGACGGAACCAGGCACCGCCCCCGGCAAATCGGGGAAATTGCACCAAAAACACTTGCATTTTACTAAATTAAAGTGCAAGTTCTTTTCTTTTTTGGGTATTTTTTGGAGTTCGACAGTTTCAATGAATAGCACAACTCGACACCACCGCCGACAAATTTTAAATTTATTCTATTATCACATGATGTAAAATAGTAAGAAAGACATTGTGGGGGTTAAACCATGGGCAGGAGACCTCGGGTTTGGTACCCAAAGCCCTTGCCCTTGACAATGGCGAAGCTGCAGGTACAATCCTGCCCACGGCCGTAGACATTTCCCTAAATAACCACTACAGTGACATAATCACAGACTATTTTTAGGTGACATAGTCACTGGCGCTTGACAATTATTTTCACCTGGTGGGGACATTATATGATGCAACATCTTTTAGCTTAAGAGTTTCTGGTACTTTAAGAGTTTTTCTTTTTTCATTAAATTCATCTAAATTAGAACACATATACATTTTAGGGACTGAAGTATCTAGAATGTAATAACTTTCTTTCGTCTCATCAGGTATTTCATATCCATTGGTGGATCTAGGGTCAGGCTTTAGTTCATACCGTTTCGCCAAGATGTATCTATCATCAAATGCAACTTCAACTACTTTGGCTGGTATAATGGGTGGTGGATTACGTGGGTCATAACCTTCTTTTGGAGTGATACTTATTTCATGTACAGAACTCCTAACCAGCCAATAGCCGCCTGGCAAATCATAAGCATAATCAGCCGGCCCGGGACCAAAACCAATAACCCCCATTAAGAAAAAACAGGAGGGAATTAACAGAATAAGACTCAGAAGTATTATAAGTCCAATCTTCACTTTCTTTATTTTGGTCAACTCCTTTTACACTCTATTTAACTTTGATTCCGCTACACTATAAGGAGTCATTTTCTAACTCAGAGAGAATATCCCCACCTTTTCTTATATGTATTATGTTAATTTTATTTTACTCAGGCATAGAACAGTACTGTTCTATGCCTGAAACTTTTTATTATGGTCTATACGATTCCCGTGCGTTGATTTTGATACCGTACGGAACCACAGCTCCTATACTCTGAGCATACGCACCATAGTTATTTAGTGCAGTTGCTGCAGCTCCGCTAATACCTGGTGCACTCATCCAACCATGATATTCAAAATTGTACGTATCTTTAATATCTATCGCAATAGTCCATGTCCCGTTGCTTTTGTTTCCAGTCACCACATAACTTACCTTATTAAGTTAGAAACAAATCAGTTGGACTGTTAAGTACCATAGAGCCAGTAGTGCTGTAGCTGTTAGAAGAGTAATTACGTAACGTATTTTTAACTGTTGTAATTAAATTTTTGTATGCAGTACCTGTTTTAACAATATTACATTGCCATGAACCATCACTGTAAGTTACTGAGCTTGGATAATCCTGTAAAGAATGATCAAGACATTCCGCAGCTAATTTATATCCAGCGTTTTTCCCTGCAGCCGCAACTATTTTCATACTTGCTCTAACCACTTCTTTTGTAATAGATGCCTTTTGGGCAGGTGAATTCTCAATAATACCGTTACGGGCAGCATAATCTACAAACTCTTGTATTTCCTGTACAGTGGGTACATATATATCAGAAGGGTTAATATTTTCATTTTTTAGTTTATAGGAAAAATATTTTTGAAATTCTTCCTTCACTTTCGGACTAAGGTTGGTTTTATACTTAGTAATTGGAGTTTCCACATAGACAATATCGTATTCAATTTGTTTATTATCTATTTTGGTGTAATTCGTTGGGTCATTTTCGTGATTACTAATATGTTGTTCTTCTTGATATGAATTTGCAAAAGCTGTTTGACAATTCATTGTTATTAACATCATAAAAACAAACAACCCTACTATACTTTTTTTCAAGTTCACTACACTCCCTTAATTATTTTTGAAAGAAGTCTACTCAGAAAACAATATTATTTTATTAATACATTGGACCCACCCCCCCTTTCCTACTAGACAGACAAGGGGGTGGGTTGGTTTTAAAAATAAATCGTAATATATCTACAAATATCGACATTATCAATAATAATTGATTTCAACAAAGGAATTAAATAGTCACTCAACTTTCCCAGGATAAAAAACCCCATTAAGCCAGGTATAACCTGGTATCAGCAAGGTTGAATTACTAATTCAAGTCGGGGACGGTTCTTGACTTGAATTTGTTTAACTCTTGCCGGGGCTTTGTGCATTCCTGTATCAGGTAGGATATTAAGGAATAATTG
>NZ_FQUY01000035.1 GCF_900129195.1 Desulforamulus putei DSM 12395
TTCAAACGATATCCAATTACCTGATCGGTTGCTTAATTTCACTTAGCATTCGGAATTTCCATGTCCCTGTGGATATCCTGTCCGTGGCTCCACAGACCGCACTCCAACGTATCGGACATTTTGTGGGTGATGCTCCCGGTTGGCTGGGGAGAATTGTCCGTCCAATAACAAATTTAAATTTATGGTTACATACCCGTTCTGCATTCTTGTCCGGGAATGCCTAAGATATACTCATGCTGAAAACCAAATATGGAGAGGAGTTTTCAGCATGAAGGATCAGAAAAAAGCCGAAGAGATAGCAGCCCTGCGGGTACAATTGTTATCTCCACACATTTATTAAATATAAAAGAAAGACGACTCTGCAGTGATGCCGTCTTATCCAGTCAGTAAATATATTCATTGCTCAGACCCCATTTTCCTCTAGGGTATCTGAAAGAGCATTAAACTTAACCAAGAAAAGTGCGCGAGGAGGGCAGGACCCTCCACTGATACTGTTTATTCAATATTAATTAAATATGCATACCCATTGAACACCTTCACCCTGGCTGTTAGATCTCCCTGTCGGGATTTTCCCTCCAAATCCATTCCGGTGTTTTCAGGAACAAAGAATTTGTCTAAACTATAGTCGATATGGGCAACTTCCTGGCCCATTTCGCTATTATTGAAGTACTTTATTTTACCCTTGAGATAAGGCCCGGTTTCCGGTTTTTTAAGCCTTACGCTGTCTAGATCATAATAGTTCCCCTTCTTTTTCAGTACCACATAAATATCCTTTGTTCTAAAGGAAGAATTTTCTATCTTCCTGAATTCAGAAGGAAGCATTGAAACGGGAATATCCGATATTTGGTAATTCAATATAACGTGGTCACCGCGGAGCAAGTCCCGGGGGTCATAGGGTGTTGTCTTCAACAATATCTCCTGGCCTAATAATAGGGTGGCAACGGGTTTGGCACACATGCTGAGCAGGATGACAACTGGGATGAGTGATGCAATGATATATTTTCGCTTATTGTCCAATGCCCACCACCCCTTTCTTCCTTCTCAGCCGCTCAAAGTAATACCCAAATCCCAATAGCAGCAGGCCGCCGGTGATAAAGAAAATTGATTTGGGCATAAAGTCAATAAAGGTATCCACGTAATATCGGAATATCACTGCACAGATAAGGACCAGTGCTGTCAGGTTTTCCTTCCTGGTAAGGGATAATAGATAGATGATTAGAGCCACCGCAAAGGCGCTGCTGGCAATCCTGCCTGCTGATGGGTCATACCCCACCATCTGTGTTCCGGGGTGAAGGATATCCCGCCACATCTCCGGCAACGTAAGAAATAAGCCCGCCACACCTAGAACGATGGTTCCCAGGAGACGGTAAACCCCGGCATTCGTTTTTATAGGCAGGTGATACATCCCGATCCCGAGCCCCAAAAACAGCAGGCAAATATAGAATTCATCCATATCTGTTATATGCGAAAAAAGCAGCACCGCATCCAATGCGACCAGGTTGCTGAAGAATGTAATGGCCCTGGAGTTTTCCAGATACTTGTTGCAGTAGTACAACGCTGGGATAAGGACAATGGCTAGATAGGGGTAACCGCCAAAATCAAAGTACCCGCTGATATATACCATGGTCAGGACACAGGTAAAGAGATAGACGATCTTATCCCTGAACACCACCGCCATTGGGAAGGCTCCTATGGCCCACAGTAAAAATGCACTGGTGAAATGCCCCCCAAAGTTAAACATTTGCCCGATCAGGAAGATGCCTGCGCCATAGGTCAATACCCCTATGTACAGAAGGCTCTTGCTGGTTTTGGGGTAATTATTGGACACTTTATAACTAGCAAACATGAATCCCAGGAAGATTGCCAGGATGATTGAAAGTTTGGTGATTCTCCCGAGCTCTGCCCAGTTTGATGCAATAAACGACAGTATGCCGAGGCCCACCAGCAGGGCTCCGATGGCCAGCATCACCCGTATAAAACTTAATCCCTTCTTTAGCTCGTAGCTTGCCAATATTTCCAGTCTTTGCTTTTCTGAAATAACTCCATTTTGCTGCTGGTGCTGTAGTTCGTGGTCCAGAAACGCCAGCTCTTGTTTAGTTATTTGCCTCTTCAATCCCCCACCCCTTTCAGACGATATTTTAAAAAGTTCTCGTTTTGTAATTTATATAAGAGTCATGGGACAAATGCAAGCATTACTTAAGTAATTCTACATTACGAATGCGGATCTAAACTGGTTTGCTCTGGCTTCGGCAAACATTTCTAGGTCATATCCACACCATAGGATTTTCCATTGGGCCCCACGACAACCGCTTTTCTTAGGTAATAGCCCGGGCATATTTCTTCCTTATCCATTCCCGGATACCCTCTTGGGAACCCGCCTACAAATCAATATTTTTTGATATGATAGTGTAAAAAAATTACTAAAGTGCAAAATCTTGTGTAAGTTGCTCCATGTATTGTCTTAAAGTCTTAGTGTTAATAAAATACATTTTCCACTTACCCCTGGGTTCCTCTTTCACTAAACCCGCATCCACAAGTTCCTTCATATGATATGATACTCTGGATTGAATCATGCCCAATGCTGACATAAACTCGCAATTACATAACCCCGGTCTCTGGTCGTCCTCACCGGGAATAGGACAGCAACCCTCCTCACTTTGGGCCAGCATCAGCATCATTTTGTAACGGATGGGATCACTCAGGGCCTTTGCAATTTTAACTGTATCTATCATAGCTATATAATATTAAAATAATTTGATATGTCAAGTTTTCAGCATAACATTTGATCAAGTTTTTTTATTTATAAAAGTTGCTCCAATATCTCTGCGGCAGCTTTTACGAACATTGGGCAAAGTAAAGTAAACAAATTTTCTTCCCGGGCCCTTTTTAATCCCTCATTGTTGCTAATGTCACAGTTTAACAGTTGTTTGCAGGTTATCGTGCCGTTTCTGGTCTCAAATTTACTAACAAACTGTTTGACTAAAGAATAGGCTTTTCCTTTGGTTTGCTCATCATTAACCTCAGTATGACCAAGATCATAAAGGCACCATTAACAGCGCCACAGGTTTCGACCATGCGGGCAACCCCTCCCCCAAAAGGGCCAGACATTTTCAGCGCTATCTCTCTGGTAAGACCTAATTCAGGCCCGTAGGTTGCAAGAATGCCTGGGAACACAGATATCCTTCTTTAAAATAGATAGCACCGCAAGATTGTGATCGTTAGCACAAGTATCGCTAATTTGTAAGAATAAGCTAATTGATGAGCCAATTTATAAAATGTTATAATATTCGTAATTATTTATACGCAACGTGGGGAGGGCACCTATGAAAAAGATAAATGCTCAATCTAAAGAAAACCTTAATGGTGGTACAGTTATAAAAATGAACGAAGAAATTATACTGCCACCGGATTTGAATACTTGTGAGGCCCTGTTACTGCCTGCCGAAGAAGGCTATAAAATCATCCCCCTGCGTCGTGACATGAAGAAACTCTATATTGAAGTAACCACTTTGTGCAACTTTAGTTGCACCACCTGTATTCGAAACTCCTGGCAAGATGACATGGGAATGATGGAATGGGTTACCTTTGAGAGGTTGCTGCTACAACTGAAGGATTTACCTAATTTAGAATGTGTACACTTCGGCGGTTTTGGCGAACCCATGAGCCACCCTCGTATTTTTGATATGCTTAAGGCTGTTAAAGACATGGGACTCCGTATTGAAATGATCACCAACGGCTCCTACTTAACCCCTGAAAATATAGAAAGATTGGTTAAGTTACCTCTGGATGGTATCTATATCTCCCTAGACGGCCCGGACGAAGAGGAATACAATGAAATCCGCCAGACCGACATTTCCCCGGTGATAGAAAACATTAAGGCACTAAATCAGGCCAAAGAAGCAGCTAAAAGTAGACTGCCGGAACTGGGAATCGAATTTGTGGCCATGAAGAAGAACTTTCATAAACTAACCAAACTTATCCGCCTTTCCCTGGAATTAAAGGCCCGCAAGGTGATTGTCACCAATGTTCTCCCTTATAATGAAGAAATGAAGGATGAAATCCTCTATGATTTAGATGATACCATGATAGATCACGGTAAGGATACCATTTTGGTCAATGTGCTGGCACAGATGCCATACATGAAGATTCGTACCGACCGTCAGTGTAAATTTGTGGAGGACAAGGCCGCCGCAATTACTTACCGCGGGGAGGTAGCACCCTGCTATGCTTTGATGCATTCTTATCACTGCTATGTTTATGGCCGTAAGAAAGAAATATTGCCCTTCTACCTGGGTAATATCAATGAAACGCCATTGGGGGATATTTGGATTGACCCGGCCTATGTAAACTTCCGCAATAAAATTAAGGATTTTAGGTTCCCCTCCTGTACCGATTGCAAATATCTGGACGGCTGTTCCTATACAGATACAAACGAATCGGATTGCTGGGGCAACAACCCCTCCTGCGCCGAGTGCCTTTGGTCCCGCAGGTTGATCGCATGCCCTTAAAATATATCACATTCTTTTTCTAGATTATAAATATATAATTATTTTGTAATTTAACCCCGGCTGGAATGATCTTTGGAGCTATTTGGGGCTAAGGATTAAAACATAATTAAAATACATAGAATTGTTTGCAAATTCGTTTTCTGGTTCTATTTTTCGAAATCAACTGCTGATTTCTTGGTATGAAAATAGGGTCAAATATTTTACAAAAAAGTAGAACTGAATAAAGGAACTTATATTTTTATAGAGAATATGTAATTAACTTTGAAAGGAAGCGCTACTTATTTTTCAACTTAATACTTAACACTCCGAGCTTCTGGACCTACGATATTATGCATTACGGTCCTGAAGCCGATAGGGTTTGTCTGGAAACGGACAGGCCTCCCGGTGCGGAAAGGAGGGAATTGACAGCGATCATTTCGCCGTGTACTTGTCTTTTCGCACAGTACACGGCTTTTTATTTTATTATTTTTTAGTTGTACTGTGTTATCCAACAACCTTATAGGGAGGGGAAAAAGTGAAAGCAAATCGTATCAATACTATATTGTTGTTATTGGCTCTTGTATTTGCTTTTTCAGCAGCAGGATGCAGCAGTCAACCAGCGAAGGAAACCACTACAAAACCGGCTGAGAAAACAGAGGGACAAATTCTAATGGCCTCCACTATCGGGCCTATCGATGCCGGTATAGTTGCTGTTTTGGAAGATGCCTTTGAAAAAAAGACTGGCATTAAAATGCGCCATGTGGGAGCAGGTACCGGGGAAGCTTTAAAAATTGGTCAGAGTGGAAATGTTGACCTGGTGATGGTCCATGCCAAGGCACTGGAAGAAAAATTCGTAGCCGAGGGATATGGTACTAAGCGCATTGATTTGATGTACAACGACTTTGTGATCATGGGGCCGGCTGAAGACCCCGCCAAAATCAAAGGCTCAAAAAGCGTAAATGAGGCTCTGCAAAAGATTGCCAAAGCACAGGCGCCATTTGTCACCAGGGGCGATAATTCAGGTACCCATGTTAAAGAAAAAGAACTATGGCAGGCCGCCGGTATTAAGCCTGAAGGAAACTGGTACAAAAAATTTGAAAAGGGTGCCGAGGGTAACGCGCCCACACTAAAATATACAGACCAGCAAAAGGCCTATACGATTATGGACCGGGCTACTTATCTAACCCTTAAAAATGAAATAAAGCTGCAGGTACTGGTTGAGAAGGATGAGAGCCTGCTCAACTACATCACCCTTATTCCTATAAACCCCGAAAAATTTCCTTCGGTTAAACATGATCTGGTCATGAAATTTGTAGAGTTTGCCACTGGTAAAGAAGGACAAACCATCATCAAAGAATTCGGTGTAGACAAATACGGTGAACCTTTGTTCTTCCCCAACTCTGAGGAAGGTAAAAAATTATAATATACGGAGGTTGCTAAAATGAAAAAGAGAACTACAATACTCATTGCCCTGCTGTTAACAATGGTTATGCTGGTATTCGCCGGCTGTGCCCAGCAGCAGGCCCCGAAGGAAGAGGCTAAAAAAGAAGAAACCAAACCTGCAGCCAATAAGGAAGTGATCCTGGCTACCACCACCAGCACCCAGGACAGCGGCTTATTAGACGTACTGCAACCTGAATTTGAAAAGAAAACTGGCTATAAGCTTAAGGTAATTGCCGTTGGTACCGGTGCTGCCCTGAAGATGGGCGAAAAAGGTGAAGCAGATGTACTGCTGGTACATGCACCGAAGTCCGAAAAACCCCTGGTAGACAGCGGCGTTGGCATCAACTACTCCCTGGTCATGCATAACGACTTTATTTTGGTAGGGCCGGAAAGCGATCCTGCCGGCATTAAGGATGCAAAAACAACAGCGGAAGCCATGAAGAAGATTTATGATAAAGGGTCCATCTTTGTATCCCGTGGGGATGACTCCGGCACCCATAAAAAAGAGCTTGATTTGTGGAAAGAAGCCAAGTTGGAACCCAAAGGACAGAAATGGTACCAAGAATCCGGCAGCGGCATGGGAGCAACCCTGAACATTGCCTCCGAAAAGCAAGGCTATACCCTGACCGACCGTGCCACCTACCTGGCTCAAAAGGGTAAAGTTAAACTGGCTGTCCTTAAACAGGGTGACAAGTCCTTACTTAACATTTACCACGTAATGAACGTGAATCCGGAGAAGTTTAATAAAGTCAATGCCGAGGGCGGCAAAGCTTTTGTGGACTTCATGGTATCAAAGGAAACCCAAGAAATCATTGGTAAGTTTGGCGTGGACAAGTACGGCGAACCCCTCTTCTTTCCTGATGCCGGAAAAGATAAATAATTAGAGAACCTCCCAATTTAAACGGGAGGTTCTTTTTTACAACCTTAAAACCCATAATAAATGGGCCAGACTGTAGACAAACCAGTAAAAGTAAGCAGGTAGACTGGCTATTCCATAAGGGAAGCGGAGCGTTCGGCTGCGTTGCTTAGCGCGAACAAGACCGCAGAGGAATGCTTTCTGAGAATTATTGGGCTGGCTGTCCTGTTTTGCGCGGTGAGTATTCCCTACTCTCTTAACTATCAGTAAAGTCGCGAGAGCGTAGCGTTGGAATTGCCAGGCTGTCTGCGCGAACTTTGTCAACACTCTGAGGGATAGAGCTTTTTACTCTATCCCACATAATATTTGATTATTTAATCTCGTTGATGTTATAAGGGGTTTCTTGATAGACGTAGTAGTTTAACCAGTTTGAAAATAAAAGATAGGCATGGCCCCGCCATTTGACAACTGGTGGGTTAGCCGGGTTATCCTCCGCAAAATAGTTTGCAGGAATGGCAATTTTTATGCCCTTCTGAAGATCTCTCTCATATTCATTCTTCAAGGTTAGCGGGTCATACTCGGAATGGCCGGTGACAAAGAACATGCGGCGGTCTTTGGTTGCCACCAGGTAGATTCCGGCCTCATCTGACTCGGACAGGATTTCAAGTTCGGAAACCTTTTCAATATCTTCCCTTTTGATTTCGGTGTAACGAGAGTGAGGCACATAAAATTCATCATCAAATCCCCGCAGGAGCTTTATATTTCTTTTATTGACCCGGTGCCTGAATACGCCAAACATCTTCTCCGGCAGGTTATATTTTGGAATGCCATAATGATAATATAACCCTGCCTGGGCTGCCCAGCAGATGTGGAAGGTTGAAGTTACATTGTGCTTTGACCATTCCATGATTTCCTGCAGTTCTTCCCAGTAGTCCACCTGGTCAAATTCCATATGCTCCACCGGCGCCCCGGTGATAATAAGGCCGTCAAACTTTTGTTCCTTGACTTCCTCAAAGGTCTTATAAAAGGCGGCCAGGTGTTCCTCGGGGGTGTTTTTAGAAATGTGTGTCCGGGTATACAGCAGTTCTGCTTCCACCTGGAGAGGGGTGTTTCCGAGGAGCCGGAGCAGTTGGGTTTCTGTGGTGATCTTGGTTGGCATCAGATTCAGTATGGCAATCCTTAAGGGCCGGATGTCCTGGTGGATGGCCCGGGTTTCGGTCATGACGAAGATATTTTCATTGGTCAGAATTTCCGTTGCAGGCAGGTTATCCGGTATCTTAATCGGCATGTCAACATCCCTTTCTTTCCTGTCGGTTCCTTTTTGCTCTCAGGGCCTGGTCAAGGTCTTCCAATAAATCATCGATGCTTTCAAGACCGATGGACAGGCGCACCAGGTCGGGCGATACACCTGCTTTCCGCAACGCCTCTTCGGACAACTGGCTGTGGGTGGTTGACGCAGGGTGGATGACCAAAGATTTGGCGTCCCCCACGTTGGCCAGGTGGGAGAAAATTTTTAAACTGTCAATGAATTTTTTCCCCGCCTCCAATCCGCCCTTGATACCGAAGGTGAGGATGGCCCCTGCCCCTTTGGGAAGGTATTTCCTCCCCAATTCATAGGACGGGTGCCCTTTCAACCCGGGATAGGATACCCAGTTTACGTTGGGGTGTTCCTCTAAAAACTCCGCCACTTTTTGCGTGTTAGATACATGCCGTTCCATTCGTAATGCCAGGGTTTCTATGCCCTGGAGTAATAAAAAGGCGTTAAAGGGACTAAGACATGCTCCCAGGTCTCTCAACAGCTGGACTCTGGCCTTGACAATGTAAGCTGCCGGGCCGATGTCTTTGGCATAGGTAATGCCGTGGTAGCTGGGGTCCGGTTGTGTAAGGCCGGGGAATTTATCATTCCGGGTCCAGTCAAATTTACCGGAATCAATAATGACACCCCCTATGCTTGTACCGTGACCGCCGATAAACTTGGTGGCTGAATGCACTACAATGTCCGCTCCAAATTCAAAGGGACGACATAAGTAAGGAGTTGTGAAGGTACTGTCGATGATCAAGGGGATACCCGCTTCCCGGGCGATATTGCTCACGGCTTCAATGTCCAGCACATCACACCTGGGGTTACCGATGGTTTCTGCAAAGATGGCTTTGGTTTTATCCGTAATCGCCCTTCTGAAGTTTTCCGGGTGGTCAGGGCTGACAAAGTTTACTTTAATTCCTAGCCGGGCAAGGGTATGGGTAAACAGATTGACGGTGCCCCCGTAGAGATTGGTGGAGGAAACTATTTCGTCGCCGGTAGAGGTAATATTTAAAATTGCTGTGGTAATGGCGGCGTGGCCGGAGGCCAGGGCCAGAGCGCCAACGCCTCCCTCAAGGGCGGCCAGGCGTTTTTCAAAAATATCCGTTGTAGGGTTATCAATGCGGGTGTATATATGTCCTTCTTCTTTGAGGCTGAATAGGTTGGCTGCATGTTCGGAGTCCCGGAACACATAGGATGTGGTTTGATAAATGGGCACCGCACGGGAAAGTGTTTCAATGTCCGGTCGGTGTCCTGCGTGAAGCGCCAGCGTTTCAAATCCCAAATTTTTTAGAGTCATCTTAGATCCCCCTTCTATGGTCATATAAATGAAAAACCCCTTCGCAGATGAAGGGGATGTGTTGACTCACGTCCTCTCATCTGCCAGGAACATCGTCCTGAAGGAATTAGCACCTGGTCAGATGAACTGACTGGTTGCCGGGTTTCATAGGGCCTTTCCCTCCACCGCTCTGGATAAGAGTATAATAATTATGCAGTTGTTATGGGTTTAATTATATTTTGTCGAGTGAACCGTGTCAACATTTTTAATGATGCAAAATTCATGGACTAACGTATCAGCCATTTTTAACGCACTTAAAGAGTGTATATTAAAATACGGTACGAACAGTTTCTCGCCCTGTCAAATACTAAGTCCATGGTTGCCATTTCAATGATGCAGCCTACCTTTCATAGACAAGAAAAAGGACTAAGGTCTTATACCAATAAATACTTAAATTAAGACGGCATGATCGTCGATAATTCTGTTTTAAGACTCTCCACCGTTCCCATTATTTCAGTAGAGATCCGCTGCCCTCCAATTTTTTTAATTAGAATGATTTTTCCTTTTTTCGTGTCGGCATAGTAATGAACCATCTCCTGTTCTAATTCCAAGAGCTTAACGATAACAAACCCTTGCTTTCTATAAGCCAGGTTATATATTTTCTGTAAAAATGCCCGGGGACAATATGGAATCGGGTCCTGTGCTTTTATGTGGAAAATTCTTTCAAGAATAGTCACGACAACCACTTCCTAACTTATTGTAGTGGTCTTGTATTCATAATTAGTATAAATCTTTCTAGCTGAAATTTCTATATTGGTATTAGTTCTCCCCTAAATAGAATAAAAAAGAAGAGTGGGGAATAAGTCCACCGCTATCTCTCCAGCCCCCCTCCGGACACTTGGATTGATCTCAGTCATTTACCTGTCGGTCACGCAGGTGGATTTCTAACTGCAATAAGTCGAAAGGGTAGGCTGCCAATCCTAAATATTGGAATGCGCCTACCCTTTCTTAGAGGACTAACACAAAACGTTCCCCCTTCTAAGTTTGCCCAAATCTTTAGTCAGGTTGATATCGCTGTCCCCTTCCCTCTTGTTAGTTTTTAAAGCGCCAGCGGCTCTCCGGTGGTGCTTTATCAAATCACTGCGCAATGGTTCTGATAATGTCTGCCCTGCTGACGATGCCGATGATTTTACCGTTCTCTATAACAGGGATGCGTTTTATGTTATGTTCAACCATTAACGTAGCAATAGCTCCAATTTCGGTATTCTTTGATACGGTAATCACTTCGGTGGTCATAATTTCAGAGGCCTTGGATGCGGCAAGCTTTTTAAAATCTTCTTTGTACTGGTCGATGCCTCCTAAATAAATCATAGCCCCCAAGATGCCAAAGAATTTAGGTATTCTCGGATTTGCTTCTTTGTGCAAAAGATCCCCCTCGGTTACGATTCCCACTAATTTTCCTTCCTGATTTACCACAGGGACGCCGGAAATTTTGTTATCCGTTAAAATCTGGGCGATCTCCTTAATGGTCGTATCCTCTGACACTGTAATAACGTCGGTTTTCATAATATCCTTTGCTAGCATTTTTATCACCTCTTTTAAATCCTATTATCCTATTCTATTCATTTTTTTAAGAGGGTATTAGTAAACATAAGTCCCCAAATTACCAGAATTTGATGAAGGTCATAGGACGATTTGTTAGCCTGTGCCCTCACCTGTTATTCAATCTTTTTGGACTTTTTATATTTCTCGAAGTCAATGACGTTCGGCCTCTTATCCTCGGAAAGTCCGGATAGCAAGACAGTTAAATTTAATAGCAGGTTGACCTCTTCGGAGTCGTACACCAACTTATTACAACCGTCACATATATATGCCTTCACGCCGTTTATTTTCACCTGATATTCTCCCCACTTTGCATGGTACACCTCTGATGTTTCCCGCATCGGTCCGCCACAGATACAGTTCATCTCGTTACCCCCTTGCCTTAATGAAATACATTTTCATTTATCTTTTATTTTATCTATATTAGAAAATACCTTCATCTGTTTAATTATATATTTAAGCAAAAAGTAATAATGTTCACTATGAATATTAACAATGGTTTCATTTGAGGCATCAATCTCCCCTTCCTAGTGGGAGTGGATGTTTTATTATGTTTTTGGGATTTGCACGTAGACCTTAAAGAGCCCCTTTAATTTTTAAAAGCCCTGGTTTTACTAAAATAGTTTTTCTGTTGAATAAAACAGGCAACTAAACATGTTCATGCATGAATCGTTGCCTGTTTTATTCATTCACTGACCCTAAAATGGAATGTTATTCTCACTGACTTATTTTTTAGAAATTTCTGCAATTGTCTGATTTTACGTTTTCTTTAGAAAAGGCTGTGTTTGTGCTGCAATGCTGGCCAATAGTTGTTCCAGGCTTAGTAATCGCTGGGTTAGTTGTTCATTACGCCTTTTCTCTTCCTCATAAAGTGCTTTGTAATTGATATTTTCTTCAGTTTTATAGGCCAACATTTTATTAAGATAATCTGTTACAATGGATTTACCGTACTCAGGATTACCAGCCCACTTGCCTCCCAGCTCCTCCACTGACTTGACAGTTCCCCGACCGATGACCTTGGCCACGATATCAAAACGCGGATCCACTAATTTTCTGCCAGCGGGTATTGGGCTGGTGGATGCGTAAGCAAAAAGGTGCTGTACATGTGCCTCTACTCCGGTTTGAGGGTCCGGAAAAGAGGCGTGGTCAGAAGTTTTATCTCCGGTTGGTTTGTTGGTTTTTAAACCACAAAAGTTGTTCATTTCGGGTTTTACCGCACCGGTAAAGCGAAAGTATCCTGTTTCCTTACAGGCTTGAGCCAGAGCTACATCCGGACGAATAGAATAAATGGATGCTATATTCCAGTACAAATCAACTAAATAAACCCAGTTGGGTGCTTTTTCCTTTAAGAATGCTTGAGCCTGCCCTTTACCCGCAACAGCTGATCCTATTATTGGAGTAACTTCGAGTCCTATAACAACACATCCCCTTTCATTAAAATTTTTAAATCACTCCATTGTATTCTTTTTCCAACTAGTTAGACACCAAGGAAAAAATTTAACTTGGTTATGGGGAAATTAAAAAATTTTGTCTTTTCTATTATTTGACAATAGTAATTAGATTATTTTGAACAAAGGGTGATTATATATTTTATAACCTCTTCCTTTTCCAATATTTTCATATGACCAAAAATTTCTTTAAAGGACATATGACTGGCTTTAACATTTACAATAAATCCGTCTGTAACGGGTCTGCCCTGCTCGTCTAAAATACAACCGGTAAACGGTCTGACAACCAGATCCTGGTGGGTGGCAAAGGTTGCCACCCTTAGATCTTCCCTTTGAAGTTCATAAATGTCCTGCCGGCGCTGGCTGGTTATTTCTTTTTGATAATTAACCTCCCAAAGTAACTGTTTGACGGCCGGACAAATATTAAAGCAATTTGCAAAATTTATAATATCCAATACTTTTCCGGGTAATTTAATGCTAGCCCCCAGCAGAGGAGAATTCAGCGTTGTAACCCCCTTAATTTTTTGTCTGGTGCCGGGGTCGGCTGAACAAGCAAAATCCAGCGCAATTCTCCCACCCAAACTATGACCCACCAGAATGTATCTGGCCTCCGGGTGGGCCTTGGAAAATTCGTCAATTAAAAGCTTTAACCGGTTGACACTTAAAGGAATAGGTTGTCCTGTATCCGCAGCCGAATATTTATTGGGATACCACTTACCTTTTACAACTTTGCCCCCGGTATAGCTATAAAGCAAAAAACGGTGATCATAATAGGAATAGCCTGCGCTGGCCAGAGACCTTCTGATTTTTGGAAAACCAAGTTCTTCGGAGAAATCACCACTAAACTTGCACCCTAAACCGTTTAAAAAAATTATATATAAGTTGTCAAGTTGGCCCTCTTTTTTCTTAATAAAGACCTTGTGATCTATTTGTTGTTCCCGGGAGGACTGAATAATAAAAAGCTGCTGGATCAAGAAGATGGTGATCAATAAGATTACTCCCAGTCTCAGACTCCATTTTATAAACCTTTTGTTCAAGAAGAACGGCTTTAACTGAGAAAGGAACAAACTTACCCCTCCGTTAATTAGCCTGCATTTTATGAAAACAGAATGACTTCTTAAAAAATTATTATGTAAAGTTTTTGGGGAAAATATGTATAGAAAAGTTTACTTTTTGTCCTGGTTTTTTTAGATATATGTAAGGATTACTGTAGAGGATAATATGATTTTTTATGGAAATTAACACTGGGAGGTGTTCATAATGGATACAAATGAACAACTGTATGTTGACCTGATGATGGATCGCATGCCGGAAGATTTGGAAACCAAGTATTTGATCAGCCAGGGTTATTTGACCGAAAATATGCAGCATACGGAAAAGGCCATTCAATTTATTAACTCTTTTTTAGACGAAAAAAAGGAAATTGTTTGCCAGGCTTTTAAAGAGTTGGGGCCGGATGCCAGGAAAAGCGAGGTCATGAAGAAAGCCGGCATTGTGCAAATGGGTGTGCTAGTGGATGTTGCCAACAGGTTGGTTAAAGAAGGCAGGCTGAAAAAAGAAAACGGCAAGGTTTACGTGCTGGACTAAATTTATAAGGCCAGAAGCTTCTATAAGCTCCTGGCTTTGCTCATTCTGATACGCGTTCATAGACAGCCAAATGTTTGATAGGATTTCGGTATACTCCTGCCGCCCGTCGGGCCATTTGCTGACCCAGGGCAGCCTCCGCCACTTGAGCACCAATTCCCCTCTTTTTAAGTGGGCCAACCGGTGTTCCTCCATTTCATACTGATACAGTCCGGGATCCAGGCCGCTTACCCTGTTGGTCACGAAATAGGTTTCATTTGTATTGCATATCGGTCAATCTATGGTAAAATTGATTTTGTGTGTGTAGAAATAAAGTCTTTTTTCTTCGGGGGAATGACCAGTTGAAACAATCTTTTAAACTATCCTGGAACGCAGTAGAAAGACTTGCTGAACGTTATGCTACCCCATTCCTCGTTTTGTCACTAAACCAGGTGGAAAACAATTATAAGTTTCTCCAACAGCACCTTCCCGGAGTAAAGGTTTTTTATGCCATGAAATCAAATCCCGAACCTCAACTTATCAAAAAGCTGGCAGCGTTGGGCTCATCCTTCGATGTAGCGTCTGACGGCGAGATTTATGCGTTAAGTGAGATGGGGATTGCTCCGGAACGAATGGTTTATGCCAATCCGGTAAAAACCGCAAAGGGGTTGGTTGCTGCCAAGAAAGTGGGAGTGCGGCAGTTTACCTTTGACAGCGAAAGTGAAATCGATAAAATTGCGGGTTTTATCCCCGGTGCTACGGTATTGCTGCGCATCAGAATAGACAATACCGCCTCCCTGGTTGATTTAAACAAAAAATTCGGGGCTGACGCCGGGGAAGCCCTTGGACTGCTTCGCCGGGCCAGGGAAAGAGGCCTGGATGTGGCCGGCCTTTGCTTTCATGTAGGAAGCCAGAATACCAGTGCGGAAGCATATTTATACGCTTTATCTGTATCACGCCGGATTTTTGATGCAGCCGCCCTTGAGGGAATCAAGCTTCGCATTTTGGATATCGGCGGGGGCTTTCCTATTCCGACCGGCGATTTAAATGTCGACGTGATCGACCTGGCGGAACAGATTCAGAAACAACTGGCCAAACTGTTCCCAAATACCGAAGTCTGGACGGAGCCGGGCAGGTTTATCAGCGGGACAACCATGAATTTGATTACCCGGGTCATTGGCACCCAGGTGAGAAACGGCAAACAATGGTACTTCCTTGATGAAGGACTGTACGGCACATTTTCCGGAGTTCTTTTTGACCACTGGGAATACGAAATGGAAACAGCCAAAGCGAAAAAAGGCCCGGAAATTGAAGCGACCTTTGCCGGACCTAGCTGCGATTCATTGGATATTGTGTTCCGCAACCGGAAGACTGTCCCCCTGGAAGTGGACGATTTAATTCTTGTTCCCAATTGCGGCGCCTATTCATCGGCATCTGCCACCACATTCAATGGCTTTGCCAAAGCTGAGATTGTGGTCTGGGAAGAAGTGAAAGAAAAACTGCAGCAAAATATGGCGGCTGTCAGTTAATCATAAACAGTAACCATGAGGGCTAAGACTTTATCTTCAAGTCTTAGCCCTCATTTTTGTGGCGGGTTCATGATTATTCTTATCCCAGAAGTTCCTTTACCAGATTGCTGACCAGTTTTCCGTCCGCCTTCCCCTTCACTTTAGGCATCAGGGCAGCCATGACTTTTCCCATATCACGGGCCCCCTGGGCGCCTATTTGGCTAATGGTTTCCTGGATGATCTGCCTTAATTCAGTCTCGGACAGTTGTGCGGGCATATACTCCATTAGAATGTTGATTTCCTGTTCAATTTTGGCCAGTTCCTCCGGCCGGTTTGCCTTCTTGTATTCTTCCAGGACATCTCGCCTCATTTTGATTTCCCTGGCAATAATGTCGATGACCTCTCCCTCCGTGAGTTCCTTTCTACCGTTAATTTCAGCATTCTTAATGGCTGCGTTGGCCATCCGGATAGTATCCACTTTTAACTTATTTTTGGCTTTCATGGCGGCCTTCATGTCGTTCAACAAACGTTGCTTCATTTTCAGTCATCCTTTCAGGGTATTTTACAATGACTTATTATACCATTGTAAGCCAAATAATACCAACCTTTGTATTTTATTGCATTCTGTGGTTTAGGGTATTATCTGGTTGAGGCGGCGTAACGGGGCTCTGTTGTGCAGGCGCTGCCGGTTTCTCCTGGATAACAATACAATTCCTAGCAGGATAGCGGCTAAAGTGATTAAAGCAATAATTTTAGCTGCTGTCCGTTTTACCTTTTTTTCTCTTTTACCTGATCCAAGTTTTCAGGTTCCAAATACCTCCCTCAGTTCCTGATTCTTCTAAATCAACATATTCTGCTATCTTTTCTAATTTAGAAATGTCTTTAGTTGCAATTTCTTCAAGAACAGCAAGAATGCATGCTCCATAATCACTATCGCCCCAATGTAAACTTCTAAGTAATCTTGGGTGCTCAGTAATTGTGTCAATTTCGTCTATTAGGTAGGCTACCTCTTGCCAATCTGATTGGTCAAACTTAGCTTCAATTGCCCATTTAAGACCAAGGATTAAGTTTTGTTTATATGCCCTAGCTTCCATTTATCCTTTACCCCTCATAATCTGATACATCGTCTCCAGCATATTCATGATCTGATCCGGCTTAATTCCTAATTGGAACGCCCTCTCCAGTACCGGTTCCCATTTCTCCATATTGATATCCCTGGCTGCCAAGTAACTATTATAAACCCTATATGCTGGCGGTTCCTTCCGCAGTATTGCTACTAGTACCCCTGCGATACGCCATTCATCATCCATAGGGATATCTTCAAAATCAGGGTTAGCTGCCCGAAGTACCGGTCTTTCTCGGTCATTGAAGTAATACTTCAGTGTTGCCTCGCTGTATTCGGCAGATATATCCCGTAGTGCTACCACAATGTTACCAGAATTTGCAGTTTTAGCCTCTCGGCAGATGGCATAATCACCATCTAAGAGACCAACCCCTATCATACTGTTTCCGCGGGCTTTCAGGGCAAAGTCAGCTCGTATATCAGAAGGGATTTCGAGTTCACCATCCCAGTTACCTTCGGCCAGGATGGGGATGCCCATTTTTATTTTACCTAAGATTGGGACGGTTTTTGATTGCATGGCAGAGGGGTTGTCCAAAACGCGGACAATACCAAGACGTTGGTCTTGGGTGATTGGTTGACCATTTGCTACTAACTTGATTTTGTTACTCTCTAAGACTTCAGTAATGTCAAGCTCATCTCTGCCTAGTAGGTAATCAACTGTTACCCCGAAATAATCTGCAAGTTTTTGAATAGTGGAATAATCAGGTTGCCTCCGCCCAGATTCATAAGCTGTATATGCTGGCCTGGTAATCCCCAAGAAATTTGCCATGTCCTCTTGGGTTTTATCTTTTTCTTTCCTCAAGTAAGTTAAACGAGCGGACAGCAAAACATTCACCACCTATCTTTCTTGTTCTATTGTAATGTAACAAGGCGTTACGGTAAATATATGTAACAAAAAGAAACCTTTTTCCACTTATCCCATTGACACGTAACGAAGTGATACTTATAATAGTAAACAAAGGTGACATTTCGTTACCTAGGGGGTGAGTTTATGAGGAAATGGTTGAAAATGATTAGGAAGCAATTAAAAATGACGCATGATAATGTAGCTAAGGCGGCAGAAATTGAACGTGCTTACTACACAATGATCGAAAACGGTACAAGAAATCCAAGCGTTGATGTCGCTAAGAGGATTGCTACCGTTATGGGTTTCGATTGGACTCTTTTTTTTGATAATAAAAGTAACGAAATGACACGTATACCAACCGGCACCGGCAAACCGCCGGCTGATACCAGTGTCAATCTCTATACTATATAACTGCTTTGGTAGATAGCAATCGTGATTATATCTTACCATAGCTGCACCTAAAACCCTGTAACTATCTGTCGGTATTAACCGGAATTTCTTCTGGATCTTGACCAACAAAGAAGAATGGGGGGAGTGATTTGGGAAGAAAGAGTACGCAACAAATATCTATTAGAAGTCATATTCATATCCCCATACCAAAGGAGCAGGAACTTGACCTGTACCTTAAATTTGCTGCCATTTACGTTAATTATGACAAGAAACTTCAAGAGAAAAATGAGACTGGGGATAAACAAGCGCAATGCGCAACGGCCATATAAGAAAAGTTAAGAGGTGTGACTAAATGATTATTCCTGACACTCTGGGAATTTGTCACTTCTGTTTTGAACCGGTATGGGCAGACCAATCATATATTTTCGTCGAAGGCGGCCGTCCGGTTCATAAAATCTGCTACCTGCGGCAGCCGGAAAGCTACCGGCGGGACAATCTGCCGGAAGGAAGTTCTTTTGTGAACGAGTGGAAGAAGGGACGTATAGCCTGGCGGTGTTCCAAATGCGGCAAGGGGCTGTGGTTAGACCCTGGGGTTTATGAGAAGGCGTATCGAGATAGCGAAGTTTGCCTTGACTGCCGGGCCTTAATGAAGCGGATGGAGAGCAGAGGGTATGTACAGGGTGAGGAAGGTGAGAGGCCGATGAATTACATGATATATGAGGTGCTTTAGAATGTTGATAAAGCAAAAAAATATTACAACAAGCCAACCAAAATCTTCAATGATTGTTGGTGAAACCACAGAAATAACTATGAAGTTTCTTCAAAACATCTTGGAATCCCAAATACATGATAAAGACCAGCAGGTTGTAGTTGAACCTAAAGGGGAGTTGATCAGACTTATAACTCTTGAATGTAAAAAAGAGGATTAAAAAGCTTAGAGTCTACTAAATTAAATGTTACTGATAGTATCTGTTAATAAGTGAAGCGTTTCGGGATTACTTTTATATGGTGAAGTACTTAACTTTTTATAAATTGATAAAAAATCAAATGGTAACTTTTTCAAAATACAACACCTCTTAAAAAATAAGTTAATTAAATAGATTTTATCATGACAAATGATTTAATTAAATATTAATCCTGCATGATGAGTTCCGGGTGGTACCCGGACGAAACCGGCTTAAAGAAACAGGTCGGTCGCAGGAAACCATATTGCTATGACGGTAGGCTTCGGGGCAGGACAAGCTGCCCGGAGGCGTGCTGTTAAGCACCTATGTAACGAAATACTTTCCGGAAAAATCCGGTAAAT
>NZ_FQUY01000046.1 GCF_900129195.1 Desulforamulus putei DSM 12395
TTTGTTTCTTTCATTCGATAGGAATTCCCATTCATATTAATTATGTATGATTGATGTGTTAAACGGTCAATCATAGCTGCAGTCATAACCGGATCTTGGAATATTTCCCCCCATCGCTCAAAAGAAAGGTTTGTAGTGATAATAGTGGATTTTCTCCCGGCCCGAATTATGCAAAGTAATTGCTTATGTCAAGTTGAGTGCGAAAGTAATTGAAAAAGCTCAATTCATGATAGAAATACTATCCATAATCCTTCAAGATGAAAGTGATGCTGAAGCATCCATCATATTGAAGGAGGGATTGTATGAACCCGAAAGTCCCCATCAGAAAACTAGTTGCAGAAGTACTGGCAGAGCTAGAACGATTAAACTATGCAGAAAACACACGCAACACTTACCGAAGATTTTACAACCGGTTGATCGCCTTTGCTGACAGCATAGGCGAAACAGTGTATTCAGAAGATCTGGGCAACAAATATTTACGGATGCACCATCACTTTGACCTGGACATCTACACAAACTCTTCGCACCGCACTTTTAGGGGTCAAGCCCGCTGCATCCGAGTATTGGGAGATTATCAACTGCATGGCGCCATTCTGCGACGCAGAACCACTAAAGCCCCTTATGAAAGGACACCTCAGTTTGCAGAGGCACTGAAGAGTTACCAAAAAGAATGTGTGTGCCAAAATTATTCTGAACAGGGAATGCGTACACGGATCTATCGAGCGCAGTTATTCATTGACTATCTGGATGATTGCGGGATGACATCTCTGTCATTACTGACCGCCCAACATTTATCAGATTACACCAGGACCATTGCCGGCTATCACAAAAAATCCATTTCAGCTATTTTGACAACGCTGAGATCGTTCTTAAGGTTTTTGTACCTGAACGGCTACCATGAAAAAGATTTATCTAGTGATGTACCCAAACTGAAACAGCCGCATTTCCCCAAAATTCCAAGCGCCTGGAAGCCTGAAGATGTCAAGCGCGTTCTTGAGTCAGTCGACCGGGGCAATCCCAACGGCAAAAGAGATTATGCCATTTTGTTAATGGTGGCACGGCTGGGCATGCGGGTCCAGGACATTAAAGAAATCAGGTTGACCAACTTGAATTGGGCAACCAGGAGTATTGAGATTGTTCAGCATAAAACAAAGCAGACAGTGAGTTATCCCATACTGGACGATATCGGCTGGGCCATCATTGACTACCTTAAGAATGGCAGGCCTAAGACAGAATCCCCTCACCTCTTTGTCCGGCACCATGCTCCTTTTGAAACCTTTGGAACCCACGCCAACCTGCATAACATTATCACCAAATACACACGTCTTGCTGGTATCAAGCTGCGGACAGGGGCTTCACAGGGGATGCATTCCCTCCGGCATACGCTGGCCAGTGTTCTGCTGGAGCAGGAAACACCTCTGCCGGTGATCTCGGAGATCTTGGGCCATATGAGTACCATTTCCACCAGTGTTTATCTGAAAATCGATCTTGAAGGGTTGCGCAAATGCGCGCTTGATCCTGATGAGGTGTTTCATCATGACAACATCTAATGGGAAGCCAGTTTACACCAGCGTTTTCGCCGATGCGATACAAGGGTTTGTACTGGAAAATCAGGCTCTTGGGTACGCGTACCAAAAACAGGCGGCTGCTCTGAAACGATTCGATGAGTTTTGTGTTGAGACAGGTCACAGCCAGTGTTGTCTGTCCAAAGAGCTTGCCATGCAGTGGGCTGAAAAGAAGCTGTTTGAGTCTGACGATGCACACAGCCGGAGGATCAGGCTCGTTCGCATGCTGGCCAGATACCTGGTTCGGTTGGGATACGATGCTTACATCTATCCGGACCATCTCGGCCGGAGCAAGTCGCAACAGTATCAACCGTATCTTTTTACCGAAACAGAATTGGCCCGTTTTTTTAACCAGGTGGACCAGTGCCAGCCTGTAGCGAATAGCCCGTATCGCCACCTTATCTTCCCGCTGCTGTTCAGAATCCTATATGGCTGTGGGCTTCGCGTTTCGGAAGTGCTTCACTTGACCGTCGGCGATGTGAATACAATAGACGGAACACTGACCATTAGAAATGCCAAATTTCACAAAGACAGACTTGTTCCGATGGCTCCATCGCTGAATGAAAGATGTCGCATTTACATGGAGGTGATGCACCCCATCAAACAACCTGAATACATTTTCTTCCCATCTCCCCATGGCGGTCAATACTGTGAAAAAAGCATCTATGACAACTTCCGCCGATTTCTTTGGCAAGCAGGCATTTCTCACGGCGGCAGGGGAAAAGGACCACGCCTTCATGACCTTCGTCATGTGTTCGCAGTCCACTGTTTGAAACGCTGGGTGCGCAGTGGAACTGACCTGACAGTTGCCCTCCCTTACTTGTCCACTTACCTTGGACATACGGGGCTGAAAAGTTCTCAGCATTATCTGCGCCTGACAGCAGAACTCTACCCGGACATTGTGGCAACCATGGACGAAAGGTTTGGGTGTTTACTGCCGGGTGATGACCAATGAAGACCACGGATTTTGCCAAATATCTAACGGACTACCTGAGTATCTATCTGCCTGGCCAAAGAAACCTTAGTCCAAACACCATCACCTCCTATCGGGATACTTTCAAACTTTTACTGCTTTTTTGCCGGGAAGAAAAAGGCATCTCTCCTGAATGTTTAACACTGGCGCACATTGATGATGATCTGATACTGGCGTTTATGGCCTGGATTGAAACGGAACGCAAATGCAGTATTACTACCCGCAACCAGCGATTGGCAGCCATTCATGCTTTTTTTCGGTATGTGCAGGCACAAACCCCTGAAAGACTCTTGATGTACCAGCGGATTCTGTCCATTCCACTGAAAAAGACAGGGAAACCAGCAGTATCCTATCTAACAACAGAAGCGCTGGAAGCCATCTTAAACCAGCCCGACCGGAAAACACCGGCAGGCCGACGGGATCTGCTACTTCTAACAGTACTATACGATTCTGGTGCACGGGTACAGGAATTAACGGATCTTTTAGTCCGCGACATCCGGTTAACACAGCCGGCAACCATCACCCTCAGAGGGAAAGGCCGAAAAGTGCGACATGTGCCGCTGATGAGCAGGACAGCTGTCCTGCTGAAGGATTACCTGGAAGAAAGACGGTTAACTGCCGCTGATAGATTAGATCACCCGTTATTCTTCAACAGCCGTCGTCAGAAGCTGACCCGGGCAGGGGTTTCGTACATCATCGACAAGTATGTGAATGCTGTCAAAGAACAAAACACTATCCTTTTGCCGGATAAAGTATCACCACATGTATTCCGGCACACCAAAGCTATGCATCTTTTACAGGCGAACGTGAATCTGGTTTACATCCGAGACTTTTTAGGCCACACCAGTGTTACCACCAGTGAAATCTATGCCAGGGCGGATGCCCGAATGAAACGTCTGGCACTGGAGCAGGCTTACTCACCGACAGTAATTGACGATGTACCTGCCTGGCAGGATGATCAGGACTTGTTGAGCTGGTTACAGAAGATCTGCCAATAGCCTCTTAATTATGTCAAGTAAACAGGGCATAAATAGGCTCATTGCTTGTTTGTGCCCATCAACTTGACATAAGCAATTACTTTGCATAATTACCAGTGCCGGGACTACCTGCTAATATTACGTTCCGCCCTTCCCTAAGGAAATCCAACGTCTTAAGTATCTTCAGTTTCTTCTGTGCGTCCTCCGGTAGATCCTTAATTGATAAGTCCTCCAAATATTTCTTATGGGTAAATTGGGCCAGGCGAATACGGTTGTACCGTGAGGCCTCCCGCCTTGCATCACACTCCTTTTGCAGCAGTTGTGCCAGAAATTCTTCATAACAGGCATCACGCTGACAGGCTTCTTGAACATATTCCTCAAGGTATTTGCGAATAGCAGGTAGTTTTAATTCTTTGCTGTATTCTATTATGGCTTCTTTCCACTCTTTACGGGTCGCAGCACTCACGCAATGGCCTCCTTGGGTTCTAAGTTTTGGGTATTAAACAATTTATCGTACATTTTTAAATGTTGTATAGCTTGGTCAGTTATATACTGTGCGACCTGTGAAATGATTGCAATCTCCGGGGTATTTTCCCGGCGTTTAGCGCACAATGCTTTAATTTTATCCGTAGTTACATGGCTTGGGTGGATCTTACACAGTTCAGTTATACTTTTCTCTACATCCGAAAGTGATGTCCCGTCCTTTATATATTGGTAAGCGTCAAATAATCCCCACCTTCCAAGGAAAGTGGGGATCCATGTAACATTAATTATTATTATATACTCGACAAGCAATGGGTAAGGTAGCTGACCAGGGAAGCAGCTTATCTAATTCGCCTGGGTCTGTGGTATCTATGTTGGGCAGCTGCTCGAAAAGATAAGTGAGATAGGCCAAAGGATTCAAATTATTCTCCTTAGCCGTTTCAACAATGCTGTAAATAACAGCACTGGCCCTGGCACCCCGCGGGGTGTTTGTGAACAGCCAGTTTTTGCGGTTATGTGCTCAAGAACATAACCGAAATTATGTTTAGTCCCTTGTTATGTGCAGTGAGACATGGGGCTTGGCACCGCAAGAGTAGTTTTCTCTTGCAGCACCAAGAAAATCACCCCCGTGACAAGGAACAGTATGTCAGCATAAATAAATCACAGCGAATCAAGAAAACTGAGAATATCGGCTGGTGGCTGATAACGAAATCTCAATGCTTGAGGCTCCTTTGTCTGAGCCAAAGCCTGCTCCTTTAAACGCAAATCGGCTACCATGTACTTATGGGTGGTTTCTATGCTTTCGTGGCCCAGCCAGATAGCAATGGTTGAAATATCTACCCCAGCCTCCAACAAATGCATTGCCGTTGTATGTCTAAGCACATGCGGGGTGACGCGCTTCTGCCGTAACGACGGGCAACTCTTTGAAGCGGTTTTCACCAAACACGCTAGGCGATAGGTCACCCCGGAACGCGTGAGTTGTTTCCCTTGCTGACTCGTGAACACGTAATTGTCTTCGTGTATCTCTGTTTCTTTCAGGAATGCCTCCAGGTATTGTTTGGTCGTTTTCCACAGAGGAAGGCTGCGCTCTTTGCGTCCCTTTCCCTTCACTCTAATGGAGCCGGTACCATTTTTATTCAGAGATATGTCTCGTTTTTTAATGGATACCAACTCTGAGACTCTAACTCCGGTGTTATATAAAATAGCCAGCATGAGCCGATCACGTCGACCCAACCAACTGCTGAGATCACATCCCTGCATAATAGCGTCTACCTCTTCATCCACCAGGTATTCCACTTGCCTAGTCTCGGTCTTCTTGAACGGAATGCTCATCACACGCTGAATGACAGAGAGGTATTCAGGGGCTTGAAAGGAAACATAATTCATAAAGGAGTGGATTGCTGCCAAACGGTGATTTCGCGTCTTGGTTGAATTATTTCTGACGGTTTCGATGTATTGCAAAAAGTCCAAGACATTTTCGGCATTAATCATCTCCAGAGTCAATTGCGATGGCGCGCAGTGCTTTTCTTCATTCATGTATCGCAGAAAAATTCTGAACGTATCGCGGTACGCTTTGATGGTGTCAGGCGAGGCATTCATCTGATTCATTAGTCGTTCTAGGAAAAATTTCTGTAACATAGATTGGAAACTATGATGTATCATGGTCGTCCTCCTATCTGAGACCTCAACGACAGGTTTTCAAACCGTTCGCCGGCCTGAGCCAGAAGTTCAGGAGTACCCGTTAAATACCAGTACGTATCGCTTGGCTTGGCATGTCCCAGATATGTGGAGAGCAGAAGCAGTCGGTGATTAACGTCAGCACCTTCTTGATACCAACGAATAATTGTGTTGCAAGCAAACGTATGTCTCAAATCATACAATCGTGGCGGACGTCTACCCCAGCCCTGTTTTTTATCATCGGATAACAGACACAAACGTAGCCGGGAAAAGCTGTATTCCAGGTTTCTCTGGGATAATGTCACCCCGTTGGTGGAAAGAAAAAAGTGAGGGTTTGTGCTATGAGGGCAGCGATGGTCACGAAACTCTGCATAGGTTTTTAATGCCTCAAGTACCGTCACCTGCATGGGAATGTACCGTTCCTTATGAAATTTTGTATCCCGAATATGCAGTTCCCCGGTATCAAAGTGGACATCCTCCCGGAACAATCGGCATAGTTCACAGACTCGAATACCGGTTGCCCAGAGCAGACCAATGGCAGTCATAACGGACATGGCACGCAAGCCGTCTGGTGACAACAGTTGCCGCGCCTGATTCATCAGCATGATCACTTCATCTACCGAGTAGATATAGGGCGCGGTTCGGCCATGGCATTTTCCAAAAACTCCGGTTGGGGGAATTTCTGTGTTCGGATCCACTGCCCAGGCATATTTGGCAAAGGTATGCACCGTCTCCAGCCGCCTGGCCCGATACCATCGTGTATAATGAGGTTTTTCTGACGCCCAGTTCAGTGCTAAGTCGATTGTCAGAGAGCTCTGATGTCCCTGAGCTCTGGCAAATGCGGCAAATCTCCTAAGCTCAGCGGCTTCGATTGTAATTTGGAAACCCATTCCCTGTTTGTAGGCGATGTACTCTTCAACTTGGCTCGTGATGAGATGTTTTTTAGTCATGGGCCACCTCCGGCCACGGGCAGGTGACACATTGCAGAGCATTCCGGTCCACTTTGGTATAGATAACGGTAGTATCAATCGAGGCATGCCCTAAAATATCGGCAATTATTTTAAGACTGGAACCCTGTTGGTATAGTTCTTTGGCTTTGGAATGACGCAGAATATGGGTGCCGGTCATGGTGGAAGGCATGCCCGCACGGGCGTAGGCCCGACGTATCGTACCGCGAATTTGCTCGCGGCCCATTGCCTCACCGCGATGATGAGAAAAACGAACAAATAGGGTTCGGTCGGATGTTTCTGGCCGAGCTTTTGTGGCATACTCTACGAGGGCTTCGCCGATTCGTTGGGACAAAGGCAGCACTCGGTCTTGATGGGTCTTGGTGTTTCTGATGAGGACTGTTCCCTCACGCCAGTTCACATCATCCAGCTTAATGTGGGCCACTTCCATGGCCCGTAACCCCAGCTCCGTGAAACACATCACAATTGCATAGTCCCTGATTCCCACGACCGTATTGCGATCATACGAGGCGTGGATCCGGTTGATCTCATCCAAGCCGACGGTTTTCGGTACGCTGGACAGTCTCCATACCGGCACGGATAAGGGGATCATCAGCACCCCTGCATCAACTTCGATCCCAATAAACTGGAGATAACGGAAGTAGCTCCGAATGATTCCTATAACGGATTTCTTGGATGTGGGACGCAGGTGCTGTAGTTCCGTCGCCAGAAAGGCTTGGACTGTCTCCACTGACAGGGTAAAGGGGGATATTTCTTGTTCCCCAAAGGCGTAATATAGGAACCTTGTAATATAGTTTTTACGGGATTGCATGCTTGCTTCTGTAAGTCCTGCAACTTGGGCCAGATAGGAAACATATTTATCGACATGACATTCAATGGATTTGTTCTGGGCTGGTGGTAAGCAGGAAGGCAGCTTTTTGCGTGTGAGAAAGTAATAGTAGAGACGGATGGCGGCAGCCACGCTTTTCATGTCCTTCTGGCGATGATTAATGGATGAATGGGGATTCATATACTCCTGCATCATTGATTCCATGGATACGAATTGCTGAGCGCCACAAGTATTTTGCCATTCAAGAAAATGCCGTACGATCTTCGAGTATCGCGTAATTGTGCTCGGTCTATAGTCCTCCACCATAAACGATTGGTAATCCTCAATCGGATCTGGCAATGATTGTTTTACTCCCATCGTGTAACCCTCCTATTGTTTTCCACATTATAACAGGTGGCACTATTATGTTGGGAGTAAAATTGGCCCAATACCCTTTTTCTACCACAAACTAAAGCTTTCTCTGATACTGTCTACGGCTTCACTGCACATAACAAGGGACTAAACATAATTTCGGTTATGTGCTCAAGAACATAACCGAAAAAACTGGCTGTTCACAAACACCCCGCGGGGTGC
>NZ_FQUY01000036.1 GCF_900129195.1 Desulforamulus putei DSM 12395
AGCTGTTATCCCGGTCTACCAGGCAGGTTATCCACGCGTTACTCACCCGTGCGCCACTAGGTTTAAGATTCGCAAGCTTCCTCTTAAACCCCGTTCGACTTGCATGTGTTAGGCACGCCGCCAGCGTTCGTCCTGAGCCAGGATCAAACTCTCCATAAAAATATCTTCAATATTTTTAAAGAGTTTTGGCTCTTTGTTATCCGTGAATTACTCGCCAGCGTCTTTGTTCACGCTTGACGAGGATGTGGTCTGTCACAGTTTCATCTTATATCGATGACTTTTGACTTGACCTGTTGTGCATCCATCATCCACTGTTTAGTTTTCAAAGACCAGCTTGTCAGGCCCGATCTCGCGATCGGAACTTTATCTTACCACTTTCATTGGTTTGTTGCAAGTGGTAATTTTTAACCGCCACCTCGCGGCAACATTTGTTATCATACCATCAAATATATTGTTGGGCAACGGTTAATTTTTTGTTATTTATCCTTATGTTGGACAAATACTGTGAGCGTTTTTAATATTATCATAACATTTGACACAGGTCAAGCCATTGATTTATAAAAAATATACAGGATACAAAAATCATGATAATTGATCTTTTAGCCTGTCTGCCCAAACCCTGCTGATTTCTGCTTCCACATAAATCCCATCTGCTCCATATTCTTCTTTGAGCACCCTGCCCTTCTGGTGTAACAGAGAAACCACATGCAATTTACTGTAAGGGACTGATAATTGTATCACTGAATATCTCTCTTTTAGTACATCGGCAATCAAATTTAGCAGTTGTTTAATGCCCAGGCCGGAAAGAGCAGAGATATTCACCTTTGGATAGGCAGCAAAAGGGATTTCATGCTGGTCCTGAATTAAGTCTATCTTATTAAAGACCATGATAATGGGTTTATCTAAACACTGTAAGGACTCAAGAATGGACTCCACCGCGTTTATTTGTCCTTCACAATTGGGATGAGAGACATCCACCACATGTAAAAGTAAATCGGCTTCCCGCACTTCCTCCAATGTTGCTCGAAACGCGGCCACCAGATGGTGCGGCAGGTTTTGAATAAAGCCCACAGTATCCGTCAGTAAAATATTATCATTATTGGGGAGACGAACACGTCTTGTGGTTGGGTCCAGAGTAGCAAAAAGTTTATCTTCCACCAGAACATCTGCGCCTGTAAGGGTTCGCAGCAAGGTACTTTTACCGGCGTTGGTATAACCCACCAGGCTGACCAGCGGCAATGGCTCATCCCTTCTGTCTTTTCTCAACAGGGCCCTGTGCTGCTGAACTTCCCTCAGTTCCTTTTCCAAATCGGAAATGCGCTTTCTGATCCTCCTGCGGTCGGTTTCCAGCTTGGTTTCACCGGGTCCCCTGGTTCCGATACCGCCCCCCAACCGGGATAATTGTGTTCCCTGACCCGTCAGACGAGGTAATAAATATTTCAGTTGAGCCAACTCCACCTGTAATTTGCCCTCTTTGGTTTGAGCACGCCGGGCGAAGATATCCAAGATCAGCTGGGTTCGGTCAATCACCTTGACACTGGTTTTCTCTTCCAGGTTGCGGGCCTGGGCCGGTGAAAGTTCCCTGTCGATAATGACAATGTTTGCTTCTGCTTTCCGACAATAGGCAGCCAGTTCCTCTACCTTCCCTTTGCCAATAAAGGTTGCGGTATCAGGACGTTGGCGAGTTTGCATGAACTTCCCTACCACCTCAGCGCCTGCTGTATCCGCTAGGCTTTCTAACTCCTCCATCGATTCCTGTAACTGCCATTGATCCATATCCGGAAGTTTGACCCCTACTAAAACCGCCCGCTCTTCCCTTTTCTCCAGTATTTCATGCAAAGAAAAACTCTCCTTATAAAGTGGTTTGTTCAAAATTATAGACGTATTTTTTTACTTTAAACAATAATCTATTTTCACAAAAACAACCATTAAAGGGTCATAGTAAGCCCCTGCCCCTAATAGTTATGTAAAAAAGCATTTAAGGAGGGGTTATTTACGTTTAACCAAAAATACTTCTACCTCTGGACGACAATAGTCTTTTGCCTGGCTATGTCGTTCTTCATTTTTACGCCCATTGCCGGCGCTCATGAAAATCAAATGATTATTATTAATAAAAAAACTAATCAGTTAGGCTTTTATCAGGATGGCATATTACAAAAGGTTTTCCCTGTGGCAACCGGTCGCCAACGGAGTTTTACACCGGAAGGTAAATTTACAATCATTAATAAAATCATTAACCCGCCATATTATAAAAAAAATATTCCAGGGGGCAGTCCTCACAACCCCCTAGGACCGCGCTGGCTTGGCCTAAGCGCCCCGGGAGGTCCCTTCGGTATTCACGGTAACAACAACCCCGGGTCCATCGGAACCTATGCATCCAATGGTTGCATCCGTTTGCACAACAAAGACATTTTATGGCTTTACGAGCAGGTTCCCATTGGTACGCCGGTCATTATCCTATGGAATGACACTGACTTAAACTCAGGCTTTGTTGACAATAAACCAATAAAGGTATACCTTAATCACGAGGCAGTAACTTTAGGAAGCGACCTCAGGACCTTTAGCAGGCAGGGGAAACCATACATTCCTTTAAAATTATTGTGCCAACTGATTGGCTATCATCTTGCCTGGAACATTCAAACAGGTACCATTGAGTTAAACCGGTCCGGTTTTACTGCCAGTTTAACATCCAATACTAAAAAAGCACTGCTCAATGGCCAACAGGTCAATTTGACAGACCCTCCTCTGGTGATTAACGGAATCACTTATGTCACCGAATCAACCATGGAAGAAATTTTTTCCGTTGATGTTACCTGGCAGCCGGACAGCAGGGGACTCTATTTATCAGTTGAGACAACGCCTGTAACTGCAGCCGAGCAGTGTGAAGCCAAGCCGGAGCAAAGCCATGATTCTTTACAGGGTGAAAACCGGCAACCAGATACAAACAAATAAAATAACATAATTTGCAGGATAATCAATGCCAGAATCGAATTTTTAGAGCAATCAGCTATTTGACTAATAATGACAGGAGTGATGTCGGTATGGATTTACAAACCATTAGAAGCCAGGCTAAAGAAAAACTAAAAGGTTATTGCCGGGTTTGTCCCGTTTGCGATGGCCGGGCTTGTTCCGGAGAAGTTCCCGGCATGGGAGGCACAGGTACCGGTATCAGTTTCCGCAATAACTTGACGGCCCTTGCATCCTACAGCTTAAACATGCGCACCTTACACGGGGCAAAGGACCCCAGCACTGAAACAGAGTTGTTTGGGGTCAAGCTGTCCAGTCCCATTATGGCGGCCCCGATGACCGGGACCCCCTATAATATGGGCGGCGCCTTAACAGAGCGAGAGTTTATCGGCATGATTGTTTCCGGCAGCAAGCAGGCGGGTACCCTAGGCTGGACCGGCGACGGCGCAGATCCGGCCATGTATACTTCCGGTCTGGAAGCCATTTCGGCTGAAGAAGGTTTTGGCATTCCTATTATTAAACCCCGGGAACAAAAGGTGATTATCGAGTGCATCCGTCGTGCGGAAGCTGCAGGTGCAAAGGCCGTTGGGGTTGATATCGATGGTGCAGGGTTGGTAACCATGGCCCTCAAGGGTCAGCCGGTTGGCCCCAAAACCATGGAAGAAATACAGGAACTTGTAAATTCCACCCAACTTCCCTTTATCCTGAAAGGTATTATGACGGTTGACGAAGCTGAACAGGCAGTCAAAGCAGGAGTTAGCGCCATTGTTGTATCGAACCACGGCGGTCGAATTTTAGATTGTACTCCCGGGGCAGCGGATGTACTACCTGCCATTGCCGCTGCAGTAAAAGGAAAAGTAACCATCCTGGCTGACGGCGGTGTGCGTACCGGGGTAGATGTCCTGAAATTACTGGCTCTTGGAGCAGACGGCGTTTTGGTGGGCAGGCCTTTGGTGGTAGGAGCCTTTGGCGGCGGTGCGGAAGGTGTAAAAATGCTTCTGGATAAAATGGCTGCCGAATTAAAACAGGCTATGATATTAACCGGCTGCAGCACCATTCAGGAAATTGATCAAAGAGTTATTTACAAAGCTTAACAAACACGGAATAATCCCCACAGCATGTTATCTGTGGGGATTTTTTATATAAACGTTTTTTAGTTAACTGAAAGTACGGGAATACCTTTGGATTCCAGTTCTTTGACCAGCGGCTCGGGATCAACCGTGTTAACCCTGACCACCATGTGTATGACATCGTTATCTTTTCTATGTACGACCAGCGCTCTGATGTTGATATTCATCCTTTTAATAATTTCTGTTAAATCCGCAATGGCTCCAACCCGATCATAAACCTGCAGAACCAGTCTGGTTCCTGCTTTCTTCAGACCAAAGAATTCAATGAATGCATCAAAGATATCTGTCTGAGTAATAATCCCCACCAGCTCATCAGCTTCCATGACCAGCAGACTGCCGATTTTGTTCTCTCTCATAATCAGGGCTGCTTCTTCGATGGTTGTGTCCGGACCCACAGTGATAGGATCTTTCTGCATGACCTCGCTGACCACCATTTTGGAAAGCAGGTAATTCATTTCGAAAATACTCAGGGTGGTTGCCGGTGAAGGGGTAACTGTTAGCAGCTCACGTTCAGTTACTAAGCCTACTAAACGTCCCTTATCTGTTACGGGCAGCTGGCGAACCCTCAATTTCTTCATTTTTTCCAGGGCCTCTAATATCGGGGTGGTCTTGGCAATGGTTATCGGTGAAGTGGTCATGCAATCTTTTACAAACACAGGGCCAACCTCCTTTATAAACCTCCGTATTAACACCCATTGTAATAGAAACCAATTATTGCCGCAAGCAGAAAATTTTCATAATGTTCCTCAGTAAATCTCCAGTAAATCTCCCGGTGATTGACTAATTTTCCGGCATTTCCCGGGTGTAATCCTGAGGTGTGCGTGTCCAAATTTTTCGTTTTGGTGAAGATAACCGGTTGTTAGACAATGTTTTCCCATGCTTTAAGGTTTGTCAGTATAAATTCGACCGTTCTTTTATGTTCTTCCTTGCCACTCCCTTCAAAAAAAAAGGGTGGGCCAAAAAACATGTGGATATGCTTTTCCCGGTTGATAGGTCCTATATCTTTAATGAATTTTCCATTTCCCCAGAAATCTGTCTTTATGGCTACAGGTATAACCTGAACACCCGCAGCCTTTGCTAATTTGATGCCCAGGGAATTAAATTCCTCCGGTATAAATTTCGTAGTCCTGGTACTTTGAGGAAAAATAACAATAGAAGTTCCCTTAGCCAATAATTCCTTCCCTTTGGTCATAACAGTCTGAAAGTCTTGCCGGGGGTTGTTTCTACTGACCACGATGGGATCACAAGAACGCATTACCGGTCCAAAGAGGGGATGCTTTACCAGGCTTTCTTTAACTACAAAAGTTACCTTTGCAAATGGTAGAATAATGCAGGGAAAGACAAAGGTTTCCAGCGTACTCATGTGGTTACTTACAAAAACCACAGGCTTCTGGCAATTTCTTATATTATCCAAACCCCTTAAGTGAAATCTTCCGCCACATCCTTCTATTAATTTAAAGACTCTATATGAGGATTCTGCCCAAGCTTTATTGTCATAACAGTCTTTAACGGCCAAAGAACGGGCCTTAATAATTTCATTTATGTATCCACCTACAAAAAAACAACGGGTGCCCAAGAATAACCGATCCATCAAAAGCCGAGGTTGATCATCCGGAGTGTCATAGGTTGTCCCGGAAAAAAAGGGTTTCAAGAGCCATTGCCTCCTTTATTGATAGGTCTTCATTTTAAAAACAAGCTTAATCCTGCGGCACTTCTACGTCATTGTCAGGGTAAGTTATTGATCATAATGAATTAACAATTAATTCGACTTTTGCCATCTCTAAACATTATAGCTTTAATCTGACCTTATATAAATACATCACTCGCCCGTTGTCAATTAAAATCGTTCGGTGCGAATTTCCCACAGCGGCGTACCTGCGCCATGCAGCCCCTGGAGTGCTTGGCTGACTAGGATATAGCCGAGCATGGCCTGAAAGGATACGCCCCCCCACCGAACCTTTCCCATGATAAAGACCATACCAAATAAACCCCCACATGAACAAAAACATGACATTGCCGATAATTCTTGTCCAGGCATCAAAACAGTAGGCCGCCGCCCGCTGAAAGGATTTGCGGGAGAACTCCAGATATATGTTAAAAATTCCCATTATCATTGCCCCCAAGACGAAATCGGCTATAAGGGCAGTTATCCTGCCCAATCTGTTGTTTTTGGCTTTTTGTAAATGATATACTAAAATGCACCAAAGGTGAAGTGATTAACCAACAAACTATATTATGAAGGTTATTCACTCCAAAATAATCTGTTACGGAAAAAAGCCCTGCTGGGATATTCGAATAACTACAGACCTTTGTTCTTTAAGGAGGAGTTTTCCCTTGTTGGCAGAGAAATTTGATGTTCTCTTGTTTGATTTGGATGGAGTTATTTACATCGGAGGTGAACTGCTGCCCGGTGTTAAGGAAACCATGGCACAACTCCGCAAGATAAATAAACGGATCTATTTTTTAACCAATGACCCCATCCCCACACGACAGCAATTGGTAGATCGACTACAAGGTCTTGGGATAGAAGCACACCTGAACGAAGTAATCTCCAGCGGTTGGGCTACAGCCAAAACCCTCCGCTTAATGGAGATTAATTCTGTCTATGTTTTGGGAAGCGAGGGTCTAAAAACGGAGATCCGGGGGTTTGGGATAGAGGTGGTGGAAAAGAGGGACTGCCAGGCGGTGGTTGTGGGGCATGATGATCAACTTTCCTATGGCCATCTGCGGCAAGCCATTCAACTGATTCACCGGGGAGCTAAATTTATTGCCACCAATGCCGACGCAACCTTTCCCGGTCCCGAAGGCCCCTGCCCCGGTACCGGTGCCATTGTTAGTGCCCTTGAGACCTCCTCCGGCAGACGTCCAGTCATCATTGGGAAGCCCTATCCCCCAATGTTTCGCACGGTTCTTGATAATCTAGACCCCAACCTCCGGGTGGCCATGGTGGGGGACAACCCCTACACTGATATCTTAGGAGCTCACCAGCAGGGGATCACGGCTATTCTCCGCTCGGACAAGGCGGTGGATTTCCCTTCCCCCAAGGATTTCCGCATTCCGGATGCCAGAATCTCAAACCTCAAGGAACTTTTTAACCCTGCGATAACGGCTCGATCCTGGAGCAAGCCCCCCTATGCCTGGCCGGAAACTGTTGAGCCTGCTGTGGCGGCAGTGATTTTTGACGGGGATGGCAGAATTCTTTTGATTAAACGAGTTGACTTTGATGTATGGGGCTTGCCCACCGGACACGTCGAACCCGGGGAGACCGTGCAGGAAGCCATTATCCGGGAGGTCAACGAAGAAACTGGACTACAGGTAAAAGTGAGCCGGTACATCGGGGTTTACTCCGACCCAGTGTCCCTGGTGGTATCTCATCCTTCGGGTAAAGTAAGTCACTACATTACGTCCTGTATGGAATGTGAGATGGTTGGGGGGCATTTGAGGGCGGACGGTGTAGAGACTGCTGAGGTTGCATTCTTTGAATTGGATAACCTACCGACCAACCTTCTAACCCTGCACGGTGAATGGCTGAGGGATGTACTGAACCGGAACAATGCCGGGGCTATAAGATAATGTGGTCAAATCTTACAGTATTCCTGTAGGAAAATAGGATCGATATTTTCATTATTATCTCCATATCCTGAATCGTTATAGATAAGACGTAGCGGCTGCTACCGTAAAGGCTACCATAAAGGCGCCAGCTTCTATGCGTTCGGGTCCGGAGGGATAAACAAGTCACATGTGCTGTTTCATTTTTTATTTTCGGTTTATGCCGATAGTTGTCATGCCTTATAAAAGTTCGTTTATCATGCCGAAAACATCTTTACTTCTAAGAATCCCCACTAACCTTCCCGCCCCGTTGATAACGGGGATAGAATTAACTTTATGCTTAACCATCAACTCTACTGCGTCCATAATATCGTCATCTGACTTAACGGACACTAACTTTCTGCTTCTCATTACCTTTTTGACCGGAATACCGGCAGCTGATTTATGGGTTTCTTCTAAAAAGTAAAGCCAATAATAAGAATTAAATACATTTTCATTTTCTTTCTTGGCAATTACCAGAGCCTCTAAAAGAGACTTTAAGGTAAGAATACCCACCAATTCTTTCTTTTGATTAACTACCAGCAGCGAAGCATGGCCATGGGCATTTCCTTGTTCGTCTAAAAAGAAAGATTTTTTTAAAACGTCAATGGCTTCTTTTATGGTGGCATTTTGGTGTATTGTCGTATAATCAAATATCGGAGTCATAACTTCTCTTACGGGTATCTTTTTCATGTTTTTTAACTCCATGATAAGGTTATTCAGGGCAACCGGGACCGGTAACTTTCCCCTTATATTTTTATTATAATCAAGACACCTGCCCTTAGCCAGTCAAAAACCGGAATAAGAGCAGCATACCACTAACCGCAAAAAGCTAATTTGGTTGCTGAGCACTTTGGCAGCAAATCCGGTAAATACAGCCTAAAATAAAGCCCTCATTTATTTGAGAGGGTAAACCAACCAGCATTCCAAGTAACCCAGCCCATATATACCCAAAAAACGCAGCCGATTCCTAAATAATATGATCTTAAACCAACTGAAGCCAAGGATAAGCAATGAGACTCCCTGTACAGCAGCAAGAATAAGCAATGTATCGCAGAGGGCGGCCGTGAGAACCACCGGTAATGCTTTTATCGCAATGGGCCGCAGCCGAGTGGCTTGCCAGCGGACTTTAACCTTATCAATTGTTGGATAAAATTCCCCGTGCAGTACAAACCGGGTAGCCTCATCCACGAAAGTCACTAAATAGTTCACAGATTTGGGTTTTAATCCGCCTGGCTTTAGCAGGATCCAGTCCGTCTGCCAAAAGTGGAGATAACAGTTGTACCCGCAGGGCTGCTATCTCTTCGGCTTTTTTCTGATCCTTCATGCTGAAAACTCCTCTCCATATTTGGTTTTCAGCATGAGTATATCTTAGGCATTCCTGGACAAGAATGCAGAACGGGTATGTAACCATAAATTTAAATTTGTTTTGGAGGGATAATTCTCCCCAGCCAACCGGGAGCATCACCCACAAAATGTGGTTTTTAGAGAATCATCATTCATTATCCCGCTACAGATGTAATATGATGACCTCTTTAACAAATCCGCGGCAGGTGTTCTCCCTCAAGCGATGGTAATATCCTTTTAGCCCCTAATTCAGTTTCCACTAAAACTTTACCGGAATCATCCCTGGAAGTGACTCTGCCAATTACGCGTCCGGCTCTGCCCAGCGGGTGGTTCCTCAACACATTCATTATTTCACTTTCCTTTTCCTGCCTGGCAAAAATTAATAACTTGCCTTCGTTTGCCAGGTATAAGGGATCCAAACCCAGCATGCTGCACCCGGCAGCCACTGCATGGTGTACAGGAACTGCTTCATTTAAAATTTCCATGGTCATTTTAGATTGCCTCGCAAGTTCGTAGAGGACTGAAGCAACTCCCCCGCGAGTAGGGTCCCGCATACAGGATACTCCTCCCGTGGAAACCAAAAGTTCCGCCAAATCACTTAATGGCGCACAATCGCTAGCAATCTGCCCGCCAAGTGATAAACCTTCCCGCTGGCATAAGACGGCCATCCCGTGGTCGCCAACCGTTCCGCTTATTATTATCAAGTCTCCCACCGAGATTTCCGTTGGCCCCAGGGAAACCCCTTCAGGAACTATTCCAATACCAGTTGTATTTATGAATATTTTATCTGCACTACCACGTTCCACTACCTTGGTATCTCCAGTGACGACAAGAACACCGGCACTTGCTGCAGTATCCGAAAGGGAACGGAGGATTTTTTTTAAGTCTTCTACCGGAAAGCCTTCCTCTATAATCAAGCCAACGCTTAAAAATTTCGGTATCGCCCCGCAAACCGCCAGGTCATTAATGGTACCGCAGGCAGCCAGCTTCCCGATATCTCCGCCAGGAAAAAACAAGGGAGAGATAACATAACTGTCTGTTGTCATTGCAATTCTGCCGCCTTCAAGCGCTAGAAACGCCGAATCCAAAAGATCCTGTCCACCGTTATTGTCAAAAATGGGATAGATAATTTCTTCAATAAGCTCCCGGGACAATCCCCCCCCACTGCCGTGGGCAAGTAGAATCTTATCTCCCTTCATTCCATCCTCCTCCATTTTCAGTAAAACGGTAATATGCAGCGCAAGCTCCTTCAGAAGATACCATACAGGGCCCTACAGGATTAAGGGGTGTGCATGCTCTACCAAACAACCTGCATTCCTGAGGCAGTTTAATTCCCTTCAGAATGTCCCCACAAGCACAAATCTTGTTGGATTCTTCCTTATCATCTGGATGCGGTTCCGGGATATTAAATTTTTTCCTGGTATCATAGTTTCTAAAGCTTTCCCTTATTCTTAGACCGCTTTTAGGAATCAAACCGAGACCTCTCCACCAGGCATCCGCCGGTTCAAAGACCCTGGCAATTACCTGTCTTGCAATGGGGTTTCCCCTGGGCAGAACTCCCCCCCTGTATTGGATCTCAACGCAGGGGTTATCTTCCCTTATTTGCCCGAGAAGCATTACGAGACCCTGTAAAATGTCATGTGTTTCAAACCCTGTAATCACACCTGCCTTGTGATACTCTCGAGCGAGGAAGTAATAGGGTTCAACCCCAATGATGGTGCTAACATGTCCCGGTAAAATAAAACCATCAATCTTTACCTCTTTATCCAGCAGCAGTGCCTCCAGCACCGGAGGAACTAATTTGTGTAGAGAATAAACAGAAAAGTTTTCAATTCCTTCTTCTTGGGCCTGAATTACAGACATTGCCACTGTCGGAGCGGTAGTTTCAAATCCGGCCCCCAAAAATACCACTTCTTTACCGGGATTCTTTTTTGCCAGTTTCAATGCATCCAGCGTTGAATAGACTACACTTACCTTTGCCCCCTGCCCCCGGGCATCTGCTAAACTACTGCCCTTTTTACCGGGAACCCGCAGCAGGTCGCCGAAGGTAGCGATAATGACATTCCTTTGCCGAGCCAGCTCTAAATAAACCTCAATCTCACAGTCATGAGTGACACAAACCGGGCAACCGGGACCGGAAAGCAATCTGATATTGTCAGGCAATAGCTGCCTGAGGCCGCTTTTACCGATGGCCATGGTATGGGCACCGCAAACTTCCATAATATTTAGCGGCTTATCCGCAGGAGCTAATCTTTCAACCTGTTGTATTAGTTTGGCCAGTTGCCTTTTATTTGCTGTTTGCTTCATATAACTCCTCCAGAAATCTTACGGTTTCCCGGGCCTCCTCATTATCTATCCGTTGGATGGCATAGCCCGCATGTACCAGTACCCAGTCACCTACACTCACTTCCGGAGTTAAAGCAATTGAAATTTCCTTTGAAATCCCTTCCAGTTCGGCAATTGCCATGTTTCCCGTTACTTTTATAACCTTAAGCGGTACTGCCACGCACATTCTTCATCACCTCGTTTCCGGCTACAGCCTGCCCCAGCGATATACCTCCGTCATTGGGAGGGATTTCCTTATGGCGGTATACCGCTATTCCCTCTTCAGCCAGTAATTCCATTATCAGTTCGGTTAATAACCTGTTTTGGAAGACGCCTCCAGATATAACCACCTTTTTTAACCCGGTACTGCGGGACATATGCAGCACCCCGTCCCTAATTGCCCGGGCAACCCCCATATGAAATTTATATGCCATACGTACAGTATCTAATCCGGATGACAAATCGGAAATGAGTTCCTCCCACAATGGCGCTGTGTCCAATTCAAAGGTTAAATCTTCTTTATCTTTCAGCAGTATAGTATAAAAACCTTCCTCGTGTCCGGCCATCCGGGCCCTTGCTTCCATTACCATTGGGCCCTGTCCCTCATACTTTGCTTCCCGGCAGATTCCCATTAAAGCCGCAGCTGCATCAAATAACCTGCCACAGCTTGAGGTGGCTACCGAATTGATACCCTTTTTAAGCTGCACTTCCAGAACATCAACTTCGCAGGGACTTAATCCGCTCAGCCATTTAGAAGCGTATACCCTGCCGGTTTCCCCCAGTGTGGAAAGGAGAAAGCTGTATGCCATTCGCAGAGGCCTTTTTATTGAAGCCTCTCCGCCCGGCAGCGGAACCTTTGCCAGGTGGCCCATACGTTTAAAGGAACTGTAATCACCGCAGAGAAATTCAAACCCCCAAATTGTACCATCGGTTCCATATCCAGTACCGTCACAGATCACTGCCATTACCCTCTCAGCCAGCCCGTTTTCTGCCATACAACTGACCATATGAGAATGATGATGCTGTACCCCTATTGCCGGCAATTCCCATTGGGACGCCAGTTCCCGAGCGTAGCGAGTGGTTTGGTAACCGGGGTGGAGATCGTGAACAAGTAATTCGGGTTTTATCCCTAGTAGAGAAATCATTTTAGAAATAGTTTTTTTGTATATTTCAAAATTTAAGTAATTGTCCAAATCCCCTAAATGCTGACTAAGGAAAACCCGGTCTCCTTTGGCCAGGGCAAAGGTATTTTTTAGATTCCCGCCACAGGCAAGAAGCGGTGTTAACTCCCTCCTCTGCAATTGCACGGGTAACGGGACATAACCCCGGGCCCTTCTTACAGGTTGCCAGGTATTTCCCACCACCATTCCTACAGAATCATCACAGGGATTTTCTATTTCCCGATTATGAAAAATGAAATAATCGGCAATACCTTTTAGTTTTTCTGCTGCTTCCTCGTTTTTAGTAATCAGCGGGTCACCGGATAAATTGGCACTTGTCATTACCAGTAAAGGAATTTCGGGAGAAAATAACAACCAGTGAAGGGGCGTATAGGGTAACATTACTCCCAGGGTATCCAGATGGGGATTAATTTCTGGAGGAAGTTCTCCCCTGGTCTCTTCCCTTTGTTTTAAAATCACAATTGGCCTGGCAGGACTTACCAGATGCTCCTCTTCCTCAGCTGATAAATGGCAGTATTTTCTCACAGTCTTAAGGTTATAAGCCATTAAAGCAAAAGGTTTGGCATCCCTGAATTTACCTTTCCTTAATTGGGATACCGCATTTCCATCAAGAGCATTACAGGCCAGGTGGAACCCTCCTAATCCTTTTATGGCAACAATTGCACCCTCCTTAAACAGTTCCCGAAAATCTTTATTACAGGATTTACCCCGGCTATCTCTAACTTCAATTTTTGGCCCACATGCCGGGCAGGCATTGGGCTGGGCATGAAAACGCCTGTTTGAGGGATCGTCATATTCCTGCCTGCATTGCGGGCACATGGTAAATCCCTTCATGGTGGTAAGATGCCGGTCATAGGGAATATCTCTAATAATCGTAAACCTGGGACCGCAGTTGGTACAGTTTATAAAGGGGTAAGAAAACCTTCTGTCAGAAGGATCCTGCAATTCAGCTAAACAGTCAGAACATGTTCCCACGTCCGGGGAAATTAAGACCCGTTTATCATCCTGAACACAACTTTTCTGAATAAAGAAACCGGTGTACCCCTGAAAAGGGACCGGCAAGGAGTCATATCCCGTTATTTTAGCCAGCGGTGGTGGGGAAGATAACAGTTCCATTAGGGCCTGTGAAATCTTTTCCTCCTGCCCTTCCCAGTGAATAGTTACTCCCTGGCTGTTATTGAGAACCCACCCTTTTAATTGATATTTTTGGGAAAGGTTATATACATAAGGGCGAAATCCCACCCCTTGTACAATTCCATAAACCTTTATCTCCTTCGCTGTCGCTTCCTTTCCCACTCTCCCTTTAGCCATAGGCACCACTCATCAATTCCCTCCCCGGAAGATGCAGACATCTGGAATATTTCAATGTTGGGATTCAAACTCAGTACATCCTCGGTAAAGTTATCCACATTAAAATTGCTATAGGGTAATAAGTCAATTTTATTTAAAATGCAAGCTTTGGTTTCTCGAAACATAACGGGATATTTTGAAGGTTTATCATCGCCTTCGGGAACACTAATAACTACTACCCTCAAATCCTCACCCAGGTCAAATGCGCTCGGACATACCAGATTACCTACGTTCTCAATGATAATTAAATCTAAATTTTCAATTTCCAGTTCCTGCACTGCCCGGTTAACCATATTTGCGTCCAGGTGACAGCCGCCTTCAGTATTTATCTGCACCACCGGCACCCCTTGGCAGTGAATCCTTTCCGCATCCCTGGTGGTCATCAAATCCCCTTCTATAACACCGATTTTTAGTTCGTCCTTTAATTTTAAAATGGCCCGTTCCAAAATCGTTGTTTTTCCAGCACCGGGAGAACTCATCAGGTTAACAGCAAGAATTCCATACCGGTCAAAAAGTTCCCGGTTTACTGTCGCCAGGTCTTCGTTTCTCTTCATAATGTTTCTCAGCACCTTAATTTCCACTGCCAAATCCTCCTATTCTCCTTCTATGGAATCTATATACAGTTCCTTGCCTGATACTATCCGTTCTACCCCGCCGCCGCACAGAGGACATGAAGGGGTTTTACTCACCTCGTATTCCCCTCCACATTTGTCTACGGATTAACACTTCCACTCAACCTTGCCAGCAACTGATTCTTAATTAAACTGATTTCCTCAACTATCGTGCCGCCGATATCAAAAGGAGAAACTCCTTCCAAATCAGCCTTTTTAACCTCTTCACTTAAAGAAACAAAACCCAACAATTCAAAATCAACCAAACTATCACTTATGAATTGAACATCTGCCTTATCATGTACTTTACTACCTACCACAAAGACCTTTTTAATTCCAATATCCTTAGCCAAGTTTCTGATCTGCTCAGCGGTTTGAATACTTCTCCGACCAGGTTCTACCACCACCATCAACGCATCTACCGACTCAGCAGTTCCTCGTCCAAGATGCTCAATTCCTGCTTCCATATCCATAATTACCACATCTTCCCTTTCAATTAACAGGTGCTTCATCAATCTTTTAAGTAAGGTATGCTCCGGACAAACACAACCGCTGCCACCCTGTTCAACAGTGCCCATAACCAACAATTTAACTCCCTGATGTTCCAAACAATATTTCTCAGGTAAGTCATCCACTTTAGGGTTTAAAGTGAAAAAGGATCCATACCCCCCCTTTGCTCCGGTACGTTCTTCGGCTAATTTTTTCATTTTAGAAAAGGGTGTTATCTTCTTGTAATGTGCCTCAGGTATACCTAGAGCTGAAGCAAGGTTTGCATCCGGGTCAGCATCTACAGCTAAAACACGATAGCCTTCAGCAGCAAAAAGCCGGGCTAAAATCCCAGCAATTGTAGTTTTTCCCACTCCACCTTTGCCCGTAACAGCTATTTTCATAATTAACCTTCCTTTCCTATTTAGAGCAGGGTTAGGGCTCCGAGGAGCCCTAATCAATCCCCATTAGCCAAAACTTAAATACTTAAACCCTTACGTCTTTCCTTAATCGCAGTAAACAATTGGTCGGCAGCCTTTTTCGGATCGGTTTCTACGATAAAGTAACCACCAAGCAGATCTTTTGCTTTTTCTGTTAAAAATTTAGCAACTACAGAAGAACCCATAATTTGTGGTACAATTCCTATATGGGTAGGTAGTCCTAACGCAACTGCCCAGGTTGCAATTGCCACTGCCTTCTCAGCCATAGCCTCAGGTGCAGAAGCTACAACTGGTAGCTTATCCAAATCTACTCCTAATTTATTTGCAACGGCTACAGCTACTTTAACTGCCCTGGTATTATCAACACAAGAACCCATGTGCAATACTAAAGGTAGAGGTCCATTAAGCCCGGCTGACTTTCCTATGGCAGTTAATACTGCCTTTAAGGAATCACCGGCATAAGCCTCTGTTGCCTCTTGAGTCATTAGACCATTCTTGGCAAAAGCACCGGCTCCACAACCTGTAGCTAACATTAAGACATTATTTTTGGCCAATTCTTTAGCAATAGTTATAAAGTTATTGTCTTGAGTTACCTGAGTATTGTTACAACCGGCAAACAATGCAATACCTTGAATGTTGCCGTTAACAATATTATCAATCAAGGGCTTTAACGGGTCTTTAGCATTTACCTTGCTTAAAGCCGCCATGATTGCCTCGGCACTGAAGCCTGCAATGGCTGTTTGCTTGTAGTCAGGAATGTTAACTTTACGGTTATCCCGTCTTTTAAAGGCATCAATTGCCACCTCAACAATCTTTTTAGCACTGTCAAAGGCCGAGTCTTCCCGAAACTCTACGTGGGTTGCCCCGGGAATTTTATTTGTAGCTATAGTGGTAATTACTTCAGTATGGAAACATCCAGCTACACCGGTAATAGCAGGCATAATGCACTGCACGTCTACGACCATGGCATCTACAGCGCCCGTAATTATGGCTAGTTCCTGGGACAGGTAGTTAGTAGCCAGAGGAATTCCACGCCGCATCATTACTTCGTTACCTGTACAACAAATACCCACTACGTTAATACCTTCTTTAGCCCCGGCTTTCTTTGCTTCTTCATTCATCTTCAGCGCTACATCACAAATAACCTCACTTAGTACAGGGTTGTGACCGTGAACCGCAATGTTGACAGCATCTTTCTTCAGTACACCGAGGTTGGCTGCAGTAACTACCGGTTCAGGTGTGCCAAATAATACATCAGACAGCTCGGTTGACAAATACATACCAGTATAATCGGCCAGTGCTCCCTTTATTACGCCAAGCAAAAGGTTGACCGCATCGGCATCACAACCTACATGAGTTCGGTGCATAATCTCGGCGATAACAGCATCAATATTATGGGGCATAACCCCCAGTTCTACCAGTTTGTCCACCCGCTCAGCGGTCAAGGTCTCTTTGGCCCAGTTACAGGATATGCTATACTTTTGCCGCGAGTAATCTTCCAGGGAAGCTAAAGCCACTTCTTTTGCTACTTGTCTTATATCTTTGCCTGCCGGTGCCAGGTTTAATTTTTCCGCTATATTTCTTAACTTTTGCTCGTCTTTAATCCGGTACGCAGGTGCATGTCCTTCGCCAACTTCTAATAAAGTCAAAGCTATGTGCCGGCCGTGGTCGGAATGGGCAGCAGCACCTCCAGCAATCATTCTAATCAAATTTCGCGCAACAATGGTATGGGCATCAGCCCCACAAACCCCTCTCTGTGGTCCATTGCCAAAAGGATCGATACGACAGGGTCCCTTCCAACAAATGCGACAACAGATTCCTAATTCACCAAAACCACATTGTGGTTTCATCGCTGCAAAACGATCCCAAACAGTTTCAATTCCCGCCTTTTTTGCTAAAGGTAGCAAATAATTGACAGCAGGATCTATGGTATTTTTCATCTTGCTCATGATCTCTCCCCCTGCTTATTTCCACATTAGGCCTTGGTTTTTGTATGAGCATGAGCCCTTACAAGTTCTTTCCCTCTTTCTTCAATAAGTTTCTTACGATAACTTTCGTAATCTACCAGCATTATTGCTTTAGTAGGACAGGCCTCTACACAGGCACAGGCAAATTCATTGCTTTCCTGCGTCCTGCTAAAACAAAGATCACATTTCCTGGCTTTACCTTTTTGGGTTCTGTGAGTACCTTCATCTGTTATGTCTTTAGCTACAATAATAGCTCCAAAGGGGCAAACCATAGTGCACACTTTACAGCCAATACAATTACTTTCATTAATTTTAACAAACCTATCCTCTACGTAGATTGCTCCTGTAGGACAGGCGTGGGCACAAGGTGCATCTTCGCATTGTCTGCATTGAATCGGCATAACCATGTCATCAACTTGAACCACCGAGTTTCTTGGCTGTAATTGCAAGCCCTGGGTTACGGCAGTTTGCAAATCACAATCTGCATGAGCCACAGCACAGGCTATCTCACAATTTTTGCAACCCAAACACTTTCGGGGATCAGCGTAAATGAAGTAATTCTCTTTAGCTATCACCATTATTGTTCACCTCCTATCTCAATATTTTGAGTAATACCTGCGTTTATCTCTTGATAACGCAGTTTTTCATATTTTGAAAGCCAATAAACCTTTCTACAAATACCCTAATATGTTTATTTTTGGAATGATATGGTGGTGTTACTTAAACCCATAGCATGGGCAGTTTTGTAGACTATGGTTCAGCCCACCGGTGTCTGATTTTCTCCGTTACACAACCCTATCATTTCTCCCGGAGTATTCCCTGGCGGGATCTCTACATTCCTTCGTTCGGCTTACCGGAGCCAGTGTGGCTTTATGTCTTTTTTGCGGGGTCAACCAATTGTTGCCCTGATGGAGGTGAACGTGCTCACTCGCT
>NZ_FQUY01000038.1 GCF_900129195.1 Desulforamulus putei DSM 12395
TGAACTCTGTCACAGCTATCATCCGCACCAGGACCGGGGAAAGCTGAAAACCAAAGCAGAGGATATCCAGCAGGATGTCAATGCCATTAATGCTCGGCTCAACACATCAGGAATCCGTACCCTTGAGGATAAGCAAAAATTAATCGCATCGTATATGAGTCTTGCACTAAACTGTGTCAAGGCTCAAATTTTTATATGTCTTGAAGAGCAGGAACAGAGAACAGAAGCTCTGCAAAAGCAGAATGAAGAGAGAGTCGATTATATGCAGGCTGTTTGCCAAGAATTCTTGCAGCACAGTATTTAGCAATATTATAACTGCATATTTGCCATGTGCGAATGAAAAACCATTGGTGCATGGCTTTCTTAATTTTGAAAGAAGGAGGAAACCAATGCAAGCATCACAGGTGGTTACTTTAATCATAGCTGCTGCAACTATGTTTGGAGTCATCGGTTTTATCGTTCTCTTGGCTCATTACTATACCTTTTTGAGGCCCCAGATATTGAGACTGCTAGATAATTCTGTGATAAGATGTTTAAACCTTGGAGAAGAGTGCCACAAAGTCAATAGCAACCTTTGTTTTATAGAGTACAGGTATTTTATATATTCATATGGTAGGATGTAACGTAAACAGAGAAAAACATAAAAACAGTTTTTATGCTGTCCTATTTTCTCCTAGGAACGTTACAGCCAGCATACCAGGACCAGTATGAGCCCCCACTATAGGTCCAGCGTAATTCACGATGACATTTTTTACTTCGATTTTATCAAGAATAATGTTTTTAAGAAACTCTGCATCTTCCAGACAATCTCTATGACAGATAAAGATTGTTTGTTCCTTGGCATTAATGATTCTGTTTTGCAGCTCTTCGGCAAGAGCTTTAATAGCTTTTCTTCTACCCTTGACCTTTTTGGCAAAGGTCAGTCCACCTTGATTATCTACAAAGAGAACGGGCTTAATTTCCAAGATAGTTCCTAGAACGGCACTCGTACTTGAAATTCTCCCTCCTCTTTTTAGGTGAGCCAAGTCATCGACTGTAAACCAGTGATTAACTTTGTGTTTATTGCTTTCTATCCAACGAACGATTTCTTCTTTTGTTTTTCCTTGTTTAAGCATTTCACTAGCATAAAAAACAAGAAGTCCTTGTCCAACAGTAGCGCTTCTGGAGTCAATCACTGAAATATCGGCCGTGGGATTTTTCTTCATAATAATATCTCTGGCGATGAGTGCGTTATTATAAGTCTGGCTTAAGGCAGAAGAGAAGGCTATATAAATAATTGAGTTGCTTTTTTCTAGAAACGTTCTAAAATATTCTTCAAAGACAAATGGCGTGATCTGTGAGGTCTTAGGCATTTCGCCCCTGCGAATCGCCTCATAAAATTCCTTATAACCTATAGATTTACCGAAGTCATCATTATAGTTTTGATCTTTAATAAAATAGGGGAAAGGTGCAACAATTATTTCGTTTTCCTTAATAAAGTTCAAAGGAAGATCACAATTTGAATCAGTCATAATCCTCAGCTTCATAAAAATACCTCCTTGGGCTACTTGGTAACCTTATACCGAAAATACCGGAGTTGAATTTTTATCTCTTATTTGCAAATTCATGAATTTCATGACTATTCCTTTACTTCCACACCATTGGCTAATCTCTCTGCCCCGTTAATAACAATACGTTCACCCGCATGCAAACCCTGGATGATAACTGTTGATTCTTCATTTTTAAGGCCTGTACGAACAGCGGTTTTCACTGCTTTTCCTTCTTTCACGACCATGACATAATCCTTGTCGTCCTGCCTCAGAAGTGCAGAGTTGGGAATGACTATAACCGATGGATTATTTACAGTTATTTTAGCTGTAGCCGTCATCCCTGCTTTTAATATTCCTTCCGGATTGTCTATGGCGACTTTTACCGGAAAAAACTGTCCCGTTGGAATGGAGGTTGGACTGATATAAGAGATTTTCCCAGTAAAGGTCCGGTTTGGAATAGAATCTACAGAGACTTCTGCAGAATTTCCTACCTTGACATAGTTGATATGGCTTTCCGAAAGGTTTCCGGTTAAGGCCAGTTGATCGATTGCTACAATCGTGGCTAGAGGAATGCCGGGGCTAATCGTATCCCCAACAGATACATTCAACGTCACTAAAATTCCATCGATAGGACTCTTGATATCCGTTTTGGCAAGATTTAAGTTGATAGCATTGATGGTTGTTTGAGCCGCATCAAGACCAGCCCCTTGAGCGCTTTCATATTGAGATTTGGCAATATCTCTTTTTAAAGTGATTTGTTCCATTTGTTGTTGGGAAATTGCGCCGGATTTGAAGAGCTCCTGAAAACGTTTATAGTCATTTTCCGCGTTTTCATAATTGAGACGGGCTTGTTCGGCCTGGGCCTGACTATTGGCAAGCCCTGCTTTAGCTTGTTCAAGTTGATTCAACAAGTCTTTTTTATCTAAGGAAATGATGACATCGCCCTTTTTAACAAAGGTTCCTTCCTTAGCTCCGAGATTCGTGACGATTCCCGGAAGCTGGGAACTGAGATTGGACTTTTCCTGAGCATCCAGGATACCGGTTAAGGCTAATTGTCCGCTAAAATCCATTACCTTAACTTCATCTGTTTTTACGGGTACCGTAGTTTCTACAGGTTTGGCGGCAGGTTTCGTGGAAATTGCGTATCCTGTAATGGAAATGAATACGGCTAAGGCTAAAAGCATCAGGCTTATGATTTTCTTATTTAACACTTTTGGCTTTGTATTTAAATTTAACATAATCCTTCTCCTCCTTTCGTTATTCTGCAATATGGATTTTCACAGTAACACTCATCCCGGGTAAAAGACCCAGCTTATTTATTTCTGGAAAACGTACTTTTAGCGGAATCCGTTGCGTAACTTTGGTAAAGTTACCGTTGGCAGATTGCATAGGTAAAATATCAAACGTTGAAAGAGTTGCTTTTCCGATTTCATCGACCCTTCCTTGAAAGGTTTTTCCGGGTAAAGCATCAACCTTTAAATCCACAAGTTGACCGACGTTTATTTTGCTTATTTCAGTTTCGTCAATATTTACATCCACAAAGAGATCACTTGTATCGGCGATCACCGCTATGGGTTGTCCGGTCCCGACCAATTGTCCTACACGTACGAAATTTTTAATCACTTGGCCGGAAATAGGGGCAGTAATCTCTGCTTTACTGACGGTGATACTGCCTATAGGATTAAGTGCGCTGGGGTTCACACTTGCGCTAGTGGCAATCGCATTTGTATCCTGCCACCCCAAAGTGGTTCCGGCTTTGACATATTCCCCTTCAGAAACATTCCAGGATGTTATTTTGCCCGAGATGATCGGGCTGACATTTGCAGTATAGGCACTGATCCGTGCGTCATCTGTAGTAATATAATGAGACATTTCGTACCAATAATAGCTTGCGATTCCGCCGCCAATTATTAAGAGTACGGTCAGTACCACTGAAATTACGATCTTTTGATTCTTCATAATTTTAATCATCCCTTTCGCTATCGCTCAAGGCACAAAACGGCATGAAACCGGTTGTCCTTGAGCTTGTTTTATTTTAAAACTATCTTGTTGAGATCACAGGCAACTACAAATCACGTGGAGGGGAGTGCGCTGCTCCTTTGGGAGTAGACCGCATAATTATATGTGTAGGCCGTCCTATCAAGCACAAATAAGTGTGTCTTTTGAGCACGAAGACTTATCTTTGTATGAACAACTCGTTTATAGCTGGATGGTCAGTCAATGCCTGCTTTTCTCAACAATCTATTGAGAAGGGGGCCTTTAATGTTAAAAATCGTTTATCCCATCTGTTGTGGCATTGATGTCCATAAAACCTTCCTCGTCGCCTGTATTGCTACTACCAACGACAAAGGTGTCACCACTTACATGTCCCATCGTTTCTCCACATTCACAAACGATTTGCGTAAGTTGTCACAGTGGCTTAGCTCTAATTCCTGCACTCATGTTTGCATGGAGTCTACCGGCAAATACTGGATTCCCGTATACAACATTTTAGAAGCCACCTGTAAAATCACCCTGGCTCACCCAAAGTATGTGAAGGCAATTCGCGGCAAAAAAACTGATAAAAAGGATGCTAGGTGGATTGCTGACTTGTTTAAGCACGACCTTGTTGCCGGAAGCTTTATGCCACCCCTTCCAATCCGTCAGTTGCGTGACTTGATGCGTTACCGTTTTAAGCTTACAAACTTTAAGTCCAGCGAGAAGAACCGGATTCAAAATTGTCTTACTGTATCAAACATCCAGCTTTCCAACGTGGTATCTGATACTTTCGGTAAGAGTTCAATGAGAATCATTGACTACTTGCTTGAAAATCCTGATGACAAGGATTTCGATTTTGTTCCTCTTCTTCACCCATCGATGCTGGACAAGGTGGATAAGATCCGCCTTGCTTTAGACGGAATGATTACGCCGGAGCAACAGCAGAAAATGAATATTATCCTTCAGCATTTCGACGGATTGGAAAAGTGCAAGTCCGATCTTGAATCCGTAATCCTTTCGCTTTCGGAGCCCTATACCAAGGAACTCGCCTTAGTGTCCACAGTGCCAGGTTTCAAAAATCCCTTCTCTGCAATCGCTGTAATCTCAGAAATCGGGGTAGATATGTCTGTGTTCCCGACATCTAAACATGCGTGTTCCTGGGCAGGTGTTACTCCTCAAAACAATGAGAGTGCGGGCAAGAAACATTCTGTACGCATCTCCCGTGCGGGTGTTTATATCAAACCACTTTTGGTCCAATGCGCTAATGCAGTGGTTAAAAGTGATAAACACCCTGAAATCAAAAACCGCTATTTGTCCATCAAGAAACGACGTGGTCATAAGCGGGCGATTATTGCGGTTGCACGAATGCTGCTCACTGCTATATATCACGTCCTGAAAAAAGGTGAGCCTTACAATCCGGAACTCTACAAAAAAGCCGAGACTATGCCGCAGATCCGCAACATTACTGTAGAGCAAGCCATTTTAATAGCTCAAAGGCACGGGTACTCAGTAATTAAGGTTTGATACTAAATTCGGAGCTATCACTATTAAATTTTTAAAATCGTCCCACGGACGGTTTATTTCCTATACCCTTTTTTAGGTTCTGACACCTGCGGGTGTGGTTTCAGACTTCTCCTCCCGATTTCTTTAGATATTTTGTCGTTGTCGTAACTTTAATAAGGTCCTATACTGTTTCCCGTAAACCTTGTTTTTCGGGTTTTTTAAGAATCAAAACTAGGATAGGTTTTTGAACTAAGAAAAAGGCGGGCACTATGCCAATTAAGCCCATGAGCACATTGACGTAGAATGCATCTTGAAACGCTAAAACAGCCGCTTTTTCCTGAGCTATCCTAAACAGGGTTAACAAATTGAGCATTTGAGCTTCAGAAACCTGAAAACCTAAACCTTGAAATAAAGATGTTAACGGTTCAAAGGACTGTAATGTAAACGACCATGGGGTGGCTGTTGTAGCTATATGGGCATAATGCCAGGGAGTTCGTTGCTCAATTATGCTAGTAAGAATTGCTACCCCAACGGCACTGCCAATTTGACGAACCATATTAAAAAATGCTGAGCCTTGATTAACTAATTCTTTTGGTAATGAACTATAAGCTAATGTTACCGAAGGCATAATACCGAGACCAAGCCCCACTCCGACAATGAATAAGTGCTGTCTAATTGCATTTAAACTTGTATTGACATCAAGATTGACAAAAAACAGTGTTCCAAATGACATAATCGCAATCCCCACAACGGTTAAAACGGTTGCACCAATTCGCGGAAGGAGCATAGCACTGACTGGAATGAAGATGATGATACCCAAGACTTCCGGCAAGAGCATCATGCCAGTGTCCATTGCACCTAATCCCATCAATTGTTGCAGGAACAAAGGCAGGAGAAAGAGGCTGCCAAATAAACTCATAATAATAAAGAATGTAACGACTAGGGAACCGGAATAAATCCGGTTTCTGAAAATCTTTAAATTTAAGATGGGATCGGGTGTATAGGCTTCTACAAGGAAAAATAAAATTAAACTGCTTATGGCGGTAAAAAAGAGAAACACAATATTAAAAGACGTCCAACCTTCGTCTGTGCCGTTGCTGAGGGCTAAGAGCAATGTAGAGAAACCTAGTGCTGAAAGGACAAAACCCCAAAAATCAAATTTTTGAGCAATGATTTCAAATTCACGTAGTAAAAAATAAGATGCAAAAATAGCCAATAGTCCTAAGGGGAGGTTGATCCAGAAAATCATCCTCCAGTTATAAGTTTCGACCAAGTATCCTCCGATCATTGGTCCGATGGCAGGAGCAATCAGTAAAGGAATACCCATCAATCCCATGGCTAAGGGGAGTTCTTTTTTCGTAAAGGTTTTCTCAACGATGGACAAAGCCAGAGGCATAATCATCCCCCCGCCAATCGCTTGGATAACCCGAAAGAAAATTAGGGCATTAATATTCCAAGCTAACGCGGATAAGATGGACCCGCCCGTAAAAATAAAGAGGCTCAAAAGATATATCTTCTTCATTCCTCTTGTATCAGCCCAATAAGCCGTAATCGGTTCAAAAATCCCAATGGTTACCATGTAAGCAGTAATAACATACTGAGAAAGACGCAGATCCGTCCCAAGCTCCAGCATAATATCCGGGATGGCAACGTTAACAATCGTCATATCCAAAAGATCCATGGATAACCCCAAAACAACAGCAATCAAGCTCAGCCATTTTCCCCATTTTGCTTGCACTACCACCACACTCCCATGAAATATTTCTTATATAAAAAAACAAAAGACCCCAACGACAATAGCTGAAAGAACCAGCATTTTTTAGAGATTGGATCGGATGAGAGTGGCCCCCCATGTAAGACCCGCACCGAATCCTATTAATATGAGATAATCCCCGCTTCGTATCTTCTGGTTTTCATAGGCTTCTGCTAAAGCAACGGGAATAGAGGCTGAAGACATATTTCCGTATTTCTCAATATTACAGTAGATTTTTTCGGGTGCTATCTCTAAGCGCTGTGAAACAGACTGCAAAATTCGTTTATTGGCTTGATGAGGGATGATCAAGCTGATTCTGTCGAGATTAATTGATGACTTATCGAGAAGTTCCCGTACAGTTTCTTCAAAAATTTTTACGGCGAACTGATATACAGCCCTGCCACTCATCATGATTGTATTTGAATGGGCATCTAATAGATTAGGGGTAAGAGGCAGCCTGGAACCCCCAGCCGGTACTTGCAGTAATTCCCATCCCGTCCCGTCAGCCCCTAAGGTAGAATTAAGAATTCCATACTCTTTTGGAACTTCTCCGAGGACAATTGCTCCTGCTCCGTCTCCAAACAAGATACTTGTATGGAGGTCTTCATCGTTGGTAATTTTTGAATAGGTATCGGCACCAATCAGTAAAATTTTGTTATAACGTCCCGCAAGCAGATAAGTAGCAGCAATATCCAATCCGTAGATAAAACCGCTGCAGGCGGCAGCGATGTCGAAGGCTGCTGCCTTATGAGCTCCGATCGCATTCTGAACCAGACAGGCAGTTGAGGGAAGGAGCATATCGGGTGTAGTAGTTGAGACTATGATTAAGTCAATGTCTGCAGGAGTAAGATTCGCATTATTCAAGGCAGCAAATGCTGCTTTTGCTGCCAGGTCTGAAGTACTTATATCCTTTCCGGCTCTTCTTCGTTCCTGGATGCCGGTTCTTTCTTCAATCCAGCTGCCATCTTTATTAAATCGATGGGCAATTTCTTGATTAGTTACTACTAATTCAGGCAAATAGTAGCCATAACCTAAAATTCCTACATTCATTACTGATTAAACAACTCCTTATAAGCAAAGTTTGGAATAATGTACTCACTAATTTTGAAGAAATCAACTCAAGAACTTAACTCTAAATAAATATCCTATTTTGACAAAAAACTCTTGTAAGGTTACTGTTTTATCGGCAAAAGTAACTAAAAAAGCTTCTAAATTTGAGGGCCAAGGTACGGTTAGCGGCCACATGTGGCTAAGTATAATGCCTTTTTCTTTAGGGTTAAGATCAAAGCAACGCTCGGCATTTTGGCAAGCAATTTGAGGATGCCGAAAACCGTGCCAGCGTGAGCCATCAGGGCTGGGTAAATGCCAATCATAAAGGTAAAAATCATGGAGGAGCGCCCCGCGTGTCGCTGAACAGACATCAATTTTTATAACACGATTTAATCTATATGCCCAGGTATAAGTTAAATGTGCAACATTGAGAGAGTGTTCCAAAATACTGAATGGATGGTGATGAGTAAAGTTTGCCAGTTGTTGAAATTCCGGATGCTCAAGAATATCCTTGGTTAAATCATTAAAATTCAAAGGAACCGTCCTTTCTGGTTATCTATCGTTTTTCATCTGCCGCAATTTGTTAAAAGAATCTTCCTTAAGGTGTTGAAGAGCGGCCTGTTTTTCCTGGATAAAAGATACCGATTCTGTAAGAGTGTGGCGTATTTTAGGGTAAGTTGAAATTAGCCGCCTAAAAGAGACGCGAGTCGCATGAAGATTTGGCATCTTCAAATGGCCGCCCATTTTATTTTCAAATCTAAGGAAAATATCAATTTGATGTAAAAGAATCGTAGAATATACGAGATCAATCACGAAATAAATTGTAAATATTATGGCCAAGAGTATTTTAGAAGCCGACGGAATTTGCAAAAATACTAATCCAACATGAGGGTGGAGATAATAGTTAAAGACAAGACCCAGACCACCCCAGAGAAGAGAGAACGGTAGGGCAACCCGTCCCTGAAAGTTGAGAGGGGTATCATGATAACTCCATAATTGCAAGTTGAAAAAACGTTCCAACAATGTGCCGGCGAGGTACTCAATAACGGTACTGAGGAAAACGAATAAAACAAAAGCCAAGCCCCAAGATGGATGCGGCCAGATATGATTCGTTAGGATTACAATTAAAGCAAATGAACCATAAATCGGAAGAAAAGGTCCTTTTAATAAGCCAGGATTGACAAAATGATGCTGCGTCAGTGAACGATAACCGGTTTCTAAGATCCAGCCTGCGAATGAATAAAAGGCAAAGACTAATATTAAAAATGTTAGATCATTAAGTAAGCGTGTTGCTATCATTAGTCATTCTCTCCTATAATGTTCAATGATAAGCTAGACAGACCACAAAAGACCCAAAAAGTAGATACATAATATGATTTTTGAAATTAATAGAAGGTCAGTTGCATTTTACGTTGTCTTATATTAGAATATACCCAAAAGACCCAAAAAACCTCTGTAAAAAAATATACATCATCTAAAGGACAATTGTCAAGAAAGAAAAAGGAAGAAGAAAGATGAATTTAACGGAACGACGTAAACAATTTCTCCAGCAAATCATACGTTTATATGAAAAGTCGGGACTACCGGTTCACTATGAGACTCTAGCTAATTTACTAGGTGTCAGCAAATGGACCGCTTATGATATGTTAAAAGAATTAGAAAAAAATGATTTTTTAAAAAGAGATTATGTCGTTAATCCCAATGTGCAGGGACGTTCGACTGTTGTTTTTTCGCCCACTCCCAAAGCGAATGAACTATTTGGACAAACAAGGGAAGTAACATTTGATGCTGGCATGCTCAATGAAATTAAAAAAAGAATACTTAAAATAGTATTTGAACTTCAATCTAAAAATTTGCAACAGTCTTTGGAATTTATGCTGAACAAAATTACCACGACAAAAATTCAGGCAGAGTTTTGCATGGATATCTTGGCAATATTAATTCTGTATCTTCATTCATTAGGTAAAGTTCAGAAAGATATAATTACAAATATCTTAATGGCAGCGGACAGCTATAATATTAAAATTACAATTTTTGTAGGTATGGTCTTGGGCACCGCAATTCAGTCCGTTGCCGAAGAAATTGATCCAAGGATCAGTGATTTAATTGTATCCTTTCTAAAGCACCTCGACGAATTGAGTCAGGACGAAATAAAGATTCTTATTGAATTTCTTCATGAAGCAATGAATTAGATGAAAACAGGTATTATCTAACCATTATAGGAGAAAAATATCCACACGGCGAGATTAGCAAACGTGAATTCCAGGAAGTTAAAAGGAAACAAGGGAATTATACTAGGGAGGTTAAAGTATGAAAAGTTTAATACAAAAAGGAATATATATTGGACTTGGTTTGGCTATGATGAGTAAGGAGCAAGTGGAAAAAATCGTAGAAGAACTGGTTGAAAAAGGAGAAGTGCCGGTTACTGAATCTAAGAACTTGGTAAGTGACATAATCAATAAAGGAGAAAAGCAACAACAAGTATTGGAAGCGAAGCTACGAGAGAAAGTTAAAGAAATGCTAGTTGAATTGAACATTGCTTCTAAGGACGATATTGCCCAACTAGAAGAACGAATAAAAAATTTAGAGACCCGAGAATAAAATAAATAACGAATAAAGGATAAGGAGCCTGAATAATTCGGGCTCCTTATCCCTAGGAAGGGAATTAGTGTGATTAGAAAGAGGATACGTCATATAGGTCGGTATAAAGAAGTTGCTACAGTTTTAGCACGTAACGGTTTTGGGTTTATTTTAGTAGAAACGGGTTTATCCGATATGTTGCCTTTTTCAAGGAGATTGATGCCGAAATTGGAAATAGGTGAGTTAAAGTCTGTTGGACAGCGAATTCGGCAAGTGATTGAAGAATTAGGTCCGACGTTCATTAAAATGGGACAAATTGCAAGTACACGTCCAGATGTTGTTCCTTCAGGAATAATTGATGAACTGGAAAAATTACAAGATAATGTACCGTCATTTCCTTTTAGCGAGGTTCGCCAAATTATTCAAGAAGAACTCGGAATTCAGATCGAAAAGATTTTTGTTGACTTTGAGGAAGTACCATTAGCCGCAGCATCGATAGGGCAGGTCCATCGTGCTGTATTAATTAGCGGGGAAACTGTAGCAGTTAAAGTTCAACGTCCACATATTTCAACAATAATTGAAACTGATCTGGAAATTCTTATGGATATAGCGGGCCTTGCCGAGCAACGATTAGATTGGGCAGAAAGGTATCAAATTACGCAAATTATAGACGAATTCGCCAAATCGCTACGCGCTGAACTTGATTATACGATAGAAGGACGAAATGCGGAAAAAATGGCTCGCCAATTTTCGGATAATTCCAAGATCAGGATTCCGAAAATCTATGAGGATTACTCTGCGAAAAAAGTACTGACCATGGAATATATTCAAGGTACGAAGTTAAGTCAAACCGAACGATTAATTGAATTAGGATATGACACTTCCGAGATTGCTAAACAGATTGTCGAAGCAATTTTTCATCAAATTTTAATTGAAGGCTTTTTTCATGGTGATCCGCATCCAGGAAATATTCTTGTTTTACCTGACCAGGTAATCACTTTTCTAGATTTTGGTATGGTTGGACGGCTGACACCTCAAATGAAACATCATTTTGCATCGTTAGTTATTGGCATGATCCGGAAAAATACGGATGAGATGATTCGAGTGATCTTAGATATGGGAATAGTCCCCAGCGATATAAACATCTCTCGATTGCGCAGCGATGTCGATGCTTTAAAAGACAAATATCTGGACATTCCATTAAGTCAAGTTAGATTAGGTCAGGCGGTTAATGAACTATTTACTGTTGCTTTTAATCATCGGATTAGGATACCGCCAGATTTAACTCTTTTGGGAAAATCGCTTCTCACGCTCGAAGGGAGCGTAGAGAAACTTGACCCTAAATTAAGCGTAATGGATATAGCTCGACCTTTCGGATATAAGTTGTTAAAAGAGCGTTACCGGATTAGTTCCATTACCAAAACAGCTTTTGAAAAGATTAATGAATATGTAGAGGTTTTTTTAGACGTGCCAAAGCTCCTCAAGGAAATGACGCATAATTTAAAAGACGGTAATATTAGGGTTGAAGTGAGGATTCCAGAACTTGGTTTAATTTTAAAAAAATTAGATCGAATCAGTAATCAATTATCTTTTAGCATAGTATTGTTGTCTTTTAGTATTTTAATGATGGGTATAATTATCGCGTCAGCTTTAGGAGAGCGGCTGTTTATTTGGCATTTTTCGGCGGTAGATTTAGGATTTATGCTAGCATCTTTAATGTTCGTTTGGTTGCTATTTTCTATTCTAAGGTCCGGAAGGTTTTAGATAACAGTATAAATTTCATACTTACTTAGTGTGTAAAAGATAATCAGGGTAAGGTTGAATAGTCCTTGGTGGAAAACCCAAGGTGAACATCAAAGAAAGGAAGGTGTAGACATGGAGCGAAGGTGTAGACATGGAGCTAGATTAGGTACTGATCCTGGTTTTAGTTTTCATCTTAATTTTTCTCTTCCTCCTTATCCTAAGAACCAAAATAAGATTCTGAGCAATTAATGAAGAATACGGGAAACCTTATAGAGCATTCGTCATTAAGATAGTATTAAGATAGTAAAGATTATTGGGGATATCCCTCAGTTAAGGGTCGGAACGACTTCTCACACACTCAAATCCACTGAGGGCAATCTCCTTAGATACTTTCGTGATTCAATATTTGCAAATTGAGTCCATAACCATCTGCGAAAACACATCCAAGGATTCAAGCGACTTGAAGGGCAAAAACAAAGATGAAGAGGAATACTTCGAAAAAAGTGTTCAGGCGAACTTGGAGAAATTGATTTGGATCGAGCTAACGGAACCTACGGAAGGGAAGCCATTCCATGAACCCCAAAAGAGTACTCTTTGTATTAACTGCAATACATGAGATAGAAGAAATCGAGAATGAACTCCAAGGGGTTGGAGAAAGTATCATATTTCTGGACACTAGATGCTAGGCTAAGATCCATCGGCCATTATGTACTGTCATTGGGCCTTTCTTTACACGCTCGTCTCGTTATGTTCATAGAATATAGTAGTGTAATTTTGCAAAATAATTCAGCCCCTGGTTTGCACAAAAATTTGGTTGTTTAAATGTCCCAGTTGAACAGAATTCGCGGATTGTACTAGCTAAAATAACAAGGTTTTTGCATTATTGCAGGGCATTTAATCTTACCGTAAGTACCAGCATAGAAAATAAGCCTGCTTTGTTAGCAGGCCCGTAAGGGTATAGGGTTAAGGTTTTACCAAATAAGATCGTTTCGGCTTGAGATAAAATTGGGCATTAGCGAAGATGATGTACCAATCAGTATCGTTTTCTATTCGGCATGGAAGCCAATGCTCGTCAACTTTTAACCAAAATGAATCACCGCAGTGTAATTCCCAAGTGGATTGGTCAGATACTATGGTCCAACGATCGATGTCATATGCGTAAACTAATTGCTCCAAAATAAATCTACTCCTCCCGTGAAAGCTAAATTGACTTAGAGACCGGCTTCAAGTGAAGCATCATGTACAATTTCTTCATCAATCTGCTCTTGGCGGCGTTGGTAGCCAAGGAGTAAACAGTGAGTAGCCAGATTATTAATGAGTCGTGGCCAACCTTTGGTTAAACTAGCTAACGATTCGATGGCTGCTGCCGAAAAGATCGGGTGTTTTGCTCCGGCTAATTCCAAATGATGCTTAATATAACGGTCAACCTCGTCCTTGGTAAGAGGCTCCATTTTGTGGCGAATCACAATGCGCTGGGCTAGAGGACGGTTCTGGTTTAAGGTAAGCTTATCCTTAAAGTGAGGAAGTCCGGCCAAAATTAAAATAAACGGGTTTTCCGAATCCATATTAAAGTTAAACAAAATGCTTAAATCATGTAAAAAGAGATCCTTAGTCAGTTGCATCTCATCAAGAATAATAATGGGCGTAATTTTTCTTTCCTTAAATGAGTTAATAATAGCATGTTGAATCTGGTGAAATAAATCTACTTTACGAAAGGTCGGATTTTCTCCAAGCCCGATAGCAATTCCGCGAAAAAAGTCCATTACTGTACCGGTCGATAGAGGAAAATACAGAGTGCTGTAAAGATTGGGATGCAGAGAATCAACAAACGCACGCAGGGCAAAGGTTTTACCAGCTCCCGGGTCGCCGACTAAGAGTCCTATGCCGCGTGTTTTCTTTAAATAATCCAAACGAGCCAAGGCTTCACTAAAGCTTTCCGAAGGAAAGGCTTGGGATGGTTTAAGCTCTTTGCTAAAGGGAGTATAGGCTAATGAGTAAAAGCTTTTATACATTCTCAGTCCCTCCCATAGCGCGCATAGAGAGACCACGAGAGCGTTTTACGTGGGCATTGTCTGCAAAATTAACAAGAGTAGCCTTACAAATAGATTGGCCATTCTCATAAAATAAAGACATTTCCTTCTTCGTTAAAACGAATTTCAACTCTTTGACCAGCAAATTTGCAGGGACTTCATAAAGCTTATTCTTCAGTGTAAAGGTTCCATCATGCTTTACTTTGCGGTAATCCCGTTGTTAAAACAAAGGTTCCAAACTTTTAGGATCCTCTACCAGTCGGAGCCGGCTTTGTTGGGATAGATATATGTCAAGTGGAGTCATACCTAAAGAAGCATGAATCTTACGATGGTAATCCTCCTCAAGCCATTGCCAAAAGCGCTGATTAAATTCACCTTAAAAAAGTGGTATTGTGCCTCGACCATGATCCTGCCGGTATAGAAGCTTCC
>NZ_FQUY01000039.1 GCF_900129195.1 Desulforamulus putei DSM 12395
CTAATTTTTGTTGGTAAGCTTTGAGGGTAGTGACTAGATTTTCGAAACTTTCTCTGGTATTCTGGAAAGAGAAAGCTTTTCCAATCAGCTTTCCTTGCAACATCATTTGAGCCCAGTGTGTTTGTTTGGCAATATCAATTCCAACAATCAAGGTATTTGGCTGGATTTGTTTAATCTTAGAAACTTTCACTTTTCAGTCCTCCTGGTATTTTGAATTAGTGAGCCCGCGCTTGCATCTTCGAATGCTTTAGGCCACTACATTCTTTATACCAGGATTTTCATTTTCCCTCAAAACCCCTGCTCTTCATTACAGGAATGCTTTCTATGTTATACATTTTTTGAAACTACAAAACTTTTTAACATCAAACATCCCCCGGTAGGCGGGCTATACTTCCCCTCCGTCACCCAGTACGTAGAAGGAATAAGCCCGGCCCTTGCGGGCAGTGGTAAAACTCACGTTATCAGTGAAAAGCATAACTCTGGGACTTTCCGAGAAGGTACTTATTGTTCTACTTCTAAATTCTCAATGTACAATTCCCTTCCGGCAACGATGTCTACAAATCTGCTCTCACATTGCGGACATTTAAAATTATAGTTGTAAACCCGAAACACATTTTTACACTCCCGACACTTTCCCTGCAGTGGAACCCGCTCAATAACCAACTCTGCCCCCTCAGCAACAGTATCTTGCGCATAAACTTCAAAACACGCGGTTAAGGTCATAGGTTCCACTACTGTCATCTCGCCAACCTTAAGCTTTACTTTTAAAATTTTTTTTATTTGATGCTCTTTTACTTTGGTATTGATAATCTGAAAAAGACTATCCACTATCGCCATTTCATGCATGGCATCGCATCCTTTCGCTACGACACAAATCAAGAGAGCTACTGCCATAGCAGAATTTACGGTAAGCCCGGCTCCTGGCTTTCTTATTATAATTATCTTTCGGTGCAGGAGATACAGGGATCGATACTAGTAATAATAAGCGGAATATCAGACACTTTATTTCCCGGCATCATAACATTGAGCGCTTCCCAATTCATATAAGTTGGCACCCGCCACTTAAGGCGTTCCGGCATATCAGAACCATTTGTGCGTAAATAATAAATCAATTCTCCTCGCGGAGCCTCTGACTTGGCTACTGCCTCCCCAGCAGGTATTTCCGGCAAATAGTCTATACAAGTTGGACCGTCAGGCAATTTTTTTAGACATTGTTGAATAATATTGATAGCTTCCTGAATATCCCTTAATCTAACTATGGCTCTCGCTCTAACATCACAACCAGTTTCTACATTAACATTAACTTTTATCTTGTCATAAGCCGCATAAGGACTCTTTACCCGCACATCATTATTTACTCCAGACCCCCTGGCAACAGGACCAACCACACCATACCGGATGGCTTCTTCTTTAGGCAAGATCCCTACACCTTCAGTTCTAGCTCGAACAAGCTTATTGTTCATATAGATATCAACAATTTCTTCCAATGGCTTTTTCAAGCTGTCCATCTGCTTTATCATATATTTAATCTTTTCATTAGATAGGTTATATTTTACGCCGCCAATGGTATTAGCGGCCAAGTCCATCCGATTACCATAAATAGTCTCTTTGGTATCCTGGACTATCTCCCGTATCTCCATCACATGCATAAATAAGGAATCAAAACCAATGATATGAGCCAATATACCCGTATTGAACAAGTTGGATGCTATCCTTTTTATTTCATCAGCGATAACCCTTAGATATTCACCTCTTTCCGGAACTTTGATTCCGGCAATCTTCTCAAGGGCCATACAATAAGTAAATGGATGGTTATTTGAACACAAAGAACAAAGACGCTCAGTTAAAGTTATATTTTGGTAAATGTTGCGTTGCAATGCCAAGGATTCCATCCCCCGGTGTACAAACCCTGCCGTTATATCCAAACCAACAACAGTCTCTCCTTCAACCTGCACCCGGAAATACATTGGTTCTTCTAACGCTACATGTAGTGGTCCTACTGGGATGGTATAAGTACTCATTCATTATCTGCCTCCTTAGAAGTGGCTGCAAATACCTTCTCCCACAACGTTTTACTAGTTGCTCCGTTCATAGCAACTGATAAAGGAATTAATTTATTCATTATTCCTTCATCAATAGTTTCATCAAGGAACAATCTCTTTGGATTAGGATGGCCGACTACTTTAATACCATACAATTCTTGTAATTCGCGTTCCGTCCAATCAGCACTTTTTAAAATCGGAGTAATGGAATTAACTTTACCAATATCACGGGGTATTTCAATGGTAACTGTGCAAGTACAGCCATCCAGATCAAAATGGTAAGCTATTTCATGAATATCTTTCTGTTGGGCATCTTTAGTTTTATAAGCTGTAATTGTGATTACCCGGCCGCCCAATCTTGACACAATCAAAGCAACATTAGTAATTTGGCTGTGGTCATTGAGCCTACACCAGCCAGTAACCACTCCTTTAGAATCTGTTTCCCAACGCAAGGAGAATCCTTCGCCCACTGCCTGAGTTAGTTTCTCTGTAAAATCCTCCTGAATATTCCGCTCCATCCTGTTTCCTCATCTCCTTCATCAAAGGGCTCGTTCTTGGCGGCATTTTGGGCATAAATGCCTTAATTTTTCAATGTCCTCGTTAACTTGATCATAAGCTACGTTCAGTAATTCAAGAGCTATCGGCACCATAGGTGTAGCACACCGGGCACAATTTACATATTTAATGAACCCTTTTTCCACATATCTGTATTTGTCCTCTTGCCTGTGGGCTGTATGATAATCCTCAGTTAAGCGAATTGCTTTAGTTGGGCAGTAATGTTCACAGAGACCGCAAAAGGCACACGTATTATGCCAAAGTATAAACTCCAGGCCACTTTTGTCGGCCACTTCCCTGATTTGGATTGCTCCACCGGCACAAACGTGCTCACACATTCTACAGGCAACACAAGCCTTGGCATTATATTTGACTTTACCTCTCAGTCCCTTGGGAACAAAAGTTTCACCGAAGGGATAAGGATCGGTAGACGGACCTTTGAGCAAATTACGAATGGCTATTTTTAAAAATGAAGACATGGGCAACCCTCCTTTACAGCCTGGTTTCCCAAATTTTGATGGCTTCAACTATCCCGTCAATAATCGCCTGTGGTCTGGGAGGACAACCCGGTACATTTACATCTACCGGAATAAATTTGTCAATAGGCCCGGTAATAGCATAACTGTCTCTAAACACCCCTCCCGATATTGGACACACTCCTATGGCTACCGTTACTTTAGGATTAGGAATTTCATCGTAAAGACGCAAAACCTTTTCCTTAACCCGAGCAGTAAGAGGACCGGTAATCAAAACGATGTCGGCATGCTTTGGACTTCCACAATATTTACAGCCTAAGCGTTCAACATCATAACGAGGGATACATGCCGTAGTTGCCAATTCCACATCACAACCATTACAGGATCCTGCATTGATGCGGTACAACCACGGTGATTTCTTGGCAATTTTTTGCAGTAACTTTTTCATCCAGACTCCTCCCTGTTATCCTTGTAACAACGTTAAAACCAAGCTGATCAAAGCCAGTACTGTCGGATACTTAAGATAGAATTTAAAAGCCTGATCCATCCGTACCCGTCCTGTACTGGTGCGAACAACTGTAATAGAAATTACCATTAAAACTAAACATTTTAGGAAAAACCACAATAAGTTAAGCAAGAAATTTTCACCCAGTGGTGTCGGGAAAAAGAGTGCTATGGCTAAACCCAATACCACAACCACTTTTAGGGAGGTCATTAGTTTAAATAAAGCTAAACCGGTACCGGAATATTCCAGAATAGGACCCTCGACAATTTCAGTTTCCGCCTCGGGGATATCAAAGGGAACCACCCCCATATTACCCGGAATGAATACCAGAAAAGCCAGCAGAGCCGGTAACATGGTGTAATCAAAAAGTAATGCCCCGTTTTCCAGTTGGAACTGCACAATTTCACTTAAAGAAAAGGTAGCTATGCCACCTGTTGCCAGTCCAACTTTCAAAGCAACGGTTAGCAGCACTAGCAGTAAAGGCAATTCATAGGACATCATCATGACCATTTCCCTGGAAAAGCCTATAGCCCCAAATGGTGAACTGGAAGCAGAACCACCGATCATTAAAGCAATGGCAGGTAATGACAGCAAGTAAAGCAAAACCAATAAATCTCCCGAATGCTCAAAACCTTGGTATACGCCAGCAATAGGTATCAGGAGCACAGCTGCCATCATCCCTGCAACCCCCAACAATGGCGCTAACCTAAAGGCCTGCAGGTGCGCGGTCTCCGGTACAACTATCTCCTTCCTGGTAAGTTTGACCAGGTCAATAAAGGGCTGGTAGACAGGGGGGCCAACCCTCCTCTGTAATCGTGCAGCAATTTTACGGTCAATTCCCATAAGAAACAACCCAAAGGCTACGGCAAACAAGCCACCAGGAAAAATTAATAAATCAAAAATTAATTTAACAATATCCGTCATAATTATACCCCCTTACCTAAGCCGGTAATCCGGTATAAAACTTTAATGCACTGTTTAACCAAGCCTTTTGGCGATTCATAAAGATTATGGGAATTAACATGCACCTCTTCGGCTGTTAAATCAGTTACCCCACAAGTATAGATTTTTGTATATCTGATTTTCCCATTGCCAATAAAGTAGACACTAACACCTGCAATAAAGGCTATTGCCAATAGTACAGCGATAACCCCGGCATTCCAAGTTCCCAGGCCGGAATCAATCCCGAAAAGTGAAACTGAAACCGGTGTAAGGCCCAACCAGCTCTCTATGGCAACAATAGTAGTAAGTGGTACCCCCGGGAAAACCCCAAACACCACACACAAAACAGCCAAAATTACCATGGGAATTTGCATTGTCCAATGTGCTTCAGTTACATTCTCTAACTCCTTCGGTAATTGCCCGAAAAAGGCAGAATGTAAAAACTTAACGAACGAAGCTAAGGTCAAAACACTTGCCAATAAGGAGAATAAAGCTAAAAATACATATCCTTTCTCCATGGCAGCTTCATAGATTATCCATTTAGAGGTAAATCCATTAAACGGCGGAATGCCGGCAATCGAAAAGGCCCCAATCGCAAAGACCCCGAGAGTTACCGGCATTTTCCTGCCAATTCCTCCCAATCTATCCAGGTTCTCAATACCGGTTTTCACCATAATGGCACCGGCAACTAAGAAAAGCAGGTTCTTGAACAGCATATGGTTAACTAAATGCAATAATCCTCCAGCCACTCCTAAAGAAGAGCCCAAGCTGACTCCTAAGATGATATAGCCCATTTGACTCACTGTATGATAAATAAGCAGGCGCTTCATACCACTTTGCAACAGAGCCAGTGCAGCAGCCATTACAATAGTTAAGGCACTTATCCAGGCAACTGTATACATCAGGCTGGGCATCTCTCCTGCCAGACCAAACTTGCTTATAAGAGCAACTCCTCCAAAAACGTAGAACAATTTAGCCATCCCAAAGGGCGCACTTTTTAAAAGCACAGAAGAAATGTAACCACTGACCGGTGTTGGTGCAGTTGGCGGATGCATCTGATAGTCGATGCGGAAAGGTAGCATAGCTGCCTTCATTGCAAAGCCGATCAACATCAAGATCAAGCCAAATGCCACAAGGTTTGTCGGCAAAGTACTTAACCGCCCGGCCAGCGCACCCATCTCAAAAGTACCGGCATTAGCTGTTAAGACAATTAGTCCTAAAAACATCAGACTGGCTCCAACATAATTAAAAATAAAGTATTTAAAACCTTCCCGTAATGCCTCTTTGGTTTCCTCATGAATAATTACAAAGTATAAGGTCCAGCTACTCATGATTTCCCAGAAAGCAAAGAAACTGAAGAGATCTTTGCTCACCGCTACACCTAGAAGACCGCCAATCATCAAAACAAAAAACGTGTAAAAGCGACTTTGGGCATGTCCATGATCCATATAACCAAGTGAGTAGAGTAAATTTAAAACTCCAATAAAGGCAATAAGTAAAGCAAAACTCCAGGAAAAAACATCAAGATGGGAAGATGCAGTAAATACTGTTATCAATGTTGCGACCATTGTCACAACTGCTAACCAGCCGCTGAACTTGGCCGAACGTCTTCCCAAAAGGTAAGTAACCAGAGCCCCTACCATCGGAATTACCGCAACCATGGGCCAAACGATGGAAACATTGGGAATAGCAGTTACAGCCATTTGTCCTTTAGCTGCAATCAAATCAGCCACTGGCTTAACCAATGCCATACCAGCTTGCGGATATAAACCGTTAAAAACAGTTAAACCCGTTAGGATCCCAATTGGAATCAACATGGTAATTGGAGCTTCCTTAAGCACAGGACCCTCATACTTTTCAAAGAAAATAATCCTAACCAATTTCAGATAATAAAAACCACCAATAATACTACCCAAAAGGATTAAACCTGCCAATGCCAAATGACCGGCTTGTATACTAGCATAAAGCATTAAGAATTTACTGATGAACCCGTTGAAAGGCGGCAAGCCCATAATGGCCAAAATACCAATACTAAAACACAAAGACGTTACAGGCATCACCCGACCGATACCTTTAAACTTAGTAATTTCTTGACTCTTCAAGCGGAAGATTAAAGCTCCCACAGCCAAGAATAAAAGGTTTTTCATGATTGCATGATTCAAAACATGATAAAGGGAACCAATAAGACTCAAATAAGTTCCTATTCCCAAAGTAATTACTATCTCTCCTACCTGGGCCATAGTCGAATAAGCCAACATCTTTTTAATGTCGGTCTGCCGGAGAGCCATGATTTCACCGACCAAAAGCGTCAGTGCCCCAAGCATGGAGATAACAAATCCAATAGTAGAAAACTGACCGGTAGTACCCAACTTAGTCAGTAAACCCGCACCAAAAACAACAAACAGAATACGTACAAGTCCATAAATACCGGTTTTGGTCAAAATACCTGACATTGGCGCCGAAATGGATGAAGGTGCCACAGGGTGAGCATCAGGTAACCAGCTATGCAACGGCACCAAGCCTGTTTTGACACCAAAACCGATTATAAACATTCCCAAAACTGCTAACATAAGGCTTGGAGATAATACCTGTAAGTTTGCAGAAATTGCCGCCATATCAAAGGTTCCAAGCTTTACATGCAATGTTAAAATTGCAAAATGCATAATATAAGCTCCGGAAGTACACATGATAAAATATTTGAAACCGGCCCGTAAGGCTTTTGTAGTTTGCTCATGAACAACCAAAAGATAAGAAGTCCAGGTCATTAATTCCCAGAAGACGTAAAAGTTCCCCAGCTCCTTGCTGGTTGTCAAACCCAACAAAGTGCCTAACATTAAGAGTAAGAAGAAAAAGTAACGGTTTGTATGCGGTTTACCCTTTAAATAGCCTACAGAATAAAGAGTGATCAAGAAACCGATACCGGCCATAATTAGAGCAAAAAGTTTTGATAAACTGTCAAAATCGCCACCTTGCCAAGCCAAGTATACTGTTATACCGGTAATGATAACCGCCAACAAATTACGTAAGTCTGGCGAAAAACGCCCAATAAGATAAACTACGAACCCACCCACATAAGGAACGAGAACCAAGGTGGACCAAGGTGATTCAAAGGCAGGCAATTGTTCCGGACCCGCACTCCCTAATAATATGGCAGCAGCATGCTCAGCACTGTGAATGAAAGGCTCCGGAAATAAGCCCATAAAAGCAGTTAGACCACTCAGAACCAGTAAAACTATCATCAAAACAGAAGAAGTTTCTTTGACTTTTTCTACTCCCTCCACCTCTTGGACGGGTTTCTCGAAACACAGTCTTTGAATTACCAGAAGGAAATACACTGCCTCAATGATACTGCCTAACGTGGCCATAGCAGCATAAAACCAATGACCACTTTCAATAGCTGCATAAATAATCAAAAATTTACTAATAGAACCCTTAAATGGCGATAAGCCCATTACTGAGAACAACCCGAAACCAAACAAGGTTGCTATAACAGGCATGGTCTTACCTATCCCTTTGAGCTTTTCAATACTATGGGAGCGCCCTCGTGCAATAAATGCCGCTGCAGCAAAAAAGACCAACCCCCGCATTACAATTTGGTATTCCAAATGCAGCAGAGCTCCTGAGATACCTTCATAAGTACCCATACCAAGTCCCAGCAGAACATACCCGATTTCAGCAATACTGGAAATAATCAGTAATCGGATTAGGTTTTTCATCTGCTTCAGTGCAACTAGTTCACCAACCAACAGAACTATTACACCAAACAAAGCTATCACAGATGACCCATTAATTAGAAAACCAAAATCCACATTTCCTACCTCCTTCACCAAAAACAATTTGTTCTTTTGCTCACTTTAAAGAAAAGTGAACATAACTTCTGTCGGATAAACGATGGTTTTTCAAAAACCTAAATCCGTAAAATAAATCTCCTGCAGCACCCCTTACTATTGCCCATGCCGGGCATACCACATAAAAAAAGAAGCGAAAAAGTATTTTCGCTTCTTAACTAGAAACCTGATTCTATCCCCTGCAATTTTTTTAAATCTTTAATCAAAATAGTTCGTCGGTTTACTTTTTCTAAAATGCCCGACTTTTGCAGATCATTTAAAAAAACTGAAACTGTTTGACGGGTAGCTCCCACCATCAGAGCAATTTCTTCAGTAGTTAGGCCCAGCTCTAACTTAATTCCCTGCTGTACCGGTATTCCTATGTCTTCCGCAGCATGAACTAAAAATTCAGCCAGCCTTAAGTAAGTCTCTTTAAAAACCAAACTATTAATTATGGTAAATGAGCTTTTCAATAAATCCCCCAATACTTTAACCATATTCAAACCAAAAATAGGTGAATTAACAACAATCTTTGGAAGTTGCGGACATCGGTAACCAATATAGTTGTATCTTCCATAGCCTGAATAAAGGCTCTAGTATGTGTACTGTAGACATCACCTGGACTCAAAATGGACAGGGTAAATTCCTTATCTTCATAAGCCAGATAAATCCTAACCCTGCCATGCTTCACTAAAAATACCAAATTTTTCTCATCGTTCGGTAAATAGAGAATTTCCTTTTTAAGAAACCGACGTTCCTGAAACTTTTCCAAGAACTCGGCATACTCCGGGGAACTCAGAGTTTCCAACAAGTCGATGTCTGTTAACCTCATTCTGGTTGCCATAATTCTTCCCCCTCTCGCATAAATGGATATGGCCCGATAATTGCAAATCTACACCCTCATCTTGTTTTCAACAAAGTATCAAGTCCGTCATCTTTGGAAATAGTTAGTTGGTAACTCCCTCCGGCAATAATCCTGCCAATCTACCAAAAAACAAAGCAGCAAACAACGTGATGCCCCCTACTTAGGGTTTGCTGAAAGGATCGCAACCCCATATAAAACAAGGGCTTAGAAGCATGATTGTCGAAATAAGGTGCAAGGAAAATGCGGCAAAGGCCGGAAAAATTGTGCACCTGGAGGAAGAATATGTTCCATAAATTGGAAAAACAGCTGTATCTCGAAGAATTCATACTCCCCTTTGAAGGTAAACTGAGGGCTGACAATCGTTGGGTCAAATTGGCTAAGATCATCCCCTGGGATACCATTGAAGACCGATACGCTAAACATTTAAAAGGCAACCGTGGACAGGTAGCTAAACCCGTTCGAATGGCTCTTGGGGCTCTCATCATCCAAGAAAAGTGTAGATACAGCGACCGCGAGACGGTTGAGCAGATCACAGAGAACCCATATCTGCAGTATTTCATCGGCCTCCGGGAATACCAGGACAAACCTCCGTTCGATCCTTCTCTTATGGTGCACTTCCGTAAGCGTTTTGACGCGGAAAAAACTCTAAAGGCTATCAATGAAGAAATCTGCCGTGCCGCCAGGGAAGCTGAAGATAAGAAGGATGACGATGATCATAAACCAGAACCGCCATCAAACGGTAATAAGGCGGAATCCGTAGAATCCAGCAGCCCGGAAAGGAATGCTTCTTCCTTCGAAATATACCGAAAAAACCAAGGTAAGCTTATCCTAGACGCTACCTGTGCTCCGGCAGATATACGCTACCCCACTGACCTCTCCCTGCTTAACGAAGCTAGGGAAAAGCTGGATGATATTATTGACATTGTGCACAAGACTCTTGGCAAACCAGGTAAAAGACCACGCACTTATCGTCAAATGCTCGTAAAGCCTATCTCAGCATTGTCCGCAACAAGAAACCTGGGAAAAAAGCTGTCCGCAAAGCCATTGGCCAGCAGCTACGCTATGTGAGGCGAAACCTGCGTGCCGTAGACCTTACACTGGCTGGCGATGGTCATGGACTAAGCCGGAAGCATCAGGAAACATTGAATACCATACGTAAGATTTACGAACAACAGTATCATATGTATACCCACAGGACTCATCAGATAGAGGATCGCATTGTCAGCATCAGCCAACCGCATATCCGTCCTATCGTTCGAGGGAAAGCCAAAGCAGATGTCGAGTTCGGTGGCAAAGTGGCCATCAGTATTGTAGACGGCTACGCTTACGTAGAAAAACTGCGTTGGGATGCCTTTAATGAGGCGAAGACCTTAATAGAGTCCGTGGAATGCTGCCGCAAAAGGTATGGATATTATCCTGAAGCAGTGCAGGCCGATAGGATCTACCGGAATAGGGAGAATTATCGGTACTGCGAAGAGCGCGGCATACGACTCAGCGGGCCAAGGCTTGGTAGACTGCCGACGGACAAAGAAAAACAAAAAGAACAGAAACGCCTTGAACGGCAAGATGCTTGCGAACGTAATGCCGTGGAAGGTAAATTCGGCGAGGGCAAGCGTCGCTACGGCTTAGCCCGTATTATGGCGCGCCTAAAAGAGACTGCCGAAAGCGTGATCTGTCTGCAGTTCCTGGTGATGAACTTGGAGCACAGGCTCCGCGTTCTTTTGTTCTATTTTCTGCGACACCTGTTGCATCGAAATTTGACTTATTTCAGACCGTTATTATGGTGTTGTAGTTAAAATAAATATTTGTTCAGTAAACCCTGCTTATTTCCCATTAATTGTTTGGCCAGTACCAATTCTTTGGGAGTGTTAGAAGGATTCAAACTTTGGATGCTTATTATATTGAAAACTTCTTATGCTGTTAAAAAGACCTCTTATTAATCATTAGACTTAAATCAGTAATTTCCTCTTCTTTTTTTCACTTTTCTGCTCAGCCAACGAAACATGCTCTGCCCCTCTTTTCATCAGTATCTTTCTTTCTATTTTTTGTTTTTATTAGATTATATATACAGAAAAACACCAAGGTGGTTTTTTTATATATATGCTTGTTCACTGATTCTTCTATCCATCTGGCAATATAGGAGTGAGGGAGATAAGCTTCCCCACTATAGGAATATGTTAGCCACTTTTCATGCTGGGGGAACTGGTCGATAATTGTTTCAATTGTTGTGATGCGGTTTTTAGTTTTCCATGCAAAGGAGCGGTAGCACATGATAAGACACCGTTCCTAAACACATAGACATATGTGTTTTGGAACGGTGTCTTTCTGGAGCTTTATAGCCAGCATGGGCATGTTTTTTATCGGCGGAGCTTTATTAGAAATGGCAATCGAAGCAATGAAAAGATTTGCCTCCTGGAATGTGATCCGATTAATCACAGGGTATCCGATCTGGTTAATGAAAAAATAAAGAAATCTCCTATGTTCATATCAGTGTTATCAGTGAGGATAAGATAAGAAATTGGGCGGTGAGTCATTTACCGGCCCGGCAGGATATGTAAAATAAGGGCCTATCCTGTTCCAGCCAGGTTGCTGTCAAGAGGCCGCGTTAGCGTCGTCTATAGGCCTTTACTCTTGACTGGCAGCTGGCTGGAACAGAAACTCAGGTAGGCGGTGGGGCTATATAGTTCTTATGCCCGATAGTTTTGCTTATGCTTTTCCTTTTGAACCAAAAACTTTGATTTTCTGCCTAATTAACTCAATGGTTGCCTCGCGTGCCGGCCCTAGTATCTTTCTGGGGTCAATTTCTTTAGGTTTTTCATCCAGCGCCCGGCGCATGGCATAGGTAAAGGCTTCCCGGATGTTGGTATCTATGTTTACTTTTCTTACCCCCAGGGAGATTGCCTTCTGGACGGACTCATCAGGTACTCCTGATGAACCGTGCAGCACAATGGGTATTTTTACCAGGTCTCTAATTTCTTTTAATCTCTGAAAGTCAAGTTTAGGTTCACCTTTATACTGGCCGTGGGCGGTACCTATGGCCACTGCCAGGGAGTCCACCCCGGTGCGTTCCACAAATACTTTTGCTTCCCGGGGATCAGTTAACATAGCTTCCCGTTCGTCCACAGTAATGTCGTCTTCCGTACCCCCTATTTTTCCCAGTTCCGCTTCCACCGACACGCCTACAGCCCTGGCCGCTGCCAGAACCCGGTTAGTCAGTTCGATATTTTCTTCCAGCGATAGTTTTGATCCGTCCAGCATTACGGAAGTAAATCCGGCTCTAATGCACTGCATGCACTGTTCAAAGCTGGTGCCATGGTCCAGGTGCAAAGCAACTGGTACGCAGGCTTTATCGGCTGCCAGTTTAACCATGCCAACAATCCATTCCAGGCCCGCATATTTAATAGCTCCCTGGCTGGCCTGGATAATCACCGGTGATTTCTCCGCCTCGGCGGCTGCAATGATGGCCTGTACTATCTCCATATTGTTGCAGTTGAAGGCTCCCACTGCATAATTGCCGACCTCTGCTTTTTGCAATAGTTCGGTAACTGTTACCAATGCCATTTTTTAACCTCCTGTAAAATATTTCAAAAATTATGAATTCTTAAGCTGGAGAACTATCCTGCAGTGCAGCTACCCCGGGCAGCTCTTTCCCTTCCAGAAACTCCAGGGAGGCCCCGCCGCCGGTGGAAATGTGGCTGATTTTATCCGCTACGCCCACCTTATTGACGGCCGCCACCGAATCCCCGCCGCCCACGATGGTGGTGGCATCCGAATCGGCCAGCGCCCTGGCGATGGCTTCGGTGCCTTTGGCAAAGGGCTCCATTTCAAAGACACCCATGGGACCGTTCCAGACAACGGTGGCCGCCTTTTGGGCTGCGGCGGCAAATCTTTCGGCGGTTGCCGGACCAATGTCCAGCACCATCCAGTCCTCCGGAACTTCGGTCACCGGCACCACCTTCTGCCGGGAGGTTGGTTCAAAGGCCAGCGCCACCACCACATCGGTGGGTAAGAGCAGTTCTACCCTGCGGGCCCGGGCCCGCTCCATCAGTTCTCTGGCCAGGTCCACCTT
>NZ_FQUY01000025.1 GCF_900129195.1 Desulforamulus putei DSM 12395
CTGGCCGGGGCTAAACATGATGTTTTTAGTGATGTTGCGCTGGGGGCTATTGCTTCCCACTCCCGTGGCTGGCCTCGCTTGGTTAATAATTTAGCTACCCATTGCCTGTTGTGTGGTTACCAGGCCAAGAAGGAGTTGATTGACGAGGAAGTTGTTCGCCTGGCGATCCAGGAAATGGGGTTGTAGTTATCCCGTTCGGTCACACCTTTGTGTGGCCGTTTTTTTGCCATATTAGCATGATATTGTGAAAAAGGATATTACCAATAACCAAATTTATTTGCAAGATTATCATATTATGGCGACATTTTATGCCATTTGTTTGTGAAAAACAGGTGCAGTTTTAATTTGCAAATTCACATTTTACCGGAGCATAGGGATTCAGGACGAAATAAACAGCCTGCCGTTTCAGCCTTGGTCAAAGGCGCAGATTGAGCGGTTCTTCGGGACGATATGCTCAAGCTTCACCAAATGGATGTTCTCCTACACCGGCACTCTGACCGGCTCCAAGACGGCAGCCAAAATCAAGAAGGACATCCCTAAGATGTTGGAGCGTGGGGAGCTCCTCACGATGGAAGAGTTTTACGAGCTTTGGACAAAGTGGTTGAACGAAGTTTACCACAAACGTGAACACTCCGGCCTCAAGCGTCAGGGTGAGAAGTACACGGTTCCGATAGAGCTCTTCATGAAGGCTGAGGACAAGTATTATAAGCCTGCTCCCCCGAAGTCATACGCTTCAATCCTGATGATGAAGGCTGAGAGGGTCACGGTTTACAACATCGGAATCAGGAAATTCGGTTACGAGTACAGGGCTCAGGAGCTTTGCAACTACCACGGGGAAAAGGTTGATATCAAGTATGACCCTGAAGACGTGACAAGGCTCTACGTCTACACCAGGGAAGGCAAGAAGATTTGTGAAGCGGTATCTCAGGAGCTCTTACTGATAGCTCCAAGGGTCTCCCAAAAGGCCCTTGAGGAACACAAGAAAATGCAGAATACGCAGCTTAGAAACGATAAGGAACTCCTTGAGGAGTTCAGAACGCCGTATGAGCAAAGGGGCAACGTTCCGGGTGATGTTGTCGGGGCTCTTGATTTGATGGTCAAGGGTAAGGGCGACAAGGTGGTTGCTCTCCCGCAGGACAAGCAGTTTGCCTCAGAACTCAGAGATAAAAAGAACAGGCAGAAACAAGACGCTGAAGACGAGTTCTTCAGCAGGAAGGCCCAGGATGCGCTCTCTAAGCTGAGGCAGCTTGGGTAAAAATTAGAAAGCGAGGGATAAAGTGATGGAAGCTGTAGCGACGATTTACACGGGTGAAATGAGGTCACTGGCCCAAAGGGTCAATGAGTACCTGGCGGTAAACAAGAAGACCAAAGCGGAACTGGCAAACGAGCTGAACTATTCGAGGACAACCATATCAAGGTATTTGTCAGGCAAGTATGACAGCGACACGACGGAGCTTGAGGCAAGGCTTGAGGACTACCTCAAGAGCAAGGCCGGACAAAAAGAAGACACTCCGGCAGTAACCGAAACACCGGTTTTGAGGCTGCCGAAAAAGAGAGGGTTCTTTGAGTGCCGGGATGCGGAGAGCGTGATTGGACTTTGCAGCTCCTGCCAGGAAGACATGGGCCTCGGGATTGTGGTCGGCAAGTCGGGGTTCGGCAAGACCCACGCTCTGAAGCACTACGCTAAACTGCCCCGTGTGGCCTATGTCGAGTGTGACGATATCATGTCAAGCCGGGATTTGGTCGAGGCCATTGAGAAGGCCATCGGCATTCCTCAGACGTACGGGACGATTTGGAAAAGGGTCAACGGCATCCGGGAGTTTTTCAATGTGAATCACGGGTATTTGCTCATCATCGACGAGGCTGACAAGCTCATCAGCAAGTACACTCAGAAGAAAATGGAAATCCTCCGGGGTATTTTTGACCAGGCCGATGTCGGGATTGTCATTGCCGGTGAGCCGAAGCTTGAAGCTCAGATAAAGAGTTATCTCACACGGTTTGCCAACAGGATTGACTTCTATGTTTCCCTGAAGGGGCTGACCCGGCAGGAAGTGGAGAAATACCTTGAGGGGTACAAGGTCGAGCCGGACGCAATGAATGAGCTGGTCTCCAGGGCCTGCAACCATCAGACGGGATGTTTCCGGCTGCTGGGGAGGACACTGGACAACGTTATCAGGATTATGAATGACACCGGTCAGGAAGTCATTACTCTCAAAATAATCAATCAGGCAAGCAAAATGATGATGCTTTAAGGAGGCGTGAACAATGATGGGTTTAAATGAAACGGTAGCTTGTGCGGTAAACGGCCTGACAGCCGGGGTATTTAGCAAGGAAGAGGTTAAAGAGTCAATCACCGGATTTGTGAATAAGAACTACTTCAGGATTAGCGAGGAGCTTCCCGTCAGTGTATTCCAGGCACTGCATGAAGCCTTTGGAATAACCTTTGAGATACACGACGGGAAGGTCTCGGGGGTCAACGTCGAGGGAGGTTTGATGTAGATGGCAAGAAAGCGAATCAAGAATCAGCCGGTTCTCAGGAACTGGGCTGAAGTGGATGCGGCCCTCAGAGAGATAGCTGAAAAGGAAATCCAGATTGAGGAAATCGAGGGCGAAATGAACAGGCAAATAAACGGCATAAAGATATCCGCAGGGCTTGAGGCAAAGCCGCTTCAGGACAGGATTGACAAGCTGGGCAAGGATGTCAAGGAGTTTGTCACGGAACACAAAGAGGAGCTGGACGGCAAGACAATGACTCTTAATTTTGGGAGCGTCGGCTTCCGGCTGAGTACGTCGGTCATCATCCCCAAGGCCAAGGAGAAGGTTGCTGAAATCATCAAGAGCCTGAAAATCCGCAGGATGACGGACTGCATCAATGTTGTGGAGACGGTCAACAAGGAAGTCCTCAAGAAGTACGGTGAGGAGGAAATTATCAAGGTCGGGGCAAGGCTCAAAAAAGAGGATGTCTTTTGGTACGAGACGGCTCGGGAGAAGCTCAAGGATATGCATCAATAAGGGGGTGGCGTGATGGGATACAGCAAGGGGCGGTCTTATGCCCCTACTTTTACTATTAAGACCATATGGGGGCTGGCGAAGTCGCCAGAGCTGGCTCTTGACGATGATACCCTCTACTCCATCATATACCGGGAGACCGGCAAGGACAGCATGAGGCAGCTCAGCCAGAAAGAAATCAACAAGGTTTGCCATGCCCTCTCTGCCCTGAAGGACTCGGCCAAGGGCAATGGCGGCAGCGGCAGGACTGACACCGGGGGCAATAAGCTCACCAAGGCGAAAAGACAAAAGATATACCGGCTCACTGGTGAGCTCGGGTGGAACAACAACAACGCAAGAATCAACGGTTTTGTCAAAAAGATGTTCGGGGTTGAACGGCTTGAGTGGCTGAACAACGAGCAGTGCAGCAAGCTCATTGAAATGCTCAAGAAAATGGTGGAAAGGGAAACTGCCAAGAAGGACGGTGATGGTGTTGAAGGAAAAGCTTCGCCGGTACACGCCGGAGCAGATAAAGGTCATTGAGCAGTACTGGGACACCTTGCGTTTTACCAGGAAGACGGGGCAAATAGCTGACGGCATCAAAGAGCGGGAATATGAATACTGGGAACGGTTTGACCCGGCCCTGGTCATCGAGGCCCTGACAATCCATATCAGGAAATACCCGAATATCCGGGAGAATTATACCCGTGGAATATTGCGGAATCTAAAAGGGGGTGCATCTCTTGGAAGTAACGGCAAAAGTATTAACCCAAAACATGGAACGGCTCAGAACACAAGCGGAACAAAGAGGGATGAACGGGCCGAAGAAGCCTTCAGGAGAAGACTTGCGGGTCTATGAATGTGAGTTATGCCGGGACTCAGGCGTTATCTTCAACCTTGAGAAAAACGTTGGTTATGTGTGTAGCTGCCAGGAGCGGAAGAAGCTGAAAAGGCTTTTAAAATCCTGCAACATCAGCGACGAGTTTGTTCACAAGAATTTTGGCAACTTTACCCTTAAAGGCATGGACAAGCGAGTGGTCAACGCTTACAGGATTGCAAAGGAGTATTCTGACGGCCTGGTGGACAGGGTTAAGCGGGGAGAAGGTCTGAGGGGTGCGCCGTGGATGGGCCTCTTGGGGACATCGGGATGCGGCAAGACTCACCTGGTCACGGCGGCAGCGTATCCGCTCATAGAGCTTGGAATGTTCCCCATGTTCTTTAACTGGGTGCAGAGCTTTACGGAGTGGTTCGCCTACTACAATAAGCCGGAAGAGGCTTACAAAGTGGACGAAATCCGGCAACGGATTTACAACTGTGACATCCTGATTGTGGACGATATCTGCAAGGAAAGCCAGAAAGACACCTGGATTAAAGAGTTCTACGGCATTGTTGATTACCGATACCGGAAGCAACTGCCTATTATCTATACAAGCGAATATTTTTATCAACTGGTCGGCTTCTTATCCAAGGCCACAGCCGGAAGGCTCTTTGAAAAAACCAAAAACCCGGAAACAGGAAAGATGTATTTAGCCAAGATGCTCTTAGCTGAGAATGAAGACCCCCTGGCCCTCGATTACCGGTTCAGGGATATCTTTTAAGAGGAGGGGATAAAAATGGCAACAAAGAAAAAGCAGAAGAAGCTCACAAACAAAGAGAAACGAGCTCTCAAAGAGTTAAGGACTGAACTGAGAGAGAAAGGAATTCTCCCTCCGGTAAAGCCTAAACTCAACAGAAACAAATTCGCTATTGAAACTGTTAACGAGTTTAGAGAGAATTTTGGAGCCTTTGGCGACATTGTATATTTACTTAAAGCAATTAGCTGTATGGCTCCTGATGTGGATATGAATTTAAAGCCCAGACCCCAAATAACTCCTGAGCAGGTCGGGGTCGTAAAGGTAATGAAGCTTGCAATGGAAATCAAGAAGTTTGAAAAAGACATTATAGCAAAAGGTGAAACGAAATATAGCGTCGGAGAGTTATACGATAAGGTTGTCGCTCCGATAGTGAATCTTTAAGGGAGGGAATTGAGTTGAGCAAAAACAATAAGACGCTGAGTGATTTTAAAGTCTTTGAAGAGATGGGCTCTCTTATCAGAGAGAATCTGATATCAGAAGCAATCAGAATGAATAATACTGCTAATTTCATGGATTCTGAGGAATTTAAGAAAAAGATTAGGTGCCTGAGCAACTGGCAGATTGCCGAAATCACAAAGGATATAGGATTATGGCATATGAACAGGATGTTCAATGTCAGCTATAAAGACAGCGAGAGAGACAAGCTCAAACTAAGGGAAAGCGAAAAAATTATGGAAGAGTTAATGAGCAGGATTAAAAGGGGGCATTAAAATGACGACAATCGAAAAAAAGCTTATAAAATACAATTTTTCAACCGGCAATGACCCGAAGTATATCGTCGTTCATGATACAGGCAATCCCGGCAAGGGTGCGGATGCTGACGCTCACTACAGGTATTTTAACGGCGGCAACCGGAATGCCTCGGCCCATTACTTTGTAGATGACCATTCAATCATCCAAACTGTGGAGGATGCAAATGCCTCCTGGCATTGCGGGGATGGCAAAGGCCAGTACGGCATCACTAACTATAACTCCATAGGGATTGAGATTTGCATCAACAGTGACGGGGATTATAACAAGGCCGTCCAAAATGCTATTGAGCTTGTCAAGTTCCTGATGAAGAAGCATAACATCCCCTTGGACAAGGTTGTAAGGCACTACGACGCAAGCCGGAAGAATTGTCCGGGGACTATGAGCTCAAACAACTGGGAGAAATGGAATTGGTTTAAGAGCCAGCTTAAAGAGGAGGCCGCTCCTGCCGCGGGGCTCTACAGGGTGAGAAAGTCTTGGGATGACGCAAAGTCTCAGGTCGGGGCCTACAAAGTCCTCGAGAACGCCAAGGCAGAATGTGACAAGAATCCAGGATACAGCGTCTTTGACGAAAAAGGAAACAAGGTCTATCCCCTTCCCTTCTCCGCTCCTGAGCAGCCGGGAGAGACGCAGCCGGAGCAACAGCTCACTCTCATCATGGGCAAGACGGAAGCAACGGTGGCTCAGATGGTCTCCTATGCTCTGAAGAGCAATGCAAACCCTCTCCTGCCGAACTGCACAATTGAAGAGCTTGCACAGGTATTCATTGAGGAGGCAGAGGTTGAAGGCGTGAGGGCTGACGTTGCTTGGGCTCAGGCCCTGAAAGAAACAGGGTATTTCAAATATGGCGGTATCGTCCTTCCTGAGCAGAACAATTACAGCGGCATCGGAGCCCTCAACAACAACTCAAAGGGTGAGGCAGCCGTCTTTGAAAGCCCACGGATAGGGGCAAGGGCGCAAATACAACACCTGAAAGCCTACGCAAGCACTGAGGCCCTTAAGCAGCCGTGTGTTGACCCACGGTTCCACCTAGTCAAGAGAGGCTCTGCAAAATATGTTGAGTGGCTCGGATACGAGGACAATCCCAACGGTACGGGCTGGGCCTGGCCCGGCAAGGGATACGGTTACAGCATCGTCGGCATCCTGAAAGGAATCCTCCAGGAACCGAAGGAAAGCAAAGAGGCAACGGATACCGGCAATGTCCCCCAGTGGCAGAAGGACGCTTTCAAGAAGCTTGTCGAGAAGAAGATTATCAACTCCCCTGAGTTTTGGGAGGGCAGGCTCGGGGAGACAATTACCATCGGTGAGGTCATGGGTATCCTGGCGAATACGCTTTAAGCAAAACGGCTCATGAAAGGGGGTGGCCGCAGTGGACGGCTTAATTGATGAGCTGACACCGGAAATGATTCCTCAAGGCATCTATCGTGATATTGTCGAAAAGATTGGAGTCGCCAATTTTATCAAGCTTGCTGAGCTCGTGGGGGGAGCGACAATCTACATACCGAAGGCAGAATCTTTCCTCCGTCCGGCAAGAGACCTCCGTATCAAGCAAGAGTTCAACGGCTACAACCATGCGGAGCTTGCAAAAAGATACAACCTGAGTGAACGTTGGATAAGGGCGATATGCGGAGAGGGTCACGCCGAAGGTCAGATAAGTTTGTTTGACTTAGATTATAGCCAGGAGGAGAATACAGAAGAAATCAAGGAATCGGCAACAGCTTAGAAGTAATTTTCAGAAGTGCTTTGAATATAAGGTACTGGAAAAGCCTGCTAACATGATAAGTGTTAAGAACATAGTTCTTAACACTTATTTTTTTCAAAGGAGGGAGAAAGTGTGGAAACAATGCAGCAGCTCTTCAACCAGGTTGTTATTGACATTGCAATGGCGGCTCTTGCTTTGCTGGCGGCTTATGCCATTAATGCTCTGCACAAGCTGACGGAAAAGGCAAAGCTTGAGACAAAGCGGCTCAAGGACGAGGAGCAAAGGAAACTCTTGATTGACGCACTGGAAGACATCGAAATCCTGACAACAAAGACGGTGACGGAGATTGAGCAGACAACGGCGAAGGCCCTGAGAGAAGCGGTCAAAAGCGGAGTCAGGGACAGAGCGGAGCTTGAAGCGTTATCCAAGAAGGCTTTTGACGAGATTGCCGATGCGTTGAAGCCGGAGGCCAAGGCTCTGATTGAAAAGCATTTCGGGAACTTCTCAAAATATCTGACAAAAGCGATTGAGACAAAAGTATTTGAAGTCAAGAACGGCCTGTAAGGGGATAACGACGTATGGAACTAAGTTGGATTCTACAAACAATCACGGCCCTTGCGATTGGTGTCATCGGTTATTTTCTCAGGAACACGATGGCTGAAATCAAAGAAGGCATCAAAGAAAACGATATGAAGGTCAAAGAAATCGAGGCGAGACTATCAAAGGACATTGCCGGAGTCAAGGACGAGCTCCATGACTTAAAAAGCGATTTGCCCTTTGTTTACGTTTTGAGAGAGGACTTCATCCGCTCCCTCAACAACGTGGACACCAAGATGGGTAACATAGACAGCAAGATTGACAAGCTGCTGCACTTCAAGGGCAATAGTAAGGGGGAATGATGCATGGATGAACGTACAGAACGGGAGGTCAAGCAAAATAAGGCGATAAGGGGTTATATCATCCGCTCATTAGTCAAAGGACATCAAAACTCTTTATTGCTCAGACAGATAACCAATGCACTTGTGGCAGACGGTTTAATCGTATCTCCCGACATATCGAAACACCTGGATTATCTCTTGGAAGCCGGGTACATCAGCTTTACCGACAAGACGGTCAATGCCTATAACGCATACAGAAAAGATGCAGTAATTAAGCTCACGAGGAAAGGTGTTGACCTGGTTGAGGGGACGCTTGATGACCCGGGAGTTGATGTCTGATGGGCAAGGAAAGAGCAAGGACAAGAATCAACTCCAAAATTGACTCCCTGCCGGACGAAATCCGGGCCAAAGTGGACGAAATGATTGTTGACACAAGCAACACCTACCAGGAGATTGCTGACTGGGTAAAGTCCCAGGGATACGAGGTCAGCAAGAGCAGTGTCGGCAGGTATGCCATGAGGACAACGGCGGCAACACAAAGGCTGATTGAAGCCCAAAAGCAGACGGAGGCCCTTGTCAGCGTGGTCAAAAGAAACCCTGACATTGACTACACGGATGCAGGGCTCATGATGCTGATGGACGGCCTGGTCAAGAAGCTGACAACCGCAGAGGAAGAGTTTGACCGGATGCCCCTCGACAAGGCCGGGAGGCTGATAACGGCAATCAGCCGGACGAAGGTCTATAAAGACAGGGTTAAGCAGGACATGAAAAAGAAAGTCGAGCTTGCCTTTCAGGGTATGGAAAGTGAGCTGATGGCCGCTATCAAGTCAGACCCGGAACTTGCCAAGGAATTGAAATCAGTGCTTGAAAGAGCCAAAGAAAAGATGATGCAGGATGATTAAGCTTGATGAATATATCCAGCGGTTAGAGGAGCAAGACACCGAACTCATACAAAACATGGAATACCAAAAGCGGTTATTTGAAGACTATGTGATGCGAAACAGCCAACACCTTGAGGTCAGAGAGAAGCTCCTGAAGGAGTACAGGGCCGGGGCAGAACTGACAGGCCAGAAGGGTCTCAGGAAAAAACTTGCCGCTATAGACCTCGGATATTTCGGAAGGGCTTATCTCCCCCATTACTTTGTCCGGGAATCCCCTCCCTTCCATGAGCGGCTGGATGATATATGGACTCAGGGAGTCATGAAGGGCAAGAATCCCCTCACCCAGCACAAGGAAATTGCCAGGGACAAGGGATGCAGGAGAGGAACTGCCGCTCCCCGTGGACACGCAAAGTCAACAAACTTCACTTTCAAAGACACGCTGCACGCTATCCTCTACCAGTACAAGCATTACCCCATCATCCTTTCCGACAGCTCGGAGCAAGCGGAAGTCTTCCTGACGGACATCAAGACGGAGCTTGAAGAAAACAGAAACATCATTGAGGACTTTGGAAACCTCAAGGGCAGGGTCTGGAAAAGCAGCGTCATCCTGACCTCGACGGACATCAAGGTTGAGGCCATAGGCTCAGGCAAGAAAATCCGTGGCCGGAGACACCGGAATTGGAGACCTGACCTCATCGTCCTTGACGATATTGAAAACGATGAGAATGTCAACACGCCGGAGCAGCGGAAGAAGCTTGAGAACTGGTTTTATAAAGCGGTATCGAAGGCCGGGGACACCTATACGGACATTGTTTACATCGGGACTATCCTCCACTATGACTCCCTGCTTTCCAAGGTTCTCAAGAATCCTGAGTATCATTGCGTCAAATACCGGGGCGTTATCAGCTTTGCAAGCAATCAAGAACTGTGGGCCGCTTGGGAGGCTATATACACAGACCTTGAAAACGAGCGGAGACAAGAGGACGCACGGGAGTTCTTTGAAGCAAACAAGGAGGAAATGCTTGAAGGAACTGAGGTCTTGTGGGAGGCGAAGCTCTCTTACTATGACCTGATGATAGTCAGGATATCAGAAGGCGAAGCGGCCTTTAACAGCGAGATTCAGAATGACCCGATTGACCCGGACTCATGTACCTTTAACGAGGAGTGGTTTGACTTCTATGATGAGAGCTCAATCAACTTCTCAGACCCGGAGTTTATCATTGTAGGCGCAAATGACCCGTCTCTCGGCAAGAACAAAAAGAGTGACACGTCCTCCATTATTGCGCTGGCTAAAAGTCTGAGGACTGGCTACATGTACATTGTGGAGGCTTCCATCGAGAAGAGGAAACCGGATGTAATTATTGATGATGCCATTGAGATGTCCAAACGGATGAAGCGAGACCTCAAAAAGCCGTTCTATAAGTTCGGGGTGGAGACGGTTCAATTCCAGTATTACTTCAAGGACATCATGGTCAAGAAAAGCGTGGAGGTTGGAGAGTACCTCCCCATTGAGGAAATCCCGAACGTGCAAAACAAGCATGTGAGGATTGAATCCTTGCAGCCGTTTATTAAAAACAAATACCTGAAGTTTAATGCAAAGCACAAGACCCTTTTGCAGCAGTTTAAAGAGTATCCAATGGGTAAAAACGACGACGGCCCGGACGGTGTTGAAATGGCGGTCAGGCTGGCCCTCGGCATCAAAGGCAACACCAAGGTTGACTATAAATCTGTGCTCGGCAGGATGTTGAAGTTCAAAAGAGGGGCTTATTAAGGGGGTGAGAAACGTTGGCGAAGAAACGCAATAAAGCAAAAGACAAGGAAGTAACCAAGAAACCTGAACTCTTTGAAATTGCGGTGGCTCAGGTTCAGGACAAATATTCAACCTACCCCTCTAACGGGCTGACACCGGTCAGGTTGGCGCAGATATTCAGGGAAGCCGATGCCGGGGACGTTTTAAGACAGATGGAACTATTTGAGGAGATGGAAGAGAAAGACCCTCATTTGTTCTCCCAGCTTCAGACCAGGAAGAACGCAGTCACTGGACTGGATTATGAGATTATCCCCTTCTCTGACGATGAGGCCGACAAGGAGATTGCTGAGTTTGTCAAGCAGGAGATTGAGAGTCTGGAAAACCTTGAGGATGTCCTCATGGACTTGCTGGATGCCATAGGCAAAGGGATTGCCATAAGTGAAATCATTTGGGCCTATGACGAGGGCAAAGTCACCATTCAGGATATCAAATGGCGGCATCAAAAGAGGCTGTTTTGGGACGAAAACGACATCCTGAAAATCACGACAAAGGACTTCCCCTCCGGGATTGAGATTCCTGAAAACAAGTTTATCATCCACCGGTACAAAGCGAAGTCGGGACATCCTGCCAGGGCCGGAGTGCTCCGCGTGGTGGCTTGGATGTATTTATTCAAGAACTATGACCTCAAGGACTGGGTGAGCTTTTGTGAAGTCTTCGGGATGCCTTTGAGGTTAGGGAAATACAATCCTTCGGCAAGCGAAGAAGACAAGCTGGCCCTTATGAGGGCACTGGTACAGATTGGGACGGATGCAGCCGGTATCATCCCGGACGGGACGGAGATTGAGTTCAAGGAAAGCGCAAAGACAACCTCAATCAATGTTTATGAGTCCCTGGCCCGGTTCTGTGACGAGCAGATATCAAAGGCCGTGCTCGGTCAGACCCTTACCTCTGATTCGGGAAGCGGCTCCTATGCCCAGTCAAAGACCCATAACGAGGTAAGGCATGATTTGACGGTTGCGGACTGCAAGGCCCTGGCCGCTACTCTCAGGAGGGATTTAATCCGTCCCCTGGTACTCTTCAACTACGGGGAAGACAAGAGAATCCCGTATCTGAGGTTTGACTCTGAGGAGGCCGATGACCAAAAGGAAACGGTTGACATCTATGAAAAGCTTATTTGCAAGATAGGCTTAAAGGTGCCAACGGCTCACCTGTACAAAAAATTCAGTATTCCAAAACCTGAGGAAGGAGAAGAAGTGGCAACTCCTCCAGGAGGAGCGTCCGGTGTACCCCTTAGAGAGGCACTAAAGTTTATGAGGAATAAAAGCGACAGGGAGCTTGAGCGGATTGATAAAGAGTACCAGGTGCAAATTGACAAACTGGCTGACGTGGCCGCTGCCCAAAGTTCAAGTATTTTTGCCAAAATCTTTGAGCCGGTAATGGAACTGCTTAATAATTCGGAAAGCCTGGAAGAAATCAAAAAGCAGCTTGAAGATGAAAATTTTGTCGAGGCCCTCTATAAGAAGATGGACATCAAAGACCTTGACGAGCTCCTTCAAAAGGCAATGTTCTATGCTGATATGCTCGGAAGGATGAAGGAAAATGAAAGACCTGTTTGAGCTATTAACCAAAGAAATTGTCTTTGAAGAAGCGGTGAGCTACTTTGGGGATAAGCTCCCGTTGAAGCCCTCGGAGTTTTACAAGCTGGCTGACGAGTACAGGAACAAGGCTTTCACGGTTTCGGGATACTCCAAAATCCAGGTGCTCAACAAATTCCATGACGAGCTCTTGAAGGCAATCAAGGAAGGCACAACCTTGAGGGACTTCAAGGACAGCATGAATGAGTTCCTGGAAAACAAGGGTTATAAGGGCATCACAAACTTTCAGGCCGACAACATCTTTAGGACAAACATTCAAACATCCTACCAGGTCGGCCACTACAGGCAGATGACCTCACCGGAGGTTTTGAGGCTCCGGCCCTATTGGGAGTATGACGCAGTAGGCGACACGCACACAAGGCCCTCTCATTTGGCGATGGACGGCAGGGTTTTCAGAGCGGATGACCCTGTTTGGGATACCTGGTATCCCCCGAACGGCTTCCGGTGCCGGTGCGGGGTGAAGACATTGTCGGAAAGACAGGTCAGAGAAAGAGGTCTCAAGGTGGAGACGGGGGCTCCCCAGGCCGCTGAGGTTGACGGGAAGTTTGTGAACATACTTCCTGACCCGAACTTCGCAAACAATCCGGCAAAGGTGCCGTTTAAGCCTGACCTGAAGGACTATCCTGAGCCGCTCAAAAAAGCGTTTGAAAGGAGAGAGGCATCAAAGAAAAAGACGAGCAAATAAAAGCCTAAATTTAATAGTTTTTCCACTCGGTAAGGTATTTATACCTGAAACAAATTTAACCCCCGTTATAACGCGTGCTAACGGCGTTAGAAACGATATTGAGAGGTGGGTGTATGGCAAAGGGATTAGTTTTGAGCATGAGCTCTTCGACAATAGAAGGAGTCCCCGATGTGGTCAACCTCCTGCCGCTCGGGAAGGTCAAGTCGCAAAAGGGAGACTTCATTGTTGACAAAGAGAGCTTTGAGCGAATCAGGAACACCTTCAAGGAAAGGGGTATCGACATTGTTATTGACTATGAACACCAGACCCTTGAGGATGTTCAGGCTCCTGCCGGTGGATGGATAAAGGATTTGTTCATCCGGGACGGAGCGATTGCGGCAAAAGTGGAGTGGACTCCCAAGGCCCAGGAGTACATCAAGAACAAGGAATACAAGTACCTCTCCCCTGTTGTCCTGGTGAGAAAGAGTGACCAAAAGGCGGTTGTTCTCCATTCCGTGGCGTTGACAAACACACCGGCGATAGACGGTATGTTTGCGATAGTAAACTCAATAAACCTTGATGATTTTGAAGAAGGAGGAAAGGACATGGATTTATTAAAGAAACTGGCGGCTCTCCTCGGCCTGGCTGAAGACGCTACAGAGGAGCAAGTAATGCAGGCTATCAAGACAGCCGTTGGCGAAGTCGAGAAGCTGAAAGAGGAAGCCAAGAAACAGGAAGAAGGCACGGAGCCGGTTGCCAACAAAGTCATTTGCGGCCTGCTGGGGCTCGACAGTAAGGACGCAAAGACTGAGGACGTGGCTGCCGCTATCATGGCCTTGAAAAACCCGGCAAACTTTGTGCCGGTGGCAGAGTTCAACAAGCTCAAAGAGAGGCTGGACAAAAAGGACAGCGAGGAGCTTGTGACCAAGGCGTTAAAGGCGGGCAAAATCTCGGCGGCTCAAAAAGAATGGGCTGAGGAGTACGCCTTAAAAGACCCTGAAGGCTTCAAGAAGTTTGTTGAAAAGGCCCCTCAAGCCGTCCCGATGGGAGAGTTAGGAATAGAAGACACCAAACAGAGCGACGGCAGGCTTGAGGAAACCACAATGGCCGTGTGCAAGATGCTCGGGGTGTCCAAGGAAGACGTTGAGAAATACGGAAAGGATGTGAAGTAACATGGCACTGACAGCAGGAAGGAACACCGTTGAAGTCCAGGACGGGAAAACCCTGGTGCTCCCGGTAAAGGCCAACGCCAAGATTTTTGAAGGCTCCCTGGTTGTGCTTGATGCAACGGGGTACGCCGTTCCGGGGAGTACGGCTGAAGGACTGAAGGCTGCCGGGAGAGCTGAGGAGTTTGTTGACAACACCGGGGGCGCAGACGGGGCCAAGACGGTCAGAGTCAGGCGGGGCGTTTTCAAGTGGAATAATGACAATGCCAATCCTGTGACCGAAGCGGACTTAATGAAAGACTGCTACATCAAGGATGACGAAACCGTCACCATGCTGGCGGTGGGAACGTCCGTCGCCGGTAAGGTGATAAGGCTTGACAACGGCGAGGTCATTGTTGAAACGCTTTAATGCCAAAACATTTTAATTCTGAAGGAGGCTAAAAAGGCTATGATAGTTAACCAACAGGCGTTACACGGAATTACAACAGGCTTTAAGACCATCTTCAACAAGGTCTTTAGCGAGACAAAAGTCCTTTGGGACAAGATTGCAACCAAAGTCCCCAGCGAGACCGGGGAAGAGAATTACAAATGGCTCGGAAAGATTCCCCGGATGAGGGAATGGATTGGAGACAGGGAGATTCAAAACCTTGCTGCCTCCGATTACACCATCAAGAACAAGGACTTTGAGCTCACCATCGGCGTTGACCGGAACGACATCGAGGATGACAAGATTGGTGTCTACAATCCGGTTATCCAAGATATAGCTCAAAGCACGGCAACATTCCCGGACGACCTTGTTTTTGAGCTCCTGAAAGGCGGCTTTGAAAACAAGTGCTATGACGGGCAGCCGTTCTTCTCTACCACTCACAAGGTAGGTAAAAAGACGGTCAGCAACAAGGGCACAAATAAGCTCTCTCCTATATCCTATGCGGCAGCAAGAAGCGGCATGATGTCATTGACCGACGAACACGGACGGAGCCTGAAGCTCATTCCCAACCTGCTTGTAGTTGCCCCTGGCAATGAAGAAATGGGGAGAAAAATCCTCCTGGCTGAGCAGATTGACGGCTCAACAAACATTTACAAAGGCACGGCTGAGCTGCTTGTTGTTCCTGACCTGGCCGGAAGTGATGATGCGTGGTTCCTGCTTTGCACTACAAAGCCTCTGAAGCCGCTCATCTTCCAGGAGAGAAAGGCTCCGAAGTTCGATGCCCTGATTGACGACAAGGACGAGAATGTCTTCATGAGAAAACAGTACCTCTATGGAGTGCATTGCAGGGCTAATGCCGGTTACGGCTTTTGGCAGATGGCCTTTGGCAGTACTGGCGAAGTTGCGTAAAGGGATGATGCGTAATGCCTTACTGCACGGTTGAAGAAGTCAGGGGAATGATAAAGGCCGATGCCCTCAACATGATAATCGGTGATGAGTACATTGAGGACGAAACGGAAAGAGAAGCCAGAATCATACCTATTATCGAGGAGGCAATCAAGGACGCAGACGGGGAGATTGACGGGTATCTTGTCAAGAGGTACTCCGTCCCCCTCTCCCCTACCCCGAAGGTAATCAATAAATTCAGCAAAGACATTGCAGTTTACAACCTCTTTTCAAGAGCCGGAATTGATGAAGGAGAGAAAGAAAAGAACTTCTTAAACAGGTACAAAGCCGCAGTGAAGTTCCTGGAGAATGTGGCGAAGGGCGTTGTCGATATCGGCATCACTGACAACACCAAAAAGGCAAACACCGGATTCTCCGCAAACTCAAACACAAGGCTGTTTTCAAGGGACAGCATGAAAGGGATGTAACCCATGTACAGTATTAGACTTGAGGGAGACGTTAGAAAACTCATGAAGAAACTGAGGGGCCTGGAAAACGTTGATTTAAAAGGCGCAGGACTGACGTTGGCTGAGGCTCTCAGAACTTCCACTAGAGAAAGGTTTCAGCAGCAAAAGAGCCCGGAGGGGAAGCCCTGGAAGAAGTCAATCCGAGCTATCCAGGAAGGCGGCGCAACACTGACGGACAGCGCAGGTCTGAAAAACTCCATCAAGTCAACTGCTGACAGCACGGGTTTTGCGGTAGGCACAAACAAGGTCTATGCCAGGACTCACCAGTTTGGAGAGAAGGGCCGAAAGGTCACAATCAGGGCCAAGACATCCAGGGGCCTCATCTTCCAGGTAGGCGGCAGATGGATTCGCAAGAAGCAAGTAACCGTCAATATTAAAATCCCGGCACGTCCCTTCTTGGGTATCTCTGAGGAGGACATGCAGGAAATCAGGGGAACCCTCGAAGATATCATAGCGGAGGCATAAGAGATGATTGGACAATGCAGAGAGTATCTGATACAAAAGCTCAAAGATGCAGGCATTAAGTCAAAAGTGCATACCAGCATGAAGACTCTTGAAAAATCCAATGAAAGTCATGTCGGAGCTGTGTTGTTTGAAGGTGATAGCTATACCCGAAGCGGCTCAAAAACCATCTATGTAGACCAAGAGGGCGTCAAGCGTAAGAGGGTCAAGGTATTCAACCGGAAAACAAGCTTCATGGTTGTCATTGGAGAGTATGAAGAGAGCAAATGCGAGAGCATCTTTGAGAGTTTCGTTGCCCTGCTGGACAGAGGGATTATGGTTGACGGGAACTTCACAGGCATTGAGGTCGAGGATGCTGACTGGGTGGACGAAAACGACAGCATCTTAAAAGCAAAAATAGCCGTCCAGGTTAAAATCACCTTTGACGGCGGCATATACAAAGACTCTGCACTCGGCACAATGAGCGAGTTAGAGCAAACACTTGAAAAGGAGTGAGACAATGGCGACGAATAAACCCGCAGCCGAAACTCCTCCTGAGCTCCTCACCATAGAGGAGCTGAAGAGGATAAACAAAACGCCTGACCGGGTGTTTGAAGGCATGAAGGCCGCTGAGAATTGGAAGACCGGGAAGTCGGTGACTCAAGCGGATTATGAGAAGGCATTGAAGGGATTCTTAGAGTCCCCAATGGGAGGAAAGAAGGTGAAGAAAGATGCTAAGGGACGTTAATACCATCATCACAGACGGCGGGCTTGGGGTGGATACCGCCAAGGGCGAAGGGATTCACTTCAAGATAGGGGTCTCCCCCGTTGTGTCCGATGCGCCGATTGTCATAACCGGCAGTATGAACGCCAAAAAAATCAAGGAAAAGCTGGGGCTCTCCCCCCTTGCCGATGCCTGCATGGACAGTGTGGAAAACGGGTCAAGCATGATTTATTGTCTGCCGGTGGCTGCATCCATCCCCGGCACGGTCGGGGAAGTCGTGAAGGCCGGGACGGGGCTCGGGACATGCACGGTGCAGGGGACACCGAACAACGCCTATGAAATCATCGTGAAGTTTACCGGGGCAGGCGGGTTCAATCAGGCGGTGCTCAGGTACTCGGTGGACGGAGGATATTCCTTCTCTGAAGAGATTACCCTTGCAGTCAACGGAGAGCTTGACATTCCATCCACCGGCTTGAAGTTTGTCTTCACGGAGGATGCGGCAACTCCGGCAGACTCCTACAAGATAGGCGACACCTACACCGTGAAGACCGAAGCTCCGCAGATGACCAATGATGACGTGCTCACGGCAATAGATAAGTTGAGGACTGTCAACTATTCATTTGAGTACGTGCATGTCGTGGGAGAGTCAACAAAGGCTCTTTGGGCGGCAATCTCCACGGAGCTGGGAAGACTCTTCGGGATATACAAAAAGCCGATGTTTTTCGTGCTTGAAGCAAGGAACATCCAGGAAGGGGAAACCCTTGACGAATACGCTCAGTATCTCGTCAATGAGAGGGTTGGGCTCCAAAACACCGACATCCAGATTGTAACGGCCCGGTCGCTCTATACAAGGATGGACGGCACGGTCAAGGACATCAACAACGCCGGGATTGTGTGCGGCCTGTATTCCAGGGCAAAAATCCAGCAGTCCATTGGCGAAGTGAAGAGCTTCAGCATAGCGGAGAACAAAATGCTTGAACTGCTTCCCAGGGGAATTGAGGACTACCTCTCCCTGCTGGATGAAACGAAGTACCTGACATTCAGGAAGTACGAAGGAATTGAGGGCTTTTACGTCACCAACGCAAGGATGATGTGTCCTGACGGTTCTGACTACAGATATGCTGAAGATGTCAGGGTCAAAAACAAGATTATCAGGGAAACAAGGAAGCAGGCCCTCCAGGAGTTGCAAAGCGACATCGACATGGAAGATGTCCAGGGCAGCCTTGAAACGATAGCCAAGTTCATCCTGGCTCCGGTTGACACGATGGTAAGAAACAAGGAAATCTCTTCTGCAAGAATTATTGTCCCCGAAGGCCAGGACATCCTTGTGACCGAAAAGCTCAACGTCATTATCAGGTTTGTCCCCATCGGCCATGTGAGGGAAATCGAGATTGACCTTGGAATGGAGAACCCATTCAGGACACAACAGTAAGGAGGGATGAAAAGTGGCTATTATAAACGGCAAGGTTTATGACTGGTCTGACGTGTCGGTCAAGCTTCCGGGCCTTGAGATTGAAGTCCAGGAAATCTCTTATGATGATGAGCTGGAAAAAGAGGCTGCCTATGGGAAGGGCAGCAGGCCCAGGGGTTACGGCACGGGCAACTATAAGTCGGAGGGTAAGTTGAGCCTGCTCAAGGATGACTTTGATGACCTGGTTGCTTACTGCAAGCGGAAAGGGGTTTCGTTGTACAAGCTCGTCATCCCCAAAATCATTGTGAGCTATGCCAACCAGACCTCAAAGACCAAGACGGACGAGCTGGACACGGTTACTTTCACCAAGACCAGCCAGAAGAATGCCCAGGGCGACAAGTCCCTGAAGGTGGACATGGACTTTATCATCGTCAACGGCATCATCAGAGACGGCTTGAAGCCCGTTTAATGAGCGTTAATCTCAAAATAATTGACAAATAGGAGGATGAGGAACGTGGAAGACAAGAACAAAACGGCGGCAGAAACCACGAAAGCCAAGGACGATTTTGAAGCCTATAAAGCCAAATACGGGAAGCTTTACCGGGTAAACGCAACCGTTGAGCCGGACGATTCGACAACGGTCGAACTGGTGTATTTATTCCAAAAGCCCGCAACGGCATCCTATGACAGGTATGTCAAGAGCACGGCGCAGAGCCCGACAAAGGCACTCAGGGCGTTTGTCCTGGATAACGTCATCGAAGAGCAGCATCAAAAGCTTGAGGCTGACCTTGAGGAATACCCGGCCCTTGCTCTCAGTGTCGGTGAGAAACTGCTGAACATGCTGGGGTTGTCTAAAGACATAAATTTAAAGCTGCTTTAGAAGAGCAACTCCAGGAGGTAAAGGGTAATTTCATCGAAGCCGGTTCGCTTGAAATTTACAGGTATCTACCTCCTGCTCTTCTAAAGAAACCTGTGGGAGAGATGGATATTGAGGAGTTTTTGAGAGCCCTTGCTCAAGCTAGATATATCCAGGAGCTTGAGAAAAACGTGGTCGCAAGGGCCGTCTCGGAAGTCTTCTCAGAATAAAGAAAACCGGCCTCTTTAAAAGGTCGGTTCTTTCCTTAAAATCCAGCTCTTATATAGGATTGTGGCGTGCTTTGCGGTCTTAAAAACGCCCTCCTTCATCTTGTCCTTATGCCTGCCAAGAGTGTGTTGATGACCTACCCACAAGCAATATGGGGCAACGTAAATGGTCAGGGGCACAAAGACAATAAAGGATATGACAACTCCGGCGCAGAGGGCGAAGACGATGAGTTTTAGGACGAACAGAAGACCTACCAGCAACATGACATCAACCTCCTTTTTTCTTTACTATAGCACAGGTTAGAAATTTTTAACAGGGGGTGAGAGACAGCGTGAGTTTAGATACAATTTTTAAACTAAGTGTAATCGTCGGGATGATTGACCACTTGACCGGCCCAATGGCAAGGGTCAACAGCTCGGTCAGCAACTCGGTAAGCAGAATAGACAGGCTCAATCAGTCCTTTGGCGAAATGACCAAGACCGGGATTGCAATGGCGGCGGTAGGGGCTCAGATAACAGGCGCAGTGCTCTCCCCTGTGGCAGCAACCTTTGAAACACGGAGAGCCCTCGGGGAACTGTCCTCGGTCGGCGTTAAAGACCTTGTAGCCCTTAAAAAAGCAGCCAAAGACTTTTCGGACACTTGGGCCGGGACAACAAAGGCGCAGTTCGTTTCGGCGGCCTATGACATCAAGTCCGGTATATCCTCCCTGACTGATGAAGGGGTTGCAAAATACACGGAGTTTGCCGGTATCACGGCCAAGGGCACAAAGTCAACCATTGCCGAAATGACGAGCCTGTTCGCAACCGGGTACGGGATATACAAGGACTTTTACAAGGACATGAGCGACATCGAGTTTGGGGAGATGTTCTCTGCCGGGATAGCAAAATCAGTGCAGCAGTTCAAAACAACCGGCTCAGGCATGGCCCAGGCCATTCAGACCTTGGGGGCATCGGCAACCACGGCAAACGTGCCCCTTGAAGAGCAGCTCTCCATCCTTGGTATGTTGCAAGCAACTATGAGCGGCGGTGAGGCGGGAACAAAATACAAGGCTTTCCTGGCATCGGCGGCCAGAGCCGGGGACGAATTGGGGCTCAGGTTCACCGATGCGAATAATCAACTCCTGTCCATGCCGGAAATCCTTGAAACGCTCAGGGCCAAGTTCGGAAGCACGTTGGATGCCGCAGAAAAGATGCAGATACAAAAAGCCTTCGGCACGGATGAAGCGGTTGCCTTGATTGACCTGCTCTATAACAAAACGGGAGACCTGCAAAACAATATTGTCGGCATGTATGGTGAACTGGGCAAAGGGATTGAGGTCGCTCGGGGCATGGCGAACGCTATCAACGAAACCGAAGGAGAGAAATATGTCAGGCTGACGCAGAGAATCCACAACGTCACAGAAGAAATCGGGAATCAACTGCTCCCAACGGTGAACATGCTGCTAGGCAAGGGTGAAGCGGTTCTCGACAAGATAAGCGGATGGATTAGCCGGAATCAGCAGCTCGTCAAGGTGCTTGCCATTATTGTGATGATGATAGGGCTGACCCTGACGGCCTTGGGGACTTTCATTACAGTTGTCGGCGGCGTGGGCCTTGCGTTCACAAAAACGGCTCAGATGGCAACCGGCTTTTGGTCTACTCTTAGGAAAATACCGGACACGCTAACCACTATCAGGATACAGGCCATGTATGCCGGTGATGCCATAAGGAACGGGTTTGCCTCAGCCAAGACCTTTGCTTCAACGGCGGCGACGAGCATCAGGAACGTGGCGACATCCATCGTCAGCATGGGGAGAGCTGCCGTTGTCAATGGGGCGGCGGCGGTCAAAAACTTTGTGCTCAGCCTGGTGTCAATGGCAAGGCAGGCGGTTGTCACGGCGGCCACGGCCATGCCCGGCCTGATAGCTTCAGTATGGTCTTTCACTGCTGCTTTGCTGGCTAACCCTATCACCTGGATTATCATTGGGATTGTGGCGTTGATTGCGGCCCTGGTGCTCCTATGGAGAAACTGGGACACGGTTGTTAACTTCCTTCAGGGTGCTTGGAACTCCGCTGTCACCGGCGTTGCCAACGGGTTTAACAGGATTAGGGAAATATTCGCAAGCGGTATTCAGTGGATTAAAGAATTCATAACCGGGTCTTTGGCCTGGTTCAGGGAGTCGGGCTCAAAGATACTGACAACGTTCACGGAAGGGATTAAGAGCGCAATATCGGCCCCCGTTGAGGCTGTCAAGGGCGGCCTTGCCAAAATCAGAAACCTGCTCCCCTTCTCGGATGCTAAAGAAGGCCCTCTCTCATCTCTTACCTTGTCGGGGAGAAGGGTGTTTGAGACAATCACAAGCGGTATGGTGCAGACTCAAAATCTTCCCGCTGAAGCAACTGAGAACGCCTTCTCCCATGTTGACCTGACTGCCCAGGAAGGCATTAAAAAGGTCAACCTGAAGGAAATAACCAGGGAGAAATCGGAAAGCAGTGAAAGCTCCAAGGAGAAAGAGAATGGAACAATCATCCAAAGGCTCATTGTCCAGACAGATATCAGTAAACTCAAAGACCTTCAAATGCTGTTTAAGTTGCTGAAAGAGATAGAGGACTATATAAACAGCAACGGAGGAGAACCAACACCGGTCGGGGAGGGATAATCTTGATATACATTGATGACAGTACCGTTAAAGTTGGAGGGGTTGTCCTCCCCGGCCTCTTCAAGAGTATCGAGATAAAAGGTGATGCGCTAATTGAGGAGCAAGAAGTTGAAGGCAGGAGCACGAAACCGAAGCAGGCAACGGGATATGAGGACGCAAAGATTAACTTGGAACTGATTCTCCATGATGGGCCGGTTCTGACAAAGCTCCAAAAGCTTGAAGCAATCCAGAACCTCTTCAAGAAAAAGGGGCAGGCAAAGCCCATCATATACGAGATAGTCAACGAGCACACGGCGGCCAGGGGTATCACACAGGTTCTGTTTAAGAACCTGACAACCAAAGAGCAGAGCAAAAACGACGAGCTCACAGTCATGATTGAATTTTGGGAGTACATCCCGATGACCATCACTGCAACGAAGGCGGGAAGTACTTCCGGCACTTCGGCGGCAAGCACGGCAAAGGCGAATCTGACTTCCGAATACCAGGGATATTTGAGCAGCCGTGGGACGGCTCCGAAGCTTCATGACAAGACCGCAAAAACAGCGGCGACAGACAACGCAGAGACCCAGGCATACAAAAGCAAGCTTGCTGCAATGCCTTATTAGTGAGGTGAGAAAGTGGAAACAAGTGAGCTTTTTTATCCCGAAACCAATATCAACATCGGGGGCTATGGCTTTCAAAAGGGCGTTGAGATAGAGGTTTTCTCCTCGAAAGATTCATACTTTGACTGGGCAAAAGTCAGGTTTACCCAGCAGTTTAACGAGAAAATAACCCTCAGCAAAAAGGACAAGGCCCTGATTCAGCTCGGTTATAACGGGGTTTTCGATGAGGTATTTGAGGGATACGTGGTCAATCCCATGAGTGAGGGCAGCTACTCAAATGAGGTTGTGCTCAAGGATGACATGATACGACTTGAAGAGACGTACATCACAAACACTTTCCTGGACGCAACTCCTCAAGAGATATTAAGGTTCTGCCTGAACAAAGCTGGAATCACGAATATGAGAATATCCTCGAAGGTCTACCAAAAGAAGAAAGTTGTTCCTGTCTTCAGGAAAAACGTTATAGCGGTCATTGAGGAGATTCACTCTATTTGGAAAATCAAAGAGGCGTTCTTCTTCTCGGGAGGGGTGTTTTACTGGGGAGAAAAGCCGGAGCAAAAGAAGGTATATGAGTTTGAGTATGGTGTAAACATTATTTCCCTTGAGAGGCCGGGCGGGGTTTGGGTGCTTGAAACGGTGTCAACGCCTTTCATCAAGCACTCACAGAAAATTATTGTACGGCATCCAAAGATAACAGGAGAGTTCGAGACAAAGAAGGTTGTCTTTACTACCAACGATGCGGGGTTTATAAGGACGTACATCTATTTTTAAGGAGGGAGAGAAATGTTGGAGCAGATGATTCAAAACGTCATTGAAAAGCTCATAAAGACGAAATATGCACACATCAAGCTCCCCTCTGCCGTGTACGCAAAGGTTACGAAGGTTCAGCAATACCCGGACTATTATCTTTACAATCTCAAAATACTTGACGAAAACAAGGCGGTCAATGCTGAATTTCCTGAGATTCCTGAAGTAAAGTCAAAGGTTGTGCTTGAAAGCGGGGATGTGGCGGCGGTGCTTCTCCTCTACGGCCAACTAAATGTTTATATCGTGGGGAAGGTGGTTTGATGGCTGGTCTATATGATACGGACATAAAACTTGATGAAGATTGGCAATTGACGGCTGCTGCCAATGGTGACGCTCCCCTCTCCTCTGATACGGACTGCTTTATTCAGGATATCAGGCTTGAGGCATTGTCCCAGGAGGGAGAGCTCTTCTATGACGAGACTTGGGGATGGTCGCTTCTTGACTTCATTCAAGCGGATGATGACGAGCTGGTAAGGCTTGAAATCGAGCAAAGGATTCGGACGAAGCTCTCAAGGCGTGAAGAAATTGATAGCGAGACAATACAAACAAAGCTAAGTTTTGAGGATGATAAGATATCCGTCAAGGTGGCGTTTAAGTTTACTAATGACTCGAAGCAGTACATCTTAGATATTGTACTGGATAGGGTCGAGGTGGTGATGGTGTAATGATTGACGAGCAAATATTGGATGAAATCCTTCCGGTGCCTGACAGAGAGGAATTGAAAAACTCAATCGTGCAGGAACTTAAAGACGAGGGCTTCAGGATATCCAACTTCAACTCAGGGGGAATCTTCTATACCCTGCTGATGATAGTCATCCAGATTAGAATCGAGCTGGTGAAGCTTCTGAGAAAGGTTCTAAACAATGTATTCCTGTCCCATGCTGAAGACGTGTGGTTGGAACTGAAGGCGGCAGACTTCTCCAAAAAGAGAAAGCAGCCGACAAAGACAAAAGGATATGTAACCCTTGAAAGGGACGCTCCCGGAGATGCGGTCAAGATAGCCAAGGGGGACATATTCAAGACGGAGCAGGATATCAACGGAGAGGAGCTCCGGTTCCTGGCGGTCGAGGACACGGTTCTGCAAAAGGACTCCTTAAGCCAAAAGGTTCTTGTCCTGGCTGAGAAGGAAGGTGCAAAATACAACGTTCCACCGGGACAGATAAACAAGTCGCTCACTCACATTGAGGGCATTGACAGGATATTCAATGATTCTGACTGGCTTGTTCAGGAAGGGAGTGACCTTGAGGATATCGAGAGCCTGAGAGATAGAACCCTGAACTCATGGGCAGAGCTCTCCACCATGCCCATAGCTGACAAATACAAGAATGTTTGTGAAGGAGTCGAAGGGGTTCTGTTTGTAAAGGTTGATGATATGCATCCACGAGGCCAGGGGACTATCGACATCATCGTGACCTCGACGGCGGGAGCCGCAACTCAAGACCTGCTTGACAAGGTTGAGGCCCAGGCCGTCACCATAAAGGGGCCATATGACAACCTGCTGGTGAAGTCTTCGGAGATTGTGGAGCAGGATTTTGATATCGTCATTTATATTGCGGAGGATGCAAGCGACGAGGGCGTTAAAGAGAAAGGTGAAGCAATTATCACCGATTTGATGAAAATCAGGAAAGACAGGGAGCTCAACCGGCTTTACTTAGATGACATCAGGTATGCCCTGAAAAGCGGAATCCAGGTTTACAAGAAGTCAGACATTATCTCCCCTGCCGATGACGTAATCCTGAGCAATGACAAAGTGATTATGCTCGGTTTGCTCAATATAACCGTTGAGAGGGTGTAGAGGTATGTTTGAAAAGTTTCAGGACTATATGTATTACCTGCTCTTTGGCCCTCTCAAAAAAGTCGCCAAGGCAAAAAACCAGTTTTATATACTCTTCAAGGTGCTCGGGAAGCTGTTTGACCAGACAAAACAAGATATCTTCCGGGTCAGAGCGGAGTCGATGGTAATCAGTGCAAGCAGTCTTATGCTTGAAGAGCATGGGCGTGACCGTCGCATGAAGAGACTCAAAGGGGAAAGCGTTGAAAACTATAGAATGAGGCTTTCAATGAAAAATATTATTGCTGAGAAAGCCGGAACGAATGAAGGTATCCTCCTTGCACTCAAGGCTCTTGGATATGAACAATCACGAATTGAGCCATTTTACATCCATGACCCTGAAAGGTGGGCTGAGTTCCTGGTCTATCTCTCGTCAAAGCAGCAAGTCGGCATCAATGACATGGCGGTTATCGACAAGGAAGTCATGAAGGTCAAGCCTGCAAGTGGAAAGCCCAGTTATGGGATAGAGGAATATACGCAGGTTGAAGCCAGGTCGGAGTTTAAGGGCGGCCTTTACCGGTATCCATTATGCAACACCTTCCTTTGCGGGGTGTGGCCCTACAACAATGATAATGTGGGCTATCTGCTCAGGACTGACTTGAGTCATGAATCGACGTACAGAGAAGGCAACTTCTCCTATCCCCTGGCCGGGACGATTGCTGCATCCGAAAGACTGTATCAAGAAACGGACTTTGTGCAGTGCAACCATGAGAGCTCAACAATAGAGGCAGAAACGGAGTATGAGGGTAATACATTCAACTATCCTCTCTGTAATCAAATAAGGGCGGGAGAATATCCAAACTAAAGGAGGTTTGATGGATGAAGACATTAACTGCAACGGGTATTACCAAACAGCTCACAAGGCTGAAAGACTCATTGTCACATGCAACCTATCTGCTGAACGGGCAGCAAAGACAGACTGATATCTTTAAAACGGAGATAAACCAGGACTTTATAAGGATATTCGTCTACCTGGATGACACTGTTTCGGGAACGGTCAGCAATATCAGTTTAGTTGACAGGGACGGTGATGTGGTGGCTCTTGCAACCAGAGAGTTTATAAAACCTCAATCCAAAGGGCTGTATTCGGTCTTTGCTTATAAATTCGTGGAAGTGGAGGTGAGCTAAAATGAAGCCTTACAATCTCAAGCAATGGCAAGACCATATTGTTGACGAACTAACGGGAGAGGTGATTCAGGAAGGGACTCCCGTCAGTGCGACAAACTTAAACAATATGGAGACCGGTATTCTTGGAGCTGACGGTTTTGCCTCGGTTCTGATTCAACAGGCAATGCAGTCCAAAAGAAGCATAGCTGACCTGGAAGGAGAGCTTGTGGAAGTGTCATTGAGCAATACAATGAGCTATCCCTTTAACAACTCAGAGACAACCGTTGCCCTCCAAAAGGCAAGGGACACCTTGAATTACAGGGTGCTCACTGAGGTTCTAAGCTCCAACGGGTTTGTCGGAGACATTGAGGTGTACGACAAGGCCCTGAACGGCTTTAAAATCCGGTACACAGGCAGCGCAACGAGTGCAACAATCAAATGTTTTATCCAAGGGGGTATGTTTCAATAATGGCGAACGTGATAATTAAGAGCAGCGAGAGGCAAGAAAGGACGAACAGGGTCTTGAGGGACTTTGGACACAACAGCTCAACGGCCAACAAGCAAACAAGGGAATACGCTGAGTGCATTGCTCAGAGGAGTCATGAAGTGATTAAGAAAGCGGAGGGATTGAAAAGATGAACGGTCAGGTAAATATCGTTGAAAAGAACGAAGGGCCAAAAATCAACATCGTGCAGGACGGGACAAAGGTCATCCTGGATGAAATCATGACCCTTGACCTTGAGAAGTACGAAAGGGACTTTGATGTTCATATTAACATTTGCACTAATGAGTTCGGGTTCCTGACCTTCGGGCTCAATAAATGGTATGTTGCACAGATAGACATACCGGCAAGGGCATACGATACCGTCATTGACGGTGAGGATGAGAATGGCAATCCAATGGAAAAGCAATTCCCCATCCCATTTGATATGGGCAAGGTGACAATAACATTATGGGCTAAAGGAGGAGCAACCAATGAGTAATTTTGATGACATGAAATTAGCGGTTGAAGCGTTGTCGGGCGGGAAAAATACGGTCTTGTTTGATGATATGGGGCTCCCTTCAATCATGGTGAGGATACCGCTATTCAAAAGCATTGACGTGATGACCGGTGGAGAAGATGCGGCTCATCCAATGTTTGTTGTGAATGGAGTTCAGAAATCTGAAGTGATGGTCTCCAAGTATCAAAATATTGTCATGTATGACCGAGCCTACAGCCTGCCCTTTAAAGACCCGAAAACAAGCGTGAACTTCGATACAGTAAAAGCCTACTGTGAAAATAAGGGCTTAGGATGGCATCTGATGACGAATGCTGAATGGGCCGGGATTGCGCTTTGGTGTAAGAAAAACGGCTTTATGCCCAGGGGGAACAATAACTATGGAGCTGACCATTCCGCTCCCCATGAGAAGGGTGTGGGAACCTACTTTGACAGTGGAGCCGGGAAGACCGGCAGGGTTGCAACCGGAAGTGGCCCGGCAAGTTGGGCTCACGACAACACCAACGAGGGCATATTTGACCTCAACGGCAACGTGTGGGAATGGGTCGGAGGCTTGAGGCTTAACAACGGGGAGATACAAATTATCCCTAACAACGATGCCGCTGCTGCTGTTGACCAAACGGCGACAAGTGCGTTGTGGAAGGCCATGTTGCAGGACGGAAGCCTTGTGGCCCCCGGCACGGCCAACACTCTAAAGGTGGACAATACCACGGCAGGCGATGCAACCGCTACCTCTCATGATGTTGGTGGAGACCCGAGGATAAACACGGCGGTTGAAAACCAGATGTATACACCGGGAGGCCAGTATGATTACGGATATTCATACACAACCTTCGAAACACTGGCTGCTGAAGCAGGAGTAACAATCCCGAATCTCCTCAAAGCTTTAGGAATGTTTCCGATTGATGCGGCGCATGGGGCAGACGGTTTTTATGCTCGTAACTATGGAGAAAGGCTCCCGATTCGTGGCGGCGCTTGGGGTGGCACTTCCCATGCGGGCGTGTTCCGCGTCGACCTGTACTACTCTCGTGCGCGCGTCAGTGCGAATATCGGTTTCCGCTCCGCTTTTGTTACTCTGTAATCTGTTTTCTGAATATCTGTCGGGGAGAGCGATAGCTCTCCCCCCACCCTGAAGTAAGAGAGGAGTTTTAGATGGAGCAATTAAAGATATACCAAAAAATCTATGACATGATAGTCTACGGAAACAACTGCCTACTTCAGTTTCCCAGGTCAGAAAGATATGCGCTTGCAACGGAGATTAAGAAAAGCATGTATACGCTGCTGAGGTTGGCGATAGTGGCAAACAAGAAGTATTATAAAAAGACAACTCTTCAGGAAATGGATGTTGAGCTGGAAACATTAAAAACCTTTATAAGGGTTGCGGCAGACCCTAAATTCAAATACTTGGGACTGAAGCAATATGAAAATTGGAGCAAGATGCTCAGCGAAATCGGGCGCATGTTGGGAGGATGGATGAAGGCAGTAAAGCAGTAAATAAATAAACAAAAACTATGGGGGATGAGTCTATTGAGCTCCCGATTCGTGGCGGCAATTGGGGTAACACTTCCAATGCGGGCGTGTTCAACGTCAACCTGAACAACTCTCGTGCGAACGTCAGTACGAATATCGGTTTCCGCTCCGCTCTGCTCTCATAGTCAATGGCTATAACCTCATGGGGTTATAGATAGCACAGAGAGAACAAAGGGGCTCATTCCCCTGCTGAAAAAGCAAAATATTGAATTGCTATAGAAGCATCGAGTAAGTAATGAAAGATGCTACATATAGTACTAATAAAAACAAGGGGATGCAAAAATTGTCTCAGAAATTAAAGAACCTTTTTCCGAAAATCATTGATTTTGAAAACTTGTACATAGCGGCCCTTGAAGCGAGAAAAGGGAAACGTTTTAGGGATGAAATATTAAAATTTAACAGCCAGCTTGAGGAAAACTTGATTATTATTCAAAATGAGCTTTTATATAAAACCTATGAAGTAGGCAAATATAGGCAGTTCTTTATACATGACCCTAAAAAGAGATTAATCATGGCACTGCCTTTCAAAGATAGAGTTGTTCAATGGGCCGTATACAGGATTTTATACCCGCTCTATGACAAACAGTTTATTTTTGATAGTTATGGTTGCAGAGTCGGAAAAGGCACTCATAAAGCGGCAGACAGGCTTCAATACTGGTTGCGGCAGGTAGACCGCAAGAGTCAAAAATACTATTACCTTAAGCTTGATATCTCGAAGTATTTTTATAGAGTCAACCATGCGATATTACTTGACATCCTAAGAAAGAAGATTGTTGATAATGACTTGATGTGGCTGCTTGAGACCATAGTCAACAGTGAGGACGTGGCCTTTGGGCTCCCTGCCGGAATGGAAGCCGATGACTGCCCGGAAGAAGAGAGACTGTTTGATACAGGGATGCCAATAGGAAACCTTACCTCACAACTCTTTGCAAATGTCTACTTAAACGAGCTTGACCAGTATGTAAAGCACAAATTGAGGATACATTACTACATCAGGTATATGGATGATATAATAATCCTGTCGGATGATAAGAAATACTTACACAAGGTCAAGGAAGACATTGGAACATTCCTGAAATCGGCTCTTGCGCTTGACCTAAACAACAAGACTGCTATCAGACCCATATCTTTAGGTGTTGAGTTCGTGGGCTTTAAGATATGGCCTACCCATAGGAAGCTAAAGAAAAAGACTCTGAAGAAGATTAAGAGGAGGGTCAAAACGCTTCAAAAAGCCTATGAAAAGGGGTTGATTGCCTTCGATAAGGTGAATGCCTCAATGCAGTCCTATTTCGGCATCATGAGGCACTTCAACAGCTATAACTTCAAAACAAAACTCCTGAACGAGTGCGTATTTCAACGGGGCGAAGACCAGCACGTCCAGGAGCGTTATTCTCAAAATAATTGGCAAGAGTAAAGCCAAAGACCCTCAGAAATAGTTCTAAAAACCAGCGTTATTTTTGCCAAAAATCATGAGAATTTTTGCCAAAAATTTTGAGCGGCTACAGAGAGTAGTGGGGAAGTTGATATTAGGTTATATTCAGTTACCGGTAAATTTTTATCCGACTACCGGGGTGAATGGGGGGACGGACTCAGGGAGGGAGGAACCAGATTCGAATTTGCCATTCCAATGGAGGATCTCAATGTTTACCCGTCTCAACCGGTAAATTTTTACTTAACGGGTATTGGGAGTGCCGGTGATCGCTTACCTGATTATGGCGATATCATGTGGACACCTTTTCCTGTTATGGTTAAGAACAAATTAAGTCTTACCGCTGTATCAATCTTTTGGATAGCGGTAACAGTATTTTTTTACAGACACCGTATTTGGCTTTTTTATTATATCTGGGGCGCCGTGGGTTTTACCCTCCTACTGGTTTCCTTTTTGCGCGGTTCTTTTGTGGAATACCAGTTGGAACACCAGGCGGCCATGTTCCTGCACCAGTTGTTAAACTATTTTGATATAGAAACCGCTGTTTTTGACCGTGCAGTATGTACTCTTTTAATTATGACCGAGGTAGACAATAGCTGGACTGTCCTTAATGTTGACATCGAAAACTCAGGTCTCCTGGAAATGTGTATCTTACTGGGGTTGATTATATTCTACCCTCCTTACAAACCTACCAGAAAGGCGATATTCTCTCTGGTGGCTGTGGTCTGTGTTTACGCCATTAATCTCTTACGTCTTTTTATCGTTATATTTTCTATTCACTGGTTTGGCCGCGATATTGCTTCTATTGCCCATTCAATTTTGGGCAGGCTGGTATTCTTTATCCTGATTGTTGCCCTGTACTGGGAGATTTTGACCAAACCATCATTAAAAATAGTCCGGGAGAACATCGAAAATGACGCAAGTATTACTGGAAAGGGCACTTGACTTTATGATCTTTTGGGGGATCTGGCTGTTAGTGCCCCTGGTTGCAGATATTTCTGTGGCGGTGGGTTATTTTACAACCTTGCTCTTTTATGGTGAGGAAAAGCTGGGGAAAAAGGAACATTTAACGTATTACCCCTATGTCACCATTGTTGTTCCTGTATACAATTCCGCTGCGACCCTGGAAAAATGCCTGCTGTCCATCATCAATCAAACCTACCCTGTAGAATATATTCAGGTTATCTGTGTGGATAATGGCAGTAAAGATAACAGTTTTGAGGTGTTCCAGCAATTTCAATACAAATACCGGAACATGTCCCTTATGTGGACCTCGGTGGACCGACCCAGTAAATCGATTGCCTTAAATGTTGGCATGTATTCCGGTCAGGGGACCTATTTAATCAATTTGGATTCCGATAGCTGGCTGGATAAAGATGCGGTCATGCATATTGTTCAAACATTTGAAAATGACACCGCACTGGTTGCGGCAACCGGAAGCATCCGGGTTGATAAGGAAGTTAAGGGAAACCCCCGGCTGATCGACATAATTAATTACTGTGAAATGATAGAGTATCTGGTGGCTTTCGATGTAGGCAGGCGTTACCAAACCATTACCAATACCCTTTTTACCTTATCCGGCGCCTTTTCTATATTCCGCCGGGAAACCATGCTACAATCCTTTTTATACCAGGAACGGACAGTTTCAGAAGATACCGATTTGACTTTTCATATCAGAAACATTACTAAATCTACTGGGAGGCGGATTGGCAGCGTGGTGGATGCAATTGCCTATGTTGAGCCAATCGAATCATTAGCCCGGTTGTATTCCCAACGGGTCCGTTGGCAGCGGGGAGAAATTGAAGTGATTGCCATGTATAACAAGACGATTCCCGTAGCCTTTCGGGCAATGCGAGATTTTGTGGGGCGGATCCTGATCCTGGACCATACGCTGGCCTTTTCAAGACTGGTATGGACTTTCTTGACTCCCTTTTTATACTTTCTTGGTTACTCCCTGCCGTTGGTGTTGGTGGCAATGATCGGATTATTTGTTTGTTACCTGATACTTGAAATTTTGTATTTTATCGTGTCTTACCACAGTGTGAAAGATTCTTACAGGGAAAAATTAAAAAAAATATGGTGGGTCATATTTTTCTTGCCCTTCTACCGCTATTTGGCTTACTGGTTCCGCCTGGCCGGCATTGTCCAAGGAGTGACTGAGCCAAAAAGCTGGCGAGTGGAAAATCCTGTCAAGCAAACAATTGAGGCACTGAAGAGTTATTGTACCCAAAGGAAATGATGTAACATTCATCAATAACTTTCTGCTATGGCAGGACTGCACAGAAATAAACGGTTAGTCCCGCTGGTAAACCAAAAACCGGGCTTAGCTTGCAGTTAACGATATTTGTCGAATTGTATTTATTGAATTATGAAACAAAATAATCTATTATTTTGTTTAATCTGCCCAGTTTAGATGAGAGGAGAAAAACGAGATGAGTAAACAAATAACAAAAATTCTGCTCAACGAAAGTGAAATGCCCACCCGCTGGTACAACATCCAGGCAGATATGCCCAACTTGCCCAAACCTCCGCTCCATCCCGGTACCAGGAAGCCTATCGGCCCCCAGGATTTATCGGCAATCTTTCCGGATGAATTAATTAAACAGGAAGTCAGCCAGGAAAGATGGATTGACATTCCGGAAGAAGTGCAAGAAATCTACCGGTTATGGAGGCCGTCTCCCCTGTACAGGGCCAGACGCTTAGAAAAAGCTCTGGATACCCCTGCGCGTATTTATTATAAGTATGAAGGGGTTAGCCCGGCCGGGAGTCACAAACTTAATACAGCTGTACCGCAGGCCTATTATAACAAGATGCAGGGGATTAAACGTCTGGCCACCGAGACCGGCGCCGGACAATGGGGTATTGCTTTATCACAGGCATGCACATTCTTTGGGTTAGCGTGCACTGTCTACATGGTTAAGATTAGTTACCAACAAAAGCCGTACCGCCGGACAGTGATGAACATTTTTGGTTCTGAGGTATTTGCCAGCCCAAGTAACCAAACTGAATGTGGCAGAAAAATACTGGAACAGGACCCCGGTAATCCCGGCAGCCTTGGCATAGCCATCAGTGAAGCGGTTGAGGATGCAGCGCTTCACCCCGATACCAATTACGCTCTGGGCAGCGTCCTGAACCACGTGATTCTGCACCAGACCGTAATAGGGCTGGAAGCCAAAGAGCAGATGGCAAAGGTTAATGACTACCCGGATATCGTAATAGGCTGCTGTGGCGGCGGCAGCAATTTTGCGGGAACAGCATTTCCCTTTGCCCATGACAAGCTGGTTGACGGGAAAAACGTTCGTTTAATAGCAGCTGAGCCAAGCGCCTGTCCCACCTTAACCAAAGGAAAACTTAGTTACGATTTTGGCGATGTGAGTGGGTTGACACCCCTGCTGTATATGTATACCCTTGGCAAAGACTTTATGCCGCCCGGCATTCATGCAGGCGGCTTAAGGTATCACGGCGATTCACCTCTGGTCAGCCAACTGGTACATGACGGAATTATCGAAGCCAAAGCCTTTGGCCAAACTGCTATTTTTAACGCAGCGACGCTGTTTGCCAAAAACGAAGGAATTATTCCCGCCCCCGAATCAGCCCACGCCGTTTGTTGCGCCATAGAAGAGGCCTTGATCTGTAAGGAAGCCGGAGAGGCAAAAACCATATTGTTTACCCTGAGCGGTCACGGTTTATTAGATTTGCCGTCTTACGAGAAATTTTTGGACAACAAGATACAGGATTACAATTTAAGCGACGAAGAAATTACCAAATATTTGAAAAATTTACCTCAGGTATAGCACATTTTAAACCACTCCATACTGGCCCATGGTGTGAATTTGCAAATTAAAACTGCACCTGTTTTTCACAAACAAATGGCATAAAATGTCGCCATAATATGATAATCTTGCAAATAAATTTGGTTAT
>NZ_FQUY01000041.1 GCF_900129195.1 Desulforamulus putei DSM 12395
GGACCGACCGGGTGGCCAAGTACAACCAGCTGCTGCGCATTGAAGAGGAACTGGGCCAACTGGCCAGGTATCGCGGCAGGGACGTTTTTTATAACCTGCGGGGCTAGACATTGTTAACATAATCACAAAATGGCCGATTATAAGAGCCGGGGCTTGCCGGAGCAAGCCTTGGCTGCCTATTTTTACATGAATACAGATTGTCACATATTTCACGTTGTGCTATAATTACTAAGTATACAAGTCCTCATTACTTACATAAATTTTCAAAAGGAGGTGGGGTTTTGTTAAAAGGTTTGGTGACTGCCATTCATGTATTGATCGCACTATCATTAATAGCAACGATCTTGCTGCAGTCTGGTAAAAGCGCCGGGTTATCCGGTTCGATTGCCGGTGGAGCCGAGACATTATTCGGAGGAAAGAAGAAAGGTTTGGATGAAAAACTCGGCAGGCTCACGGCCTTCATCGCTGTTGCCTTTGGGTTGACTTCCATGGTTCTAGTGGTAATGAAGTAGGTCTGATTTAATTTTATTCGGGACAAGGAGGGTAACTTTCAAGTGGAACAAAACATGATGCTCGCTTATTACGCTGCGGGTGCCGGTGCTTTGGCCCTTTTGTTTGCTCTGTTTACGCTGGCCAGCATCCTAAAAGAAGATATGGGTACACCCAAAATGCGTGAGATCTCCGAAGCTGTGCACGAAGGTGCCATGGCTTACTTAAACCGTCAGTACAAAACTCTCATTCCTTTTGCTCTTATCATTTTCGTTCTTCTCTGGGCTGCTCAGTATTTTGTAGAACAACAACCCGGCAGCCACCTGCCTGTAGGTCCGGCTTCCGCTATTTCCTTCCTGGTGGGTGCTTGCCTGTCTGCCGTAGCCGGTTACCTCGGTATGACCTCCACCACCAAGTCTAACGCCCGTACCGCTGAGGCTGCTCGCAGCCATGGTTTGGCCAAGGCCCTGAACGTATCCTTCCGCGCCGGCGCCGTTATGGGTCTGTCCGTTGCCGGTCTGGGTCTACTGGGCGTTTCCGTACTGTACATCATTTTCGGTAATCCTCTGATCATCAACTCCTTTGCTTTCGGCGCTTCCGCCATCGCTTTCTTCGCCCGTGTCGGCGGCGGTATCTACACCAAGGCTGCTGACGTAGGCGCTGACTTGGTAGGTAAAGTAGAAGCAGGTATTCCCGAAGACGACCCGCGTAACCCCGCCGTTATCGCTGACAACGTAGGTGATAACGTAGGTGACACCGCCGGTATGGGTGCCGACCTGTTCGAATCCTATGCTGCTACCACCATCGCTGCTATGCTGATCGGTAACACCCTGTTCGGCTTCCCCGGTATTATCTTCCCGCTGTTAGTAGGCGCCATCGGTATCGTTGCCGCTATTATCGGTACCTTCTTTGTACGTACTTCCGAAGATGGCAACCCCCAGGCTGCTCTGAACGTAGGTCTCTGGGTAACCAACATTTTAACCGCTGCCGGTACCTTCTTCCTGGCCAAGGCCATCTTTGTCGGTGAAACCGCCGCCATCGCCACCGGCGTATTCATGGCTGTATTGGCCGGTCTGATCGTTAACGTAGCAGTAGGTTACTTAACTGAACTGTACACCGGTACCGGTAAGCCTTCCGTAACCCGTATCGCTGAGGCTTCCAAGTCCGGTCCTGCTACCAACGTTATCCACGGTCTGGCCGTAGGTATGGAGTCCACCTTCATTCCCATGCTGGTCTTTGCCGGTGCTATCTACTTCGCCTTCTGGTCCGTAGGTTCCGCTGCTCCCGCTGACAAAGCCGGCCTTTGGGCGATCTATGGTATCGCTATGGCTGCTATGGGTATGCTGTCCTCCGCCGGTATGGTTGTTGCTATGGACTCCTTTGGTCCTGTGGCTGACAACGCCGGTGGTATCGCTGAAATGGCTGAGCTTCCTCCGGAAGTTCGTGTTAAGACTGACAAACTGGACGCTGTTGGTAACACCACCGCTGCCATTGCCAAGGGCTTTGCCATCGGTTCCGCTGCCCTGACCGCCCTGGCCCTGTTCAGCGCTTACGTTGACGGCGTTAAGCACAAGTTTGGCTTAGAAGAATTCGTCGTAAATATGACCGAACCTATGGTTCTGGTTGGTATTTTCATCGGCGGCGCTGTACCCTTCCTGGTAGGCTCCCAGACCATGCGTGCCGTTGGTGAGGCTGCCTATGGAATGGTTGAAGAAGTTCGCCGCCAGTTCCGTGAAATCCCCGGCCTGCTGGAAGGCAAGCCCGGTGCAAAAGCTGATTACGCCCGTTGCGTAGACATTGCTACCCGTTCTGCTATCTCCAAGATGATCGCTCCCGGTATCGTAGCCGTTACCGCTCCCGTACTGGTAGGCTTCCTGCTTGGCGCCAAAGCTCTGGCCGGTTTCCTGGGCGGCTTAACCACCGTAGGTGTTCTGCTGGCCCTGTTCCTGGCTAACGCCGGCGGCGCTTGGGACAACGCCAAGAAATGGATCGAGCAAGGCAACCTGGGCGGCAAGAAGTCCGAACCTCACAAAGCAGCCGTTGTTGGTGACACTGTAGGCGACCCCTGCAAAGATACCTCCGGTCCTGCTATGAACCCGCTGATCAAGGTTGCTGGTACCATCTCCCTCATCCTTGGTCCCCTGCTCACCAGACTGTAAGAACAAAAAAATATGCCGGCCTCTGGCCGGCATATTTTTTTAATTCAAGTTGGGGACGGTTCTTGACTTGAATTGCACAGTCAGTAAATGGCAATAACTAAAGTAATGGGATTCCTTTCCTTGCCAGCAGCCTGTTGCTTTAGTAAAATACTACCGTAAGAATTCTTTATGGGGGTGGCGGGATTGCAAAACTATAAAGACCTGTATGGAAGTCAACAATGGCAGGAGATTAATAAATGTTTTGCTTGCGGTCAGAACAACCCCATCGGACTCAGGCTTTCCATCAAACATAAAGACGACATTTGTTACACCACCTTTACGCCTAAGCCGGAACATTCCGGCTGGCTGAATGTAATGCACGGCGGCCTCTTATCTACCATCATGGACGAAGTGATGGCCCACTGGCTCTGGAGCAGGGGCACTCCCGCCATGACGGTGGAAATGACCGTCCGCTATTTAAAGCCGGTTCCCATCGGCGAACCCATCGTGGTAACCGCCAGGCAGCAAGTGGACAGGGGGCGCATCGCCAACATGGAGGCGGAAGTGACCCTAGCCGACGGTACCCAGGTGGCCCGGGCTACGGCTAAATTTATCAAGACAGAGAGGGGATTGCAGATTGCATCGGGAAGAAGCGCTACAGATACTCAAGAAGAAGCTCAAGAATAAAAACCTGATCAACCATTGCATTGCCGTGGAAGTGGTCATGCGGCGTCTGGCGCAACGCTTTGGAGAAGAGGAGGAGAAATGGGCCTTGGCGGGGTTGCTGCACGATATAGATTATGATGACACAAAGGATCATCCTGAACTCCACAGCCTGGAAGGCGCCAGGATGCTGGCCGAAATGGGCCTGCCGGAAGACGTGGTGTATGCCGTCAAGGTGCACAATGACAGACACGGTCTGCCCCGTACCGGCTTAATGGATAAAGCCCTCTACGCAACCGATCCAACCACCGGCCTAATCGTAGCGGGCGCCCTGATTAAGCCGGAAAAGAAGCTTTCTGCCATTGATGTCCCGTTTTTACTAAACAGAATGAACGAAAAATCCTTTGCCCGGGGAGCCAATCGCGAGCAAATTCGCTCTTGCGCCGAACTGGGACTGACCCTGGAAGAATTTTTGGGTTTAAGCCTGGAAGCCATGCAGGGCGCCGCTGATCAGCTGGGTCTTTAAAGTAAAATGAGGCTTGACAGAAATGGCAGGTTTGTTATAATATAAATACTTGCTAAAAAGATTAACTTTGCCCAAAGCCCGAGTCTCAAGCGAGAACTGGGCTTTATCTGTCAGGGGTGTTTTCCATGGCTGCCAAACCCGTACCTTCCGCCAAGGTATTTAAGACAATTACTGAAAACCGCCGTGCCCGGCACGAGTATCATATCCTGGAAACCTATGAAGCCGGCATTGCCCTGACAGGCACCGAAGTGAAATCCCTGCGGGCAGGAAAAGCCAACCTTCAGGACAGTTTTGCCCGTGTTGAAAACGGCGAAATGATGTTGTACAATATGCATATAAGCCCTTATGAACAGGGCAACAGGTTTAATCACGAACCCAAGAGAACCCGCAGACTGCTGATGCACAAACAAGAAATCTTGCGTCTCTACGGCAAGGTTCGTGAAAAAGGACTTGCGCTGATTCCGTTAAAAGTTTACTTTAATCCTAGAGGCCGCGTTAAAGTGGAACTGGCGTTGGCACAGGGTAAAAAATCCTTTGATAAACGACAAGATATTGCCGCCCGGGATGCCAAACGGGAAATGGACCGTGCCATTCGGGAGCGGCAAAAAATACAATAAATCCTGTTGGCAAGCAATCTTTCTTTAAACATGGGGGCGAAATGGCTTCGACGGGGGATGCAATGGCAAGAGGAGCGAGCCGGGATCTCACCAGCCCGTAAAACGGTGAACGAACAATAATTGCCAACGAAGAATACGCTTTAGCTGCTTAATTCAGCTAACCTCCTACCCGCTGCGCCCGCGGTGCGGGATTAGGGGGTCACACCAGCGGGACGCTCTATAGCCTGCCTCCCGGAGGGCTATAGCTAAGATTGCCGGGATAGCGACAGCGGAGGCTGACTATGGCCGCCAATGGAGCGAAACCTAAAGCATAGTCTACGCTCGTAGAGCCTGTTGTGGTTGCTCTTTCGGACGGTGGGTTCAACTCCCCCCGCCTCCACCAGTCGTATGCACAGACACCATGAGATTTACTTCGATGGTGTCTGTTTTTATTATGACTTTTTTAACAAATCGTTCGATTACTTGTTTGACCACAAGCGGATCATCACTGTGGAGTGCTTGTTTGTAGTTATTTAAAATTTCCAGTATCTTTTCAAATGAAATAATTTGTTCTTGCTGCTTAATATACCATTCCTGGTAGCGACTCTCCAGGGTGGCTTTTTTGTTTTCCAAAGATTTTAGTTTTTTAGTGAAGGCCCGAACGACTGCAGTTCCATCTGCAATGGCATCAACAATATTTTCAATTTGACGGTCAACCTTGGCTAATTCCTTTTTTAAATAATCCCCTTCACCAGCTGCTTCTTTCTTACTATTTGAGTAAAAGTCATAAAGCTTTTTTGCCAACTTTGGCATAGCTTCATCACTGAAAATGTCTTGCTTGAGTTTATTTAAAACATATTCTTCGATGGTGTGTTTGTTAATTTTCTTATTATTACAAGTTTTAGTGCGATCGGCATTATTGCACAGGTAGTAATGACGCTGCCGTATTTCTCTTGTTACCCTGGTCTTATAGGTACTGGATGAGCCTACCATTCTTTTACCACATTCACCGCACCAGATTAGGCCAGAGAGCAGATAAACAACCTTTGCTTTTTGACCACCGGTAGCGTTTTGTTTTTTATTTTGATTCATCTTTTCTTGAACCCTCCAAAAAAGACTTTCAGGGATAATGGCCGGAATAGCGTTGGGTATTTCAATCACGTCTTCCGGGTTTTTTGACAAATGGTTATTTCTTTTACCATCAGGGTTTTTACTGGCCGACCGGTTAAAGACATAGGTACCAATATATTTTTTATTACGAAGTATTTCATGAAGACTGTTTTTACCAAAGGGTTTTCCAAGTTTTGTTTTATAGCCGTTCTTATGTAATGCATCCAGAATTGCGTTATATCCGTAACCTGCATCACGCATTTCAAAAATCATACGTACAGCCGGCGCTTCAGACTCGTTGATAACATAAGTTTTATTTTTGTCCACGTCAAACCCCAGTGGTGGAAGGCCACCGGTGTGTTTCGCCTGCAAGGCTGTTTCTCTCATGCCCTTCATAACCTCACGGGCCAGGTTCTTGCTGTAGTATTCGGCCATACCCTCCAGTACAGACTCTAGGATAATGCTTTCCGGGCTGTCATCCAGATGTTCCAGAACGGACTGTACTACTACCCCTGCTTTTCGGAGTTCACGTTTATAAAAAGCAGAATCATAACGGTTCCTAGCAAAACGGTCAATCTTGTGAACAATTAAAAAATCTGGTTTAACCAGGTTTCCTTTAATTTCGCTCATCATTTTAAGAAAACCAGGCCGATCGTCAGTCTGCGCCGACTTGGCTTCATCGGTGTATATCTTAATAATAGAATATCCGTTTCTTTCGGCATATTCCGTGCACGCCCGGATCTGGGCTGTGATGGATTCTTCGCGCTGGTTGTCACTGCTGTAGCGAGCGTAGATGATGGCCTTCAAAGCAATACCTCCGATTTAGTATATTACAAAACGGCCACGTACTTGTGGCTATTTTACGAGTAAAATTATCGAAAAATGTCGAAATCCCTATAAAACACAAAAAACTACTTGCCAGTAGTTCCTTTAACGAGATGAAAAATGTTTTCGGCTTTTTTATTAAGATCTTCATTTCTAGAGGAGCTTTTTCTTATTTCTTCCCAACTTTGTAAAATCCCTAATGTGAAAAGAACAGTTGGGGCGCCACATATTTCGCAATAACGGGCATTTCCATCATTAACATGGTTGCAGTAACCATCTTCTACGGCATATGTATTGGAGCATGAGTTAAAAAGAAAGAGCCCGCATAGTGTGCAATACCTGGCTACTTTTGAGAAGTCACTTTTATTACATCTGGGGCATGTTAAAAATCTATTATTTTCATCAGTAGGGACACCCATAGCAATAATCCCATCCTTATCATAATTGCTATTAAAAGAGATGACCTTATTTATATCATTTAAAAAGTTCCTAAATTGTTCTTTATAAAAGGTAGTTGATTGTGAATATACCTTTAGTCCCCAGTATGACCGGATTTCTCTCTCCCTATGATCCGCCGCCTCTTTCGAAATTTGGCAATAACTAATTATTTGGTCACTTTGAGTAGCCTCAAGTAAAACTAACAGGGCCATGGGGGAAAGAAACTCGGCAGCAAAGATGTTTGCTTCTCTCTCTAATACTTTATACTGTTGAGCACTTATACCGCCCCGGCTCATGCAGGTTTCATTAAAATCAGTTAAATGATCAAGTTTTATATGAGCAATTTCATGGGCTAAGGTCCACCGGATTCTTTCCGGTAAATTGTTCTCCTCATAAACGGTTATGTATGTACCGGTCTGCCGATCTCTAAATGTTATAGCATCAGCTTTTTCTTTACGAATTTTTAAAAGTAAGAGATCATCTTTCCCTTTGAGTTCTTCAATCTCTTTACAAGAAAAAAGTGCCCAGTCAAATTCCTTATAAATCTTAAACGGGTCAATGGGTAGCATACATATGCCGGTATCTTTAATAAACTGCCGGACAATTCGTAAAGTACGCTCTAACCTGGCTTTAGGTGGTATTAAATTGGTGCGCATTCGGTATCTCTCCTGGGTTTAAATTAAGATATAAAAAAGTGAAAGCACCCAGAAAATCACATCTGCTCTCACTTGTTGTCTCCGTTACTTTTTTTATTTTTGAGTCTTTTTAAATGTAACTCTATCAATGTATCTAATGTGTCCGTTATTTCTTCGAGATTTTGATCAGGAAGGTCTTTGGCCCGAGCAATTACATCGTAAAGCTTTTTGTTTTTAGCAATAACAGATTCTACAGTGGAACTACCATTAAGATAACCAGCAGCGGTCATTAGTTCCTCATAAGATACACCTAATGGTCCTGCTAATTTACTAAGAATCTCTGGAGATGGTGTACCTCTTTCACCGCGTTCTACCTGGGATAAATATCCATGAGATACATTAGCATACATGGCCAATTGCCTAATTGTCATTTCCTTTTTTTCACGTAGCTGTTTTAAAAATAAGCCAAAATTCATACTACTACCCCATTTGTGTAAGCATTTGTTAACACATATTATAAGTCTAAAATTATAAAATTAAAAATAAAAAGTTATTCTTTTACAAAAATATGGTTGCAATAGCTAACATAAATTGATAAAATGTAAGCAGTAGCAAACGGAGGCGTTGTTAATGAAAATTTATATCAAACGAGATGCTTTTATAAAGGCTAGAATCGAGGCTGGCTATTCACAGAGAAGTCTTTCTAGGAAAATTGGTGCTAGCAATGCTTACATATCACAAATTGAAAGTGGAGACAGAAATCCAAGTCCTAATATTGCCCAAAAATTATGTCATGAATTAAAAAAAGGCTTTGATGAAATTTTTTTTATAAATAACGGTTGCAGTAGCGAACAAACTAACAGACCATCATATAAATATGGCTGTAGCAGATAACTGTAGAAAACTCCGGAGATCACTGGAAAACTGGAGGTGTGTTCGAAACTAGGGTCAAGAAGTAAGTATGATTATATATTACCACGATTATTAATAAATACTCTGTAAATATCTGTCGGAGTGGTATTGCGTTTTTTAGAAAAGATAATAGCTAGTTAGTGATGTGAAAAAGAGGTGAACATTGTGATAGCCTTGGTTAAATATACTGCCAGGCGAGATAAAGACCTATTAGAGACTATAAGTAGGGAAGTTGTTGAAGTTATACCTGGGGACTTAGAAGAAGAATACAGTGATCTGGTCAAAATCATACTCCCATCAATTAAGAAAATGTTAGGTGATCAAGAAGCTGAGGTTATCGCAGATGAAAAATTAAAATATCTGGGGGTGTAATTAGATTGAGAAAAACAACCCCTATCCCCGATACCCTGGGAATCTGCCACCTTTGCTTTGAACCGGTATGGGCAGACCAATCATATATTTTCATTGAAGGTGGTCGTCCGGTTCATAAAATCTGCCACCTGCGGCAGCCGGAAAGCTACCGACAGAATAATCTACCGGAAGGAAGCCCTTTTGTGAACGAGTGGAAGAAGGGACGTACAGCCTGGCGGTGTTCCAAATGCGGCAAGGGGCTGTGGCTGGACCCTGGCGTTTATGAAAAGGCGTATAGAGATTCTGAAGTATGTCTCGACTGCCGGGCTTTAATGAAGCGGATGGATGAGCAGAGGGTATGTACAGGGTGAGGAAGGTGAGAGGCCGGAGGTGAGAGCGTGGAAAAACGCCTAATAAAGATTAGTAAGATCATTATAGATGAGAGTATTTACCCTCGCACAAGCCTGTGCATGGAAACTGTAGAACGCTACCGAGAAGCAATCGAATCAGGGGTAAAATTGCCGGAGATTATCATAACTTCAGACAACCGCCTACTGGATGGCCGGCATCGGTTAGAGGCACACAAGCTGGCCGGGATAGAAGAAGTGGAAGTTTTTGTGACAGAATCGGCAGATCCGGACGTAGATTCAGTTATATGTAACCTTAAGCATGGTAGACCATTAGCTAAGGAAGAAATAAAAGCAGCTGCCCGCCGGTGGTATGGCAAGATGCCGGTACAACAAATAGCTGAAACACTTAAAGTAACCCGCCAGACGGTGCAGAACTGGGTGGCAGACCTAGTAAAAGAAAAGGAGGAAACTAGGGAAAAGATCAGGGAAAAAGCATTGGAAATGAGGGCGGAGGGATTAACTCAGGAGGAAGTGGCAGAAAAACTGGGTGTACCTCGACAAACCATATCAAGATGGGAAAATAAGGAATACCCAAGTGTAAAAATTTTGACACATGAGTTAAAGGGGTATCATGATCACCAGGTGTGCTCAAGTGTAAAAAATTTGACACATGAGCAAAAAAAACATCAGGATGACCAGGAATGTGACCATGAAAAATATTTGACACCGTCACGTCAACAATCATCAGCAGCAGATGTAAACAACCAAGAAGCAACACTGGAACAAGTTAGCAGTTTTGATCAGGAAGAAGAGAGCAGAGAAGATAAAACTCCTGGCGATGAAGTTACTGCCAATATTTACTCACATAACGGCCATAATACCACTCTGAATGACTACGGCGGCCGGGAAGCAGCAGAAAACTACCGTAAAAAGCACCTGGAATACTCAGATCAGGTAAAAGAATTTTTCAACCAACTAAAAAAGACAAGCGAAACAGCAGAACATCTGGTTAACAACCGTGAGGAACTGTATAAAACTATAGCAGAAATGAAGAGTGATGGAATGAGTATCACGGTACTGGCCAGTGCAGTAGTACAAGCCTGTGATATATACGTACCAAGAATAACCCAAGCCAGAGATATTCTTTCCGATCTGCTTAAACCGGGTATCAAAGGTGTTGCGGTCAGAGATAAATTTGTCGTAGTGAATGGAGGAAAAGGAAATGACGGGTAAACCTGGCGGCAAGAAAGGCAAGCCCAGGCGAGGTGTTCTGGCGGACACACTGCACAAACTGATTGAGGAACGGCATCCAGGCGGACTGGACATCAGTTTGGCAGCAATATCAATCTACGGCTCTGACACCAAAAACCACCGGGAACGCATATACCGCCTGGCCGGGGCCTTGAGGAAAAACAACATTATGGTTTACTCCTTTGGCGGACGGTACTACCTTTGCAATCAAGATGCCATTAGGCTTTGCGAAGTAGCAGTACAGAAACAGGTTTTAGCTGCTTCGATACTGCAGAATGCTTTTCTGTTAAAGAACAAGGCACTGGAAGTTGGTTTACCTGCTGCGCAGCAGGACAGATTAGAGAAATCGTTTGACGAGCTTGGTAAACTGGTAAGCAAATTATTTGTTGGTTAGCGGCTATGACGGTAGGCTTCGGGGCAGGACAAGCTGCCCGGAGGCGTGCTGTTAAGCACCTATGTAACGAAATACTTTCCGGAAAAATCCGGTAAATGGTTCGGCTAAAATCTGCGGAACGGAAGGGTGTGGGGAAAAGTGCGCAAAGAGGCTTGTCCACAAAAAACCGACATTTTGGATAAGTATATAAATGCATATTTTTATTGTCGAATGAAGTTAGTAGACATTGCTTGCGTTCTTAATGTTTCCCCTGATGCGGTAGAAAAGGGCCTTAAAAGATTTGATATGGAGGCATATAGGAAAGAACGTGAATTACGTAAGGATCAAAACAAAATCAAAAGAAAAGAAAACGATAGAGTAAGAAAACAAAAGGAAAGAGAAAAAGAACCATCCTACCATCTTATTGCCAAGCGAATACTTAATGACCAAGAGGTCTTACATATTTTAAGACTTGCTATCAAAAAATTAATCTTAAAAGAAAAGTTAAAATCAGACAAAACTTTCAATGAGCAGATAATGTGCCTCCGTTATATTCCTTGCTTTAAAAACATCTTCCATCCCATTCCACAAGTTACTTCCCCTGACGTAGAATTGATTACTCAAAGAAATATTGAAAAGATTGTTAATTATGAGATTCGTGCTATGCGATCTGACCTAGTAGGAGTTCCAGGGCCGGCCATACTAGAAATACCAGGGTATCTAAGCAGTCATGATGTTCAATCTGCTTTAATATACGCCGAATTAGCTATTAAAACAGCAGGTTATGTGCCGACCGATGCTAGCGTAACAGATGTGCAAGACGGCATTATTAAAATTATTAGCCC
>NZ_FQUY01000021.1 GCF_900129195.1 Desulforamulus putei DSM 12395
AGTTCCGGGTTGCTGAAGAATTCCCCGTCTTGGATGGATTTGGTGATGCGGGTCAGTTCCTGGTAGACCACCCGGCCGGCCCCCATGTTTAGGTGTCCCACCTCGGAGTTTCCCATTTGCCCTGCGGGCAGGCCCACGGCCAGTCCGGAGCATGCCAGCGTGGTATACGGGTAGTTGGTTATATAGTTCTTGATGTTGGGGGTCACTGCCTGGGCGATGGCATTGCCCTTCTCATTTTCACTGACACCCCAGCCATCCAGGATAATTAAGGCCAGGGGATGTTTTTCTTTGTTCAATTTCGGAACCTCCTCAGTTTCGAGGTTCGAGGTCGCAGGTCGAGGTTCCATAATATCCCTGTTTCATCCGGGTCTCGAGCTTAAACCTCGCAGGTCTCATATGTTTTACAGAGAGTTTTCAATGATACCGATAAAGTCGTCCACTTGCAGGCTGGCGCCGCCCACCAGGGCGCCGTCGATATCCGGCTGCGCCATTAACGCCCTGGCATTGCCGGGCTTCACGCTGCCGCCGTATTGTATGCGCACCGCCTCGGCAGCAGCGGCGCCGTATTGGTCGGCAATCACTGTACGGATGCAGCGGTTGACCTGCTGGGCATCTTCCTCTGAGGCTGTTTTGCCGGTGCCGATGGCCCAGACCGGTTCATAGGCAATGACCAGGCCCGCCACCTGCCCGGGGGTCAGACCCTCCAGGGCCCCTGTGGTCTGGGTGGCCACCACTTGTTCGGTGAGGCCGGCTGCCCGCTGGTCCAGGGTCTCTCCCACACAGATGATGGGAATAAGACCGTGTGCCAGGGCTGCTTTCACTTTTTTGTTAACACTGTCGTCGGTTTCTCCAAAGTACTGCCTTCTTTCCGAGTGGCCCAGGATGACATATTTACACCCGATCTCCCTTAGCATAAGGGGTGAAATTTCCCCGGTATAGGCCCCTTGCTTTTCCCAGTGCATGTTTTGGGCACCCAGAGCAATGCTGCTGCCCTTTAAGGCTTCGGCCACCGGCGCCAGGGCGGTAAAGGGCGGGCATACCACCACTTCCACCGGTGTGCTGCCCAATTTCCCTTGCAATTCTTGCAAAAACTCCAGTGCCTCGTGAATATTTTTATGCATCTTCCAGTTTCCGGCGATGATTAACTGCCGCATCGTTGTACCTCCAACACCACGCATTTAGATGGCGGCGGCACATGTACCGCCGCGCTGTTGCTTTTATTTACTCTGAAGCACCGCTACTCCGGGCAACTCTTTCCCTTCCAGGAACTCCAGAGAAGCTCCGCCGCCAGTTGAGATATGGGTGATCCTATCCGCTACGCCAATCTTATTCACCGCAGCCACCGAGTCACCGCCACCTATGATAGTAATGGCAGGAGAATCCGCTAGGGCTTTGGCCACTGCTTCGGTGCCTTTGGCAAAGGCATCCATTTCAAAAACTCCCATGGGCCCGTTCCAAACAACGGTTGCTGCTTTTTGAACCGCTTCAGCATACTTAGCAGCAGTGGCCGGTCCGATGTCCAGCACCATCCAGTCCTCCGGAATCTCTGTCACCGTTACCACCCGGCTCTCGGCAGTTGGTTCAAAGGCCCGCGCCACCACCACATCGGTGGGTAAAAGAAGTTCTACATTACGGGACGCCGCCCGCCGCATTAACTCTTTAGCTAGTTCTACTTTTTCCGGCTCAATCAGAGATGTTCCCGTACCATACCCCTGGGCCTTTAAAAAGGTATTGGCCATCCCGCCGCCGATGATCAATGTATCAACTTTATTTAACAGGTTCTCAATGACGCCGATTTTATCGGACACCTTGGCGCCCCCGATAATGGCCACAAAGGGCCGCCTAGGGGTGGTTACCGCCTGGCCCAACATTGCCAGTTCCTTCTCCATCAGAAAACCGGCCACAGCGGGCAGGTATTTGGCAATTCCGGCTGTTGATGCATGGGCCCGGTGGGCGGCGCCAAAGGCATCGTTGACAAAGATATCGGCCAGTTCCGCCAGCTGTCTGGCGTATTTTTCATCATTTTTGGTTTCCTCGGCATGGAAACGGACATTTTCCAGCAGCAGCACATCACCGTTCTGCATGGCTGCAATGGATTGCTTAACTTCTTCCCCCACCGAATCGTTCACCTTGATAACTTCCTTGCCCAGCAATTCCGAAAGCCTTTTGGCCACCGGGGTCAAACGGTATTTTTCAACCACTTCGCCTTTGGGGCGGCCCAGGTGGGAGGCCAGGATCACCCTGGCCCCCTGATCCATCAGGTATTGGATGGTGGGCAAGGCCTTGCGGATACGGGTATCATCGGTAATGACGTCGCCGTCCAGGGGAACGTTGAAATCCACCCGGACAAAGACCCGCTTGCCTTTTACATCAATGTCCTTAACGGACTTTTTTTGCATAGTTCTACAGCCCCTTTTCAGCTACCAGCAGCGCCAGATCCAGCACGCGGTTGGAATAGCCCCACTCGTTGTCATACCAGGAAACCACCTTGACCATATTGCCTTCAATGACCATGGTGGAAAGGCCGTCAATAATGGAAGAATGGGGGTTACCGTTAAAGTCTTTGGACACCAGCGGCAAGGAACTGAAAGCAAGAATACCTTTCAGGGGGCCCTCGGCAGCTTCTTTGAGGGCGGCGTTAACCTCCTCTGCGTTGGTGGGTTTAGCCAGTTCAGCCACCAGATCCACCACTGACACGTTGGGGGTGGGAACCCTCATGGCAAAACCATTCAGCTTACCCTTTAATTCAGGCAGCACCAGGGCCACTGCTTTGGCCGCGCCGGTGGTGGTGGGAATAATAGATTGTCCTGCCGCCCGGGCACGACGCAAATCCTTGTGAGGCAAATCCAAAATACGCTGGTCGTTTGTATAGGAGTGTACGGTGGTCATTAAGCCCTTCACAATGCCAAATTTTTCATGCAACACTTTGGCAAAGGGGGCCAGGCAGTTGGTGGTGCAAGAAGCGTTAGAGATAACATGATGGTTGGCCGGGTCGTAGGTATGGTCATTAACCCCCATAACAATGGTGGCATCCACTTCTTTGCCAGGTGCAGAGATAATTACCTTTTTAGCGCCGGCCTGGATATGTTTGGCGGCATCCGTGCCCTTTGTAAAGCGACCGGTGGACTCAATGACAATATCAACACCCAGTTCGCTCCAGGGCAGTTTAGCCGGGTCGGTTTCAGCACATACTTTAATTTCAGTACCATTAACCAGAATAGTATTTTCGGTGCAAGCCACTTCAGCATCCAGTTCGCCATGTACAGAATCATACTTCAGCAAATGAGCCAAGGTTTGCGGGTCGGTCAGGTCGTTTACGGCTACGATCTCAACAGGATCTCCCGGACCAAACAAATCCCGTTTCAACATGGCCCTCAAAACATTCCTGCCAATCCGTCCAAAACCGTTAATGGCAATTTTAACTGTCATTTTCATTACCTCCATTTAATTTATTTTTTTAGTTAACTAAAAAGAATTTACCAGCTGTACATTATTTATTACCGTTCGTTTTATATTTGAGCCACCAATACCCTGACCCCTAAATTTTCAAGTTCCCGGCGGGTTTCCTCCGGCAACCCGGCGTCGGTAATCACAGTATGTACCTTATCCCACCGGGCAAAGGTATGATAGTATACATGGTTAAATTTCCCACTATGGGCCACTAGAATGACTTCCCTGGCGGCAGTCAGCATGGCCTGTTTAACCTCTGATTCCAACATATTGTTGGTAGACAACCCGCGTTCAATGCTGACACCGGTAGCAGCAAGAAACAACTTGTCAGCGTTGAAGCCAGCAAAACCGGCCCGGGCCATTGGCCCCACCAGCGCGTGGGTGGTTCCCCGCACTTCTCCCCCGGTAACCAGCACGGTGGTTTCTTCCCCGCGGTTGGCCAGAACCGAGGCGATGGGCAGCGAGTTGGTAATGACAACGCAGGGTTTGTTGATGGATTGCGCAACAGCCAGGGTGGTTGTCCCCGCATCCAGGATAATGGTCTCTCCCTCTGCAACCAGGCCCGCAGCCATACGGCCAATGGCGGTTTTTTCCCGCTCGGCCTCTCCCAACCGGGAGAAAAAACGAGTATCGGTGGCAGTCTGAGGATAGAGCGCCCGCCCGTGTTCACGCTGCACCAGGCCTAAGGCGGCAAGGGCCTTTAAGTCCCGTCGAATAGTCATTTCAGATACTTCAAAACGCTGGGCCAATTCCGAGACGGTCAGATGCCCGTGTTCCTGGAGTAATAAGCGAATCTTCTCTTGGCGCTCGCCACTCATTCCATTGCCTCCCACCTGAACTTGTGTTTACTCTATAGAATGGCTACAGAACCTTCGTAAACCACCCCCGAGAGGGCGTCCACCGTAACGGTCTGCCCCTCGGAAATTTTTATTAAAGCCTCTGCCGCGCCTACCACCGCCGGAATACCATAATGCAGGGCCGCAATGGCGGCGTGGGAAGTTAAACCGCCCTCCTCAACAACCAGCGCCCCGGCCCGGGCCACCAGCGACATAAAACCGGCATCAATGGCAGCTGCCACAAGGACATCCCCGTTGTTGAAGGTGTCCGTTTCAGGAGAGGTGATCTTCCGGGCAGTCCCCGAGTAGGCCTGACGGCCGATACCGGCTCCCCTAGTTAAAATATTACCCACAACCTGGATCTTGATCATGTTGGTGGTTCCTGCTTGACCGGCGGGGACACCGGCGGTAATCACCACCACATCACCGGTTTGCACCAGGTTGTGCTGCAGGGCCGTTGTCACTGCCACCGACATCACCTGGTCCGTACCGGCGCTTTCCGGCACCAGCAGCGGTTGTACACCCCATTGCAGGGCCAACCGCCGGGCCGTCCCTGCAAAGGGTGTGGCTGCCACAATGGGGCACCGGGGGCGATATTTGGAAATCATCCTGGCCGTCAGGCCGGAGTGAGTGGGCGTCAAGATGGCCGCTGCATGGAGATCTTCGGCAATGGTACAGCTGGCGTGACTGATTGCCTCCGTTACATTAACGTGAAGGTTTCGCTCCCTGCTTTGGTTGGATAGTATAGTTTCTGTACGTCTGGCGATTTTATCCATCATTTTTACCGCTTCCACCGGATACTTACCGGCAGCGGTTTCACCGGACAACATGATGGCATCGGCCCCGTCTAAAATGGCATTGGCCACATCGCTGGCTTCGGCCCGGGTAGGGCGGGGCTGACGAATCATAGAGTCCAACATTTGTGTGGCAACGATCACCGGCTTGCCCAGAAGATTGCATTTATTGATCATTTCTTTTTGGGCAATGGGCACTTCCTCAGCCGGAATCTCCACGCCAAGATCCCCACGGGCTACCATCAACCCATCAGCCACTTGTAAAATGGCATCGAGGTTTTCCAGCCCTTCTCTGTTCTCAATTTTGGCAATGATATGCACACTGGCGCCCGCCTCTTCAACGATCCGGCGTACCGCCAGAATATCGGCCGCTTTGCGTACAAAGGACGCGGCAATGAAATCAATGCCCTGGGAAAGCCCGAACCGGATGTCCGCAATGTCTTTTTCGGTAACGGCAGGCAGTTGAATGGAAACTCCGGGGATGTTGACTCCCTTTTGGGACTTCAGGAGCCCGCCATTGCGCACCACGGTGGTGATCCGCTCCTGCTGCACAGCGGTGACCTCCAGTTCAATTTGCCCGTCATCAATTAAAATCCGGGTTCCCGGGGCCACCTCCTGCCACAGGTCTCGGTAAGTAATGCCCACCCTTTCTCGGGAACCGGGTTCGGGATCGGTGTCCAGTATAAAGGTGTCACCGCTACAGAGATACACACCCTGCTCAGGAACCATTCTTGTACGGATTTCAGGCCCTTTGGTATCAAGAATAATGGCCAAATGCTTACCCATTTTGGCAGCCTCTTCCCGGAGGGTGGAGATGCGTCTGCCGTGTTCTTCGTGGGTGCCATGGGAAAAATTCAGCCTCGCCACATCCATTCCGGCGGCCAACAGCCGCTGTACCTGTTCCCTGCTTTCACTGGCCGGCCCGATGGTACAAATAATTTTTGTTTTTCTCATCCGCCGTTCCTCCCCGCGGTAATCATGGTTACTTGCCTACTCATGTTTAAATGATCCTTTCAATTGTTTATATGAACATTGTATTCTGTGCGTATGAGCAAATTCCTGCCAACAAAGTTGTTTATTTGCACATTTTTTAAAAATTAACGCAAGTAAAAAACTTGCATGCTGATGCGTGCAAGTTTTTATATCATTTTACTTGGCAAGCCATTTGCCAGGGCCACAGGCCTGTGCCAGCACCTGGAGGGGATGGTACACAGCAACACCGGTAAGATGGTGAATTTGTAACTGGCACATGCCACATTCGCTGATGACCTGCCGAACCCCCAGTTCTTTTACAGCGTTAAAAACATTGCGGCCGATTGCCTGGCTGATGGCGTATTTTTCTTTTTTAAACCCGTAGGTACCCGCAAGGCCGCAGCAGCCGGCATCCAGGTCTGCCACCCGCAAACCGGGGATCAATTGCAGGATCTCCCGGGAAGGCACACCACACCCGGCCGCTTTAAGGTGACAGGGCTGGTGGTAACCCACTTGTAAGGGCAATTCCTCAAATCGGGTAACCAATTTCCCTTGCTGTAGCAACACGCTTAAATATTCAAAGACATCCAGCATTTTTTCATGTAACGGGTCGGTATTCAATTGAAAGAGTTCCCGGTATTCTTGCCGCAAGGTGAGATGGCAGCTGGGACAGGTGGTGACAATATCATAACCCCTGTTGATATAACCCTGTAACTTGGCCAGGTTTTTCTTGGCTTGATCCCTGGCCGTATCTAACAATCCGTTAGCAATTAACGGCAGGCCGCAGCAGTCAAATTGCTCCACTTCCACCCGGATGTTGTTATGCGCCAAAACTTCTGCCAGGGCCAACCCGACCTCAGGTGCATTGTAGTTTACATAGCATCCCGGGTAGTACAGCACTTTTCTCCCGGTATCGCCAATGTTTTTGGGCTTATATAATTCCAGAAAGGTTTTTTTTGCATAGCGGGGCATGGTCATGGCGGCGCTTATACCCAGCATTTTTTCCGCCAGTAACCGGAGAGGTCGCAAGCCAGCCAACCGGTTCACCAGGGACGGCGCCAGCCGGGCTGCTCTACCCATCCGGTCTACCCTGGCCAGGATCTTATCCCGCAGGGGAGCGCCATGCAGAGACACATATTCTCCCCTGGCCCGGCAGTTCATGGCCGAGACGGCAACGCCCGAGGGACAGACCACATCACATCCTTTACAGTTGGTGCAATAACCGATGGACGGGTGTACCGCCGCCGGTTCCTCCAACCGGAAACGCTCCAGGTCGGGCCCGTTTTGCTTGGGACCGGCAAACTTGTCCGTCACCCTGGCCACCGGGCAATGGGACACGCAAATGGAGCATTTTATGCAGTTATCTAAAGCAAGTCGGTGATCACTGCTCATTCTCCCACCTCCCCTGCCAGTTTTCCTGCCTTATATCCCGAAGCAACCGCCACCCCGTTGCCGCATTTTTCAATGGGGTGGTTGCACCCCGCCAGATTGGCACCGGTGACCATAACATTTTCTATGATGACCTCTCCCGTTTTATCGACCGGCCGCAAGTGTTCATTTACCTTGATGCCCATTTGATTAAACAGGTGCCCTGCCATGGACAGGAAATCCCGGGCAGACCACTTTTCATGGCCGATTTCCACCGGCAAACGGAAAATGCTTTCCCAGGCTTTGCCCGGTTTGGACTCCAGGCCTCCCCCGAGGAATGAACCGGTGGCCAGTATAACGGTTTTGGCGGATATTTTTATTGGTTTGCCGGCGCCGGTGGCCAGCACTTCCGTACAGCGTTTGTCGGCCACCCGGGCGCCGTTGACCGTGCAGCCAATGACCACTTCAACGCCCTGGCCCTTAACGTGATGCAGCAGCATTTGCTGTAACCTTTGCCCGGGTAAAGCCGGGGGTATATTGGCCACTTCGTAAACCGGGTGACCCAGTTTCTCGGCCAGGTTCTTTGCCACTTGGGAATCCCAACGTTCCCCCAGTACCGGCGGCAACAGCAAGACCGCACCGGGCAACAGGTGGGGCTTTATTTGGTCAACGATACGATCCACTACCGCCGGGTTCTCCAGGCGGTGGGCCAGCGTGTTAGGGGTAAGTTCTCCCCCGCCGGCGCATACCATCAGAGTATTTAAGGGGCAATCGGCCTGTAGTACCCCGGACTTCTTCAGGTTGGCTGCCAGCACATCCGGGTAGAAATCCTTTAATTCTCGAAAACCCACCACCAGAACGCCGCGGACTTGCTGCAGGTCACCTACGGCCATGCTGGCGGGGGCCAGGTATGTGGGGCGCAGAGTGCCAAGGGCGGTGGGAAGCAGCCAGTTGCCCCCCCTGTGGTCCAGGTATGGGTTACCGTTTTCCTGGCAAACCCGCCGGAAAAAGAGAAGGCTTTCCTCCAGCACATCCTGTACCCTGGCATAGGGATGCTGCGGGTTGACAGCGCACAGCCGGGCAATTTCAGCCAGAGGGTCCTGACATACCTGGTTCGGATCCTCCAGGTTATAACCCCAGAGGTCAATACAGCCGGAGGAAAGTCCCACCGCCCCCATGCCTTTGGCCACCAGCGTCACTTTTTTACCTAGCTCAGCAGCTTTGGCAGCGGCCATGAGTCCGGAGAGACCGGCTCCGATTATTAATACGTCCGTATATTTATTCATTACCTCATTCTCTCCATAGCAAATAGTGTGCAATAAATTCCGGTTGACAGTTGGGCCTCCCGCAGTTGCTGGCCCCACAACACCGGTCTCATGCCCTTCCAACGCTTTTGCAAAAACTTGGTTAAATACTCCCGGTGGTTCCCGGCGAACTGGGGGTAACCACTTAAAGCCCCCAGTATACGATAGCTGCAAAAGGTGCCCTGGCAGGTGCCCATGCCCATTCTGGTCTTGCGGCGAATGTCTCCCAGGGTAAAGCTGTCCCCACTGTGGGCTGCATGCTCGATTTCAGCCAGGCTGACCACTTCACATTCGCAAAAGATCCTGCCTTTGTCAGGATTTTTTTCTGCCTGCTCCACCACCTGGGCAAAGCTGTCTCCCAATCTCTCAGCGGCCTTTTTGGCACCGGGAACACCAAAGACTTTCTTGCCCCGTTCCAGCAGTTCCTCTGACACCGGAGCCGTCAGCGGTTCCCGGGCAGTCCGGCAAGGGGCATTAACCCCCAGCTGGCTGGCCACCAAATCAACGGTTTTTTCCGCCATCAGGCGGAAGGTGGTGAACTTGCCGCCCACGATGCTCACCATGCCGGCCAAGCCGTCTCTCTGCCGGTGATCCAACAGGGCAAAGTTACGGGTAACAGACCTGCCGCCGGCGGCACTGTTCTCTTGATACAACGGCCTCACTCCGGCAAAGGCCCTGATCAGTCTGTAACTTTCTAATTCCGGCACCATTTCCTGGCCGATTTTAATGAGTTCAAGGACTTCATTGTGGCCTGGTTTTGTACAGCCCGGGTTATCCACGGTAGTAGATGTGGTACCCAGGATGGTAATGGTGCCATGGGGCACAAAAATATCCCCATCTCCCGGCGGTCGTAACCGGTTTACCACCATGCTCATCAACCTGTGATTGTAAGCCACCAAAGTCCCTTTATCCTTAATCACATTAACTTCCAACCCGGCCATGGCCGCTACTTCTCCGCCCCAGGGCCCTGCAGCGTTAATAACCATCTCGCATTCAACAGATCTTTTTTGCCCGTTCAGTTGGTTAATTAATTCTACCCCTGTAACTCTGCCGTTGCTTTGATGAATGGCAGAAACACGGTGATAAGTTAGAACTCTTGCACCGTAGCGTCGGGCAGAATTGACATTGCCCCAGAGAATTCGGAAACCGTCCACCGCACAATCAGGAACCTTGAAGGCCCTGGTAACGTTGGGGGATAAAACGGGATTCTTCTTTATTAATTCCTGCACATCGATCTCTTCACAGTTAATGCCTGCTTCGGCACAGGCGGTAATCCACCGGTCAGCGTATTGGGGGTCATCTTCAGGCAGTTGTACAAAGAGACCCCCGGTAAGTTCCACACAATTGGGAGCGATACGGCGCAGAATCATATTCTCTTCTATACATTCCCTAGCTGCTTCTTTATCCTTTACGGCATACCGGGCACCGCTGTGTAATAGCCCGTGAAACCGGGAGCTGGTGCCATGGGCCAGGTCCCCCTGTTCCACCAGTACGGCGGGAATACCCCTGAGGGCCAAATCCCGAAGTATCCCTGTGCCGGTGGCCCCGCCACCGATTACCACCACCTGAACTTTATCTGTCTCCATACTTCTCATCCCCGATGCAAAATTTGGCGGTAAAAACTTTTATTAAAAAGCCACACAATAGCAGGAAGGATCCCCGATATTGTGTGGCTTTCTCCATCTCTCAAGCCGCTATCAAATTAATATTCGATGGCCCAATCCATGCTGCGACTAACTGCGCGCTTCCACCCGCCATAAAGTTTATTTCTCTTGGCGTCGTCCATTTGGCTTTCAAACCGGCGATCCAGTTGCCAGCGGCTGGCCAGCTCTTCTTTGCTTTGCCAGAAGCCGACAGCAAGACCGGCCAGGTAGGCTGCGCCCAGAGCAGTGGTTTCAATAACTTTGGGTCTTTCTACCGGTACACCCAGAATGTCTGCCTGGAACTGCATGAGCAGGTTGTTGGCCACTGCACCGCCGTCTACTTTCAGTGCCTGCAGTTTAATATTGGAGTCTGCTTCCATGGCTCCCAGCACATCCTTGGTTTGATAAGCCAGAGAATCCAGCGCGGCCCTAATAATATGCTCCTTGGTAGTACCACGGGTCAGGCCCACAATGGCGCCCCTTGCCCGCATATCCCAGTAGGGCGCGCCCAGTCCGGCGAAGGCAGGCACCAGGTACACACCGTCGGTATCCGCAACCTTGCTGGCAAAGTATTCGGAGTCCGGAGCTTCTTCCAATACCTTTAAACCGTCCCTCAACCACTGGATGGCAGCGCCTGCAATAAAGATACTTCCTTCCAGGGCATATTCAACTTTGCCGTCAAGACCCCAGGCAATGGTGGTCAGCAGACCGTTCTTGGAATCATACAGTTTGTCACCGGTGTTCATCAGCATAAAGCAGCCGGTGCCATAGGTATTCTTAGCCATGCCTGGTTGGTAGCAGGCCTGCCCAAACAAAGCTGCCTGCTGATCGCCGGCCACCCCGGCAATGGGGACGGCATGGCCGAGGAAGTTTTTAGGATCGGTTTCGCCGTAAACCTCACTGGAAGGACGAACTTCCGGTAACATGCTGGCCGGTACATCCAGTTCCTTTAGGAGTTCTTCGTCCCAGCGAAGTTCCCGAATGTTATACATCAGGGTACGGGAAGCGTTGGAATAATCGGTAACATGGACTTTACCCCCGGTCAGATTCCAAATTAACCAGGTATCCATGGTTCCAAAGAGCAACTGGCCCTTCTCTGCCTTTTCCCGAGCGCCCTCCACATTGTCTAAAATCCACTTGACCTTGGTGCCGGAGAAATAAGCATCTAGCACCAGGCCTGTTTTGGTTCTGAATACTTGTTCCAAACCCCTGGCCTTCAGTTGATCGCAAATGCCGGCAGTACGGCGGCACTGCCAGACGATGGCATTATAGACCGGCTTGCCGGTTGTCTTATCCCATACCACTGTGGTTTCCCGCTGGTTTGTAATGCCAATGGAAGCGATTTCTTCGGGGTTAATGCCGGTTTTGGCAATGACTTCGGCGATCACGCCGTACTGGGTGCTCCAGATTTCCTCCGCATCATGTTCTACCCAACCTGCCTTGGGATAAATTTGAGTAAATTCCTTCTGGGCCACGCCTTTAATGTTGCTGTCGCGGTCGAACAGGATCGCTCTGCAGCTGGTGGTTCCCTGGTCCAACGCCAAAACATATTTCTTCTCCATAATTAAACCTCCCATACTTAGCTTTATTGGTAAATAAGTTCATTTAAAAAATCAAGAATCAGTGATTAGGCTCCAAAGAAAGTCTTATAGAAAAGTCCGCCCAGGACACCGCCAATAATCGGACCAACCACCGGAATCCAGGCATATCCCCAGTCCGAATCGCCTTTGCCCGCTATGGGAAGTACGAAGTGAGCAATGCGCGGACCCAGGTCACGGGCAGGGTTAATGGCATAACCGGTGGTTCCCCCTAGGGAGAGACCGATGGCCACAATCAGAATACCTACGATAAAGGGGTTCAGACCTTCGGTAAATTTGTTGGCGCCGATGGCCAGAATGCCTAATACCAGCACAAAGGTACCGATGATTTCACTGAGCAGGTTCGCGCCGGTACTGCGGATAGCAGGACCTGTACTGAAAACAGCCAGTTTTGCTCCCTTGTCTTCTGTGGCAGCCCAGTGGGGTAAATAATGTAACCAAACGACTACAGCGCCTAAAAAGGCCCCGATCATCTGACCGGCAATATACGTAGGCACCTGGGCCCAGGGGAAGCTTCCAATTGTTGCTAGCGCAATGGTGACAGCCGGATTCAAATGGGCGCCACTGATAGATCCAACGGCATAAACAGCAACAGCAACCCCAAAACCCCAGCCGCAAGTAATGACAATCCAGCCGCCGTTTTCGGACTTGGATTTTTTAAGTACACAGCCCGCTACAACACCGCCACCGAAAATGATCAGTATCATCGTACCAATTATTTCCGCTAAAAATGGTGACATAAAATATCTCCTCCATTTCCCTTCTTCGCTGGTTAGCGTTTAATGAATCATTCCAGTTATCCAACTACTTGTCCATTTAATCACAGAGCGCCCGGTTGTTCCACAGGATATTTATGGCTCACATTGTGGAAACCCGATAAAAAATATTAACTTTTCCTCTGGTACAGTGTCCCTCCCTTCTTAAAAAAATATAGCCCAGAACAGACATTCTTTGAATGAATGTCCATCCGGGCCGTCTCCTTTTCTCCTGGCCAGAAGAAGTAAAATAAAAACCCTTAAATAGACATATCAAATAAGAAATGCCTACAAAGGGTTATCTCCAAAAACTCCTTACCCAATATCAAATTGTTTTTTGATTATTTTATATATTCTGCAACTAATCTTAAATTCCTGCTTTTTATTAAAAAATTTTTTTATTTTTTCAACTTTATGTATCACTACCTTGGGCGATTTCGCGGACAATGTTGTAGTCTTCGTCACGCACCTTTATAAAACCCAAACCTGAACATATATTTCTCTCCCAATCAATTAAGTAATGCATCACAAAGTAACATTCCAAAGATGCCTGAGACTAGTTGTTATGGCATCTATCCCTTTGCCAAGAGCCTCCTTAACATCCGTTTCCGTCCTTAATAACCCTCCACCTAAAACAGGAATGTTAAGGGCCCTTTTCATATCCTGAATAACATATTGAGGAATTGTGGCCGGTAATACTTCAACTGCATGGGGCTTAATATTTTCTGCCACCCGAACAGCGGTTTTAACGGATTCAGAATCCACGATAAATAAGCGTTGGACAACCCAAAGGTCCTCCTCCATGGCTAATTTGGTCAAGTTTGATTTTGTTGTAACAATGCCCTGTACACCCATTCGTTTTAATAGATGAATACCAGGCCGGTCTTTTCCGATGCCTTCAAGCAGATCTATATGCGTCAGCATAACCTTGCTCGAAGCGCGAACCCTTTTAATCATCCCCGGTAGATAGTTAATATCCCCACCTAAAAGGAAAATGGCGTGAATATTTGGATGCCGAACAGCCTCCTCCAGGTCTTCAACCCTCCGAATAGCCGCTCCGATATGACTTCGGCCCATGACTTTTTCCAAGAAGTCCATATCCTTCCTCCTAACCATTTAATAACAAGCTATCTTTAATTATTTCTTGGAATATACAAAAAAATAAACGACCCAAAGCACATTTTAACATGTACCAATAGGCCGTTTCCCTTTGCTGATGGAGTATGGAACACATCAAACCAGGACAATTCCCAAAGGAAACTGCCTTCTTAGGGGTCGTCTCCGATTACTCCAACCGTATTATCAAATTGTTTTTTATAAATTTCATTCGATACAATCTTTCTTTTTCCTTTTGGAAAATAGAAAATTTTTTAAAAATTGTTTGCGTCTATGTTTCAGTAAAATCAATTATCCCTTTTCCCCCATACCGACGTGCTCGTCGCCTTTATTGGTCAAGTGATTGGGCGGCGTTTTAAAGGGGTTGTTGATCTGCTCCTTCTCCCAGGGTGCCATTTCTTTCTGGCTGGTCTCGTCCTCGGTGGCCCCTTTCACCAATTCCCCTTTACGGGTTACCGTCTGCTCGTGCGACACCCCTGTTTGTAAGGTATGCCTCTTGTCGCGAAGAGTCATGCTGTCACCTCCAAAGTTCATTTGTTTTAGTGTTTCCCATCTATTGCATTTTATAGGATCCACAAGAAAGCAAACCCTGCAATTGCATTCAATTACAGGGTTTTTTCTTGGCAGCGTCTTTATTTTACCTAGAAAAGTCCTATGGTCCGGCCATATTCATCAATATCCACCTGGTGGGCTGCCGGTTTTGAGCCCAGTCCGGGCATGGTTCGCATGGCGCCGGCCAGCGGGTATAGGAACCCGGCGCCCACCGAGGCCCGGATATCCCGGATGGGGAAAAGGTAGTTTTTCGGCAGTCCCTTCATAGCCGGATCGTGGCTGATGGAAAGATGGGTTTTGGCCATGCAGATGGGCAGGTGCCCCAGGCCAAGCTCCTCAAATTGTTTAATTTTTCGTTCTGCCAGGGGTTCGTAAACAACTCCGTCGGCGTTATAAACCTTGGTGGCAAGAATTTCGATCTTCTCTTTTATATTGAGGTTATCCGGGTACAGAAGCCGGAAATCAGAGGGCTTTTCGCAGGCTGCCACAACGGCCTCGGCCAGTTCGACAGCCCCTGCGCCGCCGTCTGCCCATACCGTGATGGGGTAAGCCCCCAGGGCTCCTGCCTCCAGGGCCTTTTGCCGCACTAGGGCCACTTCGGCATCGGTATCCGGGGTGAAGCGGTTGATGGAAACAACCACCGGTACCCCGAAATAACTGGCCACTTTAATGTGGTGTGCCAGGTTGGCGCAGCCCTTTTCCAGGGCAGGCAGGTTTTCCCGGGTTAGTTCTTCCGGCAGGGGTTTGCCGGCCACCACATTGCCCAGACCCCCATGCATCTTTAAGGCCCGGATGGTGCAGGTGATAACCACACAACTGGGACGCAGGCCGGACTGGCGGCACTTAATATTCATAAACTTCTCCATGCCCAAGTCGGAGCCGAAACCGCTTTCGGTTACTACATAATCGGCCAGCCGGAGGGCAATTTTGTCCGCCAGCACGGAGTTATTGCCGTGGGCGATGTTGGCAAAGGGCCCGGCATGCATGATGCAGGCCTGTCCCTCCAGGGTCTGCACCAGGTTTGGCTTGAGGGCTTCCTTCATGATGACGGTCATGGCGCCGGCGGCCTTCAGGTCTTCTGCAGTGACCGGTTTCCCATCGTAGGTGTAAGCAACAATAATGCGGCCCAGACGCCGGCGCAAATCATGCAGGTTCTCTGCCAGCGCCAGAATGGCCATGACCTCCGAGGCCACCGCCATGTCAAAGCCGGTCTGGCGGGGATAGCCGTTTTCTTTGCCGCCCAGGCCGATGACGATATCCCGGAGGGCCCGGTCATTGGTATCCAGGACCCGGTTCCACATGACGGTCATGGGGTCGATGTTCAAGGGATTGCCCAACAGGATGGAGGTGTCAATCATGGCTGCCAGAAGGTTATTGGCTGCTTCCACCGCATGAATGTCCCCGGTGAAATGAATGTTGATGTCTTCCATCGGAACCACCTGGGCGTAACCACCGCCGGCAGCGCCGCCTTTAATGCCAAAAACCGGTCCCATGGAGGGCTGTCTCAGGGTCGTGATCACTTTTTTACCAATTTTACCCAGACCCTGGGTTAATCCAATGGTGGTTACCGTTTTACCTTCCCCCAAGGGGGTCGGCGTAATGGCAGTAACGTCAATCAGCTTGCCAAGGGGTCTGTCATTAAATTTTCTCAGGACATCCAGGTTAATTTTGGCCTTGTATTTACCGTACAGGTCGATGTCATCTTCCCCCAAGCCGATGCGGGCGGCAATCTCGGTAATGGGAATCATTTTATGGGCCTGGGCAATCTCCAGGTCACTGGGAACGACTTTCACTTTATAGCGAACCTCCTTGCTTATACTGTATTTCTTTTGTGTCTGGTCTGGGCTAACAGGTATTCCACTCAGGTCCTGTCTGGGCTAGGAAGCATACCTTTGGGGTCCAGTCTGGGCTAAAGGGTATGCCTCTAAGGTCCTGTATCTTAAAAGCAGGATCTTAAAAGCAGGCCCTTAAAGAAAGACCCGTAAGCCCAGACGGGACTTATAGGAATACCCCAAAGCCCAGACTTGGCACTTAAGCTCTACCCGTAAGCTTGCTCTCCACTTTCTGCAGAAACTTCTCCAGGTTAATAATAAACCGTTCATGGGTGCCGGAACCGATGGGGCCTGCTTCATCCGCTGCATCCACCTTGAAGACCAGGCGTTTGCCGTCAATCTCAATTAATTCCGCCCGGGCCACCACCCTCATGCCAACGGGCGTGGCGGCGGTGTGTTTGACGTTCACCAGGGTCCCGACGGTGGTTTGTCCCTCCGGCAAATATTGATCCGCCAGTTCTAGGGCGGCTTTTTCCATCAACCCAATCATGGCAGGGGTGGCAAACACCCGGACCCCGCCGCTGCCATAGGCGATGGCTGTATTGCTGTCTTCCACCGTAATGCTCGTTTCATGAGTTAACCCTACTTTTAATTCCACCCAACAATCCCCCTATGGTATTTTTTGTATATATATACATCTTTTACTATTCTATCCCAAAACAAAAATCTCCAGCTTTTAAACTGGAGAAAAGAATGTATAAACTTACTCGTAAATCCAGGCGTCAATGGCGCGCCCGTAGTCCACCAATTCTTCCGGACGGAAGAAAAGTGCAATTTCCCTCCGGGCGCTTTCCAATGAATCAGAACCATGGATGACGTTACGTCCCACATCTACCCCAAAGGTGGCACGAATAGTGCCGGGAGCGGCTTTCAGGGGGTTGGTGGCGCCCATCATTTCACGGGTGGTGGCCACAACATCCTTTCCTTCCACCACCATGGCCACCACCGGGCCGGAAGTTATAAAGTCAACCAGTCCCTGGAAAAAGGGTTTCCCTGCATGCTCCCCGTAGTGTTTTTCCGCCACTTCCCGGGAAATTTGCATCATTTTCAAACCAACAATTTTGTAGCCTCTCTGCTCAAAACGGCTGATAATTTGTCCCACCAATCCCCGTTGAACTCCGTCGGGCTTGACCATCAAATAAGTGCGTTCCATCTGTTTTCCTCCTCTTGATACAAAAGAGGTGTGCCCTGAGTGGCACACTCTTCATTTTAAAGATTTTTCTGTCATGTCCCCGGATGTCCCAATGCTTGGTAAGCATTTCCTTTTATGCGATAACCGGTTTTTCCAATCCGGATTCCCGCATCAGTTGAGCAAATTCCTCTGCTTCGATCGTCTCTTTTTCCATCAATACCCCGGCAATCTTATCCAGGGTAGCCCTGTGCTCGGTCAGCAAAGCCTTCGCTTTGCTGTAGGCTTGATCCATCATCTTGCGCACTTCCCGGTCAATGGCGTAGGCCACTTCTTCGGAATAGTTGCGGTCTCTGGCGATGTCCCTGCCCAGGAAAGGGGTATCCTGTTTATGGCCCAGGGTGAGGGGACCCAGTTCCTCACTCATACCGTATTCCATAATCATGCGACGAATGATGCCGGTGGCCCGCTCCAGGTCGTTTTGGGCCCCGGTGCTGATCTCTTTCAGCACTACATCTTCGGCCACCCGGCCGCCCAGCAGCATCACCACCTGGTCCAGCAGCATGGACTTGGTCATGTAGTAGCGGTCTTCCTTTGGCAGCAACAGGGTGTAACCGCCCGCCCGGCCCCGGGGAATAATGGAAACCTTATGCACCGGGTCGGTATTGGGCAACAGGTACCCCAGCAGAGCATGGCCGGCTTCGTGATAAGATACCAACCGTTTTTCCTTTTCGGAAATCACTTTGGATTTCTTCTCCGGACCGGCAATGACCCTTTCAATGGAGTCTTCCAGTTCGCGCATGCCGATCTTCTTCTTGCCGAAACGGGCTGCCAGCAGGGCCGCCTCGTTCATCAAGTTCGCCAGGTCCGCTCCGGTAAAGCCCGGCGTCCGGCGAGCCAGCACTTCTAAATCGACATCCTCTTCCAAAGGCTTTCCTCTGGCATGGACCTTGAGGATTTCTTCTCTGCCCTTGACGTCCGGTTGATCCACCACAATTTGCCGGTCAAAACGACCGGGTCGCAGCAACGCGGGATCCAGGATATCCGGACGGTTGGTGGCCGCCACGATGATAATGCCTTCGTTGGGATTGAAACCGTCCATTTCCACCAGCAATTGGTTCAGGGTCTGTTCACGCTCGTCATGGCCGCCGCCCAGGCCGGCGCCCCGCTGGCGTCCCACGGCATCAATCTCGTCAATAAACACGATGCAGGGGGCGTTCTTTTTGGCCTGTTCAAACAAATCGCGGACCCTGGAGGCGCCGACGCCCACAAACATTTCCACAAAATCCGAACCGGAAATGGAAAAGAAGGGAACGCCAGCTTCACCGGCCACGGCCCGGGCCAGCAGGGTTTTACCGGTACCGGGAGGTCCGAAGAGCAGCACCCCTTTGGGGATTTTGGCGCCGATCTCGTTAAACTTTTTGGGATTTTTCAAATAATCCACAATTTCTGCCAGTTCTTCTTTGACTTCGTCCGCTCCTGCCACATCTTCAAAGGTTACTTTTCTTTTTTCGTCCGTATGTAACCTGGCCTTGCTTTTGCCAAAGGACATGACCCGGTTGCCGCCACCCTGGCTCTGCTGCATCATAAAGAAGAAAAGCACCACAAAAATAAGGATAGGCAGCATGGTGGTTAAGAGACCGCTCCACCACGACGGTTCCGGAGGAGGAACCTGCTCATACTGGACGTTTTTCTCCATCAGCAAAGGAATTAACGATTGGTCCAAAATGGGACCGTTCGTTTGAAAATCCCGGCCGTCTTTAAACTTGCCGGTAATCATGTTGGTGGATTTGTCAGTGGTCATTTCCACAGACTGAATTTTATTTTGTTCCAAGGCGGTGATAAACTCATCATAACGCAGCGGAACAACGGTGGTCTTTTTTTCGCCTGTGAACTGAATTAAAAATATGATAACCAGTACAATCAACAGATAAATACTAAGGTTTTTAAGAACCTTATTCAAAAAATGTCACTCCTCCCTGCAAAGCCCAAGTCCCAACATAATCAATATTTTACCACAAGAGTTAGTTGTTATCAATTTGCGTATTACTATCATGCCCATTTTCCAGACTCAGTAGAATCACTTTTTCCGTGGCGTCACCGATTCCCACACCGTCGGCCATTCGGATGCCGGCAACCCATAAAATTCTTCCTGTTTTTTGTTCCACCACCAGAGGAATGTTATCACGCAGGTGCCTGGGTACCTTGCGGTCAATCAGCATCTTTTTTAACTTTACCCTTTTACCCAACCCGAAAGGAATCAGCACATCTCCCTCCCGTCTAAATCTTACCATGAGAGGGAGGGTTACCCTGGCATAGTCCAGAACTGCCCGGTTGGGAGACAACTCCCCGGGACTGCAGGTCAAATCCTCTCTCCTGATCACCTGGCTGGTAATTTTTATCCCCGTTTCCGTGACTACACTGCCGGGGACGGGGAGCTCATAGGTCTGTAAAGCAGCGGGCTGCTCCGGCCCCCTTGCCAAAAATGCCACCCTGTCATAGGACAGCCGGACGCGAATGCCGGCAGGCAGCTCCCAAACCCGTTCCGGTCCGCCCCCCCTTAACTGTTCCACCAGGTTCTCTACGTGATCAAAGGTCAGGTCCTGTTTGGACCCCCGGATATTTTCCCAGGTAATTCGTATAATTCGCCGGGCCAGGGCAACGGGCTGCCGGGCCAGCCCGGTTCGATCAAGCTCCAGGCCGGCGGTTCCTTGGAAAAGCAGGACCTGTCTGTAAGCATGGCGCGCCAGGTCCTCCATAAATTCATCTTCACTGCGGACCTGTTCCGCCATTCGCACCAAAATATTCACCAAACCCGGTGAATATTCTTGCTCCAGCAAGGGAATCAACCGGTGCCTTATTTTATTCCTCCGGTAAAGGGTCTTTAAATTGGAGCTGTCTGTCCGGAAAGGAATGGCCTGGTCCCGGCAGTACTGCTCGATCTCCTGCCGCCGGATGCTCAGCAGGGGTCGTATAATAAGATTATCCCTGACCGGCGGGATACCGGATAACCCCCCAGGTCCCGCACCGCGCAAAAAATTCATTAAAACCGACTCCGCCTGGTCGTTGGCATGGTGGGCCAGGGCAATTTTTTGGCCTCCGGTTGCCTGCAGAACATCATAAAAAAATTGGTAGCGTACTTCTCTGGCTGCTACCTGAGCTGATAAACGTTTTTCCCGGGCATAGGCAGGGACATTTCGTTCCTCAACAGTACAGGGGATGCCCCACCGTGAACACAACTCCCTGACAAAGGAGGCATCTTCCCTGGCTTCCTCTCCCCTGAACAGGTGATTCAAATGAGCAGCGTGCAGGGATATTCCCAGTTCCCCTGCCAGAACATGGAACATATGTAACAGCGCCACGGAGTCCGGTCCGCCGGAAACCCCTATGATAACCAATTGACCCGGCTCAACCATTTTATGCCGGGCAATTTCTTTGCGAACCCTTTCCAACACCTCCATAGACTATCTCCTCAACCTCACTTTTCTATATTAATATGTTCAACACTTGCCAATAATCTCCTTCCAAAGGGGGCTGAATATTCCTTTAAACGGAAAAACCCCGCCCCCCCATGGCCGGTTTTGCCCCCGCACAGGGCAGCAATTGCGGCAGTCCCCAAGGTCAGCTAACAAAAAAGCAAGAGAGGCTGAGTGTTCTCAACTCAACCTCTCACAGACGATTCCCGGGAAGTTTGCAGCCGGGCGGTGATGACTGTCATATCATCCGGTATTCGACCGCCGGCAGCATTGCGGGCCGACTGCAGGATGACCTCCGCAGCTTCCTGGGCGCCCATGTTACCCAGGTTCTGCAGAATGACGGTCATCCATTGGTCCTGGTCCGCATCGGCGCCCCGGCAGGCATCTAAAACACCGTCACTGACCATCACCAGGAGATCCCCTTCTTCCAGCGCCCTGTTCACGGAAGCAAACTGCAGATTTTCCACCACGCCCACCGGCAGAGAATTCGCCTTAACGATCCCCACCCGGCGTCCCCGCACGATGTAACTGGGCACCGCGCCAATCTTTAAAAAGGTGGCGTTGCCCGTATAGAGGTCCAGCACCGTCAGGTCCACGGTGGAGAAGGTCTCTTCCGCTGACCGCAGCATCATGATGGAATTGACCGTTTTGACCGCCAAATCCTGACCAAAACCGGACTCCAGCAAGTGCTCCAACAAGGACACGACGGTGCTGCTTTCTTTGGCGGCCCTAGCGCCTGTTCCCATGCCATCGGACAATAACAGGGCCATGCGACCTTCCTTCAACTGGAGGACGGAGTGGCTGTCCCCACAAACTGAACTGCCGTCTTTGCCGATTTTTGCCACACCGATGGAAAGGTTGTATTTTAAGGCAGGGTACAGTTTAAAGCTGCATTTATCTTCGCCTTCCCTCAACTGACAATTGGTGCTGGCCACATTGAAGGTCCTGCCCACCACCTTCGACACCACCGGGGCGACGGTAAAGCGGCACTCCATTTCTCCCTGGCAGGCCTGCTTCACCACGCCTATCTCCATCAGGCCGTCTTCTTTATGCAGGGTATACAAATCTTCTATGGGGATGCCCAGCCTGTCAAACCGGTAGCGCAGGGCCTCGTCAATTTCCCCATCCAGCTCCACATCAAATTCCAGTTCACCGGACATGTTCTCCATAATTTGAGCAATGCCTTTCAGCTGTTCTGATACCAATTCCCTGCTTTCCAACAGGCGCCGGTGCCAGTAGATGTTCACTTTGTAGGTCTCGTACAGGCAGGTGATGGTGATGGACATTTCTTTCAACCGGGCGCAGCGTTTTTTAAGATCCTCAGAAAGATCGTCGATGGTGATTTTACCCTGCAGTTCTACGATTGACAGCATGTCCAGCATATTTTGACAGGTACGGTAAAAGTCCCTTTCCCAGCAGGTCCGGTAGAGGGCGCACCCGTCACAGACCTTTTTGCTCACCTCTGAAAACAATTGCTGCAGACCTTGCCCTTCCTGGCTTTGCTGCACCGTGGTGGAGACCTGTTCAAAGCTCCTTGACAGTTCGTTGAAAACGGAAGCCCAGTTGCGGATCCGGTCCACCGTCAGTTCCCTCAGGCGGGTGTCCTGCACAGGTCTTGTCGGGACCGCCTCCCTGTTTAACCCGGGGAGGTGTTCTTTAATCTTTTCCTGGAGACCAGCAGGAAACAACAGAAACAGAAGGGTGGCGATGGCCGTCTCTGCCAGCACACCTTTTAAGTCGCCATAATCAGAAACATAAATGGTTAATATGATATTGCCCAGCAGAAATCCCCCGGCCACGGCCAACTTGCCAAAGTTCCGCACAGCCCCTGCCACAACCCCGGCAAAGGAATAGGCGCCCACAATGACCGGAGCCACCACAAAGGCCAGGCCGGGAATCACACCCACCACCGCGCCGGTGGCAGCCCCCACCCCGGCACCTCCTGTAAGGGCGCCCAGCAAAATGACAAACCGGCTGATGACACCCCGCAGGGTAACAGTTTCATATGCCAGACCCCCGGTTCCGGCAATAATACCCGCCAGCAACACCAAAAAACAAAAGGCCGTTTCCCCGGACATGGTCCTGTGCAGACTTCCCCGGGCAAAGGGGGTTAATGCCTGTAAATACAAAAAGGTGAGCACGCCGGCAAAAACAGACTCAAAGCCTGCTGTAATATAAGGATAGAGGGCAGGTCCCTGCACACTGATAAAAACGCTCTTAACGGTCAGCATGGTGACCGCCACAACCCCCGGAACCGCCAGCCAGGGCCGGTTGACCTGGGATTTCACGGACAACAGGATAAAAAACCCGGCCATCACAGTGGCGCTCGAACTCCAAAACTGAACGCCGCCGGTGATTGTGAAGAGACCAAGTATAACTGATAACACCGGCAGCGGCATGGCTCCGAAGGTCCAGGTGGCCGCGCAGAGGAAACTGACGCCGAAGGGAGACAGTTCTCCCAGCAGCACCGCCCGTCCCAAAAAGAAACCCGCCAAACAAAGAAGGAGATTCTCCCGGGCCAGGGCTCGTCCAGCCCAGGCCAAAGAAGCTTTCCCGGCCCTGCTTTCTGTTTTTTTGCCGGTGAATGCACTGTGGCGGGCACGAGGTCCCTTCTTTGCATGTAACCCCTGCCCAGCCCTGTGATATGTATAGACATCAATGCGATCAAACAACCTTTCCAACCCCTTGCTTTGTCGCTTTGGCTCCATTATAGTACAGGGATTGGAAAATATCTGTCATTATTGGTAGGTTATTCCAATTTTTGTTTCGACAACTGCTGCCCTAATTCCCACACCAAACCGTACAGGATATCGCTCTCGGAAACCGTTAAACACGGAAGCGCCAGGGTCTCCAGAACAATTTTCACAATAATGACGCCGGCCAGAATAATGTCGGCGCGCTCCGGCTGCAGGCCAACAATTTTTTTCCTCCCTTCGGATCCCGCTGCCACCAGCAGGGACAGCAGTCGTTCAACCTCCGGCAAAGTCAGCTGATAGCCGTGAACCAGTTCCGGCCGGTATTGGGCCAACTGCAAAGACATGGCTGCCAGGGTGGTGGCAGTCCCCCCCACCGCCACCAGGGCCAGGTCTTCCCTCTGGCGGTTTTTGATTTCTCCGAGGGTGGGGGCCAGAAGTTCTCTGATTTGTTCCTCGGTATGTCCTCCTTCGGTCATTCTTACCGCCCCTACGGGCAGGCTGACATAACGGAGCCCATCCGGTCCGGTCCAAATCATTTCTGTACTGCCGCCTCCCACATCCAGCACCATGGTGGAATCCCCGGCAACAGGCAGGCCCGCCAGCACCCCCCGGTAGCTGGCGGCCGCTTCCTTTTCACCGGACAGGACAACCACTTTAAGCCCGGTTCTTTGCTGCACCAGGCGGAGAAATTCCTCCCGGTTGGCTGCATCCCTGACGGCGCTGGTGGCAGCGGCAACAATGCCGTAGGGATGATAGGGCCGTATCTGTTTTAGAAACTCCTCAATAGCTGCAACGGTTCGTTCCATGGCCTCGGGCAGCAGGCGGCCATGATTGATCCCCTGCCCCAGGCGGGTGGTGATGAGGCCGCTTTTCACGGCATGAACCGCATCACCGTTCACCTCGGCCAACAAAAACCTTGTTGAATTGGTCCCGATATCAATGCCGGCAAGAAGCACTGTATCTCCTCCCAACTGATCTAGTATGGTTCTATTAGCATCGTTCTGTCTGTTACCTTTTCTGCAAAACATTACACTTTTTCTGGCCATCAGCCATCGGAAGTGCCAAGCACCTTTTAGAAATTATCGACAAAAGACTCAAGAGAACCGTCCCCCTGAGTCTTGCCCTAAATACAAATAAGCATTCCCTTCAACAGAGAATGCTTATCATGACGCAGTTGAATTTAGTATCTGGAGCCGCCGCGACCGCCCCTTTTAGAATCGGTTTGCCTTTTCAGGTCAGACAACCGTTCGTCGCTTTCTCTCATGAATTTGGCCAGTTTGTCTTCAAAGGAGGGTTCAAATTTGGGTCTGCGGGGAGCCCTGTTGGCAGAAGGATTGGCTTGCTTTAGAGACAACCCGATCTTTCCTTTGGGGTCCACCGAAATAATCTTGACCTTTACCTTGTCGTTTACTTTAAGAAATTCATTAATATCCCTGACATATACTTCAGCAACCTCAGAAATATGCACCAGCCCTGTCCGGCCTCCCGGCAACTCTACAAAGGCCCCAAAATTGGTAATGCTGGTAACAACACCCTCTACAATATTCCCTTGTTCCAACGACATGTACTTGCAAGTGCCTCCTTAATTGGCAAGCCAAACATTCTTAATAAAAGTATATTGTAACGGTACAAGAGGTGTCAATATGAATGATCCAATCAGTCATAGATGTTCTTATATTTTACGTTAAAACCCTCACCCTGTGGTTTGTTTTCCTTTGCTGGAACGGGCTGCGGTTTTTTATTGTTTTCCTGTTGGGACTGGGCCTGCACCACCAGAGTTTCTCCCGGTTTCACCAATCCCAACTGTTCCCGGGCCACCTGTTCAACATAGGAATCAGACTTGATTTGCTTAATTTCCTCCCGCAGCGCGGCATTCCTGCTCTTTAGTTCTTGTACCTGGCTTTGCAGGGACTCCATGTTACTTTGCATGGCCTGCAGCTTTTTAAACTGGTTGCCCAGGGAAAAAACAACATATGCCACAACCACAACCGAAAGAATCAGCACCAGTTTACTTCTTCCACTGCGGCGCCGAATTTTTCCGCCCTGTTCTTTATTTTCCCGGTGCAGCTTTAGTTCTGTCACCTTACCTTTTCCTGTGGAAATCATTCGCCCACTTCCTCCTCATCCTCGGGGTCAAACAAACCCAGGTTCTGTCCCGGTATCACAATGACAACCTGATATCCTTTGGAACGGGCCCTGTTATACAAAGTGGCCACGGAACTGGGGCTCAGCTTTAATTTAGCGGCAATCTTCTCGGTGGAATAACCCATTTCCTTAAGGGTTACCACCTGGCGTTCCCGGAAGCTGAGTTTCTCTGCTCCTCTTATTTCCACCTGCACTTTGTCCAACCCCCGTCCGGAATCCACATGTTATCCACAAGTTATTCACAGGTTGTGTACAAATTTATTACATTAATACTACAAAATTACTACAAGCTTGGTTTTTTTTCCTGCCGGCGGGCAAAAAAACAGTACAATAGATTCCCCCAAAAAAGGAGAAAACAGGACTTTTGTCCTGTTATTCAGGGTCTTTGTATTCAAAAATCGGAAATATCGAAGATATTCGTCTTTTAAAACCTTTTTTTATTCGCCTACCCGGCGAACCCAGCAACTTATTGAGAACCGTGCCGGTTCCCTTCAGGACTTTTCCCGTTACACCCGCCACAAACCCGAGGGGAAGGGCCACCAGTAAATAGACCCCCCTGAAGGGAAGACATAGCATACGCCAGGCAAAGGAAAGACTCTTTATGAACCAAACCCAAAGTTGATGAAGGGCTCTGAATGTCCACCGGATCATTGAGGTTGTACGACGGCTGAAAACACTTAAATAAATAACCGCCCCCAGGGCCAGACCCAGTAACACATACAATCGGACCTCACCCCAATTGCCCAACAGGAGCAGTACAAAGACAACCCCTGTCAGCACAAACCAAAATAACAGGTCCCCCAGAGCAGTTCCGATCCTGCGCAGCCTTAAAGTCCCCCTGGTAACCCTGTAAAGGTCGTAACAAAAGCCTGCCACCATACCAATGATAATGGTTAACGCAAAATAATAAAACTGATCCATCAAGGGAACCAATTGCTGCACCACCTTTTTGAGAGGTGAGAACGGCGGTTCTTATGTCCCGCTCAACATATAATCTTGACAACTACTTAAGTAACCGGTTAATAAAGCCCTTTCCTTTGGCCTTGGTGCCTTTGGCCGACCGGCCCTCCATATATGCCAGGCCGTTAATAAATCCTTCCACCACCAAACTGCCCTGATCGAGGTTCAGATGAGTAATGTGCATCCCCTCTCCCTTCAACTGCAAAAACCCCATATTGGTGTCCAGGGTAATCTCCTGTTCATCAAAACTCCCCACATGCTGGACGCCCTCTAATTTTAATTTTTTGCGTCCTTCAATGCTTAAAATATGCTTTCCGTATTCTTCCACAGTACCCCTCCGTTCACAGCGGACTTCGACCACGGTAAAATTCCACGGTAAAATATATGCCGGCAGGCTGTTGGGTATGCCTGTTAGCCTTTAGGGTATTTCTTTGGGGTTCTGCTGGTAGCCTTTTGGGCAACAATATAGGGTCCTGTTGTTAGTAATGCACTGCTAACAACAAGACCCACAAGGAATACCCTTTAGTCTAAGGACTGAACCGAAAAAAAAAACCCAAAGTCTATGGATACAACTTTTCAATTCGTATGTCCTTGAAGTAGAACCGAATGATGTCCTCGGGGGAAATGCCCTTTTCAGCCATGTTTTTGGCGCCCCACTGGGACATACCCACGCCGTGGCCGTAGCCTTTGCCGGTCAGAACCAGGTTGCCTCCCTGAACGGATACACCGGTTAAAAACATGGAACGGATTTCGGTGCTGCCTGCTGCCAGGCGGAAGGCGGGTCCTCCCACCACTGTATTGTTAATCTTTAATTGAACCGTACGCCCCGACGGGCCTTTCTTGGCGATGGCGGCGGATGTCAGGGGGCCGGGATCCTTACCGGAGATGCTTTTTACCGCCTCCCGTACCCTGGCGCCCGGAATGGTAGCTGTCCACTGACGGATTTCCGGCAGGGTGTTTTGAATAGAGGCAGGGTCGTTCATATTGGCTTTAATATAAGGGGTGGGTGTCTTAAAGTAAGCCAATCCTTCGGCGGCGCTGGCGGTTTTGCCGCCGTTGCTGGCGGAAAACCAGGCTTTGATATACCGGCCGTTATAGGTGATAACCTCGCCTCTGGTTTTTTGCACCGCCTGCCGGACATTTTCCGTGATCCGGGAAGGGTCATAGGCCTGGGATTCTTCCACACTGGTGGATACATCTGTGCCATGCAGTTTTTTCACCCGGCCGGATTCAATGTTCTCCATGGTAAAGGTACGGGCTAATATGGCCTGGGCAGCCAGGGCATTGACCGGCCAGCTGGGCTCCATTTCTGCTGCCACCACGCCGGCGATATATTCCTCCAACTTCATTTGTTTCTTTTGTCCTGTCTCGTTATCATACAAACTAATGGTCGGCTCGGAGTCATATTTCCTCTCCCGGTTGGTGACATCGGGTTTTTTGGCGGGCTGACAGCCCAGGGCAAGGAAGGCCATCACCAGGACCAATGCAAGGACAGACAAACAACATTTTCTCAAGGTAAATCCCTCCGTTTTTCATTGTTTGTCTTATTTTCTTCATCCCGAATCAAAAATATGTGAAAAATAACAAGGACACCTCCTTGGGGGAAGTGTCCTCCGCTTACCAAAAATTATTGTTCAATAATTTTATACAGACCGGCCGCCTCTTTTGCGGGAATAGTTTCTTTGATTTCCAGAATCTCAAACACCAGTTTCCTTGTGCCAAAATTGATCTTAACCTTGTCACCGGGCTTAACCTCCAAACCTGCTTTGGCGACACGGTTGTTTACCAGCACTTGACCGCTGTCACAGACTTCCTTGGCCAAGGTACGACGTTTAATTACTCTGGAAACTTTAAGAAACTTATCCAGTCGCAAACCACAAGTCCCTCCAAAATACAAAGCGTTTATTCTACAGGCAGGTTGCTCACGGCATCCTTTAATACTTTGCCGGCCTTAAATACAGGTACTCTGGTGGCGGGAATTTGGATGGTTTCCCCGGTTTGCGGGTTGCGGCCTTCACGGGCTTTGCGGGGCTTGGATTCGAAGGTGCCAAAGCCTACCAGTTGAATTTTATCTCCCCTGGACAGAGCTTCTTCAATGGTGCTTAATACCGCAGAGACAGCCTTTTCAGCATCTTTTTTGCTCAGTTCGGTTTTTTCTGCTACGGCAGAAATCAGTTCGGCCTTGTTCAAATAAGGACCCTCCTCGATATCAGAATAACTATTTGCTATTTCTCTATTTTATTGGGTTTTCCTCCCCTAAAAACAAATTTTTCCTGCTATTTTCATTCAAATTATGATTTTTTTTGCATCTTCCCACCACCGGTCCATTTGCTCCAGGGGCAACTGTGAAAGCTCCTGCCCCCTTTGCCGGGCTTGCTGCTCAATATACTGAAACCTTTTGATAAATTTGTCGGTTGTGCCGCTTAATGCCCCCTCTGCGTCCACATGCAGCAGTCTTGCCAAATTCACCACGGCAAAAAGCAGATCCCCCACCTCTTCTGTCACCGCCTGGGCTTGTCCGGTTTCCAGAGCCTGGAGCACTTCCTTCAATTCTTCGTTGACCTTGTCCACAGCGCCGGTGTGATCCGGCCAATCAAAACCCACCCGGGCTGCTTTCGCTTGTACTTTTTCGGCCCGCAGCAAAGCGGGCAATGCCCGGGGGATATTCCCCAGACAGGACTGTTTTTTCGCCTGTTCTCCCTGCTCCTGGGCCTTGATTTTATCCCAGTTGATCAATACCTCCTGGCTGTTGTTAACATGGGCGGCGCCAAAAACATGGGGGTGCCTTCTCAGCATTTTTTCAGTGATGGCATTGACCACATCGTTCATGTCAAATTGTTTGTTTTCACTGGCAATTTGTGCATGAAAAACGATTTGTAGTAATAAGTCTCCCAATTCTTCACATATTTTATACATTTGCCCTTCGTCCAGGGCCTCAATAACTTCATAGGCTTCTTCGATCAGGTACTGTTTCAGACTTTGATGGGTTTGTTCCCTGTCCCAGGGACAGCCGTTTTCCGCCCGCAGGGCCGCCATCACTTCCACCAAAGGGTCCAGAGGAAAGCAACAGGTGTAGACAGCATCCTCGCCGGCGCCCACAGGTTCCCCAGCAGCAGGCCGGGTCCCTTCTCCTTCCGCCGCCTCCTTTAACGGCGGGATATAAAGGCTGGTCAGGTGATCAATCCAGGGCAACCGGTCCAGTTCATAAAGGGGCACCTGTGCAACCCTTTCTTCGCCCGGAATTCCCGCCGCCCTTACCACGGTAATCCTGTGCTCGTCCGGGTAAACCTCCATCAGGTTGAGTTTGGTCTCTCCGGCTGTAATACGGTCGTAAACCTGCGTCACAACGGTTCCCACCCCGGGGTCCGGCTGCTGTTCATCCAACCGCAGTGCATCAACGATATGCAACCCTTTGCAGGGATCCAATCCCAGGGTGGCAGACAAAGCATCCAGGAAACTCATGGCCGGGACCACCCTGGTTGGGATGCCCTGCCGGGCAGCCAGATCCAGAACCAGGCGGACAGATTCTTCCGCCACCATCGGGTGACCGGGAACAGCATAAACAACCGGCCCTTCCCGGGCAGCTGCCAACACTTCCCGGGCAATGTTCAAGTAAACCTCTTCAAAGGTCTCCCCTTGCTGGTAATGGTAATCCAGAGCACGATAGGACAGGCCCTTTTGTTTTAACCATGCCACGGTGGGGTGAATTGCTGTACGCAGGTAAACCGGCATGCCGGCGTTGAGAAGTTCCCAGACCTGCAGGGGAATCATCCCCGGGTCACCGGGCCCCAGACCAACGATTATGATAGACTTGTCCATTTCTATCTCCTACCTTTCTGAGATGGGTAGCCATCAGCCAATGGTAAGCTGTCCCCGAACCTTTGTCAAGAGTTGTATAACCGGTTTCCTGAAATATCTATAAAAAGCAGACAGCGGAAGACTGATAGCAAGGCCCCAGGTAATACCTGTAAGCCAAAATGAGGGCTGAAGGCCAGACCCCAAAGGAATATCCCATAGACAAAAAAAGGGGCCTGTTCGGCCCGTTACATCTTGAATTAATTATTGTTCCATTTGTTTGGCCAGGAAACCGGCGGCAGTTTCGGCCAGTTTAAGTTCCATTTCCCCCATCTTTACATCCGGATCCTTGGAGGCCAGGATAACTGCACCGATTGGGTCTCCTTCAGAAATGATAGGTGCAATAACTTCTGAAGAATATTTGCATTCGCCGTCCTCCGTGATGCCACATTCCTTACAGTGAGGATCGTTGCCAGGATTATTAATGATAACAGCCTTCCGCTCTTCCATTACTTTCTCAATATTGGGGCCTATGGGTTTGTTGATAAATTCTTTTTTCGGAGCCCCGGCCACGGCGATGATGGTATCCCGGTCAGCAATGCAAGCAATATGACCAAGGGCTTCGTATAACGAATCGGCATATTCCTTTGCAAAATCCCCTAATTCGCCGATGGGAGAGTATTTTTTAAGAATTACCTCACCTTCCCTATCCACAAAAATCTCCAGGGGGTCTCCTTCACGAATCCTTAATGTTCTCCTGATCTCTTTCGGTATAACCACTCGACCTAAATCGTCAATACGACGAACAATACCCGTTGCTTTCATATGAGTTTCCTTCCCTCCTTTTTCTGCATAATCTACGCGGATTAACTTTCACTGATAGTATATAACGGGAGGGATGGTGTTATTCATAATTTTCCATCGTTAGAACTTTATTTTCGGGTTTTGGTTGTTCATCTATTTTTTTGACGAATCCCCTGTTTTTGGGGCTATTTTGTTCTCAATCGTGGCATTTTTTCTCAAACCGTCAATGAACTGGGAAAATTTGGCCTGCTTTGCTTCGCCCTCTAATTGGGCAGCAATGGAACCCTTGACTTCATCCAGGGACTTCTGAGTAGCCGGCAGGATTTTTTCCAGCTTAATAATGTGATAACCGTAAGCGCTTTTCACCGGTTCCCTGGTAATTTCACCGGGTTTCAGGGCTGCCGCAGCCTTTTCAAAGGCCGGGTCGGTGGTGCCGGCGCCCCTGTCAATGGTATAACTGCCGCCGCTCTCCCGGGTTCCCAGGTCATCGGACAGTTCTCTGGCCACCGCAGCAAAATCGCGCCCCTTCTGGGTTACTTCGGCCAGAGCCAGTTTAGCCGCCTCCAGCGCTTCCTTGTCAGTACGTTTAGGCACATTGGGCAGCTTGCTGTCAACGGCAAACAGCATATGCTTTACTTCCAAGCGTTCGGGGGTCCCAATGGGTTCCATATCCTTATGCTCGTTATAAAATTTGACAATTTCCTCCTCGGTGGGTTTCTTCACATCGGCGGTTACCTTTTCATATAGCTTGGTATAGGCATGTTTTAAAACAATATTATCCCTGACATCCTGCTCGGTCATTTTGGCCTCTTCCAGGGCTTTTTTAAAGTCTTCTTCTTTACCCAGGCTGGCCTTAATTTCATTAAGCTCTTTGTCAACTTCTTCCTTGGCAGGCATTAATTTCTGCTTCTCGGCTTCCTGAATAATCAGTTTTTGTTCAATCAATTCGTCTAAAATACCTTGCTCTATTTGAGCTTTCATTTCCTTATTTTCCTGGCTATTTAAATCAATGCCGAATTGTTTGGCAGCTGCATTGACCCGCTTGTCCAGTTCCTGACGGGTAATTTCTTGCCCGTTGACGATGGCCGCCACATTGGCTTTGTTATTGGCACAGCCTGTCAAGAACAAGGCCAGGCTGAGCAGCAACGGCAGGCCCACACGAAAAAATTTGTTTTTCACCACAAAGTCCCCCTTTTGCATGATACCGCCATTATACAACGATAAGGATAGGCCGGCAAGTTATTTCAGCCGGCCTAAAAAAGTGTGTAATTGTTCCAGTTTTCTAAGCCCGATTTCACCCTTTTCCCGGCTCATCAGTTTAATTTCAAATCCTTCGGGGGAGGTGTGATACTTAACATTGTTCTTATATTTCTCACTGACAGCCACCAGCTTTTCCCCGTCCAGGGGCGCATCGGGGGCAAATAACAGTCTGTAGTTGCCCTGGGTGCGGCTGATACTCTTGATGCGCAATTCCCTGCCCGTAATCTTTAACTTGGTGACCAGCAGCAGACACCGGACACTCTCGGGCAGATCGCCGTAGCGGTCCACCAGTTCCTCTTCCAGATCGGAAAGTTCCGCAATGTCCTGTATGGCGGCCAGACGGCGGTAAAGTTCCACCTTCTGGTTGCCGTCGGGCACATAGGTGTCGGGGATGTAAACTTCCACCGGAAGTTCAATGGAGGTGTCCACCACTTGTTCCACCTTCTTACCCCGGGCCTCCTGGACCGCCTCTTCCAGCAAACGGCAGTACAGTTCAAAACCCACTTCGGCTATGTGCCCGTGCTGCTGGGCCCCCAGGATGTTGCCGGCGCCCCGGATTTCCAAATCCCGCATGGCGATTTTATAGCCGGAGCCAAACTCGGTAAACTCCCGGATGGCGGAAAGCCTTCGCTCACTGACTTCCGTCAACACCTTATCCCGCCGAAACAGGAAATAGGCATAGGCCAATCGATTGGTCCGTCCCACCCTGCCTCTCAGCTGGTAAAGTTGGGCCAAACCAAAGTGATCGGCATCTTTGACAATCAGGGTATTCACATTGGAAATATCCAGGCCGGTTTCCACGATGGTGGTGCAAACCAGGACATCGTAAGCGCCGTCCATAAACTCCAGCATCATTTGTTCCAATTCATCTTCCTTCATCTGGCCGTGGGCCACCCCGATGCGAGCCTCCGGCACCAGGCCCTGCAGCCAGCCCGCCAGCCGGTCCAAATCCATAACCCGGTTGTGCACAAAGTAAACCTGGCCGCCCCGGTTTAGCTCCCGCCGGATGGCCTCCCGTATCAAGACCGGGTCTTCCTCCAGCACGTAGGTCTGTACCGGGAAACGTTCCTCCGGCGGGGTCTCCAGCACGCTGGTATCCCGTACCCCCACCAGGGACATGTGCAGGGTACGGGGTATGGGGGTCGCCGTCAGGGTTAACACGTCCACATTCTTGCGCATTTGCTTGAGCTTTTCCTTGTGGATGACCCCGAAACGCTGCTCCTCATCCACCACCAGCAAACCCAGGTCTTTAAAGAAGATATCGTCCTGCACCAGGCGGTGGGTGCCGATAACAATGTCTACTTCTCCGGTGGCCAGTCCTGCCAGCACCTGCCTTTGCTCTTTGGGCGTCCGGAAGCGGGACAGCATCTCAATGCGTACCGGGTAGTTGGCAAATCGCTCCCGGAAGGTGTTGTAGTGCTGCTGGGCCAGGATGGTGGTGGGTACCAGTACCGCCACCTGTTTGTTGTCCATGACCGCCTTGAAGGCTGCCCGCAAAGCCACTTCGGTTTTTCCGTAGCCCACGTCGCCGCAGAGCAGGCGGTCCATGGGCCTGGGTTTTTCCATATCCCGTTTTACCTCTTCGATGGCCCTCAGCTGGTCCGGCGTTTCCTCATAGGGGAACAGCGCTTCAAATTCCGCCTGCCAGGGCGTATCTTTGGAGAAGGCGTAGCCCTTAACGGTTTGGCGGGAAGCGTAGAGCTCCAGCAGTTCCCGGGCCATATCACGCACCGCTTCCCGTACCTTGGCCTTGGCTTTGGCCCATTCGGTGCCGCCCAGTCGGGAAAGCTTAGGATGGTCCGCTTCCGCCCCCAGGTACTTTTGCAGCATCCCCACTTGATCGGTGGGCACATAGAGTTTGTCTTCCCCGGCGTACTGCACCTGTAGGTAATCCTTTTGCAGGCCGCCGATATCCAGGGTGATCACGCCCAGGTAGCGGCCGATGCCGTGGTTCACGTGCACCACATAATCGCCGATCTTTAAGTCCGCCAGGGGTTCCATCCTGGCATCCCGCCTGACTCGGTGCTTGCGGGCCTTTTTGCGCTGGCCGAAGATTTCCGCATCGGTAATGACCACCAGGCGGGCGGCAATCAGTTCAAAGCCGTTGGCCAACTGGCCCACAGTAATCACTACGTTGCCTTCCCGCACTTCGTTATCCAGTTGTTTGACCCGGAAGGCATCGATCCTGGCATCCTTTAACAGCTTCAGCAGGTTGGCCGCCCTTTCTTCGGCGGACACCAGCAGGACCACCGCATAGTTCCGGCGGCGCCAGTGACGAATTTCATCCGCCAGCACCTCCGAATGGCCCAGAAAACTGTGCATGGCCTTGGCCGGGAAGTTGACAACGTTTTGCGGTCGCAAATACTGGGGATGCCGTGGCAAAAAGGAACAGTAGATCCCCTGCAGCCGCTCCATGGAGGCCAAAAGCTGGCGCCATTCCAGGTAACTGTTGATGTGACCGGGCAGCACCTTGCCCTTGCCCAGCAGGTCGGTATAGGTCTCGTTTCTTTCTTTCAGGATGGTGTCCGCCACTTCTTTACAGCGAACGGGATCATCCACCAGCAGCAGGGGCTGCTCAGAGAAATAGTCCAGCAGAGTCACCGGCCGGGGATAAAAGAAGGAAAGAAGCTGTTCCATCCCCGCAAAGGGTACTCTGCGGCGGATTTGTTCCAGCACCATGGCCCCCTGGGAAGAAAGCTGGTGCACCGCGTCCACCGAGCCGGAACGCTGTAATTTCTTCAACTGGTTTTTGTATTCCAGTTCATAGTTTTCTTCACACCGCTGCCAGGCCTCAGGGGTAACCACCAGTTCCCGGCAGGGTGTAATGCGAATTTGCTTTAATTTATCCAGGGACCGCTGGTTGGCCGCATCAAAATGACGGATGGAATCCACTTCGTCATCAAAGAACTCGATACGGATGGGATTGGCCGCGGTCATGGGGTAAATATCGGTAATGCCGCCCCGGCTGGAAAATTGCCCCCTTCCTTCTACAAGGTCCACTCTCTCGTAGCCCAGCTCCACAAGGTCCCGGTGCAGTTTTTCCGGGTCCACCCTTTGGCCCAGGGAGAGTTCCAGGGTGAACCGCCGAAACACCTCCGGCGGCGCCAGCCTTCTTAACAAGGCTTCCACCGAGGTCACCACCAGCACGGGTTCCCCTGTGGTAAGTTTATCCAGGACCCTCAGCCGCTGGGCCAGTACTTCATTGCTGTGAGCCAGCACCTGGTAGGGCAGCAATTGCCACGCCGGGAAGAGCTGTACCTGCATTTCCGGCAGCAGGGAAGTCAAGTCATCCACCAGGACACCCGCTTCGGCTTCCCCCGGGGTTACCACCAAAACCGGCCCACCGGCCTCTGCCAGCCCGGCAAACAGGTAACTGCGCTGGGAACCGGACAGCCCGAACACCATCTGCTGGGTAAAGCCTTTTTGCAACCCCTGCAACAGGTTTTGATATTCAATTGTTGATTCTAATGGTCGTAGTAATCCTTTCATTTGCTCTCCTGTCTTTTAAACCGTCCATGAAAAATGGTAGTGTAGTTATATCAAGCAAAGCTTATCTGGCCATTATCCTCAACAACCCATTTTCAAATAGGCTGTTGATTTATTAAAGAGGGCAAATGGCTTCAGCCCGGTAGAAGATGAAGGGGGGAGGTTTACCCTCTGTCTTCTACCGGGCAGGTTGATTCTGTTTATGTATGTTATATGCCCTTTTGCAGGCAAATTATATCCCAGTTATTTATGTCCCGTCAAGCGGGTCCTGGCACGGCCACTATAGTAAATCACCGCCAGGTTCCAGGCGGCATGGGTCAGGTATGCCAACAAAAGGGCGGGAAAAAGACCCCTTTCGCTGTAAAGCCGGACGGTGATAAACCCGAACAGGCTGTGTGCCGCCAAAGCCGTCCAGCCTGCCATGACTCCTCTGGCGCCTCTTCGCCGCAATTCCACCAGCGCTTCCGCCACACCAAAGCCCGCATGGGTCCACAGGATAGGCGCCCCCAACAGCACAGCCCACAGGGTCTTGGCTGCTTCCTCCGCCAGGGGAGTTAAGCAGATAATACCCCTGTTGCCCATGGCCGGCAGTATCTGCCCGTTCATCACCCAGGCTGTACCGGCAGCCAGGAAAGAGGCAACCAGGACAAAGGGAATGTCCCGAGACAGGATAAAATCTGGCATAGAAACCTCCCTAGCCATTAGCCTTTGGCAATAGGCAAAAGCCAATGGCCAACGGCCTTCTTGGTATTAATGTTCCCTAAAACCCCAAAGGGCTTTGGTAGACTCAATTTTTTATGGGTTATTCTTTTGCAGGGGAGCCTCCGGTTCCGCTTTTTCCTTGTCACCCTCGGTCTTTGGTTTTTCCTTTTGGCTTTTGGGCTTTTGATTAAACCTGTTCATGGCCTTGTCGGTACCCTCAAGTACCCAGACCTTTGCGGCCTCCACCGCCGCCGCAATGGCGGAGTTTATGAGCTCTGCCTCGGTGCCGGTGATTTTTCCCAGGACATGGTCCACCGCGCTATGTTCCGGCCGCCCGATCCCCAGCCGCATGCGGGTAATTTCCTGGGTGCCAAGGAGCTCGATGATGTTCCTCAACCCCTTCTGACCCCCGTCGCTGCCTTTTTTACGAATGCGCAGCCGACCCGGCGGCAGGTCCATGTCGTCGGCAATCACCAGGAGATCCTCCGGGGTCAGCTTGTACCAGTTCATTAAAGCAACCACTGCCTGACCGCTCAGGTTCATATAGGTTTGGGGCTTGGCCAAAATCACCTTTTCGCCCCCTATACTGGCTTGTCCCACCAGGGCTTTGTGCTGGTTCTTGTTTATATCGGTTCCCAACTCCCGGGCCAGGCTGTCAACCACCATAAAGCCTATGTTATGCCTGGTATGCGCATATTCTATGCCGGGATTGCCCAGACCTACGATCAATTTCATAAAAGCAACCTCCTTTACCGAAGGTATTGTACCCCAGTAAGCAGTTGGAGGCAATATCAAAATACACCAAACAGCCTGCCGTTTCAGGCAGGCTCAGGTTGTAAACAAACTCTATTCCTTCTCGGCAGTCTTGGCCCTGGCCTCTTCCAGGGGTTCCGGCGGCACTTCCGGCTGGCCGGCTGGCTCGGGCGCCTTCGTGACAGCCACGCCGACCACGGTGGTATGCGGGTGATCCAGTATTTTAACCCCGGGCGGCACCTGCAAATCACTTACCGACAAGGCATCGCCAATTTCCAGTTCGCTGATATCCACTTTAATGGCATCCGGAATCCGGCTGGGCAAACACTCAATTTCAGCGCTGCGCAGATCGTGTTGTACCACACCTCCCCTGGCCACACCCTTCGGGGTTCCCACCAGCTGCACCGGTACCACCGTGCGGACTTTGGTATCCTCAGTCACCTGCTGGAAATCAACATGCTGAATCTGGTGGTGCAAGGGATCCATTTGCAGGCTTTTGATCATAACAGTCTGCCTGCCGCCGTTCAGGTTCATCTTAATCAGCGTATTGCGACCGGTCACCGACCCAAGAATCTTTTTTAATTCCCTGGCATCCACGGAAATGGCCATCGTCCCCATGTGTTTCCCGTAAACCACGCCGGGAATCTCACCGCTGTCCCTGATACGTTTCAAACTGGATTTGGTGCGTTCTTCCCTGATGTTGGCATTTAAAGCAGTATCTGCCACAATATTAACCCCCTAACTAAATGTACAAGAAAATCTTATCACTGCTTCTATTATTCCCTATTAATGGTCATATCAAACAATGCACAGGCATAAAGATGATGATAAAGAGTATGGAATTAAAAGGGGGCCTTTTCTTATGCGCAAGAGCAAAAAGTTTATCGGTATGCCAGTGATTAGCCTTGCCGAAGGCCAGCAGATGGGAACAGTCAAGGGGTTGGTGGTAGACCCTCATCAACAAAAGGTTGCCGCCCTGATCATAGAGCAAAAAGGTTGGTTCAGCGAACAAAAATTTGCCCCTTACGGAAAGGTACGCAGCGTGGGCACCGATGCCATTACCATTGACCAGAGCGCGGTGGTGGAAAAGGGAGCCAGCCTGCCGGATATTTTAAAACTCTACAAAGATAAAGTAACCGTTATTGGCTGCAAGGTCATCGCGGAAAACGGCTCCCACCTGGGTGAGGTGGATGAATACTTTGTGGAAGAAACGACGGGCAGCATAGTAGGTTTAGAAATCAGCGGAAATTTGCTGAACAGTATAATGAAAGGAAAGTCTTTCCTGGACATCAGTTTTGTCAGGACCATCGGCAAGGAATTGGTAGTGGCCTCCAACGAGGCCATGGATAATATTGTTAAGATTGACGGCGGCTTGTCAGAAACGGTCAAGCAAATTAAGGACAGCACCAGTCACATTTGGGAAAGCACCCTGCAAAAGACCAAGGAACTGGGAAGCAAAACCAAGGAACTAAGCAGCAAGACAAAGGAGGAACTGGAAAGCAAGACGAAGGATCTCACCAGCATCACCAAAGACTTGGGGGAAAGCCTGCTGGAAAAAGTAAGAGGAAAAAACAAAGAAGAAGGGGAAGAACGAACCCGTCCGACTCAACCCACAGAAGATCAAGTAGAAGTGTCGGATCTCCCGCCAGAGGCCATGACACCGGAAGTGGAAAAACTATGCCGGTCCGCTGAACCCGTGGAAGACCGGGTGGAAGTGGCAGATCTGCCGCCGGATGCCTTCACCCGGGAAGAGGAACCCGCTGAGATGCCTGCGGAGCAAGAAGAGAATCAAGATGTTTCCATATCAGAAGAACCCATGGCAGGCACCCTTCAGGAATCCGCTGCGGAAAACAAACCAAACTCTGATCAGGAAGATAAAAAGGAATAGGAAATCTTACCTGCACCACTGGAATGTATTCCTTCCACTTTCATTTTCGACGGGAATATTGTCGCGGGATATCCCTTTGTGGAAGTGGCCTGGTTTGACCGGGGCCAGGAAATTCAGGACCGGGTAGCCAAAACCATAACCAGCTTTATTCAAAGTGTCGGCCATGAGGGTGTGGATGTCATGTTCACGTTTTTTGTGAAAAACAGGTATTGCGAAAACGGCGAGCATTTTTAATTCTTTTACTCATCAGGTTGATGCGTTGTCAATACTTGGGACAAATTAAATACAGCGGTCATCCCATATATGGTTTCCTGATGGCCAAAGGCCTCGGGTTGATGTTCTGGAGTTCGGCCGGACTGGCCCTGCTGGGCGCTGTTCTCGCTTTAATCTTTATAAAAGCTCAAAAGGAAAAAGCCGGCAAGGAAAAACAGGCTCCCATCTTTGTATTTAAACCTGTGCTTGCTAAAAAACCGGAAATAAAATAGTAAGCCGCCCCCCCGGGGGCGGTTGATTGTTTAACTGATTTTGCGCAGCTTTTCCTTTTGTTCAGCTAAAATCCCTTCGTACTGGCTGTTTAAGCGGCCGAGAAATTTCATCCATTCCTCCCAAGGCAGCATTCCTGTAATAACGTGTAGCGGGTGCGGAAGGCGCTGTCAGTAATACCAATAGCATTATCTGTAATCGATCTTTAAAACAATAATGCAGCGCGGAGAGCCGATAACAACTCCATGAGGGCGAAAAGACCCCGTTAGGTAGCACGGAGGCATCCACCCCTGGACAGGTTGGACAAAGGAAAGTCTGGAACCGGCATTATTTACTGGTATCCCGGGAGGTATGAGAAGGTAGGCCGCCAGGGTCAAAACGTGGAGAACTATATGCACGCGAAATATTGGATTCAAGCAGCCCAATCTGATCGCCGAAACATGATACCATATATCAACAAATATGTTAACAGGTGTATAATAAACATCCTTGAACAAAATGAAAATGGCTGAAATAAAGAGAAATGCAAAGAATGAACGACCTTAATGAGAGAGGCTAAAAACGAAAATCGCCACCTTCTTGCCGTGTTTAACTGTGGGTTTCAATTCCTCATAGGTTTTGTGCATGGATGTAAATTTTAGGCATATGTCTTTTTGTATGATAATTGGAAAAGAAGTTGCCTGCATATTTGCAGGGGATGCTGATGTACTTAATAACCAGTCCGGGGTTTGTGATCTATCTACTGTACCCCGCGAGGTTACCACCGGGCGGAAGATGAGCAAACGCTGCCCGAGCCCGATGGACAGATTATCGCCAGTTAAGCGGTTGGTTTTTTTTAGTTCCTCCCTTAAAACAAAAATACATCAGTTTTTAGCCATTACTGATGTATTCTTTATGTTTATGCTTGTTTCCTTCTAATCTTCTATCCTGAAATATAGTTTTCATCCTTCTGCCGGTGCCGCTTTAGCGTCATGGGGGTCTATAAGTTTAGTGCCTTGCACCGATTGCCTCCCTGACGATAGCTGCCGCTTCATCCAGGCTGTTAACTGTGTAGATTTTGTTAATGATTTTATCCAGGATTACTAAGTCATTAATTCTCTGAACCTCAGCTTGCAAGTCAATGGACGTCTTAGGAAACCTTGCATCCAGGTACTTGCAGATGGCATCCTTAGCCATTTCTGCCTTACCCTCTACCAATCCCTCAGCTTTACCCTCAGCCTTACCCTCAGCCCTAGCGCCGCTTATCATAGAAATTTCGTCTCTGGCGGCTTTCTCCCGCAGCTCATATAGACGACGCTCTTGCTGATTCTTAAAGAATATCTGCTCAATGGTCATGGCCTTACGAATACCGGGATTTCCCATGGCGATCGCCTCCATTTCTTCACCCGCAATATTATTGAAGTACAGCAGCCATTCTTCCAGGGCGTCCTTTGGTCTGCGTTTTAGCCTTAGTACCTTTGGCAACTCTAAAAAATGAATTTCCAATTCATCGTTCAGTAACTCACCGGTCTCGTCTTCTCTAATGCGAAAGGTATAATGGTATTTTGTTCTTCTTTTGAACCATTCAAAACCCAAAATGTTTATGGTGATGGTTTTCCTGAGGTGGATGAAATCTTGCCCGCTGCTTAACTGCCCGTGATAAAGTCCTGCCCAGTAGAATAAAGTGCGCTTGTCAATGTTATATTTATTCGCTATCTGAACTTCCACATTTACCAGTGCTCCTGCGGCTGTCCTGGCCAGGATGTCCAGCCGGGCCGCTTTGTCCAGCAGGTACTTGGGATCCAGCTCCCGGTCCAGTAATTCTACATCATGCAGTTCCTGGCCCGGCGGTGGCTTTAAAACTGCGTTAAGAAAACTGATGAGCGCCTCTTTGCCCTCTTCCGAACCCAGTATCCTTTTAAAGGCGTAGTCGTTTATTCTGTTGATGGTCTTAACCATGCCAACTCAACTCTTTCGCATATTACTCTTGCCAACATTATATCAAATTCTAAATTATTACTTAATCCGTTGTGAACAGTTTTTAGTAAATAAATTTTTCTAACCTTTCTTTGCTGGTTTGTTCAGGGTTTATATATTTTAGCGTTGTGTTCACGGAGTCGTGGCCCAATAATTCTTGTATGGCACTGGTTGGCATTCCTTTCTTTGCCAGTGTTGTGGCAAAGGTGTATCTCATCATGTGCGGGGTTACTTTAAAACCAAGTTTCTAGGACTGTTGAAAAACTCCAAACAATAATAACCAAAAATAGATATTTTTAGTATAACAGGAAGGAAAATAGAGATATTTGTAGAAATAAATACCTATCATCAGATAGGGAGTGCTAATTTAATATGTTAAAGCAAAAAGGACGTCAATTATCTATAACCGACATTGATGTATTAGAGCAATGGAGTAACAGACCCCTTGTTTCTGAAAACAGCATCTATTATGCCCTTGCTGAAGCTGATGACATATTTTCTGACGAACTTTTTTCTTCTGCATACTCCCATAAGGGGCGTCCTGCTACCTCTCCGGCCATGCTAACCAAAGTTTTATTACTCCAGTTTTATGAAAATGTGTCAGACCGGCAGGCAGAAGAGCGAGCTTTATACGATCTGCGTTGGAAAGTTGCACTTCATTTACCTATAGGAGAGTCCGGCTTTGACCATAGCACGCTGTCTAACTTTCGTGACCGTCTTCTTCAGAATAAAAAAGAGCAGGAAGTTTTTCAAAAAATACTGGAGAAAGCTGCCGAAAGAAAACTAATCCCTCAAAATTCGGTTAGACAGATAATTGATTCAACCTGCACCCTGGGAGCAGGTGCAGTTCAAGATACTTATATCTTAATTAGAAAATCTATATACAAACTCATTCAAGAACTCCAAAAAAAGATCAATATCGTTGAAATTGCAAAAGAACCATTGAAGCTTAACTATCAAGATGACAGCAAGCCTAAGATTGACTGGAACAACCCGGAAGAACGCAACCAATTATTAAATGACCTGATAAGTGATGCAGAAAAGCTGCTTTCTGCCATTGAAAGTCATAAACTTAGCCCAAAGGGACAGCAATTAAAAGAAGTCCTTTCCAAGATTGTTGAACAGGATATCCAACGGCAGGAAGATGGTACAGTTATTATTAAGCAAGGAGTTGCCAAAGACAGAATAATCTCAACCAGTGATCCGGAGATGCGTCATGGGCGCAAATCCAGTTCCCGTCTTTTTGACGGATACAAAACACATACGGCCATGGAAGAAGAAAGTGAATTTATTACTGCCGTAGAAGTAACCCCTGGTAACCAGCATGATTCCGAAGCTGCGACCAAGTTAATAGAGGCACAACCTAAAGAACAGCAACCGGAAACTATTAAGGGTGATACTGCCTACGGTACCGGACAAGTACGGGCTGCAATGGAAGATAAACAAATTAAATAATTGCCCCTGCTCCAGCCGAACCCCAAAGACCCGGCTGTTTTCCTAAATCTGCTTTTAATATTGACCTGGAAAGTGAGACATGTCAGTGTCCCGCAGGAAAAATCGCTGAAGAAAAAAGATACAGTAGAGCAGGTAAACTTAAAGCCTTTGCATTTAGTGAAAAACAATGCGGTAATTGCTCTTTAAAAACTGAATGTACTCAGAGTAAGCAGAACAGACGAATTGTAACTGTACACCCTTACGAAAAACAACTACAAGCTGCCCGGGCTTTTCAAAAGACTGAAGAATTTAAAGAGGCCTATTCCGTTCGCTATAAAATAGAACGCAAACAATCAGAAATGGTGAGATATGGTCTGCGAAAAGCCAGATACATTGGCCAAGCCAAAGTTAAACTTCAAGCATATCTGATAGCAACATTAGTCAACTTCAAGCGATTGTGCAAACTAACAATGGAACAAATTGCCAAAGAGCCATTACCTGCGATTATAGGATAAGTGTGCCCAATTGCATGACAAATACTGGAAAATAGGAGGTAATATAACCAAAAATATTAGTTTTCGTCTTAAAATCTAAAAAAAGTGGGTCACTACTGTTAATTAATGTAAATTTTATTTTTTGAAAGAAGTAAAATTAGGGTTTTAAAGGGGTTTTTTCAACACCCTCCTAGGTGGGTATGGTTTGACGCTTACTTTCCTACGTCATTGTCAGTGAGAAATGCGCCGTCAAATTAGGTGATTAGCTACAGCAACGCTTGAAGTTCATCCTCGTTTGCATAATCAACCTGATTTAGCTTTGTATTTATCTGATTTTTTCTATATATAACGGGCATTTATATCCCCCCCCTTTGATAATTTGAGTAAATCCAGACTCAAAGATTACTATTTATATTTTTAGAATAGGCAACTTATAAACAACATCCGGAATTGTCGTTTCAGGTAACTCCTCGTATAAATCGCCCAAACCCTCTTTATACTTCTTTAGTAGATTATCAAACATTTGATCAAGATACGTTTGACTCATATCCTTGTAAAGATAATAAGGGTTATTACCATTTTGCCTAAAATCACGACCCCTGTGAAATTCTACTATTATCTCATCCAACCCCATCTTTTCCAGAGGAATTATATAGAAACGTAATTCAATGTGATACTTCATATATTGAACTGTAGCAAATTGTTTTTTACAATCAAACTTATCCTCCAATGCTTTAGTAAGTTTAATCATTACACTTTCTGTGACCTTACCCTCTTTAACTTGAAATTTAAGCTTGAATTGAACAAATTTTTTACATATCTCAATGAACAATTTTTTTGACTCCGTAGAAACCATATGTATTCTCCCCTCCAATCTTATTTACGTTGTAGTAAACGTTTCAGATAGTAAACAGCCCCTTGTCGTTCTAATCTACCAGTGGCAAGGGCCATTTGCGCATCAAAGGTCAATAAACAATCCAAACAGGCCCGCTGACAGAACTTATCATGCTCTTCATTGATGATTAATACTTTTTCCAAAGTATACTCCAGCCACCGTCTACCCATTGCCAGCAATTCCCTGGTGTGCCCTGCACCTCCTGGAACATTATCGTATAATACCACTGCCCAGTGGGCACGGTCTGTACCAACATTAAGGGTTAATACACCAATTTCCCTGGTATCAATTTCCAATAACCTGCAGGCAGCCTGTTGCAGGGCATAACCAACTGTCGTTGCTGTTTTTCCCTCTTCATCCATTCTGACCCGGCAGCCTGAAAAGTCTAAATATAACGCATCGGTGGTCTCCCGGGCAGCCAGCACCATTTTCCGCATCACCGGTGCTTCATCAGACTTCCAGCAATTTTTCCAATCCTTTTCTTCATCTATCGGGGCATGTTTTGTAAAACCATCTGGTAGACTTACCCTGCCATCTCCAGGTGTTTCCGGTTCACTTTCCGCATATCCACATTTTAGACAGATGGCAAACCCCTGTTGATAATCACCTTCGTTAAATACCAGTAATTCGGCATCTTCCTTATACTGGGCCACTAACCCTGATACTCCGGCAAAGTCCCTTTCTACTAATCTGCCATCATTGGTCGTTTGGGAAAAGGTGATAGTTTGCACTTCAGCCTGGCCGACCCGCTCAATATCGGTACCATAATAAGGAGGATCCCACTCTGCCGAGGTAAAACCATATCGAGGGAATAGCAAATTCCTTACTGTACCCGGATCTGCTTCATCACCGCAAATCGGGCATACTGCAGGTCGTTCAGTGGTCCAATAGTAAAAGTGTTTATTCCTGCACCGGGCAAATTGCCCCCTAAAGCCGATGGCATTATCAAAGTTTTCACCGGACCAGTGCTTTAATAAACCACGGGAGGTAACAATCCTCCCCCCCACCAGTAGTTGGGAACCCGGCACATACTCCCGCAGGGCCAGCAGACCAGCACGCTCCAACCGAAACTGATCCTCTTCTTTCTTTGAGTAATAATCCTCCGAGGGGATCATTACCCTTAGTTTTTGTACCCCGATGGGAAATCCGTAGCGGGGTAAAAATTGACGGTCAGCTAGGGCTTCAATGACAGTTGTATTGTACATATGCATCATTTGATAGTAGATTGCATTGGCCTGGGCCGGCTTTTCAGCCAGCTCCCAAGAAGTAACCAATCTCCGGTATTCATCCAGCCAATCTTTAGTAGACAAGTGGAATTGCTGTAAGGTAGCTTCTATAAGAGTATCCCAGTGGTACATTTCCTTGTCCAGTCCGGTATGACGGAATAAAATGTCTACTGCTTCAGAGATAACTCCTTTGCCGTCTTTTTTTACCCAATGTAAAAAGTCCACAAACTCGTCCCTTAAGCATTCTACAGTTTTTTCTTAGTCCAAGGCAACCGGGACGGGTTTACTTCTACTGGTAGAGGATCTTCCAGATGCGGTTTAATGGCCTTGCTGTTCCAACGGTGGGGTGCCGGTACTGCACAGAAATGACCCATTTTTCCGTAGGCGTTCATTGCCCCTACCCTGGTCTGAGGGTGGTAGATTTTGCTAAAGAAAAGACCCAGCAGAAAAGAATTAAAATGTCGCCGCACCACCCTAATACGGTCCAGAAAAATAATTGGTTTACGGGGAGTTTTACCAAGATAATCTCCCAACCGGTAGAATACTTCCCGATCGTAGGGACGCTGACGGCAAAAGGTAACTACCACAGATGACCCGTCGGTCCGCCGGCCGGCACGTCCTGCCCTTTGCAGGTAATTGGCTTTACCCGGAGGTACGTTACCCATCAATACTGCTACTAGACTGCCGATGTCTATACCTAGTTCCAAAGTGGTGGTGGCTGACAAAAGGTTACGCATTCCCTGGCGGAACAGATCCTGTAACCGCCTGTTTTCAGACGGGGACAGTTGAGCACTATGCTCCTCCGCCCATAATCCCAGCGAAAACAGCTTTCCTTCCGCATATTCCCGCCGGGTTCGCCCCCACCTAGGATCCTGGTCAGCCTCAGCGTGGCTTATTGGTTCCAAGGTGCCTGTACAACCTGTTTCCGGGGCACAGCCCAGTACACTGCGTGGCCAAATACGCCCGGTTACCCGGCACCGATAGAGTTGTTTTGGCTTGCGTAACCCCAGCTCTGAAAAGATAATTTGGAAGGCGTTATCACCGGCTATTTTTTTGCTGTGGTAATGGACACTCGGTCTTTTTAGCCACATAATTCGTGTTGCTTCTTTGGTTCCTGTAAAGCACTCCTGTTCCGCAATTATGTTAGATAGTTGGCGAAAGATTGTGGATAGTAACAAGGGGGTAAATTTTCTGGCCTCCATCTCTGCCAAACCGGCGGTCCTTAACACCTCTAGAGTAAACCGGTTGCGGCGGGACAGCTTTTTTCGGTATTCTTCCGGAGATAATTCTTCCCAGTTAACAGGTTGCCGACCTACAAAATTAGTTAACCCCCCGCCGCCTTTCGACTCAACACAAATCTTGTTAAAATATAACTTTCTGGCATATCGCTTGTTTCGCCTTCCGTCCTTGTCCCAGCTGATGACCCCTTCTACCCGCAAAGTGTCTAACAGAAAGGCCACCAGATCGACCCAACATTCTCTTAATGCTTCCCTTTCTTTTTCTGCTGGCAACAATGCCAAAAACTCTTCAGCAGGCATCAGGGTATCAAGCCCGGGGTAAGTTACTTCTACCAAACCTAGGGTCTCCAGAGAAATCTCTCTTGTGGGAGGGGAAGCTAATTCTTGGGCTAAATAATAGTGCATTTCCCGGGCCATGTTACGCCAGTTCTCCTGCCACGCCTCCAGATATTGACCCGGCCTGTGGTTAACAGCAGACTCCACATGCATAAACTCGCTGGCTATCTGCTCTTTAATTAGCTTATCTTCCCAACCCTTCACGGAGCCACCAACAGAAGCAGCATTTAACTTTTGCAACAACTGGAGCCGCTCGTTCTCCAGGTCTGTCCTTTCAGCCTCAGAAATGGTTTCATCACGCAATTCCTCCTCCAGTTCAGCCAACTTTCTTTTGTTTCTGGCAATTACCCGTTCATCGCTAAACACATCTCTGTGCACCATGCGCATAATTGCACTCCTGGCCATTTGCAATTCGTGCTGGCAAGTTAAAAGTGGACCAAGTCTCGCTGCATCCTGGCGGCTATCGGAAAAGGCCAGTACCCTTCTGCCCCGGGCCGGCAGTTGGTCATTGTGGGGGGCCGGGTAGGGTGGAACCTCAGCCAGTAGGGTTTCTGCCGTAATAGATAAATATAGATTATCTCTGCCTACAAACAGTTCTGTTTCCGATACGCTTTCCCGGCAGTTGGGGCAAACGTCTATAATTTTTAATTGCAATCCTGGCCCGCCGGGTAAAGCCACCTGGCCGGTTCTGGAATCGTTAATGCTAAATACATGACTTTGATTGCCTAATGCTTCAATTTTAGTAGTTAGGTATTTCATATCAGAAGATTGGCCCCCGGGAGGGTAGGACAAGAAGTCTTGTTCAATATCAGCTGCCAGCATCCACTCATTGCAACAGGAGCAACGGTATAGGGGCAGTGCTAGAGATTCACAATAAGGGCATTTTTCCACCATGCCGCTCATAACTACACCAAGTGGTTTCAGTTGACGGGAGGCAGGACCAGAACAATCACGGTTCAGACAGACACTCAACCCTTCGGCAGCACGAACAAGCACATGTAAGCGATGAGGTATCAGGGGGTAATCGTAAACCGTTAACCTGGCAGAAGCAGTGATTTGTAAAAGGCGAACGGTGGCCAAAAGAGCTTCCTCATCAATTCTGCTCCATAACATGTCAGCCAAATGAGGTAGTGTTAATCTCTTTTGATGCCAAAGAATATCCGCCAGTTCGTGTACAATGGGAGCATGGGCCAGGGAATGGTAGAGAAGTTTGGCAGGGTGGTTTTCATTGAAATATATCATTACTTGTTCTCCGGCTAGGGAAATAAGACCGGCTTTAAGTTTTTGGCAGTAATCGGCATCTTGTCTTAAAAAGGATACTCCCTGTTCATCTAACTCTATGGTTGATTCTATAGTGGCAAAATCCTTAGCGATTTGTTCAGGGGTAGGTTTAACAGAAGGTGAATATTTAGTACGAAGTGCTACCTCCTCCGGTTGACCCTGCACAACATAAACATGGTTCTTATCCTTACTAAAGATTTGCCCGGCAAAGCTTCTTAATTCATCCTCACTGCCAGTCCCAAGGGTAGCAGAGGTAGCCATTTGCAGAACATCGTTACTGGTTAACCCGCATTTCAAAAGGAGTCTACGCAGGAGTAACGTTATTTCCGCTGCAAGAGTGCCTGTATAAAGGTGGGCTTCATCCAACACAATGGCTTTTAGTCCCCTGCCAAAGAACACTGCATCCTGAGGTCGACAAAGCATGTACTCCAGCATCGAGTAGTTTGTTACCAGAATATCAGGCACCGGCAGCCGATCCGCCGGGTTAACGGTCTGTCCGTTAAGTGTTTCCAACCCCCTGGCCTGTTGCCTTGTTCGAATGCGGCATTCATCATACACCGGGGTGCCAAGTTTATCCGCTGTTTTTTTATCCTCAGGGGTTTCACTGGTAAAATGAAATAAGGTTATGCGATTTTGACCGCGAATCCACCGGTAGATACGATCAACCTGGTCATTAACCAGAGCATTCATGGGGTAGAGTAAGATACAACGGACGCCCTCCCCGGGATTGGCAGGCGTGTTAAAAAGCTCGTTTAAGATAGGTAGCAGGAAGGCCTCCGTTTTGCCCGCACCTGTACCTGCTGTTACAACAACAGCCGACCTTTCATTATTGGGTCCGCTTGTTTGGGCTGCTCGAATGGCTTCCAGTTGGTGAGTACGTAGTTCCCAATGTCCGGGGAAACGATGTCCGTCTTCACTTGGTTGGTTTAATAAATCTGCCAGTTGGGAGTTAAATTGATTAGTATGTACCAAGTCATTTAATGTTACACCGGAGGATTTGGCCGGGAAAGCTCCCTCCACCCAGATATCACTTATAAGCCCGCCGTCCCTGGGACCAGATGACCAAATATCTTGGCATATTTTAGCAAGTTTAGGATCTCTTACGGCAAACTGTTCCAAAGAAAAATCCACCAAGCGCTTTTTTAATGCTTCAGATAATTTCAGCGCATCAATTTGTGACATCTCGCTACCCCCACTCAGTTATATGCTGCATTGATAAGGCTAACACATAAATATTTACGTAAATATGGAAAGGAACAGGCAGCCAGGATGTTAGGCCTGCTCCAGTTACCCAACGGACGTTGGTATATCCAATCCAGAGCCCGACGAACAATACCATTCTTTATAAAAAAATAGTCTACATTTGCTTCCTTGGCCGCTAGCTCCCCTAGTTTTTCCCGCTCTTCGTTTATTTTACCGGGGTTTTTCAATTGAAGAATTTCCAACTCTAATCTATGCACCATATCCCTGGCAGCTATAACCCCCAGGTCTGCTTTAATTCTCCGCACAATTCTTCTTACCAGGTCAGCGTAAAGCAGCGGTGATACATCATTAATTTTCACCCTGCACCAGCCTAAATATTTGATTATTTCATCAATTGTTTGTTTGGTTGGCCTTGTAAAATACCTGCTTATCATTAGCTGGTTCAACATGTTTCCCACTCGAAGGTCAAGTAAATAATAGCGTAATGCCGCTTTTTCTCCTTCGCTGACCATTGCATGTTTTAACCCTTCCGGTAAACCTTCGTCCAATATCCAGGCAGCTATTACATCAGTAGGATGGGTTTGCAAAAGTCGTTGCACAAAACTATAGAGTTGGGAACTTACTATTGGAAACCGCCCCCACCTTAACAAAGCAGCAATAGCTGTCGGGGAGACTATACGGGATGACCCGAGTAGTGTTGGAAAAAATCGTTCCCCCCACCACGTTCCAACCCTTAAACCCCGGTACGCAACCATCACCGCAATATCCGGGGATATCTCAAAAGAAATATACCAGGAATCGTTATCTTTAGACTGCTCAATACAGTTTCCAGGTACTTCTCGTAAGGTACATGTAGAATCCCAGATAAATACCTGATGTTCCTCTCCCAATTCGTAAGCACATTTAAATTTGATTAATGTTTTCTTCAGCCGGGCATCGTAATAAATTTCTCTGATCATTCCTCGGTTTTGAACTTCACCGGCAATGACTAACCTATCCTGAGAGTTGTATGGCCTTTTTAATATCAGCGGGGCCCCAAACCCTCCAACATTTTTTAACAGTTGTGGGGATGTTTTTACTTCTTCCAGTATTTGATAGCCTTCCATAAGGCACAGCTTTTGACGGTTTTCTTTTTGTCGCCAGTTAGCAGGCAAATGTACTTGCAACGGGTTATTTATCAACTCTTTCTGTTCGATGATACATTGCTTGGTTAGAACCACTTTTTCTTTACTTTTAATTAGAGAAGCCCCCCGCCATTTAATCTTCGGCCTTTTCTCCAAACAATACATTTCCCTGCCATTGTAAAGGATATTGATTTTAAATAATGGTTTTAACTCTCTTATCGCAACAGGAACGGTTACATACCTGAAGCCATTTTGGTTGAAAGTAATATTTTTATCACCATATATAATCTTAATAACTTGACAGGATTGACCCGGTACCGAAATAGTAAAGGATATAGCCTCACCCAGTCGAGGTATAACGTCCCGGTCGGGATATATAGTAACTTGTCGAATATTAAAGGGTAATTCATTATTTCTATTTCTTTCACTGTCCGGATTTCTTACGTCAGTAAGCTCATCGTCCAACCAGAGAAATCCCCGCCCCAAAAGAGATTCTAATTGGGAAATTTCCTGGCCATTTAGGTGGTGTAAAAACCACTCCCGGTTAATATCAAATACCCTCTGACCAGAAACCGGTATTTCGGTTCCGCTATCAACAATAGCATAAAAGGACATTTTCTCCTTGTATGAATTACTCTTTGTTAATAATAACCCATCCTGATTGTAAATACTTATTGAACGGGTTGTATCCCAAAGTGCTATGTCATGATTGAATAACTCATTACCACTCTCACTGATAACTTCAACTTTTACAATTGGTTTATTGCAGTCAAGTTTTATCGGATATAAAAGTGTTAATGCACCGCTCTGCTCCGGAAATAAAACACCCTTTAATTCCTCATCCACCAGAACCTGATATTTATTCCTTGCTATCCCAGTTAAAGGTTGCTGTAAATTCAGCAGAAAATATGGTTCAGAATTAACCGGCCAAACCAGTCGCGGGGAAGCAAATATCATATTCACACCATGAGTTGTCAATTTAATCACCCGGAATTGTTCTAGGGAAAGGTATTTTACTTTATCCCTTAGAATATATGTGTACGATACAAAAAATTATTTTGATAATTTAAATAATATCATATAAGTATTGTCGAAATATGTATATTTGTGAAATCTATAATTTTTTTTGAAATTTTATTTACCTTCTGGAGAAACTTAGATATCCGATGGTCCCTGAATGTGCTTATGCTGTAAAGGCATGTACAAAGGCCTCATACAAGCCATGTTGCCTGCTGGCCGTGGCTCCAGCCGTTTCCTTGCGGAGCAGTCCGGGTGTCAAAAAGATACCCCTCCGGGGGGAGGGGTAAGTTTTAAAATTCTTCATCATCTTCAATTGGTTCACTGGTGGGGAACTGTACCACCTTAACTTTCCCCACCCGTTCCCGCTGCTTAAGTAGTTCCTGGAATAACGTGTAGCGGGTGTTGAGGGAAAGAAAAAATCCTGGTATGGTTTAATTGACCAACAAAAACATCAATACCAGGAGGGATCAAACATGTACAATCCACTTGCCCAAAAACTGGCCATGGTCACACCCGAAACTCTGATCGTAGGTGTAGACGTGGCGAAGCGCATCCACTACGCACAGATGATCAATTTCCGGGGGGAGGGACTGCACAAGCCGTTCCCATTCCAGAATACCACATCCGGCATTGGCAATCTAGTCCGTCAAATAAAAACGTTCCAGATGAAATACGGCCTTTCCGATGTCCTGGTGGCCATGGAACCTACCGGTCATTACTGGCTCCCCCTAGCCTGTACCTTGATTGCGCAGGGGATTACGGTGGTTATGGTCAACCCGCACCATGTAAAAAGGCCAAGGAACTGGACGATAATTCCCCCACCAAGCGGGACGACAAGGATGCCGGGGTAATTGCCCGCCTGGCCAGAGATGGACGGTTTCACTTCCCATATATTCCGACCGGGGTGCTGGCGGATATTCGCAACCTGGTCAATTTCCGGGAACGGCTGAACAAAGAACTGCAGCAGGCAAAGGCGGAAATAACCACCATTTTAGACCGCTATTTCCCGGAATTTCTGGACGTTTTCAAATCAGTGGAAGGCAAGGCAGCCATGGCTGCCCTGGAAAACTTTCCTTTTCCTGCCGATCTGCTTGAACGGACAGTAGAGGAAGTGGCTTCTGTTCTTAGAGAAGCTACTAACAAGCGGGTTGGCGGCAGGCATGCCGAACTGCTTCAGGAAAGCGCCAGGAATTCGGTGGGCATAAAGGATGGAGCAGAAGGTGCCCGGATCGATCTCCAATACCAACTACGCAGGGTTAAACAGATTCTTGATGAATGCAAACTGGTTGAAACCCGGCTGGCAGAACTGCTCAAAGAAATCCCTTATGCCGGGTACCTGCTCACCATCCCGGGAATGAGCATACTTCAGGTAGCCACCGTAGTTTCCGAAGTGGGTGACCTGAGCAACTACCGCAGCGCCAGGCAGTTGATCAAGCTGGCCGGCCTGAACCTGGTGGAAAACAGTTCCGGTAGCCACAAAGGACGGATCCGTATTAGCAAGCGGGGCAGGTCAAAACTGCGCTGCGCCCTCTTCCGGGTAGCGCTGATACTGGTAGCCAGAACACAGGAGTTTTCCCTGCTTCACCATTACTACACCACCAGGCCCAACAACCCGCTGAAAGGCAAGCAGTCATTGGTGGCAATCTGCTGTAAACTGTTGCGCATCATCTTTGCTCTGGGCCAAAAGAAAATGGTCTACGATAAAAATATGGTTATTTCTCAGGACCATCCACCCTTTAAGTATATGGAATCAGCAGTGAAATCCAAAAAAGCAGCAGCATAAGTTCGATTCAGCTGAAAAACAGACGGCGGTCCAGGGCCACACTCTCCGGCGCCGCCCGGACAGAACCTCAAGGGTAGTCAGGCCAGAGAACATGCTTATTTTCACCTTTCCTTCCGTCCGACAGGGTTGCAGGCGGAAGGCGCTGTCAGTAATACCAATAGCATTATCT
>NZ_FQUY01000040.1 GCF_900129195.1 Desulforamulus putei DSM 12395
GCACGGCCAACCGGATCATGTTCCAGGGGAACATATGTCTCGACACGTTCGATATTCAGTTGTTGCTTAATTTCCCTGACCCAGCCCCGGACGGTTGAATCACAGCCGGTAAAGCCTTTCTCTTCTTGAAGGCGTTCAAAGATACGGCTGGCGGTGTAACGTTGTTTGGGTGGAGCATTAAGGTTTTCAACTATCCATTCGCGGATAATTGGTAAAAACTGTTCCTTACAGCGGTGCGGGTGGGGAAACTTTTCGTTTGTAACGTGTGACCTCTTCCACAGAACCATAAAGTATTTTGCGGATGGTCTGCCGGGCAAGACCAGTTTCTCTAGAAATTTGTCTTATTGATTTGCGTTCCTTGATGTGAAGATCTTTGATATACTTATAAGTGTCCACCTTGATCATCCTTTTCTACCTGCCTTTGCTGTTGTCTTGTCAACTCCAGCATAGCAGGTTTGATGGTCAGGGTGGTCAACTTTTTCTTTAGCATTTTCTTTTCTGGTGGTCAATTTTTATTCTAGCAAATACACTGCTGTTTGATAGAAATGAAAACTTCTCCAGCCTTTCCTTACTAACAAAAATATTGACTATAGGATAGCCAATCATTCTTGATAAATAAAAAACTGCAGTTGTGCCTATTATAGTGCCAATTAGCAGCAGTGCTGAGCCTAAAACAACTCCATATACATACCCGCCAGCTATTTGAACAAATTCACCAGGAATGACAGGAATAACTATGTGACTGATCTGAAACCCCATAAATACAAATGTTCCAGTTATCCCATAAGATAATATATAATCTCTGAATTTCTCCGTATTGCTTATTGTACTCATTATAAAGGGTGTGTATTTTAGGCTGATAAATACAATAATCCCTATGAACAGGATTGCCAGAACTATGTTCCTTACAAATATATTTCTCTCTTTGATATCCATATATCCCTCCACATTTGTATGCTATTCTCCGTTGAAAAGATTCTTCAAAAAGTTATCGGCAATCTGCTTAAGGAACCCTCTTATCACATTATCAGGAGAGTCCCCGAATATAAAATTAATAATCCTCATGAAGCTGTCATAAATCTGCGTATGATACTTGAATGCCAGAATTACCGCAATCACTATCAGAATCATAAAAACAATTACAATAAACAGACATCCTGTAAGGAGCACCTTTAATGTCTTTTTACCTAAACGATTCCGCTTTAAATAATATAGGATATCCTCAAAATCCATCTATTCACCGCCTTTACCTTCGATTTTCAATAAAGAATGAAACTCCTTTTCAACCTCTACAATGCTACTATATCTTTGCTCTACGCCCATTAATCTTTTCAGGAACAGCCGTTCATCATCCGCCAATTCCAGTTCCTCATACCAAGGCCGCTTTCTGCCTTTTTTGTACTCATAAGACGAGTAATACAAATGGAGCAGGAAATCGCCTAAAAAGGCGAAATCCATATCTGCCCTATATTTCCTATTGTTAATCCACCGGGCAAGCCCGAAATCCAAAAGATTCACCTTTTCCAAATGATACAAGGTATTAGGCACACGGATATCCCTGTGGACCACTCCTTTTGAGTGGAGATACTTCAAAATATCTATCAGCTGCCAGGCAATGCAGTATATCTCGTCTCTTGAAAAAGCCTTCCTGTCAATGTAAATAATATCCTCAAAGGTTCTGCCTTCCTTGAATTCAAGTACATACCCATAAAAATCATTAAACTCTATTCTCTCGATAAACTGGGGAATAGACTCATGCTGAAGTTCTTTAAGTATGTCCTCCTCATAGCGGAGCTTTCCCTTTGATTTTTTAAGCATGCCCAGTTTCAACTGCTTTAGTATAAACTGTTTTTGACCATAAGAAACAAGATAGCAGATTCCGAACCTGCCTTCTCCAAGTATTCTTATTATTTCATATCCCTTTATCTTTTCTGATGGTCTGTAAATCCTGTCCTGCCTGAATAAACTCAAGACCATGAGCTTTTGCGGCGGTGACGGTTGGGATAGTACCCATTGTTATGGCTTGGGTGGTGTCCGTCATGATGCCCATCATGATGTTCTGAATAATGCCCATCGTGCTGATTGGGATAATACCCGTCATGGTGGTTTGAATAAGACCTTGAATGCCTTCCCGAACCTGTCAGAGCATCGATAATTTTGCCAAGGATTCCGCCTGATCCATGCGGCCTTTTATAGTATTCACCACCACGGTTGTAATTGGGATAGTGTCCTTTACTTCTCGATCTTGAAAAAAAGCTCATAAAAAATCCTCCTCGCTAATTGTTATTTACCTTCCTTGATAACCATCTTCAATTTGCTATAGCCTGCCAATTGGGTTAATGCATTATACTGGATTGTGTTTTTAGCCAGAGCTGCCACTTCAGCTTCTATAACCACGTTATTTCCATCCAATCTCATGCTCAAGTTTGTATTATCCTCCGTAACATTTATTTCAATTTTGTCAACGCTGCTTTTCTTGAAGTCCTTGCTTTCCATTGCTTCCCGCAGATCCTCCTCGAAGGATACGGTTTTTCTTTTATAGCCTGGAGTATCAGCATTGACAATGTTTTGAGCAATTGCCTCGTTTCTTTTCCAAGACGCATCCAGAGCCTTATGGATGATGTTTTTGCTGTTTAAAATCTTATCCAGCATATAATCAACTCCCTCAATCTGGAAATTAATTTATTGTTATACGGTATCCTCAAGCGGTTCAAAGTGAATATGAACGTTCTCTATCTGATTCACATTACTTTTCAGCTTATCTTTTATAGTCATTGATACCACTTCAAGTTTATCTACTGTAAAATCTCCCCTTATCCCACAATGCAGGAATGTAGTAATTTTATCCCCTTTACTGTAAAGCTTTATATCATGGCAATCTATATTGTTGTTTATACTACTGACAGTATTGCGGATGTCATTGACAATATCCTGCTGTTCTTCGGTAATATCCTCAGTTTTTACTTCTTGTTCCGTACGTTCAAAATATAGGCTTACATTATCTACATTTTTTATTGCATTCTGAATCATATGGCTAATCTGATGTGATAATTCATGGGATTCATTAAGCGTTAGATTTTCTTTTAATTCTATGTGTGCAGTAATCTTCTTTTTACCCTCAAGCTCATAAACATAGATATTATGAATATTTGTGCAATTAGGTATTCGGCTTATTATCCCTTCCAAAGTATGATTGATATTTATGTCTGTAATTCCTACAGCATCAGCAGGAAATGTGCTGACTACAATATCACATCTTGGTATTTTCTCTGAAATTTTCTCTCTTATTTCATGAACTATGTTATGAACAGCCCTATGGCTTTGATTAGGTTCAATACCTACATTTACATCAATATATTGAACTGCTCCTGAAGGTCTGATTCTTATTTCTGCAACTTGAAGCACACCAGGAATCTTGTTAATTTCTTCTTCGATCATTTCCTTCATACCCTTTGGTGCCGTATCCAGCAAAACATCAATGGCCTCCTTTCCAAGCTTGATACTCACTTTAATAACAAGCAGAGCCACTCCTAAAGCAGCAATCGGGTCAGCATGTTTCAAAGCCGGGATACTGAAATAATCCCCTATCCATACACAAATTAGTCCTATAATTACTACAGAGGAGCTCCACACATCACTGCTAAAGTGAAGAGCATCTGCTTCTAATGCCTGGCTTCCATGTTCTTTTGCAGCCTTTTTTAAAACCTTAACCCTTGAGACATCAACAATGATCGAAATAATCATAATTAAGACGCCCCATTGAATTCCGATCAACTCCACATTTTTGCCAAAAAACAGCTTTTCCACCGCTTCATAGATGATCCAGCCACAGGTGATGAAAAGTAAAACTGTTCCTATAAGGGCAGAAAAGCTTTCGATTTTCCCGTGGCCATAGTGGTGTTTGTAATCTGCAGGTTTATCAGAAATCTTAACTGCAAAAAGAGTAATAACCGCAGCAAATAAATCCAGTCCCGAATGTAGCGCTTCAGATAAAATTCCTAAACTACCTGTAAAAATACCCACTACTATCTTCATTAACGTAAGGAATATTGCCGCAAAAACAGAGCTGATTGCTGCTTTTTGCTTATCAATAGACATTATTAAACCACTCCTAATAACTTTTGAATAAATAATTATATGACAATTTACTTGTACTAAATATTTATGCATAGCAAAAAAGCACTTCTGAGATTCTACTTTTAAAGTATGCCATTTACAGAATAAAATAATCATCCGAATAATTTGGGCATACTAAAACAAAGCAGTACACAAAATGATATAATTCTTTATACCATCAGTGGTAACAAGTCAGAGTGCTTTCTATTATGTTTATATTTCCCACCATGAAAGCAGAGACATAAGATCACAAACAAACGAAGACCTTGTAATTCAGAAAAGCACATATTCAACAGGGTTAAACGAATGTTCTCTATAATAGTTGGATTTAATACCAATTGCTGAAACTTGAATATTTTAAATAGAATTATTCTTAATTTCTTAAATAATTTTTTCAAAATCGATGATGGTTTGTTATTATTTATCGCATGATTAAATACGCCTTCATAATCATGATGCTCATGCGCCTCAAAGAAGCCATGTGGCATGAATATAGACACCAAAGAGAAAAATAAGAGTAAAGACAAAAATATTAACTTATTTTTTTGCACTATCCTTACATATAATGCGTTCATATAAGACAACTCCAGTTTAACAAAAATACCTGTGGCACCATAATTTGTTTAGAATTATAGTCCCACAGGTATTTTATCCTGCTGCCGGCTCTTTTGCCAGCCCAGCCCCACACACTTCATAGAAGCGTATCGCCTGCTCTATTTAAAATATTAAGTTACACACCTTAATTAATAGTCTATGTTAAAGTAAATTCGTTTGTCAAGAGTTTTTATCAATTTACATGAATTCACAGGTGATGAAAGAAGTTTTGTACAGTAGAAAATAAATCCTTTTTGCGTGGCATATGTCAGAGCTTTGGCATACCGGGCGTTTGACAGATTAAAGAACGTAAAGGACATTTTACAGGTATACAACAAGCTATAGAACAGCGTCTCTCAGCACATCACTCTTTGTAATGTCATAACTCCGGCAAGTTTAGCTTAGCGTGTTCACCATATAATTCCTTTGCTTTTTTATCATAAGCCCTTGCTGCATCAATCTCATTAAGAAATCGTCCGAGAACATTAACCTTTCTCGTATGGCTTATTTGAGCTGTCCACAGATTTCTTTTCTTGCTCCAGGATACTCCAACATATTTCGAGGTTTTATTACGGTACTTTGCGTTACTCCGTCCTTGTCCCGCCCGTGAAATTTTTTCTATCCTACCTGAACCATATTTTTCGTTGATTTCATTATACCTTTTTTCAAATTGCTCCATATTTAATTCGGGAAAATTCCTTGCTGCAATATCTCCGTAATGAAAGAGCATTAAATAATCGGCTACAATTCCAGCTTCATCCTCTTGATTGTACCTTCCACCAGTTATAACCTTACCATTCTTTCGGACTTGAACAACCCATTTTTCTAGAGCATTATTGTAACAAACACCGTGATATTGCGAAGATTTGCCTTTTCTGTTGGATGAAACAACATGCCAAAACTCGCTTTTATCCTTACAAATAAGAATATTATCCCTCGTGAAATCAAGCTTATTTCCGTTTTTATGAGCAATTGACTGCCCCTGTTCTATACCAAAAACAACTCGGGAAAACGTCTTATAATGACCATCTACGAAAGTTACAGGGGTACTCTTGTTTTTACCCGTTTTGCTTATAACCCATTTAAATTGTTTTGCAATCTCATATTCGGCTTGATCAACAATAATTTGTTGTCCTTTTTTAGTGACAATTACAGGCATAATACATTCCTCGGTTTCTAAATAAAGTTTGTACTATAGACTTATTATATATATTTTATAATACATCATGCTACAACATATGCGTTCACTGAAAGAAAGGCTCTGTAAGCCCTCGATTACAACGCCCTTCCCCATGGAAAAAGTAAAAGTATGTAGAAATATATAAGTGTACAATTGCCGCCTATTTAGGAATAAATTAAATCTGACTATAATTTGTCGCAAGGGTTTATCATAGGTAGCAAACTTCAAATTCAATAATCAGATGCCGTTATTTCCTGTTCTTCCATTCTGCTAGAATAAAATTCTAGAATCAAAGTATCTATTTCTCTGCTAATTTCTAAAACTGCTTCACTATGTAAATTGTCAGGGATAGCCATAATATTTAAGTGTTTTATCAATTCATATAATTTATTGATGATAGGTGTCTTTAGCAATCAATGAAGCTGTGATAAATAGCCCTAAAGAAACAAGAAGGCATTTACCTTGTGTATCCATGTGGTAGCCTCCCGCAATCATTCGCAAAGATACAAATGCCGAAGTAACAATAAGCGTGGGTACAAATATTCCTAAAATTAGAGAAACCAAAAAAATAACAGCAAATTTAACCGATTCCCCTATCACAACTTGAAAACCAAAATAATATGCAAACCGCCTTTGGTGATTTTCATTTAATACCCCCGCTAATCCTTTCGCGCAGGCATATGACCATTTATTTACAAACCTCATTTTGCATCATTCTCCTCACAATTTATTCTACATTATACACTATATTTTACCATTTATCCATGAGATAAGTTTATTACAATATATTGAGCAGATAAAACCGGAATATAGATATATTGTAAATCTTAACATGATAAAAATACACTTGCGTTAAGCTAGAATAGTATTAGATAAATCCCTTGCTAATATTGTTGAGAAAGTGTACTTCCATTTATTTCTTGACGTATGTTACACAATGTCGTATAATATTATATGAAGTTATACAATGACGGAAGGGGGTGAAATATGAAAGATGAATTACTGACTACCGATGAGATTTGCGAATGGTTAAAAGTTACCAGAAGGACCATTGAAAGATGGCGTAAAAATGGATTACCCTTCTTTAAAATCGGTAGCAGTGTGAGGTTCAACAAAGAAGAGGTATTAAAATGGATTGAGCAAAACAGTAAACAGCAAAATTAAGAAGGAAGCCGCTTCCCGCAAAAGAATCCGACTTCCTAACATGAAACAACCTTGAGACAAGGTATGCTTCACTATTATTATAGCAAAAGCTATGCCTTTCTTCAAGGTATGTAGGAGGCTAATTTAACTTGTTGTGCTAGCTTTTTAAATACCAAAACTTGCGAATGAAAAACTCCAGCTTAATATTGTAACCTATCAAAGTAACGCCAATCACTAGATAGGGGGTCACAATATATGCTGGAGCTCGATAGAAGCTATTCTATCAAAGAAATTGGAGATTTGAAAGACTTCGTAATTGTCGCCTATGTGATAATAGACGATATTTACCAGAAAGTCACTCCAACATACATCAGGAATCGCTGTAATATCAACGATTCCATACTGAGTGACAGTGAAATAATTACCATTAGTATTGTTGGAGAATTACTCACTATTGACTCAGAAAATGCTTGGTTTAGTTTCTGTAAGAAGAATATGAAAGACCTGTTCCCAAGACTCTGTGATAGGTCCCGATTCAACAGAACACGAAGAAACCTCCATGCAGTAATCGAGGAAATAAGAAAGGAGCTTTCTTCTCTTACAGAGTTTGCAGACCAGCCTTACAGGATAATTGACAGTATGCCAATACCGGTTTGTAAGTTTGGAAGGGCAAGGTTCCATAAAACCTTTAGGGGTCACGGAGCCACCTATGGCAAATGTCCCTCCAAAAAAGAAACTTACTTAGGCTACAAGCTGCACATGCTTACAACCCTTGATGGTTTAGTTACAGACTTTGTAATAACCTCTGCTAATATTGATGACAGGGTTGCTGTATGGGACTTAGCTGCATCATACAAAAATATAACGATGCTTGGAGATAAAGGGTATACCAAGGCCGATCTGAGCAAAGATTTAAAATCTGAAAAGGGAATTGACCTTTTGCCTGTTCAAAAGAACAATAACAAAGATCAGTTTCCTAAAGCTATACGGCAGCTTATCTTCAAGCTAAGAAAGCGAATAGAAACAACAGGCTCGCAGCTTACCCAACAACTCAATATTGAGCAGGTTCTTGCAAAATCTTTTTGGGGATTGCAAGCAAGGATAAAAACCAAGCTTCTGGCCTACAACCTGTGTTACTACATCAATAAGCTTATAGGCCAGGATATTAATATTTCAAAGATCAAGCACTTAGTTTTTGGTTAATTAATCCAAACTAAGGTCTGCAGCAGGGATACTTTAGCTATAAGGCTTACCAAAATGTTCCTGTGGGCAGAAATTTATTATATAGCACAACAGATTAATTTAATGTTGAAAAATCTTATACTCAATTGCAAAATTAAATTCTACCCCCTGTATATCAGACTATAGAATTTAATCGTGCAAATCTACATGTAGAATTTAATTGTACAAATTCAAACCATAGAAACAAAATGTATTTTGAAGGTCTAGCCGCGCGGCAATGAGCGCCGGGGTTTGGGGCAGCGCCTCAAGGTCATATTTTTTAGTGTTCAAGGTTACTCTTATGTTTAATGGTGAAAACTTTATATAGCGGATTACGTTCCATCAGCAGGCCAGTGTATGAAAGGAGCGCTAGCCATGCCAAATCACAAACATTTAACCTTGGACGATCGCAGTTATATTCACTCAAGTTTGAATGCAGGTCAATCTTTCCGTTGGATTGCTCAACATCTTGACAAGGATCCTTCTACTATTTCCAAAGAGATACGAAGCCATCGCTTACCATTGCGGGCAACTCCTTACGGACGCATTCCCAATAATTGTATTCATAAAACTAATTGTAACGTAAGTGGTTTATGTGGTGATCCAAAGTGTGATCATGACTTATGCCGTCGCTGCAAAAAATGTAATACAATCTGTTCCAACTATCAGGAAGAGCGCTGTCATATACTCTTGAAAGCACCCTATGTATGTAATGGGTGTGAACAATTGAATAAGTGTGTACTTACCAAATATGTTTATAGAGCTGCAACTGCTGATAAGAGTTATCGCACTAGCCTTGTCAGCAGTAGAGAAGGTCTTTCGTATACTGAAGATGAACTCGCGTATATGAGTGAATGCCTTGCTCCTTTAGTCAAAAAAAAGCAATCTATTCATCACATTTGTGTCTCCCAGGCAGATAAGATTATATGCAGTGAACGCACTATCTACAAATTAATTGGACAAGGCGTATTATCTATACGCAATATTGATTTGCCCCGCAAAGTGCGTTACCGCCCAAGACAGCAAAGCAAGCTATTTAAAGTAGATAAGAAATGTCGGGTAGGTCGTACATATGATGATTTCCAAGCGTATATCCAAGAGAACCCCGACACTCCCATTGTTCAAATGGACTCTGTTGAAGGTAAAAAGGGCGGTAAAGTTTTATTGACAATTTACTTCTCCCAATCTGACCTCATGCTAATATATTTGAGGGATCGCAATACTTCTCAATCCGTTATCGATATTTTTAATGCTTTGGATGAAAACCTCGGCAGGGAGTCATTCTGTAGATTGTTTCCAATTATTCTTACCGATAACGGTTCAGAGTTTTCCAATCCACATGCTATTGAATACGACATATTTGGTAATCAACGAACAAGGCTCTTTTACTGCAATCCTTCTTCGCCGTATCAAAAACCGGAAATTGAGAGGAACCATGAATATATTCGCATGGTATTGCCAAAAGGTACATCTTTTGATAGCTTAACTCAAAATGATGTAAACGTGTTGGCCTGTCATATGAACTCGCTCATAAGAAAAAAGCTGAACGACAGGTCTCCTATAACTGCATTCAGCTTCTTCCATGGTGAAATGGTCCTCAACAAACTAAGCCTTCATGCAATTTTACCCGGTGATGTGACACTCACACCGGCATTGCTGAAACACCTAAAAGACCAGCGGTAAATAGTCAATAGCCAATTCTATGAAAATTGGAAAAAAATTAATGTTAAAACAGCCTTCATACCTAAAAATGGCAATAACAAACTAAACCCGTTAATATTAAAAAACGGATTTGAGAAAAGGTTATCTATCAAAAAGAGATTATATCAACTCCTTTTGCTAGCGTTATAGAGCTGATTATTGCGCAGCAAAGCAAAAACCAGCCGGACGAATTTCCTTGCGGTAAGGACGAGTGCTCTTTTGTGTTTATGCGTGGTAGCCTCCGAATATTTACTTAGGTAGAACTGCCTATACTCCTCATCATGTACCTTGATGTGGTTTGCAGATTCAACCAGATAATAACGGAGATACTTATTTCCTGACTTAATACGTGGCGTAAATTCGGCTTTCCAGTTACCAGATTGATGTTCGTTCCAGACCAGGCCTGCATATTTAGCCAGTGCCTTGTGGTTGTCAAATCTATTTATGCCAGCAATCTCAGCTACAATACCGGCAGCATAAACTGGGCCGATACCCTTAATAGAAGTAAGAGTTTGAGGAATTGCCTCAAGGTGTTGGGCAATAACCTTATCAAGCTTCTTTACCTCGGACTCTAGGGCACGTATAACACTAGCACTGGCGGCTAATGAAGCATTTACTGGATCGGCCAGAGATTTACTCAATCTATAAGACGACCGAGCAGCTTTTTTTAATGCTTGGGCCACTCCCTCTGGGTCACTAAAACGGTTCTTGCTCTTTTGCTGTATGAACTCAACCAGTTCTTCTAATGGCATAGTGGCTACTTCATCCACAGATAAAAATTCCTCCACCACTGCCATAGCTGTAGCCCCGAATTGGTTGCTAAAAAGCTTATCCTGGCATAGAGAACTGAATTTCAAGAACAAGTTATTCAGGAAGAAGGCTTTCTCCCTGGATATACTCTGCATTAAATGAAAGCGTGTGCGAGTTAAACGTTGTAGGGCAAGATAACGATCATCCACAGAAACCTCCTCCGGGAGGCGACCAAAACGTAATTTATCTGCAATAACCCAGGCATCCACATCATCGTTTTTAGGTAGATCATTATAAGAACTCTTAAAACGATGGACAGATTTGGCATTTAAAACATGAACGCTGGGAGAAAGGATTGCTAGGCGTTGGTCATTTTTTAAAAAGGTTGCAAGGTGATAACTGTAGTGGGATGTGGATTCAAGACCCACGACAAGTTTGTCCACTGAATAGTGACCAGCAGTTTGGAGAATTTTGTCCACAAGCTTAATTGCACCGGGTAGATTGTTAGTAACCGTTAATTTGCCTGCGTCAGATCCATCTTCTTTTAGAAGGCGCACTTTATTATCGTTCATGCTAACGTCAATACCAACAAAAAGTTTGGTCATATATATCACCTCCCAAGACAAGAAAATCAAGCTAAGTATAAGACCTGGGTGCCCTCGGGAAACCGCCTACCCCAGCCTCGTAATGAGTACTCATCCGGCCAGGTGGGTACAAATGGGTGCTGCAGCCCATCACCATAAAACCGGCGGCACAACCAGCGGTTAGAAATTGGCAGCGGACCAAGGGTAACAGTCTTTAAAAAGTAGTGATCTAAGAAGATCCCACAAGGAGAGATAGAAATATCCCTATACTTTGCCTGTCGGTCCCATTGTCCCGCAAATAAGCAACCAAGTCTAGATACTGCTTGATATTACAGAAAACATCGTTTAAAAAAGGCAATAGAAAACCGGCCCGGGCAAGATACCTACTAAAAGCACCTTGGAGGCCGGTAAAAGAATAACGTCTATTTTATTTTTTGATTTAGCATTATTACCCGATCGGGGTTTGGATTTTGTTAAAACTGAAAGTTCTTTATTATCACCACCCATATTCTTGGTACCTTAACCAACAAAAGTTTCAAAACTTACCCACAGTACAATAGTCGCGCGACAGGTATACCTTATTGTATCTATTGTGGGTTCGTTTATTGCTTTTGGTGGTTCAGGTACCTAATGTAGGAACCGGTTCCAACAGGGCAATCCATATAATACCAAAGATGGTAAATTGGCTTGTCCTTGTTTCTAAACTTATTATACGAGTGGAGATAACAATTGTACCCGCAGGGCTGCTATCTCTTCGGCTTTTTTCTGATCCTTCATGCTGAAAACTCCTCTCCATATTTGGTTTTCAGCATGAGTATATCTTAGGCATTCCCGGACAAGAATGCAGAACGGGTATGTAACCATAAATTTAAATTTGTTATTGGACGGACAATTCTCCCCAGCCAACCGGGAGCATCACCCACAAAATGTCCGATACGTTGGAGTGCGGTCTGTGGAGCCACGGACAGGATATCCACAGGGACATGGAAATTCCGAATGCTAAGTGAAATTAAGCAACCGATCAGGT
>NZ_FQUY01000042.1 GCF_900129195.1 Desulforamulus putei DSM 12395
AGCAGTGCTGCCAGGTTGGTGGCTACCGTGGTGGAACCGTCCCCGCCTTCCGGCGACTGCACCACCCATATTTTCCCCCGCCCAGGAATAGCCTGCGGGCTTACAGGGATATTGTATAATGTCACCAATTCTTCTTGATGTTCTTGCAGTTTGGGAACCGCTGTTCCCCACAGCACCGGGGTCTCTTGAGTTTCTGTTCTTTTACTGAATGATTTAGAGATATTTTTAATGAATCGCAAAACCATTTTTATTTCACCTCCTGCTGGAGGAACAGGGTTACTTTTTTACCACCTGTTAATACCTGGGCTATTCTTTGTTCTTCCGACGGGTCGCAGGCAATGATGATAGCACCGGTTTTATCCGGCTGCATTTCTTGATTATTAGGAACATAAAGAACTATTGCATTGGCAGCAACCTTATCAACCATGGTAGCCGCCTTTCCCTCTCCTGTAGAGACACCCACTTCACCATAAACATTCACCCTGTCGCCTACCTCCAGCCCCTTTAGCCCCTGGGCGGTTTCCTGCGGCAGATCCACAGCTACTTTGCCAGGGGCGACAGTTGCCAGCCTTGCCGCCAAACTGCCTTTACCAGCTGTCACATGGTCTTTTTGCAAAATCTCATTACCCAGAACCGGGATGTTGAGGGTTTTGCCCATTACTTCATCCGGGTTGGTGATAGCTCCTGGCGGTATAGCTGATTTTGATACCAGTTTGGTACTGATATTTGAACTGTTAAGAATGGTGCCAGAGGGTAATTTCCCTTGTGTTACCACCACTTTTTCGGTTGGCGTGTTGCTGTTGATGAAGTACCAGGCTGACAGCCCGCCTCCTGTGGCTAATGCCACAGCCAGCACGATGTGCAGGTATTTTTTGATTTTTTTCAACCTATCACCTCATTCCAGATATATTGATCCAGGTTTTTCTTTAAGGCGTTCTGCAGGGCTTCTTCCGGAGTGGTTGTGATGGTAAGTTTACTCACAACACCTTCCGGTATCTGTCCCTGTTCACGCAGGTCAAAGCCAATAACGATATTTTCTTTTTGCCCCAGTGTTCGTTTTAGCCAGAGTAAAGACGTTTTCTGTTCCACCGGGTCACTGCCGGGAACCACGCAGAGAAGCACAGCCTCCTTTTGATGGATATAGGACTGCGCCAGGTCTATGTCCTCCCCGAAGTCAATAACGGTGTAATCAGCTTTACTTCTGGCTTCTTTCAAGATGTACGGCAGGTCTTCTTTAATGTTCATGTGCAGGGACTTGGCCGGGTCAACGGCCCAGATTTTTATATTTCCCCTATCTACTGGCACCTGACTGCCCGGTACCCGCCAGTCTGATAAGATGAGTTCTTCATCTGTCACGCCAAGCCAGGACGCGGCGGTACTGCGTCCTGATGCACAGATAACGGCAACATTACTCCCTCCTTCACTGAATGTTTTAGCAGCCTGGGCGGTGATTCTTCCCGCCAGGCCCGGCCGCCAGGGGCTTACTATAAGCAAAACACCCCCTGCTGTAATAGCAGACGGGTGTTTTGGTATACGGGCGGTATTTATAGGCATAACTTCTGTTTCTGCCCTATCAGGGTCCTTGCTTGACCGCTGTACGGCTTTTTTAAATATATCCGTCACCTGGGATATGCTTTGCAGAAAATTTTCTGCGGAACCACAGTTTTTTTCATTGCTGTGGGTAATTTCTTCCTCCTGCTCATCTTTATAGATTGTTTCATTAATGGTGTTTTGGATGAGCAGTACTAACTCTTCCCCTGATATGGTTTCACCCGGCGGGCAGGACAGCACCTTGCCGCCGGCGTTTTTCACTGTTTCAGCCATTATTTTGCCTTCATCATCCAGTTCCCCGGCTATGAATATGACATGCCGGGCATATTGGCAGGAAAAGACAGCCAATTCATCAGCATAAGGAAGCCCGCCGGTAGGCCCGGCCCGCATTATAACCGCAATATCCGGTTGGTTTTGCTGTACTGCTGTCCGAAATTCCTCGGGGGATGAGGCGGCTAAAACAATTTCTGCGGTGTGCGAAAAAGTGTTCTTGAACCATTCGTTGAGATTTTGGTTTCCCAAACCTAGAATTGTTGTTGGGGTTTTAATAGTTGTTTTTAGCTTGCTAGAATCAACCGTTTTGGTGGTTTTTGTTAATAGTGTTTCTTCAATGATTGACTCTTCTTGACTGTTTACATCTTTGCTATAATGCTTTTCCTGTTTTATTTTGGAAAATATACCCGTTATTTTCTCCACTGAAAACTTTTCAACCAGCTTTTCCCTGGGTTTATCCTCAACTACCTCCGTCTTAGGTTCAATATTTGGAGTAACAGTAGGTAATATCGGGCTTATATAAGACTTGTCTTCTACTATAAACTTTAATAAATCATCCTTGGTTAATTCATTTTTGAGATGAATATTATAAATCCCTAAACTCGAAACAGCCTTTTGAAAAGACTCAGGTGTATTTTCAGGTAAAATCAATACAATTTTAGTCTTTGGCCATATATTTCTTATCCCATCTAGTTTTTCTAGCATGACGCGGCCCCGGTTAATCTTTCCATTAGACAGCCCGGAAAGAACAGTCCCGTTTGTGATAAGAACCTCCGGAGCCTGCGTCTTACTTGCAACTGCTAATACTCCATCCAAAGTATTCTCCACACCGACAACCTGGTGACTCTCGCATAATTGTTCTGCTACTTGTTCCGAGTAATCCCCAAAAGAGATATATACTTCCAATATCTACCAACCCTTTCTACTATACGGATACCATTATTGTTGGTTTTGCTGGTTTGATTGTTGTACAGGCTGTTGAGTGTTTTGTTGAGCTGGCTGTTGTGCAGGCTGTTGACTGCTTTGTGCCGCCGGATCTACGGGTTGCACTACAGCAGGTTTAGATTTTAGGTCTTTAAAAAGGGCGTCTGCCCCGCCTTTTATAATCCCAACAACTTCTCCTGTATGGTGAGTAAGAATAAACCCCATAATAGAACCAAACATAGCGAATAAACCAGTTAAGAATAACCGCTTATCCAGCTTGTAAATTAAAGCTCCGACTAACAGCAAAATTCCCGAGACGGTAAAAGCCCCTTTTAAGAAGGGTGTTGCCAAACTTTGACCGGCAGAGGATAAAGAGTCTGCTGTTTTCCCAAGTGCTTCTACTACTTGCCCCGGTGCTATGGGATCTACATTTAAAGCCATATCCATTCTCCTCTCAAAAAAAAATTTTTTTCTCAAAAAATAAAAACCGCCCTCTATCTAAGGGCGGTACGCGCGTACCTGGTAAATTCTAATAAAAAACTAAAGATTATCTTAATTTCAGATAGGGCGCCGGATCTACCGGTTTAATATTATTACCTTCCTTTATTCGGATTTCAAAATGCAAGTGTGGCCCTGTTGCAACTCCTGTCCGACCTACTTTTCCTATCTCCTGTCCACCAGTCACTTTATCCCCTTGTTGAACATTATAAGAAGATAAGTGACCGTAAAGAGTTCTAAAAGTGCCATGATCTATGATTATACACTTACCATACCCGCCATTTACCCCGGCAAACACAACCACCCCTGATTGATATGCCACTACGGGGTGTCCTTCTGCTGCACCAATGTCGATTCCTGTATGGAAACTTTTTACCTTTATTACAGGATGGATACGCCAACCATAAGGTGAAGTTACTGTCCCCGAGGCTGGAACATGTGCCTCACCTAATGGCCCATTATAAACTATATCTTCTAAATACATATCAGAAAAATCATTGGATGTGATTTCATCCAGGTTAAAAGATTCATCCATGTTGGCAGCTAATTGAAGCACTAATTCGAGGTTCATCTTTGAATTAAGACCATATCTATCAAGCAGTGCTTTTAATTTTTCGTATGGCTCACCTGACTTTGTAACCCCGATAAATTCAGGAACAATGATTTTGGTATAACTTGTTTCTGTTGAATATTCAATTACTTTTTCCTTCCATTGGTAGCCGTAATCTGCATTATAGGCTTTAGCGCTGGTTAATAGGTTGATGTTATATTTATATTCTTCAGAATAACTTTGACTATTCCCTTCACTATCTGTTTCCGTCCATGTGTGATAGTAATAGAGCCGGAATTTTTGCATTTTAATATCCGGCTTTAATATGTCAAAGTGCTTATCCGGGTCAGGGTCTCGGCCCGTCATAGGAGTATTACCTAAGAGTTTTTGCCACCAGGAAGAATTATCTTTCTCCTCCACCCCATGCCGGCCGTGAATAATAGGGTCACACACAACCCGGTCAACAGCCGCCAAAAGTGACCACGGAACAATATGAGGCTTAACCTGATCTTGTTCTGCAACTATAATTGCTCCCTGTGAAGGCATATCCCCCATAAACTGGCCCCAAACTTCTAAAACAGTTTTTTTAGTGGCGGCGTTACCACTCTTTTCTTTAATTTCTGCATTTGCTAGCTCTTCTTGATCCATAAATTCATCAAGAAAACTATTTTGCAAATCGGTATATCGTTTATAGAGTTTTTGATCCCTTTCCATACTCCAAATATCGTTTTTGCCGTAGTTAAAAATAACGTAGTTGCTACCGCTTCCGGGCGAGTTTGTTATATCATTCCAAGATGCCTTATATTTTTGTGCTATATCCCAAGTGTGTTGGGCAAGTCTTTGAGCTTCAGAACTTTTTGGGTCTCCTTTATATTGCGCCAGTACAGCTACAGGGTCTAACTTACCCCATCCTATCGCCTTTAGGTATCTGGCTGCCGCCATTATAGAATCCCTAGCATTATATGGGTCTCCCCCATTGCCATAGGTGGCCCAAGTAGAAGGCATAAATTGCATTAAACCCATGGCACCAGAAGCATTACGGGCTCCGGGGTTAAAATTCGATTCGGTATAGGCCAAAGCACATAGTACCGGGGCATCTACACCGTATTCCTTTTGAGCTTCTTCAAATATTGGTTTTAATTCTGCCGGTAAAAGAACCATTTGGGAGGAAATATATTTCGGCACCATAAACATGGCAAAGTAAACAAAAAAAGCTACTGATAATCCAATCACAACAGGAACCCAAACCGGGGCAAGTACTGTAAAGAGCCATGCAAAAAACTTAAATAGAATTCTTTTTAATATTCGTCTACCTAATTTTCCGGCAGTTCTTAAAGCAAAAGAAATACCGTTTTCTAATAATCGTTTACTTAAATTTTCTTCTTCCAAAATACAACCACCTCAAAAAAAAAAAAAGAAGTGGAGGGTTAATTTCTCCACTTCCGATCAAGAGTCCCATTTGTACGATGTGACTGAACTAAACTATGAAATTGTGCTCTCATAGCATCCTGACTAAGCTGCTGTTGTAAGGAAAGTTTTTGCGACTGCATTTGAGCTAACTTGGCTTCCTGCATTTCATAATTGTTTTTAGAAGCCTCCAGACTTGTAATACCAGCTATCCTTTCTGATTTAAGGTCATTGTATTTGTTATTAAGGTATTGGTAAGCATCATAGTACTCTTGAATCTCCTGGCATCTCGCTATATCGGGTTCTTCTAACCCTGAGTCATTCTGCCAGTCATAACTACCCCAATTTTCGAGGTTATAGCCACTGTATGGGAATGCCTTATTCATTAAGGTTTCCGCCATAATCCCCGGTTCTACCCGAGCCCCTTCGTACAGATCAATTTTCTTATCCAGGTCTTTCAGGTAGTTTGAATCCTTACCATACAACTTCCCATAATAGGTCATATCAGCCTTAGCTTTGTCTCTTGCCATTTGTTGAGCAGGAATAGCTACTTCTAACGAGGCCAGCTGTTGGGAAGCAGTCATATTATTCTGTTTCATAGCATCAACATCTGTCTGGAATGGTGTCCCCTTAATCCTGCTTTTAGCCTGGTATGCCATAAAATCACCCAAGGCCCTGCCGGCAATATTATTGCCGAGCATTTGGATACCGGCTTGTCTGGCCTTATCTGGATCATAACGCATTTCATCTTGACTGATACCCGATGATTCCGGGCTGAAGTTACGGTATTTATTCATCGAGTCCATAATTCCGCCACCGAGTTCTGCCGTCTTACCGGCTGCCCAGCCACCCGCCATTGCCCCAAGGCTTATACCGGCTCCCGGGTTCCCCGCAAGAGCCCCGGTGAGGACACCTCCACCCATAGCACCTATTGCTCCGGCCGAGAGCTGTGCAGTACGTTTTGCCATGTTTTTAGCAACTCCACCTAAAGCAGAGCCAACCACTCCTCCAGAACCCCTTTCTCCAACCGCTTCCGCAGCGTCCGAGAGTTTATCAAGTTTTCCTTTCGCGGCACTTCGACCACCACTGGTAAGGATTTTCCCTGCGGCCAATAACCCGCCCATGCCTAAACCGGCAGCCATATCCCCGACCAAACTACCACCATATGAATCAGCGCCGATTACCCTGCGGATCAAACTGGCAACAGTAGGTAAACCAAAGCACAGGGCGAGTTTTAAGAAAAACGCATCCCCAATAAGGCCTGCAGATGTAGAGGTTGATGAAACATTGTTGGAATGGATAAGCAGGAACATAAAGGTAATTGCCCCTGCATGGGCAGCTTGCATAAAAATACTGGCAGTTAATTCCCGAAACCAAGTTGTTAAAGCATCTCGCCTCGATGGGAATATTGAAATAATAAACGTAATCGGCATAACCGCCAAAAGTACGGCTATACTAATCTTGCGCATGACGTATTGAAAGTTTATCACGCCTACAGTTATAACCGCCAGCGCCGCTATAATAGCATCACCCAGTAACCCGGTATCAGGGTTATAAATCCCGTCTAAAAAACCGTTGCTGTACAATTTAGGGTTTACACTAACCCCGGCGGCATAGAACTGTTTGATTATTAAACTGTTTAAGTCCCCCAGAAATCCAAGGATCGGAGGGGCAAATTTTAAAAGTAAAAGGGCAAAGAAAACTCCTATCAAATAATCCTTTGCAGTTAATCTTGCAAAAGGATCTAAGGAGTGCCGCCAAATCATTACCCCAATCACAACTACTATTATCAGCAGATTAATAGGCAAGAATTTTTCCAGCATATCATAAATGGGGTTAATGGCATAATCAAATTCGTTCTTACTAAATACTCCTAAATATTCAAGGTCCTGCCGTGGTTTTAGTTTATTTCCGTCAACCATAGCTAAAGAAGATGACTCAATTTCAACCCCAAAAGCCAGCTCAACAGGGTCCCGGAGGCCGATGACCTTAATAATGTATTTTGGGATTGCTACTATAATTGAACTTGCCATTCTTTCAGGCCAGTCAGCGGTCTCTTTGTATTTAACCCTTAAATCTTTTTGCCCATCCCCACCGTCTCCCGGATTCACAATATTTTTTTCGTCTACGTATATCTCGACAGTTTTTTTAGCAAAAGTTCCGGCGTATATTTCATATTGGTACCGCTTACCCATTTCAATGCTGCTATCGTTCCAGCTGTATTTTGCATTTTCTCCGAATTTTGCTGTCGATGGAAGACCCAAGTCCTTAGCAATGACCTTCTGATCGTAATTTCCAGAACTGCGAATAATACTTATACTCGTCGGGTGGTTTAATCCGGTATTGTCTGTAAGTTTTGCTTCCCATGTCAGGTGGACCACCGGATGTTCCTTGGAACCCGTAAGGATTGCTCTTGGATTTTCTATCCTAAATATTCCAAGATTATTTGCAGCCCAAGCCAGCGAAGGCACCAAAAGTGACAATACTAATACTAGGCAGAGAAGTTTCTTTCTCATTATCTCACCGCCCTCAAACGAATCAACTCGTTGGGATCGCTGGTAAACATCCTGTATTCCTCGGGTGTCGCATCGGCGTAGAATACAGAAGCGTCGTTATTGCACTTTATAATCCCATGTCCTTTGGTTGCGTTGAGCAAAAAATGGGATTCGCCTTCTGAAAGGGCAAATTTTTCTTTAACGCTTGCAATGTCCAATGGTTCCTGTTTAAGCAGGATTTTTGTAGTGCTGTTTTTCAGTATGGCAAGCCCCTGGTGTACCTTCGTGAAAACTTCAAAACCTTGTGTAACAGCAATCATGCTGGTATTCCGTTTTCGTGATGTCCTAAAGGCATCTTCCAGCCAAAGTGCTGTTTCTGGTTCGTACATCATTTTTTGGGCTTCGTCTGTGATAATAGCTTTCTTCTGCTTGTAGTTCTGGCCAAATTTCTCCCATACCCATTTTGTCGCAATAAAAAGCCCGAGGGGTCTCATAATTTCCTCATCAAGCCCCCGGACCGAAATTGCAAAGGCCGGTACGTCACTGATATTGACATTGCTCTCACAGTCAAAGATAGCCTGAGAAGGGAACCCGCCCTGTACCGTAAAAGGCTTCAATAGTTCAGCTGCATCAACTAACTCCGGCTGGCGTTTCATTTCAAGCCATAATTCCGTCAGTGTCGGCATCTTTTTTTTGACGCCGGTTGTTCTAATACCTGTCCCTCTTTCGTACAGAGAAGCCGGGTCTTCTGTTATCCCTCTACGTCTATACAGTTCTCTAATGGTTTCTTGAATCCCGATTTTAACCCGACCAGGTAATTCCTGCTTTTCGTAGGTTCTTATCATCTTAAAAACCACTGCTGTAACGGCCTTAATTGTAGATTCTAGGTTTACGCTTAGGTTCCCATCTTCATCTTCTTCTTCCTCAACATCGAAAATATTTATTCTGTGGCGTGAATTTGGATGAAGTTTGATATATGGGCATCCCAGGCCTAACATTAACGATTCATATTCTGTTTCAGGATCAATTATTCCGACTCGAACGTTTGTTATAACTAAGCGACAAGCAATCAATTTTATCGTAAAACTTTTGCCGGCCCCGGCCCGGCCCAGGCAGACTATATTTGGATTCTCGTTTGTGGGGTACCAGGGGTCATATAAAATTAAGTTTCCTTGAGGATCCAACCCTATCGGTATGCCCGACCTGTGCCTTAGCCCCCCCTGTCCAAAGGGAAACAGGTCAGCCAAGTTACTTGACTCCATAGAGCGAAAAGTATCTTTTAGGACTTTGGCATCTAACGGGGTCATAGACAATAAGGCATCTAATTGCCTCATATCGGCTGTCCGGAGGTGGATACCTTTGCCTGCAAACTTCTTTACAATGACATTACAGAACCGTCTAAAAGTTTCTTTATCTGTAGAGGAAGCAGTTGCCTCGATTGATACCATAAACATCCGTTCATTGCCGCGTTTTATATTTCTGTGACGCTCTGAAAGCTCTGCAATTTGATCTCGAATGGTATTTTTCTTAGCCAAGTTCTTTTCTTCCGCATACTCTACTTCGAGTTGGGCAATTTGTTGTTCTAACTGCCAGGCAGTTCGTGTTGTGTCCATAGGAGTAACGTGAATGGCTATATCAAGATCAGCCTCACCAAAGTCAGCAATATACAGCTGATTCAATATACCCATCCACGTACTGCCGCCGGTTAAGATGGCAAAAAAACTACGGAAGTATCTTGTCGGTTCCGCCGTTGCCCCTATTTCTACCCAATAATCCGTAGCGTTTCCGTCAGGTATCTTATCACCCGGACCAACTTCTTTTATAGAAGAGGGAGCGATAAGGTCTTTTTCGTTGGCAGCACCAAGAAAAATGTCAGGCTGGTTTTTACCGGGCGGTTTTGGCTTTGGTTTTTCTTTATTTTTGAGAAACTTTTTAAACATTGCAAAACCCCTTTCTGTTTACTGAAATTTTGGCGGGAAAACCAGCTTGCTTTCCAGCCATGTCTTTAAAGATTTTTTACGATAAACGTATTGATTGTTTAGGTTCCAAAATAAGTGTTGATACATTGAAATTTCCTTCTTTTTCACCAATTTTTTCTGCCACACAGATGCTCCCGCCTTTACGCGTAGGGTGATTAAAAGGGCAACTCTTTACTATCATCTATCAAATCTAACAACAATTCACCAATTTCATCGTCGTGTAACAGATGGGGCATTTTTATATCACCAGGGTCTGTTTCGGTATACCTGGCCTCCGTCCGGACTGAAAATAACCGTACTTTTCCAGTCGGCCCCCATCGATTTTTTACAATCCACGCATCCAGCACTTTCACAGCTGAATCTTTTTCTTGGTTCCGGGTATCGTCAGCCCATCGGAGTTGTATCCCCGCGTCGACGGTATACTCTACATCTCCGGTTTCTTTAAAATCTGCAATACTAGCATCCGTGATGCCCCGACGGTATGCGCCTTTAGACAAAGAACTAACCAAAATTACCGGACCATTGGTATTCTTGACCAGTTCCGTCATTGCAGCGACCACGTGAATAACTCTCTGGCGAATATCAGAGTAAATACCGCCTGCTGCAAATTGTGCGAACTTCTGAACAAAGTCTAATACCACCATACAATGTTTCGCTTTAGTCCGAACCATTAATTTGTAGACTACAGCCCGGATGTGGGCAATCGTGGTGTTTTGTTTTGCTTCAACGATAGTAAACCTATCGCCTATAGCAGCAAGTGCGGTGGAGGCAATATCTGCAAACTCCTTCGGTTCAGCCAAGGCACGCTCAAATATGTATGGATTTTTTCGAGTATGAATACAAGCCATTCTAGTTGCAAGTAAATCAACTGGCCGAGTCTCACTAACATCTACCCACACAACGCAAGTATCTTTTTCAGCTATAAGATACCGGTGTGCTAGAAAAAGCGCCATAAACGTCTTTCCTAACCCAGGTTCACCACCCAGAGCATACATACCAGGTTGAATACCGCCGAAAAACTCCGTCATAGTTTTCATATCTTCCCCAAAAGACGGGTACACTGTTGGTCTGCCTGTTTTCTTGATTTTCTCCCGCTTTTCAGTGAGAGTTTTTTCTGCCCGCGTAAGCAATTCGCCAAAACCTATTTGCTCTGGTAAAGTAACTGGTTTGTAAAATTTTCCTTCTTCTGCAGTAGTAGAGGATTTAATTCCCAAATTAAACACTCCCAAAAATTTTTCTTTATTGTTTTTTCGGGTCAGCAACATTTTACTGCTGACCCGGAAGTCACCTGCATATGAGAAGCTGTTGCTGTTTCTCGAAAAGTGGGTATTTTTCCTGTCGAAGCTAAGTTGTGATGTCAGCCCGAAAGTTGGTTGCACATGAGAAGGTGTTACCGTTTCCCGAAAGGTTAGTTCTTTACAACAAAATTGCGGCAGGTTTCCCCCGCCTCTATAGGCGGCGGGCGGAATGCCGCATACTAATCAAATCACTTCTTTCCATGAAAATCCGGTTG
>NZ_FQUY01000051.1 GCF_900129195.1 Desulforamulus putei DSM 12395
ATCGGCAGAACCCGCAGAAGGGTGGCATTAGACCTCGTTTTGGCGGTACTGCCAACGGCAGTTTTTTCCGTAAAGGCGATTGGGTAGAAGCAGAGAAGGCAGGAAAGACTTATCGAGGTTGGGTATGCGGCTTGCCGACTGATAAATCGAAGGTACTGGGCATAGCCGATGCCGATGGAAAAAGGATCGGGCATTTCAGTCTAAAGAAAGCCAAACTACTTTCGAGATCAACCGGATTTTCATGGAAAGAAGTGATTTGATTAGTATGCGGCATTCCGCCCGCCGCCTATAGAGGCGGGGGAAACCTGCCGCAATTTTGTTGTCTGGGTATGCCTGTCAACTATATGATGAACGATTAAGTCACTGGGAGAGATTTACCTTAAAGGCATATGCGGAAGGTGGTCGGGAACGTCAGGAGATTTTGTGGATTAACCAAGTGGCTGCAGAAGGTCTAAATATCAAAATGTTTTAGTGAACATAAAAGCCTACATTTCTAGTTAAATGTAGGTTTTTTATTTTTTAGGATACCTGCCGGAGGGAGGGCGGTAGGTTGCGGAAGCACCTCCCTAATCACTGAAAGCTCCGTATAGTCGAGTACGGGACTTTTCTTTTTAAAGAACTTAAAAACTGAAAGGTGGTGAACAAATGAGCCCAAAAAGAAAAAATAAATCGTCTATACCAATCAGGCAGAAAACTAGGTGCATCATCTGCGGCAGATATAGCAACGACGGGAAATTCATGTGCCGCCGTTGCGCCGAGGGAATCCGGGTGAAACAAGACGATTGGTAATATCTGTAAGGTACGCGCGTACCTCCGGTTCTTCAAAATTTCAAAAGGGAGATGAATTTATCATAAAAAAGAAAGAAACAGACAGTGAAAACAATAAAAACTGTTTTGCAAACCCAATCGTAAAAGTAGATATTAAGACCAAAAAAGTCCTCATTTGCCGCATAAGGGAAATATGGGCTAAAGAAGGAATGTTCACAGGAACAGAGCAAGAATAATTAATCAAACAGAGGATGCAAACCGGCGTTTTTTTCCTGAATGAATTCAGGTATATTCGCATCTCAGTAAGATGCAAAAAATAAAAAAGGAGTGTTTTAAGTGAATAAAAATGAATTAATTTCTTTGGCAGCAAACAAAGCCAATATGTCCAAAAAAACTATTGAAGAAGTATTAACCGCAATCCTGGAAAGCATTGAAGAATCTCTGGCTAAAGGGGATAAGATTCAATTGGTTGGTTTTGGCACCTTTGAGGCTAAGCTACGCAAGGCCAGAGAAGGGCGAAATCCGAAGACAGGCGAAACCATACAGATACCTGCCACCAGAGTGCCGGTATTTAAACCCGGAAAATCCCTGAAAGACACAATCAGCGCTAATCTGCACGCGTGATATCAAAAACCTGGCTTTCAAGCTGGGTTTTTTGTTTTTTAAGGGGGTGATAACATTCTTTGGCGAACTCATATGGTCGGAGGGGCAATTGCGGGAGTCTTAATTTCACATAGTGATCTAAAGTCGGCGGCAATTGCCGCAAGTATCGGGGCAATATCCTCACTCTTGCCAGACATTGATTCTCCCTACTCTAAAGTCGGCAGGGCAGTACCAATATTGCCGATGTTATTAAATTTTTCCCTGGGGCATAGAGGGATTATCCACTCACCGGTTGCGGTCCTGGCGGTGTATTTGCTTACGCATTTGTTTAATGTTCCTTATGCCAATATTATTGTTGCAGGATACTTTTCACACCTGGTATTAGACGGCCTTAACCCTGCCGGGGTGCCGTGGTTGTATCCCTGGAAAAAACTGCATTTCGGTATCCCAATTATACAGACAGGGTCGTTTATCGAACGGTTTATTTTTATGCCGGTTTTGCTTTTAATATTTGGTTCAGTGCTCATAAATTTAACGTAAGAGAGGTGTTTTTATAATCGAAACCGAAATTCAAAAAATCCTGCAATTCTGTGTAGAAAACAAGGCAGAACTAGAACAGCAAAAAACAAGCCTGGATAAAATCAGCTGGCTGAAATCAAAACTGCCGGGTCAAAATCCAAATACAATAAGGTCAGGTTTGGCTAAATATCTAAAAGAAAGGGGATGATGACATTCGTAAAAGTCAGCAACCATGCGATACAACGGTTTAGGGAAAGAGAAAATATCGAACTTTCTGATCAAGAAATCGAAAAAGAAATAATCTCGCTAATTAATAAGGCAACTAAACTAAAAAAACACCCTGGCGGAGTCCAGGTTTGGAAAGCAAATGGACGGTATTTCTTAACGCAAAAACGCAATAGTGAAACTGTTGTCATAACTTATTACGGAAATAAAACGCTTTTCAAATGGCATCAAAAACAAAGGAGAAAGGAGTTGGCTAAAGCATGTCGCACAATGTAAAAAAAGCTATAGTAGGTATCCTGTTGCTAAGTTTTATTTTCACAATAACAGGGGTAGCATTTGCGGCCCTCGATATTAAACCCGATCCAGATGCTATAAAAAAAGAGGCAACTGACATAGGCGGTAAAGTAGTTGACATTGTTCAAGGGGTGTTTGGAATTCTAGCGGTACTTTCGTTGCTTTATGCTGGATTTTTGTTTTTCGGATCCCATGATCCGAGTAAACTACAGATAGCCAAGAAAGCACTAGGGGGTTGCATAATTTCGGCAATTATCGTTTTTAAAGCCGATGCTATAGTTAGAACATTATTAGGTGCACTTGGCTATAAAGGTTAGAAAAAAGCGTCTGCGATTGCAGGCGCTTTTTTATTTTAAAGAGGTGAAATATATGTTTGGATACCAACATAACTTGGCCCCAAAACCTGTACAAACTAAAATTGCTTTGGGTTTAACGTGGCAAAAACTTCTGGCATTGCTTGTGGGGGGAAAGTTAACATATGAATTTGCAAAAATAGTTCCAGCATTGCCTGTTAAAAATTTTATTATCGCACATATCCATCACTTTATTCCCCTGGTACTGGTAATGGCATTTGCACTGGTTACAGACAGAAAGACAGGATTATCCTTACCCCAATATCTGTGGTATTGGATTAACTTTAAGACCCGAAAAAAAGTCTTCATATGGAGGAGGGGATAGCTTGTTAACTGATGTTTTACTGGTAGGTGGCGGGTTAGGGCTAGCATACTACTTAATGAAATCAAAAAAGAAAGTTGAAACCACCCAGGACTTAATCAATTACAAAGATATAACCCCTGATGGAATAATTGAATTGGATGATCTTAAATTTCGTCTGGTTATCGAGGTTGAGCCAATTAATTTTTCTCTGCGGTCGCTGGAGGAACAAGGAGCCATCTGGATGGGGTATAGAAACCTGATGAATACCATCCATCTTCCTTTTACCCAGCTCATTCAAACTATGTACCTCAACCTCAAAGATTACACCGATAATCTAAAATCTTATAAGTATCCCGATAAATTTAAAGACGCCATCTCTGCCCAAAGGGACGGGCTGATTAAATACCTTCAGGAAAAGACCGATGGAAAAATGATGCGTGAAAGAAAGTATTACTTTATTTTAAAAGTAGATGCTTATTCTGAAGGAGTAGAAAGTGGGATTGAAATTGACTCTCCATTGTTAAGTGCAATTACATCGGCAATACCGATTAACCGGGCTAAAGCCACAGATACCAATGAGTTAAGGTCTGTCGCTATTGATTCTTTAACCGAGCTTTCTGTAATAATAAGGGGTACGTTTGAGGGGCTTGGAATACATTCCAAACAGCTTAACAGGATAGAAGTAATCGAAATGATTTATCAAACCTTTAACCGTGATATATCAGGTTTTGCAACGATAAAGGACGCCGACCAAACCGAAGCCTTTTCGCTTTTCACGAATTCAATGACACCCGTAATAATGTCCAAATAAATGTGGCAATGGAGATAAGTAAACATGGCGAAAAAAAACACTGGTGATAAGCTACATTCAGAAAAAAATTTTTCGCGGGACCCGTATGTTTTTCGGCCGCCAAGTAAAAAAGATACCGAACACGGAAACATAAAGAGAGAGGTAAAAAAAAATATACCGAACCACAAAAACGAATATTACCCAAGTGCTATCGTGTATCATTGGACTGACGATAAACAACCTACAAGAAATTTTGTTATCCCGCGTGAGTTAGCTAGTGACCTAGACAATCTCTATTTTGCGCGGGATGTACTGGCTGCCGTTACCACTCTTTATGTACAGAACCCGAACTCCCTAAAAATTGTGACCACGTTTAGCCAGTTATGTAAATTAATTGGTATTTCACCAAACGGTGAAAACTTTGACCGGATTAATCTTTCATTTGCTATTTTACGATCATATACTATCCAAGAGCAGAAAGTTCCGTTAGAAATTCGGCAAGATTGTACTGTGGCTAAGTGGGGCACAATCAACTTTGGTTTTATCGACTACACTGTGGCTGTAACACATATAGGCAAAGATATAGACCACCTAAAGCCGCTCCCATTTCGGAAAAGAAGCTTGGAAATAGTGTTATCACCACAATACCGGAAATTATTGGAGTTATCTGGTACGTGTCTGGTTCCTAGAAACGCACTAGATAAAGCACGCAGTTTGCCGCGCAAACAGGTTATACCTGCCAAAAATTTAGTGTACTACCTATCCGCCAGAAGTGGAAACAAGGCTGAGTTGCATTTAGAGACACTTGCTGAAATAATGAATGTTCATGGCAGATGGCCGAAGGAGACACAGAATACAGTAGAAAACGTATTGGGGTCTATGTCCCGAAAAAGAATTATTGAATATCAAAAAGATGAACACACTGGAAAACCTGTAAAAATTAAAGTAAAACTTTTAGTCGAAGAATAATTTTTTAGACCCAGTAGCGTGGTTTTTTTAGACCCAGTAGCGTGTTTTTTTAGACCCAGTAGCGTGGTTTTCTAGACCCAGTAGCGTGGTTTTCTAGACCCAGTAGCGTGTAGAAGGGTTTCTCGTGCCTTTATTTACAAGGCTTCCAGGGCGCAAAATTCCTTGGAGTATATTGAGTATATTGAGGTGGTGGTCATCACTTGTTGGTGATGACCACCTTTTTTTTGAGACATCCAGATTGCCGAAGCCTGACTGCATATGCGATACTGTTATCGCTTTTCGAGGGGTTAGTGTTTAGTTACTGTCGAAGCTAAGTTGTACTGCTAATCCAAAGGCTGAGTGCATATATTAAGCTGTTACCGTTTTTCGTAGGGTTAGTTTTCCCGGGTCAACTACCCCCACTTATAGAAGTGGGGGCTTGCCCTGGCGGGGGCAGGGGAAACTAGCTGACTAGACGGTTCTCCGAAAGGAGAGCAGCGG
>NZ_FQUY01000045.1 GCF_900129195.1 Desulforamulus putei DSM 12395
ACAAAGGAATGCCCATGGGCCCAGACGGGACCCCAAAGAAAGACTTCAAAGCCCAGACAAACAGCTTGTTTTACATTGCCTGACAGACTGTAATACTAAAACAAACTTAAACATAGGAGGTATGAACCTTGACCATCATCAGTGATGTATTCGCCCGGGAAATACTGGACTCCCGGGGCAACCCCACACTGGAAGCCGAAGTATGGCTGGAAGACGGTACCGTGGGCAGGGCAGCCGTACCCTCCGGCGCCTCCACCGGGGCCTACGAAGCGGTGGAACTGCGGGACGGCGACAAGGGACGCTACCTGGGCAAAGGAGTCATCAAAGCCGTTGACAACGTCAACGAAATCATCGGCCCGGAACTCATCGGCATGGACGTCACCGACCAAATCGGCATCGACCGCCGCATGATCGAACTGGACGGCACCCCCAACAAAAGCAAACTGGGCGCCAACGCCATTTTGGGCGTATCCCTGGCAGCGGCCAAAGCGGCGGCCAACTACTGCGGGCTGCCCCTCTACCAATACATCGGCGGCGTCAACGCCAAAGAACTGCCGGTACCCATGATGAACATCCTCAACGGCGGCGCCCACGCCGACAACAACGTAGACATCCAGGAATTCATGATCCTGCCGGTGGGAGCCGACAGCTTCTCCGAAGGCCTGCGCATGGGAGCGGAAATCTTCCATAACCTGAAGGCCGTGCTGAAAGGCAGGGGACTCAACACCGCCGTAGGGGACGAAGGCGGCTTTGCCCCCAACCTCAAGAGCAACGAAGAAGCCCTGGCTGTCATCATCGAAGCCATCGAAAAAGCCGGCTACCAGCCGGGGCAGGACGTCCTCCTGGGCCTTGACGTAGCCGCCAGCGAACTGTACAAAGAGGGCAAATACACCCTGGCGGGCGAAGGAGTCACCTATACCGCCGATGAAATGATCGACTTCTACCGGAGACTGGTGGACAAATACCCCATCATCACCATCGAAGACGGGCTGGCCGAAGACGACTGGGAGGGCTGGGCCAAACTGACCCGGGCCCTGGGCCAAAAAATCCAACTGGTGGGAGACGACCTGTTCGTCACCAACACCGAGCGCCTGGCCAGAGGCATCAAAGCCGGGGTGGCCAACTCCATCCTCATCAAAGTGAACCAGATCGGCACCCTCAGCGAAACCCTGGACGCCATTGAAATGGCCAAGCGGGCCGGTTACACCGCCGTGGTTTCCCACCGTTCCGGCGAAACCGACGACACCACCATCGCCGACCTGTCCGTGGCCGCCAATGCCGGGCAGATCAAGACCGGCGCTCCTTCCAGGACCGACCGGGTGGCCAAGTACAACCAGCTGCTGCGCATTGAAGAGGAACTGGGCCAACTGGCCAGGTATCGCGGCAGGGACGTTTTTTATAACATTAGATAAATGAAACACCCGGACAGTTTCACTGCTTATCCGGGCGGCTAAAGGTTTGACGGTAGAATGATCCCGACCCGAATAACCGGACAAATCCCTTCATAAGTATTTTTAGAAGGGATTTGATTTTTTACTGAACGATAGCAGAATATTATGCCAATTTAGACAAATAGCCACAGCGAAATTCATGTACTTATTCTGCTTTTTAGCTGCATTAATATATTCGAAAACAGCGAACGTTTTTAAAATATTCTAAAATAATTGACACTAGTTGGAAGAAACTATATACTAGCCATAAGGACAAAAGTGCCGAAATTACGGTACTTACAAGTTTATTGTATACAGTTATGGATTTACCCATGGAAATTTATATGAATAATGGAACTTCTGACTGATTACACCATAAATAGTATCTTCGTTACGCTGACCTGTCAGGCAGGTGACTGTGAAAGTTGGATTATCCAAAGGGGCCGGACTAAGACAAGCCGTCCGGTTATAGGACCCGCTGCCATAAGATACACCTGTATTTGTTAAGTTTAGTACAAGCGATCCGCTTGTTCGTTAACCGGTTACATAATTTATTAGGAGGTGAAGCCTCCGTACCATACTTTGAATGGTTCCTTAAAATGAACCGCGCTCCGGATTTTACAATTAATAAAAATTGATTTTAAAATTCCCCACCAAGGGGTTAAGTGTATTTATCGGGGTTTTTTTACTCCCCCGGAAAAGCGTAAATAGGAGGACGGTGTGATGCAGAGATGATAAAAAAGCCTGATAAAACAGGAGCCGTATTAGTGGTGGGCTCCGGCATAGCCGGTATCCAGGCCTCATTGGACCTGGCGGAATCCGGCTACTACGTGTACCTGGTGGAAAAAGAGCCGGCCATTGGCGGGACCATGCCGATGCTGGACAAAACCTTTCCCACCAACGACTGCTCCATGTGCATCCTGTCTCCCAAGCTGGTAGACTGCGGGAGACACCTGAATGTAAAGACCCTGACCAACTCCGAAGTAACGGGGGTGGAAGGAGAACCAGGGAACTTCAAAGTCACCGTTAAAACCAAAGCCCGTTACATTGATGTGGCCAAATGCACCGGCTGCGGCAGCTGCGCCGATGCCTGCCCGGTCAAAGTAGACGACGCCTTCAACCAGGGATTAAGCAAGCGGAAAGCCATCTACAAACTGTACGCCCAGGCCTATCCCAACGCCTACGCCATCGACAGCAGCAAATGCCTGAAATTTAAAAACCTGAACAACGACAAACTCTGCGGCAAATGCTTAAAAGTATGCCAGGCCGGAGCCATCAACCACCACATGCAGGACGAAGAAACCCAAATCGAAGTAGGCTCCATTCTGCTGGTACCGGGTTTTGAAACCTTCGACCCGGAACAACTGAAACTATACAAATACGGCGAACTGAAAAACGTCGTCACCTCCCTGGAATTCGAACGCATCCTGAGCGCATCGGGCCCCTTTGGCGGCCACCTGGTGCGGCCCAGCGACCATAAAGAGCCCGCCAAGATCGCCTGGATCCAGTGCGTAGGCTCCCGGAACTGCCGGATCAACCATGGCTACTGCTCCTCAGTATGCTGTATGTACGCCATCAAACAATCCGTCATTGCCAAAGAACATGCTGACTACGACCTGAACACCAGCATCTTCTACATGGACATGCGGACCTACGGCAAAGAATTTGAAAAATACTACGAGCGCTCCAAAAAACAATACGGCGTCAACTTCATCCGGAGCCGCGTTTACGGCCTGGACCCCGGCGAAAACGACAACGTTAAAATTCGCTACGCCCTGGAAGACGGTACAGTTATTACCGAAGAATTCGACATGGTGGTACTGTCCGTAGGTTTAGAACCCAACAAAGCGGCAGTAGAACTGGCCAAGCAGCTGGGCGTAGAACTGAACCAATACAACTTTGCGGCGGTACCGCAACTGACCGGGGTGGCCACCAACAAACCGGGTATCTACGTGGCCGGCGCCTTCAGCGGCCCCAGAGACATTCCTGAGACCGTCATGCAGGCCAGCGCCGCCGCCGGAGAAATCCAAAAACTCCTGGCGGAAGCCAAAGGCACCCTGACCAAAGTCAAAGAATACCCGGCACAAAAAGACGTGGCGGGAGAAATCGTGCGCACCGGCGTCTTCGTCTGCCACTGCGGCATCAACATCGGCAGCGTCGTAGACGTACCCTCGGTGGCCGAATACGCCAGGACCCTGCCGGGCGTTGTATATGCCACCGACAAACTATACGCCTGCTCCCAGGACGCCAGCGCCCAAATAAAAGAAGCCATTGAACAATACGGCTTAAACCGCATCGTCGTGGCCTCCTGCAGCCCGCGTACCCACGAGCCCATGTTCCAGGAAACCCTGAAAGAGGCAGGCTTAAACCCGCACCTCTTTGAAATGGCCAACATCCGGGACCACTGCTCCTGGGTACACCAAAACGAACCGGCAAAAGCCACCGAAAAAGCCAAAGACCTGGTCAAAATGGCCGTTAAAAAAGCAGCCCTGTTAGAACCTGTACAACCCATCACCCTGCCCATGAACCACGACGCGCTGGTCATAGGCGGCGGCGTGGCGGGTATGAACGCAGCCCTCAACCTGGCCGACCAGGGTTACCAAGTCTACCTGGTGGAAAAAGCGGAAGAACTGGGCGGCATCGCTAAACGCATCCGCTACGGCATGGGCGGCGAAGACATTCAAGCCTACCTGAACCAACTGATTGACCAAGTTAAGAACCATGACAAAATCAAAGTGTACACCGGCACAACCGTGACAGACGTACACGGCTTCATGGGCAACTACGAAACCGAACTCTCCAACGGAGAACAAATCAAGCACGGGGTTGCCATCATCGCCACCGGCGCAGCCGAATACAAGCCGAAGGAATACCTCTACGGTCACAACACCCGGGTGCACACCCTGTTAGAACTGGAAAGCATGATTGCCGAAGGCAAACTCAAGAACTCCAACAACTTCGTCTTCATCCAGTGCGTGGGCAGCCGGGACGACGAGCGGCCCTACTGCAGCCGCATCTGCTGCACCAAGGCCATCAAACAAGCCCTGAAAATCAAAGAAATGAAGCCGGGCGCCAACGTCTACATCCTGTACCGTGACATCCGGACCTACGGCTACTTCGAAGACCTGTACACCGAAGCCCGCCGCAAGGGCGTCATCTTCGTACGATACAGCGTAGACAACAAACCGAAGGTAGAAGAAACTTCCACCGGCACCAAAGTAACCTTCGTGGACCACGTCCTGAACCGGCCCATCGAAATCTACGCGGATATCATCGGCCTGGCCAGCGCCATCGTACCCAACGACAACACCGGGCTGTCCAAACTGTTCAAAGTACCGGTAAACGCTGAAGGCTTCTTCCTGGAAGCCCACCTGAAACTGCGGCCGGTGGACTTTGGCACCGACGGCGTCTTCATGTGCGGCCTGGCCCACGGGCCCAAAAACCTGGAAGAAAACATCGCCCAGGCCAAAGCCGCAGCGGGACGTGCCGCCACCGCCTTGGCCAAACAAAACATCCAGACCGACGGCAAGGCAGCCTTTGTCAACAAACGCAAGTGCATGGCCTGCGGCGTCTGCGTGGAAGTCTGCCCGGCCAAAGCAGCCACCCTGGTCACCGACGAACGGGGCAACACCGCCGCCGAAATCAACCCGGCCCTGTGCAAAGGCTGCGGCGCCTGCTCCTCCTCCTGCCGCTGCGGCGCCATCAACGTCAAAGGCTGCAGCAACGAGCAGATCATCGCCATGGTGCAGGCGGTAAGCTGGTAGACCTGCGGGTCATCCTCTGGGGTCCAGCCTTCAGCTGTCGGCCATCAGCCGTCAGCTTTTGGGGTCAGGCCTTTGGCCGTTAGCCATTAGCCGCTGGCCTTAGAGGGCTGGTAAAAGCCCCGGAGTTGTACCGAACGGACACAACAGAAAGACGAGGTCAGAGCGGTGCGCAGCACCGCCTGACCTAAAGAAAAAAGCCGACCCTGCGGAGACATCGTTACCGCTGAAACAGGGTACCACCGATGAAAACATTAAATAGCTAACCCGGAGGCATGGTGTTATCCGCAGCGAGCGACTTTGCGGAGCGAGCGTGGATAATACCACGCCGGGGTAGCTACCACATAGAACTTAAGACAACCCAAGACCCAAGAGTAACGACCCAAAAACCTACCTAAAGAACTATCTAAAACAAACACCTTAAAATACAAACCAAAAGCACAAAACCAACAGCCAAAAAGCTGATGGCTGAAAGCTGTAGCTGACAGCTGACACAGGAGGGAAGAAAATGGCCGAACAAGAACCCAAAATTGTCGCGTTTCTCTGCAACTGGTGCAGCTATGCGGGCGCAGACCTGGCAGGGGTAGGCCGGCTGCAATACCCCCCGAACGTGCGCGTTGTGCGCGTACCCTGCTCCGGACGCATCAACCCGCTGTTTATCATTGCCGGCCTGAGATCCGGCGCTGATGCAATACTGACCTCCGGTTGACACCCCGGCGACTGCCACTATGTTAGTGGCAACCTGGTAGCCCGTCGTAAATTCGCCCTGTTAAAGAACCTGTTAAACTACATGGGCATAGAAAAGGACCGTGTCAACTTCACCTGGGTATCCGCCTCCGAAGGGGCAAGATTTGCGGAACTCATTACCGACTTAACCGGCAAAGTCAAAGCCATGGGGCCCAACAAGGGACTATTTCGCAAAGCGGAGTGAGGTGAGAGGGAATGAACACAACCGAAAAGATAAGAGAAACTGCCAAAAAACTTTTAGCCGACAAAAAAGTGGACCTGGTGGTGGGATTTGCCCAGGGAAGTCTGCCCCTCCGCAGCACCCCGTACTTTGCCAGAACCCCTGAAGAGGCAGAAAACCTGATCTGGAGCGCCACCTGCGAAAACAACCTGGCCAACTTTCTGAGAAAACGCCCGGAAAAAACAGCGGTCATCGCCAAAGGCTGTGACGTGCGGGCCATCGTGGGCCTCATCAAAGAAGGCCAGATCAACAAAGACAACCTGACCATCATTGGCGTACCCTGCGAAGGCATGGTGGACCGCAAACAAATCTGCGAACTGGTGGGCGGCAAAGACATCCTGGAAGTCACCGACACCGGCGCCGAACTGATACTAAAGGGCAAAGACTTCGAACAGACCGTCGCCAAAGCCGACGTCATGTTCGGCTCCTGCAAGACCTGCCGGTACAACACCCCGGTACTCTTTGACGAACTGATCGGCGAAGCCGTTCCGGCCAGAGAAGCCGACTACGGCGACATCGAAGCCTTTGAAGCCTTAAGTGCCGAAGAGCGGAACGCCTACATCGCCCAAGAAATGCAAAAATGCATCCGCTGCTACGCCTGCCGGCAGGCCTGCCCCATGTGCTACTGCAGCGAATGCTTCGTTGACTGCGGATCCCCCGCCTGGATTGGCAAAAGCGCCAAGAGCGTGGACGACAACGCCCTCTTCCAGGCCGTGCGAGTCTTTCACCTGGCCGGCCGCTGTGTGGACTGCGGCGCCTGCGAAAGAGCCTGCCCCATGGGCATCAAACTATCCCTGTTAAACCGCAAGATGGTCAAAGACGTCAAAGAACTCTTTGGCGCCGAAGCGGGCGTCAGCCTGGAAGACCCACCGGCCTTAAATACCTTCAAGTTCGAAGACAAAGAAGACTTCTTGCTATAGGAGTGAGGTGAAAAAGGATGATCATAAACAAAAACGAAATACCAAGTTTACTTGACAAACTGGCAGCTGAATACCGGGTGATGGCGCCGGTGAAAAAGAACGGCCTGGTGGAATTCGCGGCCATTAAAAGCGGAGAAGAAGCCTGCCTGACCTATGCCAACACCAAAAAACCCGGCAAAGAAATCCTTTTCCCTCAGTCCGAAGAGCTGTTCAACTACACCGTGGATGCTGAAGGAGTAAGGATGCAAGACAACGTTGATCCGACGTCCACCATCGTATTCGGCATGCGTCCCTGCGACGCCAAATCCCTGGTGCTGCTGGACAACGTCTTTAAAAACGACCAGTACGAAGATGTCTACTACCTGACCCGAAGGAATAACACCCTGATCGTGGGACTGGGCTGCAACGAACCGGCGGCCACCTGCTTCTGCAGCAGCATGGCCTGCGGACCCTTCTCCAAAGAAGGCAGCGACATCTTCCTGACCGACATTGGCGAAGCCTATGTGGTGGAAGGTATCAGCGAAAAGGGCAAAGAACTTTTAGCCAAACTTGGCCTGGCCGAAGCCGGCGCAGAAGCCAGAGCCGCTGCGGCCAAACTGCAGCAAGAAGTCAAAGCCGACGGAACCATTAACATCGAAGGGTTGAGCGACAAACTGGGAGGCATGTTTGAACATCCCTTCTGGGACCGGCTGCACGAAAAATGCCTGGGCTGCGCCGCCTGCACCTACCTGTGCCCCACCTGCCATTGCTTTGACATTGCAGACGAGGCCAAAGACTGCAACGGCTGCCGGGTGAGAAACTGGGATGCCTGCATGTTCCCGCTGTTCACCCTGCACGGCTCCGGCCACAACCCGAGACCCAACGGCAAAGCTCGCTGGAGACAAAGACTCATGCACAAATTCAACTACTTTGTAGAACGATACAACGCCACCGCCTGCGTTGGTTGCGGTAGGTGCATCAAAAACTGTCCTGTAAACCTGGATATTCGCCAGGCCCTGGCTGATATCCGGGCATTGGACTAGCGGAAGCGAGGTTGAAAAAAGATGAGAAACCCCTATCTACCGCTGCCGATGAAACTGGTGAAAAACTTCACCGAGACATCCGACAAGTTAATTCACACCTTCACCTTTGAATTCTTAAACGAACAAGATGCCGAGAACTTCCAATACCGGCCCGGGCAATTTGCGGAAGTCATGGTTTACGGCAAAGGGGAAGCCCCCTTTGGCATTGCCTCTTCCCCCACCGAGAAAGGCATTCTGAAATTCTCCGTGGCCAAAGTGGGCGTGGTGTCCACCGCCCTGCACATGCTGGAAGAAGGGACCATCGTAGGCGTCCGGGGACCCCTGGGCAACAGCTACCCGCTGGAGCAGCTGAAGGGCAAAAGCCTGACCATCATCGGCGGCGGCTTTGCCTTCACCACCCTGCGCTCCACCATCCAGTACATCCTGGACCCGGCCAACCGTGGGGACTACGGCGACCTGACCGTCATCTACGGTGCCCGGAACCCCGGCCTGTTGCTGTACAAGGACGAACTGGCGGCATGGGATGCCAGGAGCGACATCAACCTGATCACCACCATTGACCGGGAAGTGGAAGGTTGGACCGGTCGCGTGGGCTTCATCCCCACCGTCACCAAAGAAGTGGCGCCCAAGAGCGACTATGCCATCATCTGCGGACCGCCGGTGATGATTAAATTCACCCTGCCGGTACTGGTAGAATGCGGCTTCACCCCGGACCGGATCATCATGAGCCTGGAAAACCGGATGAAGTGCGGCATTGGCATGTGCGGCCGCTGCAACGTGGGCAGCAAATATGTCTGCAAGGACGGCCCGGTGTTCACCAAGGAACAGCTGGACCGGCTGCCCAATGAATATTAA